>NZ_JBIQXS010000001.1:0-51322 GCF_058231085.1 Sediminibacterium sp. FW305-C-49
CAAAGGTACCTGAGCCACCAGTTACACTTGTAGCACTCAATGTTCCTACCTGTGCGGTACCGGTTACACTTAAATTAGAAAGACCACTTAAGTTAGAGATATTCGCATTCGTAGCACTTACTGTTCCTGCCTGAATAGTGTTCGTTACACTAAAGTTATTTACACCAGTAAGATTTGAAATGTTCGCGGTAGTTGCACTGATTACACTTGTTGCAATTGTTCCACTTGCTGTTATGTTTTGAATATTAGCAAGATTTGTAATCGTGTTTTGTGTCCCAGCATTCAGTGTTGCACTGATCGTACCACCTACGATATTGCCTGTTACAGTAATATTATCAAAAATACCAGAGGAACCTGTAATATTTGTAGCACTTACAGATCCGGCCTGTATCGTATTACTTACACTCAGGTTCGTTAATCCACTTAAATTGGTAATTGTTGCATTGGTTGCACTTAGTGTGCTTGCCTGTATCGTACCAGTTGCACTCAAATTCGCCAATCCAGTAAGATTGGCAATATCGGCATTGGTTATTTTTGCATTGGTAGCAGTAATTGAATTGATATTCGCAAGGCTGGTAATACTCGCCTGAGCAGTTGGCGCAAGTGTACCACTGTAAGTTCCACCTGTAATAGTGCCTGTTACTACGAGATTAGGCAATGTATCTACATTCACTTTTAACTGTGCCATACTAGCCCTAATAGCAGCCAATGAATCTAAGAACCTTTGCTCACGAACATAACCGCTAAGCATAGCGGCAGTATCAGTTATAAAAAGAAAATGAGACGATGGTATCTTTCTGAGTGTACCATTAATCGTAGTTACTATCGAATCTGTTTTTTGACCCGTAACAGTAGGCGCAGCGAGATTGCCCACATTTTTTGGAACCCATGCATTCAATGCAGCATCCCATATATATGCCTGTCCATTTGTTGGAGCCGTACCCGAAATCTGTCTACTCATCAATCTACTGGCATTCCACAATGCAGCCGTATTCATGGCAGCAACAATCCATTCATTCGTTCCTGCTACATTTGTTACTTTAATACCTGTCGTTTCATCTCCACTCATCGTTATTGCACCAACCTGGCCGTTGAATGTAACAACACCTGTATTATTATTTTGGGTTCCAAAATTTACCCAGATTCCATTTTGTCTGAAATAAAATTTATCATCCACCAAACTATAGACCAGCATACCATTCACAGCGTTAGCATCCGGTATAGCCAATGTATCAGTTACACGTGGTAATAAAAGGGCTTTATCTAAACCATCAATTTGTAAAGCAATATTATTATTGAGAATTCTAGCCGTACCTATAGCAATGCCCTGTGCATTCACAATACGGAATCCATTCATACGCAAAGTATCAGTTGCAATATGATTACCCAGGTTGTCTCCAAATTTCTGCGCATTGGTATTTGACACAAATGACAATAATACCAATCCCAGGATGATCACCCCTTTAGGTATAACAGTAACTTTTCTCACTATGCGATGAATAAAACTCACTAATAAAAATTATTTTACAATTACTATTTTATACTGGCTACCTCTTACATTTACCTGCTTGGCGGTAAAATTGCCAAAACGTATCTTTATCTCCCCATCATCTTTGCACCAGGCGCTATAGACTGTCCAATCAACATAATCTTCTAAGGCCGTAATCAAAATAGCATCTCCCGCTTTAGCTTTTTCTACTTTGAGTGTAATTACCGTACTGGTATTGGGCCCAATTTCAGCATCTGCTCCAAGCGCCGAAGTAGTACCACTGGTTATATTGGTTACCTGTGTAATACTTGCTTGCGTTGCTTTTGGTGTTGTCCAACTTACTTTTCCAGAACTATCAGTTATTAAATAAGTATTGGGGTCACCCGGTGCAATATTTGTACTCACATTTGTTACACTGGCATTTCCTGCATACAATGCATAAGGCACACTCATGATCTGAGATGTGCCAATATCAATGTAATTATTCGCGGCTATCCACCATGGAGCAGGTATAGAAGGGGCTACGGCAATTTTTGTATTGATAAAATAAGGGCCATTCCCCCAATCTATTTTATTCAAACTGTCTTTCAGGGCTGGGTTGGTAGATCGTATACCTCTACCCATGGTGTACCCAAATACCCCATCATTGTCTGATTGTACCTGATGCGATTCCTCATACACCAATGTACCCCCAACTGGCGTTCCATGGTATATCGCACTACGAATATGAATCGTACGGTTACGCGCAGGGTTTCCCTGGTTATCCTTGGCCACATTTTGTAAGAACCAGAATGGTGGCGGCTGGGCAATCAGGCTTTCAGTCAGAAAAACTAACAGCAACAGAATACCCAGTTTGATCGTTGTGTTTTTCATACACGGTTAATTATATACGGTTAACAATTAAGTTCAGACTTAATGGTTTTCCATAGGATACGGCTTTCAAAACCCTAGTTGCTCAGAGGACAAGACTTTTAAAAAATGGTCTTTCATAGGATATGTCGATGTCTCTCTTATATCTTCAAGGTATTCAGTAAGTTACGATAATCCTAACTTGCAAAACTACCCATTATATCAACCTATTAATAAAACGGACTATATTTTAATCAATCTTAAAGCATAGCGTTTATTCATCAATTCTACTACCACTGTATATGTTCCCTGTGCCCAATGGCTGGCGTCGATCATATAACCTGCTTTTATCTTACTCATAGCCACATTCTGACCCAATAATACCTTCCCTTCCAGTGTGATCACTTTTACCTGACAAAAGAGATTCTGATCAAATTCACCTGATGCTTTTAACATGGTAGAACCACGGGTAGGATTTGGATACACATTTAACGACAGAGAAAAGCGCATAGTATCTGCTACCGGTGGCTTTTCCTGACAGGTCGGGTCAAATGCACCGGTACCATTGTTGGCAATGTTCAAAGTAGACGCGGAACCACCTATTACCAGGCACTTAGACGAACCTCCGATGTTTGCAGAGGGGGTAGATATGATTCCACTGTTGGTACTCAGGAAACTAATACTCATCTGGGCTTTACCTGAAACACAGGCAAGCACCAAAAAGACGATGATATATGTAAGTTTCTTAATTGGCATAATACACTTCTCTCACAATCTGTGAAGGGTAACCCGGAGGGTTACTGATTTCCAGATCCATTGACTTCTCCTTTAATTCAAGAATGATGTAATCTCTCACCAGACCACCTAAAGGACCATTTGTTATAGTTTCCTTTAATTGAAGCTGGCTTAACAAACGGGCTGTGCCTCTGTTACCATCGTCATCCAGGAAAGTCGCGGTAAAAACAGCGTTAAGCGACCTGGTGTAGGTCTTATAATATTTCTTTTGGGCATCGGTCAGCGGCTGTAATACCCCGTTCACATATATCGCTTTGAGAAACCATTGCTTATTACCCAACTCACTGGTCAGGTAATCGAACATCTGTTCATGCTGCGATTTAGGAACAACAGGATCTTTACTGCAACCAGTAAAAAAGAAAGCACCTGACGCCAATAGGGCTGTCAAAACAAATGCTTGCATTTTTTTAGTCAGTTTCATCTTTTGTTGATTTCCAGATTATTTTGCTTGGTTATTTCAGAAATCGATGCTTTCTGAACAGCATGGCCTGCAGAGGATGACGATCGTTTGTCTTCTGTGCGGGGCGGTTTATTGGAAAAAACGGCAACACCGGACAGATCAAAAAACCGTGGATGGATTGGATTGGTTTGGTTTCACAGGTTTGGACTGGATGCAAGTGCTTGACTTACAGGATTCGGCGTGGATAAGACGCTTTCTTCAGAGAATCAGGATTTTGATTTGCGACTCGTTGATCATCAACTTGTTCGCATAGAATTAATACAGCTTTTCAGGGACTGGATTAAGGATTGAAAATGAGCGGATTAAACTCATTTTAGGGATTCAAGGTGCGGATTAAAAGCGCGGTGCTTAGTAGGATTGGATATTGTAATGCAAATATAACACGATAAGCGTGTAGTAATTCAACTACGAAGTCATTTTAAGCGAATTATAATATACATAAAAAAAGCCCCTAAAGGGGCTTTTATATAAAAAATATAAAATTTATACTTTGAAGTGAGAGAAGGCCTTATTTGCTTCAGCCATTCTGTGTGTGTCTTCTTTCTTTTTGAAAGCAGCTCCTTCACCTTTACTGGCCGCAACAATCTCATTTGCCAGCTTGTCAGCCATGGTACGACCATTACGCTCACGGCTATAACGGATCAACCATTTCATGCTCAGCGAAATCTTACGATCGGCACGTACTTCAGATGGAATCTGGAAAGTAGCACCACCAATACGGCGACTTCTAACCTCAACAGCAGGTGTAACATTGGCTATCGCCTTTTTCCAGGTTTCATAGCCATCTTCACCAGTCATCTTGGTTACTTTGTCTACTGCATCATAGAAAATATTGATTGCAGTGCTTTTTTTACCCTGCCACATCAGGTTATTAATAAAACGGGTTACCAGTTTGTCATTGAAACGACCATCTGGCGCTAAGGGTAATTTTTTGGCTTGTGCTTTACGCATGACGTATAGTAATTAGCTGATTAACAGATTATTAGGTTATTTTTTTGCCTTTTCTTTCTTGGTTCCGTATTTAGAACGGCTCTTCTTACGGTCTTTTACACCGGCAGTATCGAGGCTACCACGAACAATGTGGTAACGTACACCCGGAAGATCCTTCACACGACCACCACGGATCAATACGATGGAGTGTTCCTGTAAATTGTGACCCTCACCCGGGATATATGCGATAACTTCTACTTTATTGGTCAGACGCACTTTCGCTACTTTACGCAGAGCTGAGTTCGGTTTCTTTGGTGTGGTAGTGTATACCCTGGTACACACGCCGCGACGCTGCGGACAAGCATCCAAAGCCCTTGATTTACTTTTGGCCCTGATAATTTCGCGACCTTTTCTAACTAATTGCTGTATTGTAGGCATTCTTTACCGTTTAAAATTTCGGACGGCAAAGGTAATGGCTGCATCGCAAACTTCAAAAAGTTTTCAAAATTTTTACGAGAGACTGTGGATAATCTCTCCTAAAAAGCCATTTCTGATGCCCATAACCGGGCAGATTAAACCAAAAGAACAACCCTTTTTTTAAAAAACAGGTAAAAATACCATCAGAAATCATGTATTAATACGCGGTTCAGGTAGGCTCCGCCTTTTCAGTCTTTTCCCACCTTAGGTTTAAGCTGTAAAGCCTGAACCCATGATTAAATATCTACTTTTTTGCTCTTCTTTGGTAGCCGCCACAAAATTCTTGAATGCCCAGGTATCCCCTCTTCCCTATCAGCAAGCCGGTACTACCCTTGAACAATCATTTAACGGGCTGCCAGCTACTGGAAGTTTTACGCTCACCGGAAAAGGGCCTTTCACCCTTGCCCATCCAACACTTGCCACTACCGCCATGCTAGGTTGGTATATTGTACAAATAACCGGCAGCCAACCAAATACGAATTTTTCCACTAGCACCGGATCCGCCACTGGAAGCGGAACCTATAGCTATGGAACCAGCGGTAACCAGAATCGGGCCTTGGGGTCGCTTGCAGCAGGCACCGGCACTTATGCTTTTGGATTGATCCTGAAAAATGAGACCGGCATGATCCTTAACCGCATCCAAATTCGTTTCCTGGCCACTCAATGGCGGAAAGGCGGATCGGCTAACAAAAATACCTGGCTCTTTGCTTACCAGCATGGAGATTCGGTTAAACCAGCAACAGATAGCTTAATCAAAAACAGCAGATTCGATCTTTCATCTTTGCATTCCAGCTCCGGTGCAGCTACTTTGAACGGACATTTACCCGTTAACCAGGTCTGGATGGAAGACAGTATTTCAAATATTCGCTGGCTACCCGGCCAGGAATTGCTTTTACAATGGTCTGATGTTGATGAACCAGGCAGTGACGATGCCATGGCCATCGATGATTTTCGTTTCAAAGCATATCAGCAGGTGGCTGCACCTACCATCAGAGTTGCCGATCCAGATACCATTGGTTCCCGACATGCCATACTTAGGGCTGCAATAAATGATCAATTGTTGAATACTACTGTGGAATTACAAATTGATACCACCGAAAATTTCCAGACCGCACAAACTGTACAGCATATTATTCCGTCTTCAATTCCTGCAGGCGCTGGAGATGTATGGGCGCGTGCGCATATTGATGACCTGCTACCTTCAAAAAAATATTATTATCGTTTTGTTGCAGAAAATCAGCAGGGCATTCGCTATAGTACCATTCAACAATTCATCACAAAACCCGATCTGGCTATTGTACAGACCGATTCTCTTGTACAGACAAGTAGCAATAGTTGTACTGTTTTCGGCTCAGTCAAATCAAATGGTGGTGATCTGATACAGGAAAGAGGTATCTGTTGGGGTACCGATTCTTTGCCAACCATTCACCAGAACAGCATTCTTATTGCAGACAATGCTTACATTTTTTCTGCTGACATTCACCAGCTTTCTTCCGGCACAAAAATTTTCTTTAGAAGCTATTGTAAGAATTCAGCAGGCATCGCATACGGAAATGTTCTTTCCTGGTTTACACCAACAACCATTAGGAGTTTTAAAAGAAATGGACAAGCTATTTCCAACAATGATACGATTGTATATGAATTACAATTCAAAGACAAAGTCAAAGGCATTACAACAGATCATTTTCAATTATTGAAAGATACCAATTCCACTGCCGGTATTGTTCAACTGATAGAAAAAGATTTATCCTGGCAGATCGTCATCAATACCGGAAACACAAACGGAAATATTGCACCCGTTTTTCTTGCATCCTCATCATATGAACCAAATGTTTTCAATGCTCCATCTATTGCAAATACAACTCAAATTGATAAAACGGAGCCCGTCATTCACTCCATTCATTGGGTTAATCGCCCGTACAAATCAGGAGACACAATTCACCTATTTGTAAGCACCACCGTTGAAAAAGGTTTACTGAAAATGATTGATGGGAATTTACTCGGCTATCCTTTACAACAGTTCACCAGCATCAATGACAGCACCTGGAAGGCTTTTTGTGTGATCAAAAATGGCGGGCGTGAAATGCCGGGCGAGAACGATATCGAAACAACCATACTGCTTGCTGATGAAGCAGGTAATCAAAATAAGCAATCCTTATTCAGCACAAAACAAAACAATGATGCCATTGACCTGACAAGACCGCTTGCAGAACGAATCATTCTTCCGGATAAAACTTTATATAAGTCCGGAGATAGTTTATTGCTCAGTTTACAATTCAGTGAAGCTGTTTTTTTAGACAGTACAAATGGTGCGCCTCTTTTATCTGTTACAATCGGAACCAGAATCAGGAACCTTTTTTTATTACGTACACAAAACAATAAACTATTTACTTTTTGCTACATGATACAGCCTGATGAACTTGATATGGACGGTCTCCGTGTAGCCAACAGTATTATACTCAACAATGCTATCATTACAGATATAGCTGGCAACCTTTTCATCAATAATATTCCCAATGCCGGTGTGTTCAGTACGATAAAAATTGATGCTGTTGCCCCGTTTATTACCCATGTAATCACCCCTATTGCCAGAACATATGGTATCGGCGATACCTTATTTTTTCATGTATTTGTCTCAGAATCGCTCATCCTTCCCCAACAACAGCAGTCGCCTTATCTTGAAATAACAGTGGGCAATACAGTACAACAGGTAAACCATTTTCCGGGAACTAATAATCCACTCACATTTTTCCAGATCGTACAAAAAGAAACATCAGATAAAAATGGCATCAACATCAGGAATATTCTGTTGAGTAGTGAGCTCATCTCAGACAGTAGCGGAAACAAAATAGAACCAACCTTAAAAAGCATAGGAAGTTTAAGCGGTGTATTGATTGATGGCATGGCACCAACTTTTAAAGACAGTGTTGTATCAGTAGAAGTTTGTGCAGACAAATCACTCAGACTCGTTGATGCGATAAAATTCGATATGGCCGAACAGAATGAAATATTAAGCTGGATCATTTTTTCAGCCCCTGCCAAAGGCAGTATCATTGGTTTGCCGTTAAGCAGCAGATGGACCGTTGACAATTTGTTATCATCAAATATCATTTACACCCCTACCCTTGCGGAGGCAGGATTCGATGAATGTATTATACAGGTATCTGATGGCGTGAATAAATCATTGCAGAAAATAAAAATTCGAATCAATCCGCGAATTGTTGATAACCATATCTTTCCAGATCAAATAATCTGTGCAGGTTTTTCTGCAGAACCCCTGAAGGGCAAACAACTAAAAGGGGGAAATGGTATTTATCAATTCACCTGGCAATCAAACAGCAACAATAGTTACGAAACAGCCACTGGTGTTCATGATCAGGAAATATATCACTCATTGAATTTACATACCAGTACAAAATTCAGGCGTATTGTATCATCAGGTAACTGCGCAGACACATCTGATAATATAATCGTTGAAGTGCGGAAAAATGGATTATGGCTGGGCAACCAATCCAATCACTGGAATACCGGCTCAAACTGGTGTGGGGGGCTGGTGCCGGATCGTCAGACAGATGTTTTTATCGGTCGTACCGACAATCAAAAAATCATCCTGGTGAATGACAGTGCAATATGCAAATCGTTGTTTGTAGATAGTTCGAGATTAATCATGCTGAATGCCCCACTTGTGTTTACAGGTACATTATCCGGATTCAATAACATCAATGCAGCTAATGGTACACTTATTTCTGCAGGAAAGGAAAAACAACTATTAGAAACGAAAGTATTATTTAATAAATCACTGGCTCGTTTAATTGTTGCTGGGCTTGAACTTGAACTCAACGACAGTTTGCATATCAGCGATTATTTCTCCATTCAAAAAGGAATATTTAATACCAACGATAAACTTTACCTCAAACAAAAAGCGGTAAATTTTCCGAATGCATCTGGTATTTCTTTAAAAGGAACTCTGTCAAAAAGCAAATACTTTACAGGTAGGGAAAAAGAAATGCTATTGCATCATCCTTTCAGGGATGATTTACCTGTTCAGGGCATTACTGATACTATTTATACGATTCATGGCTCCCAACCAGCAAATAAAAATCAGCCAGGTATTGTGTGGGAACCAATTATCGCAAACAACAACATGCAATGGCCATCATTAAATGGAATTGTTCTATCAAAACCAGGTGTGCCGCTGAAGACAAAAGATTCTTTATCGTTTCTGCTAAACGGGTCAGTTTTTACAGGAGATGTAGTACTTGCGTTTGCTACAAATTTGGACAGCAGTTATTTATTAACAGGCAACCCATACCTGTCGCCTGTTAATGCTAAACACATTAACAGAAGTGAAGGAATCGGAAACCATTATTGGGTTTGGGATACAGGTTTTGCAACACATGGCGCCTACCGCAGTAAATCATTCTCATCCAATAATACGATACAAGAATTTGAAGGTTTTATTATCAAATCAACATCACGCAATCGTTTATTATTATCTTATGCAGAACAGGTAAAACTGGTTACAGCTATCCCAGATTCCTTGGAAGCTGTTATTGAAAACACACACCAGCTTGAAGTAGTTTTATTAAAAGACCATAAGATTCACGATCAATTATTGATACTCGATGTGGACTCTGCAAGAACCAGGTATGACGCAGCAGATGCAGAAAAAATAATCAATCCCGAATCAAACCTGTATAGCCTTAGCGCAGATACCATTCCATTATCCATTGATGCAAGGTGGATGACAAACAGAACTTATATTCCCATTGGCATTGATACAAAAGTCAATGGCCAGTTTATACTTAAATTTTCCCGTGTATGGCTAAAGCCAGGTATTGATCTGGAGTTGCATGATCTGTATACGGGAAATAAAATAAAAATCGATACGAATAAACCTTACCAGTTCAACATTACTTCTGATGCCGCAAGTTCTGGAAGAAACAGGTTTGTCATCCGATCACCTCAACAACCTGATCCACCGGAAGAAGTTCTCACACTTCAACTTTATCCTGTACCAACTGCTGATTTCCTGGTGGTAGCGATAGAGGCGAAACAAAAAGCACTTACTACCATATTGATCAGGAATTTACAGGGACAGGTATTAATTAACAGATCGATGGGAGAACAACAAACATTCACTCAACACATCAGCGTCGCAGGATTATTCAAAGGTCATTATATCGTGGAAGTTCATGCAGGGAAATATGTGATTGCAAAAACCTTCATCAAATTATAACAAAAAGGGCTCGCGAATCGCGGGCCCTTTTGCATATATGCTATACGAAAATTATACTTTATACATCCAACCGTGTGTATCAGCAGCTCTTCCTTCGCGGATATCGGTAAGACGTGCTTTTAATTCAGGGGCTGTCTTCCATTTATCCGTATCAAAATGCATGACATAATCTTTGTAACGCAATTCTTTGATGAGTGAAATGGTAGCAGCAGTACCGGTTCCAAATACTTCGTATAATAACCCTGCACGATGTGCATCTATCAGATCATCGATACTGATTTTCTTCTCAATGACTTCAAAGCCCATGTCTTTCAGCACTTCTATGGCACTGTCCCTGGTAACACCTGCCAGAATGGTTCCCTCTTCCAGAGAAGGTGTTACCGCAGTGTTTCCAATGATAAAGAATACGTTCATGGTTCCTACTTCCTGCAGGTAACGGTGTTCGAATGCGTCGGTCCAGAGTACCTGATCGTAACCCGCTTTTTTAGCCTGCGCTGTTGCGAGCATACTGGCACCATAGTTACCGGCATTTTTAGAAAACCCAACACCTCCGGGAGCAGCTCGTGTATATTTTTCTTCCACATAAATCTTCATGGGAGCTGTGTAATATGGCCCTGTAGGACTTAAAATAATCATGAATTTATAGGTCTCTGAAGGTTTAACACCAATAACAGGATCAGATGAAAACATGAAGGGACGGATATACAATGAATGATCCTTCATCGACGGTACCCAGTTCTTATCAAGATCAATCAACATGCGCATACCTTCCATGAAAATTTCTTCCGGAACGGTTGGCATCTGCATACGTTCAGCAGAAATATTGAATCGTTTAAAATTATCTTGCGGGCGGAAAATAGCCACATTGCCATCCTGGTCTTTGTAGGCTTTAATACCTTCAAAAATAGCCTGGCCATAATGCAAAGCAGCAACAGAAGGTTCCATCAACAAGGGCTGATAAGGCTTGATCTCCACATTTTTCCACTCACCATTTTCATAATCTGCCTCCAGCATATGATCTGTAAAATATTTCCCGAAAGGAATATTTTCCAAAGTCATTTCGTGTAACTTACTTGTCTCAACTTTCGAGATGTTTATGTCTAGTGCTGCTGTCATAGTTCTATATTTGGCGCAAAGAAACGAAAAAATTAAAAACTAACAACTGTTAATATTTAACATTATATGAACCCACCCAACATTCAGCTTCCAGATTTTGTACTGTCTGACTTGTACAAGACACAGTTGGTGGTGATTAATGAATCAACAATTGACAGCAATTTACCGCAAAAAAAGCAGTCTGAAGCACCTGCAAAACCTGAATTTTTAGGGGACAACAGAAAAAATATATGCATCCTTGTTAAAGATGACCAGGCTGTGTATTTAAACGACAATTCTTTACAATTTTTATCGGCCATTCTTGCAGCCTGCAAACTTAATTTAGGGGATGTGGCCATTGTTAATTTTCACACCAACGTTTTCGATTTTTCTGCACTGAAGTCCTGGTTAAAACCCCGGTATTTACTGGTCTTTGATATTCCGGCCGCCTCTTTACAACTGCCATTTGATTTACCCAATTACCAGGTTCAGGCTTATGACCAGTGTGCCATGCTATTTGCTCCTTCACTGAGTCTGATGACAGACGATTCAAGGGAAGCCAAACTCGAGAAAAGTAAATTATGGCTCAGCCTCAAAAACATGTTCAACATCTAATGAGCAAACCAACCCTCATATTCGCCACCAATAATCAACATAAGGTTGATGAAATCAGCAGCGTTATTGGTAATCAGGTACATGTTATCACTTTACAAGATGCAGGTATTGATATTGATATACCTGAACCACACCCGACGCTCGAAGCAAATGCCACTGAAAAATCTGTTACCATTCATCGCTTAACCGGGAAAAATGTATTTAGTGAAGATACAGGGCTGGAAGTATTCGCCCTGAACGGTGAGCCGGGAGTGAAAAGTGCCCGATATGCAGGTGATCAAAAGAATTTTCAGGCAAATATTGATAAACTCCTCTTCAATTTGCAGGACAAACATCATCGTACAGCACAATTCAGAACCGTAGTTTCGCTGATCTGGGATAACCAGGAATACCAGTTTGAAGGTATTTGTAAAGGAACCATTTCCACCTCGCAATCGGGTAATGGGGGCTTTGGATATGATCCTGTTTTTGTACCTGAAGGTGCATCCATAAGTTTTGCCGAAATGTCGATGGAAGAAAAAAACAAATACAGTCATCGGAAAAAAGCCATTGTACAATTGGTCGACTTTTTAAAACAGTATACGGATGAATCGAATTAAACTGACACTTCCTGAAAGTTTTTACTTTTCAACTGAACTGGTCATCAGAATTACTGACCTGAATTATGGCGGACATGTAGGCAATGATGTGTTTCTCTCCCTGATACACGAAGCCCGTCAGCAATATTTGCTTTCACTGGGTTATAAAGAACTTTCCTTTGCTGGCGTTGGACTAATCATGGCCGATATGGCATTGGAGTATAAAAGAGAACTCAATCACCTCGATCGTATACGCATTTCAGTAGCTGCAGCCGATCTTGACAAACTTGGTTTTGATCTTTTTTACAAAATAGAACTGTCAACAGATGAGGGCTGGTCCCTGGCTGCGAAAGCCAAAACAGGCATGATCTGTTATGATTATGCAACGAAGAAAAAAGTAAGCATACCTGAAGAAGCTGTTGCTAAACTTACCCATACATAAGAAAAGAACACATGAAGCGGCAATGTTTTTACTCTTTCTTTCTTGTTATAATAGCAAGTGCTTGTTTAAGCATTTACAGTATTGCGCAAGTCCCTGCCTATAAAAACAAAACATTACCCATACCAGAAAGAGTAAAAGACCTTCTTTCAAGAATGACCCCGGAAGAAAAATTTTTCCAACTATTCATGATACCTGGTGACATTAAAAAAGGAGAAGAGGGAAAATACAAACATGGTTTATTTGGCTTTCAGGTAAGTGCCGGTTCTACAGATGGTAATGTGGCGCAACAGATGCTGCAATACAATACAAAAGAGAATGCAGGTAGTCTTGCAAAAAAAATCAATACCCTTCAACGCTATTTTGTAGAACAAACCAGACTGGGCATTCCCATTATCCCATTCGATGAAGCCTTACATGGTTTGGTTCGTGAAGGAGCCACTGTTTTCCCGCAAAGTATTGGCATGGCTGCTTCCTGGAACACGCCGTTAATGGAAAAAATAGCAGCCGCTATTGCAAAAGAAGCAACCATTCGGGGCATCAGACAGGTATTATCGCCAGTGATTAATATTGCATCGGATGTACGCTGGGGACGTACCGAAGAAACCTATGGTGAAGATCCTTTCCTGAGTGCAAAAATGGGTAGTGCATTCATCCGATCGTTCGAACAAAAAAATATCATCACCACACCCAAACATTTTATTGCCAATGTAGGCGATGGCGGTCGCGATAGTTATCCCATTTATTTTAATGAAAGACTATTACAGGAAGTTCACTACCCTCCTTTTATAGAAGCCATTCAAAAAGCAGGCGCCAGGTCTATTATGACTTCTTACAATACAGTAGATGGAAGTCCTGCTACTGCCCATAAAAAATTGCTGACCGAAATCCTCAAAAAAGACTGGGGCTTTACTGGTTTTGTTATTTCAGATGCCAGTGCAGTAGGCGGTGCTAATGTTCTACACTTTACCGCCAAAGATTATGCTGATGCAGGTAAACAATCGATCAGTAATGGACTGGATGTGATTTTTCAGACACAGATTGAACACCATCACCTTTTTATACCTCCTTTTCTTGATGGCCGTATTCCACCACAAAGAATAGATGATGCAGTAGCCAGGGTACTGACTGCCAAATTTGAACTGGGGTTATTTGAACAGCCTTATGTTGATGAACAATCGGCTGTTGATACGAGTTATCATAAGACACACCAGCTACTGGCTAAACAGGCCGCTCTCGAATCAATTGTATTATTACAGAACAACAAAAATGCACTGCCGCTTTCAAAAACTATCCGATCTATTGCATTGATAGGATCTGATGCAACTGAAGCAAGACTGGGAGGTTACAGTGGTGCAGGGAATAACAAAATCAATATTCTGCAAGGTCTTCAGTCATTACTACCGGGAACAAAGATCAGCTACAGTGCAGGTGTTCCAAGGAATACAACATTATCCACGGTTATTCCGGAAACTGTATTATCGCATACAAGTGGCGGTCAAAAAATAAACGGGCTGAAAGGATCTTATTACAAGAGCATTGATCTCTCCGGAACACCCGTAGTGGAACGCACAGATAAAACCATCGACTTTCACTGGACTTTGTATGGGCCCGACCAGCAATTACCCAATGATTTTTACAGCGTTCAATGGACTGGTAATTTGCGGGCACCGGCCAGCGGGAATGTTATGATAGGGCTTGAAGGCAATGATGGTTTTCGTTTATACCTCGATCATCAGCTCATCATTGACCAGTGGGAGAAGCAGAGTTATCATAGCCGGATGGTACCGGTTCAGTTAGAGAAAGATAAAGAGTATGCCATTCGCATTGAGTTTAAAGAAACCAATGGTAATGCGGGCCTTAGGCTCATATGGAACTGGGATGTAATCGACAATCATAACGCTGCCATTCAGCGGGCAGCAGCAGTTGCAAAAGAAACAGATGCTGTAATTGTTGTAGCCGGAATTGAAGAAGGTGAATTCAGGGATCGTGCTTCTTTGCAATTACCCGGATTACAAGAAAAGCTTATCATGGAACTGGTAAAAACAGGAAAGAAAATCATTGTGGTGCTGATTGGTGGCAGCGCCGTTACCATGACCAACTGGATCGATCAGGTGGATGCAATAGTAGAAGCCTGGTATCCCGGTGAACAGGGCGGACATGCGATTGCAGAGGTATTAATGGGCGATTATAACCCGTCCGGTAAATTACCCGTTACATTTCCGCTTTCAGAAGCCCAGCTACCGTTGGTGTATAACCATGCACCAACAGGTCGTGGTGATGACTATAATAACCTGAGTGGTCTTCCGCTTTTTCCATTTGGATTTGGTTTAAGTTATACCAACTTTCAATTTTCAGATCTTCAAATTGAACATGCAACTTTGAAAAGAGGAGACAGCACTTCCGTTTCCTGTATCGTTACCAATACAGGAAAAAAAGATGGAGATGAGGTTGTACAATTGTATATCCGCGATATATTGTCGTCCGTTTCACAACCTGTTATGCAGTTAAAAGGCTTTGAACGCATTCACCTGAAAGCCGGCGAAAGCAGAAAGGTGATTTTCAAAGTATTACCAGAACATCTTTCTCTATTTAATGCAGACATGAAAAAAGTAATTGAACCAGGAGATTTCAGGTTGATGATTGGTTCATCATCGAGAGACATTAAGCTCAAAGGAAATATGACTGTTCAATAATGAATATAGAATATCCAATGTCCAACTTCGAAGTTGAGTATTCGACATTCATTATTTTCCCCCGTTCCAGATACGCCAGCTTTCTTCTGCCTGTATCAGCAGCATTTCTGCACCGTTTTGCGTGCTGGCTCCTGCAGCTTTTGCCTTTTGTAAAAACAATGTTTCAGCAGGGTTATAAATCAGGTCGAAACAATGGTGCTGGTTATTGATCCATTGATAAGGAATGGAAGGATATTCATTAACCATCGGTGACATACCAAGCGGTGTAGTATTAATGATCAGTGTATGTGTCTGCATTGTTGTTTCATCAAGGTCTTCGTATGCAAGTGATGTAGCCGATCTTTTTCTCGATACATATTGAAAGGGAATGGCCCGCTGATTAAATACATACGCAACAGCAGCGGCTGCTCCGCCGGTTCCCAGAATCAGCGCACGACGATGATGGTCTTTCAGGTATGGCAAAAGAGATTGCTCAAAACCCACTACATCTGTATTATAGCCGATGAGCTGCCCATTTTCAATTTTCACACAGTTGCAAGCACCCATTGCTTTAACAACAGGCGAAGATGATGACAAAAATGCCAGCACTTCTTTTTTATACGGAATGGTTACATTGAAACCACAGAGATCAAGCTTCTGCGCTAATATCGTTTTCAGTTCATCAATCTGCGGAATTGAGTAATTCTCATACACAGCCTCTTCAATTGATTCCTTGGCAAATTTTTCCGAGAAATATCGCTGTGAAAAAGAATGACTGAGCGGGTACCCGATGAGACCGTAGCGTTTCATCTTATGCTTTATTGAGGTACAACTCAAAAGTATCACCACGCAAACCAATACGCATGGCTTCGAGGGCCAGTATTTCGTGTGGTGCGATATTTCCGAGGTTTACATTACAGCCAATTAATTCAAGAAAATATAATTGTTGTGCTTTCTGAGGTGCTTCCCAGATAATTTTTTCTTCAGGTATCTGTGTCAGGATTTCCTGTACAAGTCCTTCACGTACTTCACCACTTCCACGATAGATACCAACGTTACCGGCTTCACGTGCTTCTGCAATGACATAAGATGAACCAGCTTCAAGTTCTGCACGCATCAATTCAATCCATTTGTATGGAGGAATAATATGTGCAGCATCTTTACTACCTACTTCACTTAATACAGTGCCATATTTGGTTAGTTTTTCAATATAGCCACACTTCTCTGCATGCGGAATACTGATGGATCCATCACTCACTTCCATATAATGAATACCGTAATCTTTACATACGCTGATATAATCATCAAACTGGTTACGGATCAGAAAGGCTTCAAATAAAGTACCGCCAAAATAAATGGGAATATTATACGACTGGTAGGTTTCTATTTTCTGACGCAGGTTTGGTGTAACAAATGAAGTACCAAAACCCAGTTTTACAATGTCTACATGCGGACCGCCCACACTCATGAAATTATGGACTTCGTTAATACTAAGTCCCTTATCCATTACCATTGTTAATCCGGAAACACGAGGTTGTTCTGTTCTGACAGGAATCTGAGAAAGGTTAAAATTCATGTAGGTTGTTTTACGCACGCAAAAATAAGTTAATCAGCGCATTTTGCGGGCTGCCTTTTCATGAATATGGGTAAAGGGTGGATTTGTTTATATTTTTTTCCCTTTTTTGTAACGTGCTACAATATCTACCACCTGGTTATTCTGAAGAATGGAAGGATTCAGTTCAATAAATTTTTTCACCAGTCTTGGTGCTTTTTCCATGCCTTCTTCCAGTTTCAACAATGCTTCTTTTGTTTTTCCCATCATAAAAAGCATGGCACTCTGGTAAAAAAGAAATATTGGCTTACCATCTGTTGCTTTTAAAGCTGCCTGGCACTGTTCAACTGCTTCTTCATGAAACCCTGCTTTAATGAGGCAACGGATCAAAGCTTCCCAGCCTGCTACATTCTTTGTTTTATAACGTACTACTGTACCAAAATACTGGATGGCATCCTTATACTGATGCAGGTTCATTTTACATTCGCCCATGGCCAGGTTGTACTCGGGTATGGACCGATGAATACGCATGGCGTTCTCCAGTTGCTTTATAGCACTACCCCACTGTTCTTCGAGCATATAGGTAACAGCTATCTTGTAATGCAGTTTACTATCGTCGGGATTGAGGTGTACCGCTTTTTTATAATGAAAACGTGCCTGCGCATAATTACCCATCCGGTGGTAACAATGGCCAATGGCTTCATAGATCACGTCTTCGGGGCGGGTAAGCTCCAGTACTTTTTCCAATACTTCAATTGCTTCCTTGTATTTACGTAGCCTCAGATAGGCATCGCCCATGTTGCGGTAGGCATAATCAAATTTTTCATCTATCGCAACAGCATACTGGTAAGCATCGATGGCTTTTTCATAGAGTTTAAGCCCCTGGTAAGCTGCTGCCAGGTTAAACCATGCCAGTTCGCTGAATGGCTGGTCTTCGATGATTTGCTGGTGTAAACGGATACTCTCTTCATTACGGCCTGTAAAATCGGTCCAAAAACAGATTTTATATAAAGCTTCTTCGTTGGAAGGATCTTCTTCCAGTATGAGTTTCAGGCAATCAAATACTTTATCGAATTCCTCGTAATCATCGTACACATCGGCCAGCTCGAACAACAAATCGAGCCTTTCCTCCCCTTCAAACATCTCGAGGGCTGCTTCAAGCAAGGCTACAGCCTTGGGTTGCTGGTCCAGGGCCAGATATGCATCTGTTTTTAATATGTAGAGGTTAATATCACTGCTGTCGAACAATTCTGCATTTTCGAGCACGTCCAGCGCTTCCTTGTATTTGCGGGATGCCAGCAAGAGGTCGGCCTTTTTGATCATCAGTTGAGAGGAGTACGGGTACTGCTCCAAGCCCGTTTCAGCGGCTTCAAGTGCTTCATTGATATCGTCTTTCTCATCGTAATAATCTATAATACGTTCGAAAGCATCTTCCTCAATAAAGCTGTGTTGACGACCTTGTTTAAGATTTTGATACTGTTGGAGGAGTTCTTTGAGGGCTTCTCTGTCTTCGCGGTACGGATTGTCTCTCATCTTCAATGGGTTTACCTAAAATAGAGTAAAAAAACTTTTTTTGCAAGTTTTCCGTAACTTTTTTTACAACTAAACGTTAAGTTAATATTGTGCGAATTCTTTTTTTATTAAATATTTTTTTACCTTTGTCCAAATGACAGTCCGTAAACATACCTTAAAACTAGCTGTAGTTGCCCTCTTTGTACTGGGTACTCAACTGGCTTTTGCCGCGTTTACATTTACGGGCATCACCGAGAAAAAAGCAAAAGAAAGCACTTATAGCCTGAAAAACATGCACCATCTTTCAGCTAAAGCGGTTTCTTATTCTTCGCTTAAATACTCTCTGCACCTGAAAAATGGTTCTCAAACCATGACCCAGCAGTCTACTAAAAATGGTATTGAAATAACTTCTTTACTGCGCTACAACAATGGTAATACCTCTTATGTATACCCTTACAAATTCAAAGTAAAGGTTCCGAAGTTTAAAACGCCTGCTCCTGCCCAGCGTTAAAAAAATATGCTCCCTTAGACCCTAACTTTTCTTGTGTCTTTAGTTTAGTATTCTATATCCGCTTGTGGGTATATCAAATCTTGATGCCGCTACAGGGTTAAAATTAATTTGTGCCGCTGTATACTTTATTTTTTTACCATCCCCCTCTGTTGCTTCATATTCCAATACAAAACCCGGCACATCTTTAAACTGGTATTCAAATTCTTTTACCGATGGGGCAATATTACCTGCATAGAATACGGTAAGCGAAGTCCCATCTGTTAGTTCAAGTAACAATTTCTTGCACTCATACCCAAGGATCACTTTTGTCTCATCACTTTTTACCATTTTCATATTTACATACCGAGTGTGTTCCGAAACCCATTTAGCCTGATCGAGTTTTGTCATAAACTTATTGGCACCAATACTTCGAAGTATGGTGGCAGTAGCAGCGTTTTTGTTATAAATAACAGATTGTGAGAAAGAAGGACTCATAAGATCTGTTCTGCTGTTTACCCCTTTTATGTACACTGTTTTAGTAGTTGCTTTCAGTGTTGCGGCTGTTTCTGTATCAACACTGTTATCGTCCAGTGTAATATTGTATACAACAGTGCACTCAGCTACCACCCGCTGTTGCGCTATTGTTGATCCCACAAAAAATATCAGTGTGGTGAGTATCATTAGTTTTTTCATACAACCTATTTGTATAAACATATGGAATTCCGTGCCAATGTTAATAAAAAAGCCCCGCAACAGGTGCAGGGCTTTCAAAAAATGATCATTTAACAAAACGACTACTTATTTCGTTTCTGGTTTTTTTCCTTCAGATCCTGCAATTTTTTCTGGCTTTCCATCATTTGTTCATAACGTTCCTGCCATTTGCTCTTCTTTTTTGGTGCTTTTCTCTTCTCATCGATCTTGGCCAGAATCTGGTCGTGATTAATAATATAATTCTGGATCACAAACTGTAAACCAAGGGTTACCAGGTTCGATACAGTATAGTACCAGGTTAACGCCGAAGGAAGCCTGTTAAAGATGAACAATAACATGAATGGGAAGATATAGGGCATGTACTTCAACATAGGGTTATCCTGTGTAGGTGTCATGCTCATATTATAAATGGAGATCAGGAAGCTGGTTACCACAGCGGTAATGGTAAACAAACTGATATGATCGCCAAAACCCAATGGAATAGAAAATGGCAGGGTTGCAATTACATCATATGATGACAGGTCATCGCTCCACAAGAAAGATTGTCCACGCAGTGAAATATTTGCATTAAAGAAACTATACAATGCAAAGAAGATCGGAATCTGTAATAAGGCCGGTATACATCCCCCTAAAGGATTCACCCCTGCTTCGCGGAACAATTTCATTTGTTCCATCGCAAAACCTTGTTTGTCATCTCCAAACTTTCCTTTTAAAATATCCAGTTCAGGTCTTAAAGCTTTCATTTTGGCGCCACTCAAATAACTGCTGTATGTAAGTGGAGAGGTAACAAGACGGATAAATAATGTCAACAATAATACCACCCATCCAAAATTGGTGACAAACCCGGCAAAGAAATCGAATACCGGCATGATGATGTATTTGTTAATAGGACGCACAAAAGAATACATATCTCTTCCTAGGTTCACGATGCGGTCCATTTCAGGTGCCTGCTTTTTCAGTATCTCATAATCGCTCGGACCATAATACAATTGAAATGGCGCCGTTACAGATGCTGCAACCGGTAATTTCATCTGCAAATTCGTTTCAGCAGTAGCCAGTGAATGAGTTGAATCTGTTTTACGCTGCCAATTCACTTGTCCATTCGCAAAGCCGTTCTTTGCGATAACCGTGCTGTTAAAAAACTGCTGTACCACACTTACCCACTGCACAGACTCTTCAAATTTCTTTTCATTATTGGCTGAGATATAATCAAACTCATTGGCTTCAGAGAAACAGATATTCGACATTTGGCGCTCATATTCGGCAGAACGCTCAAGCTGTGAAGTTTCGATATTCCACTTCATATTCAGTAAACCCTGGCTCAATAATTTATCGGCTCCTGTTAACGAAACATTCCAGTCGATCATATATGCATCAGGAAGAATGCTGTACTGGTGCACTACCTGCTGACCATTGTTTGCTGAGAGTGTAAATGTTACTACCTGCGATCCATCTGCTTTAAGAACAGGTGTGGCGGCTGTAAAGAATAAATCTGTAGTACTCGCCGACTGGTTGGCACCTGTATTAATGGTATATCCAAGATTTGCCTTATCGGAAAGCATAACAGCACTGCTGTCAGGCTTCTTATAATTTTTGAGTTCTACCAATTTTACCTGACCACCTTTGCTGGTAAAAACCACTTTCATCAGCTTGTTCTCTACAGTAATCAAAGATTCTGTTCCGATAGCTGCTGTTGTAAAATCACCAGCCAGTGTAGTTCTGCTGACAGAATCTCTTTTCAATGAATCCAACTGCATGGTGGCACTATCTACTACGGGTCGTTTTGCTGCATTCACACGGGCGAGTGAATCCTCCTGCTTTTTCTTGATTTCCAGTATGGCAGATTGTTGCTTATTACTGTACCAGAAATACAAAAAGAACAAAACACCCAGTAAAACAAAGCCAATGACCGTATTCTTGTCCGTCTTCATACTATTTTTTATTGAGGGGCAAAGGTAATATTTGCGGGGAAGATTAGTGCGCTAAGTTTCCCCGCGTTAAAATAGACACAAAAAGGGCCAAAATATTACAAAAACCACAAAATGATCGTTTCTTTATCCTCTCTCAACTCAACCACAGACAGGGATTCCCGACTTCTACCTATTTCACGATTCAAACCCTTTTTATGCTGGAAAAAACGCAAACCCTTTCCGATAGGGAGCCGAATGCCCCTACCCGATGGCAGGAATTTCTATGGTGGTTGGCCACTGCCGAAAAAGAACTGCTCCAAAACTGTGTCATCGACCGAAACCGCTATGCCATTGTTGGTATGACTGTTATGGGTACCTGGCTTTTTGCCACCCTGGCCTGGACCTATTTTTTCTCTACCGTAACCAATTCTCTGATAGCTTCTGTGCTACTGGGTATTTTTATGGGTGGAATTATACTATCAATAGACAGGGCCCTGATCAAAGGAATTTCAAGAAACAACAAGAAGAAAGCTGTTCCATTGCTTTTCCGTACTGTACTGGCCTTAACCATTGGATTATTTATGGCCCAGCCTGCTTTGTTATACCTTTTCGACAAAGAGATAAAAGTTCAGGTCTCCATCGACAATGAACAAAGAAAAAAAGAAAAAAGAGCCAGCCAGGATTCTGTTTATGCGTCAGCCAAAAAAGAATTGACCGACCAGAAAACTGCATTACAATCACAACTCAATAACAGGTATGCTGAAGTAAGTGCCGCACGTAATAGTTTTATAAGTGAAACCGATGGCACAGGTGGAAGCAGGAAAATTGGATTAAAGAACATTGCAGAAGCCAAACAAAGAGAATACCAGCAACTCGATGCCAACTATAAAATCCTTGAAAGCCAGTCACAACCACAGATCAACCGAATAGACAGTCAATTAGTAACGCTTGAAAAAAACATTCAACTGGAACAGGCTAATTTTGAAGCATTGCTCAACAATGGTTTTATTACCCGTATTGAAGCATTGAACCACCTCGTTGATGACAATACTTCTGTTGCATTCAGGTATTATTTGCTGGTAGCCATTTTAATGCTGATTGAATTAATGCCCGTGATCGCCAAAACATTATTACCCGATGGCAGTTATGATGAAAAAGTAAGACTTCGTGAAGTGCTAGAAAAAGAATTAACGCAAAAAAACCATGAACGGGAGCTGGCTTTAAAAGAATTACATAACCAATCTGCATTTGAGCAGGATAGCCAATTCATTAAAGATGCACTGAAAGAAGCCGATACCGCACGGAAGCAAAATATGAAAGAATCGATCAGTACCTGGAAAAATGAAAGCACCGTTTCGCTCGACGAAACATGGAAAGACCTGAAAAGAGATATGTTGTTACAACAGGAAGAGTGAGGAGAATAAGAAATAAGGAATAGGAAATAAGGAATCAGAAAGTAGGTTTATATCAATAACTCACTTCCTCTGTTTCTTATTTCTTATTTCGTATTCCTTATTCTTTATTTCATCGTCCTCCCGGAGGACAATACTGTCTGAGAAAATTTGTGTACAGACGAGACAGATGCTGTGTAGTTCCTTTTCCTTCTGAAATACCGTGTGAACGGTTGGGATAACTCATCAGCTGAAACTGTTTACCCTGTGCCACCAGTTCATTGATCAGCATTTCAGCGTTGTTATAATGTACATTGTCATCACCTGTTCCGTGAATATACAGGAGGTTTCCTTTCAGATTTTTAGCGTAAGTAATAGGTGAACCATCCACAAAGTCTTTCAGGTTTTCCTGTGGTAGTCCCATGTATCTTTCCTGGTAAATATTATCATAGGTAAGCTGATTGGCTACTGCTGCAATAGATATTCCTGTTTTATAAATTTCAGGGTATTGAAAAAGCAGGTTCAGTGTGGCAGAGCCACCACCACTCCAGCCCCATACAGCTACGCGACTGGTATCGATATAACCCCATTTGAATATTTCCTTAGCTGCCATTGCCTGGTCGCGGATATTCAACAGGCCGACTTTACGATACACACTCTTTCGCCACTGTTTCCCTTTTGGCACAGGTGTTCCCCTGTTGTCTACTGTTATATAGATATACCCATCATCGGCCATATTACCCGCATAGAGTCGATTACTCCCAGAACCATACTGGTCTTTTGCATTTGCGCCGGCCGGCTCTGTGTATACAAAAAATACCACAGGATATTTCTTTGATGGATCAAACTGTTTGGGTTTTACCATCCAGCCATCCATCTCCACACCATCTACCGTTGTTACTTTAAAAAATTCTAGGTTTGATGCTGATTTGTTTGATTTAGCCAGTGCATCATTTACCTTATTGCCATCAATAGGTTTATGTCCGTCCAGCGCTACCCATTCTCTCGCATTGGGAGTATAATAATTCGAGAAACTATGCTGTGCATACGCACCTGTTGGTGATACAATATAATTATGCGTGCCGGGTTGATTGGCGGGTGTTAACCGTTCAGCAGTACCAGAACCATCGAGTCTTGTGCGATACAAATATTTCTGCGTAGCATTATCAGGTGAGGCGGCAAAATATACATACCCTGTTTTTTCATCAATGGCATGAAGGTCTATCACATCATAATTTCCTTTGGAGATCAGCGTTTCTGTTTTACCATCTACAGATACCCTGTATAAATGACGCCAACCATCTTTTTCCGAGGCCCATAAAAATTCCCTGCCATTGTTCAGCCAGTCCCATCCGCCATAATCATAATCGCTATCCCATTCACCAATGGTGCTGATCCAGGCTTCATCTGATTCACGATAAACAGATTTTGATGCACCCGTTACTATATCGCACAACATCAGATCGGTCTGGTTTTGTTTGCGGTTCATGTGCTGGATGATAAGCTGCTTTTCATTGCTCCATTCCATCCTTGGCACATAAGATTGTAATACAGGATCTGTTGGAATAGTCATCCATTTGTTCTGGCGGCTGTTTACATTTACTACCCCGATTTTATACGGTGATGGTGGTTCTCCTGCAGATGGATATTCAACAGGAACGGCAAATGAATAAATGGAATCAGTGGTATTAATCATCAGGTAATCCTTGGTAGCTTTGGCATCAATTTGCCAGAAGGCGATATGCTTGCTGTCGGGGCTCCACCTGAATCCGTCTCTGCAACCAAATTCTTCTTCGTATACCCAATCGAAAGTGCCGTTGATGAGTTTACGGTTACCATTTTGGGTGAGTGCGGTCATTGTGCCTGTTTTCAAATCTTCTGCGTATATATTGTATTCACTTACATAAGCCACTTTTTTACCATCAGGAGAAAATTTGGCAAACATGAGTGAAGAGGCTGGCCGTCCCTTACCCAGTTGTTTAAGCTTTTTACTATTCAGATCGAGTAACCAGTAATCCCCCCTTGTGTCGTAACGCCACACTTTTTTGCTGTTGGTATAAATTATAACCTGCTGGTTATCGGGAGAGAAGAAAAAGTTACGTACCGTTAGCGGCGAAGTGGTCCCTTCAGGTGTAAGTTGATTTTTTGCTACGATGGTTGCTTTGGTAAATCCCGGTAATTGTGTCAATACGATATTACCATCTTCTACCGCAAAATAACCTGTCCCATCTTTTGACCAGTGAATACCCCTTGGTGGTTGAGCCATGGAGACATTGGTGATAAAGAAAAACAAAAGGAAAAATATTCCCGAAGCAATTTTTCTCATGTGATGATTGAATTGATTAATTGCTGAAAAATACTGTTTTCAACTGATGCACACAAAAAGACCCGGTAAAACCGGGTCCTGAATAGTTCTATGTTGTTTTCCTGCGCTATTTCTCGCTTTGTAAACTTGTTTTTTTGAGTGCGCTTCTTTGCTCGTTGTATTTTTTTGATGCGCCAATAAAATGTACAAAAAGTGGTGCAGGGTTCTCCACCGTACTTTTTAATTCAGGATGGTATTGAACACCAATAAAGAATGGATGAGTAGGAATTTCCATAATTTCTACCAGACCCGTTTCCGGGTTACGGCCGCTGGCAATCATACCATTGGCTTCAAACTGGTCGAAATAATCATTATTGAATTCATAACGATGGCGGTGGCGTTCTGTAATATTTGTTTCCCCGTATATTTTATGCGCCAGACTTCCGGGTTTTATTTCACATGGGTAAGCTCCCAAACGCATGGTACCTCCCATCATCTTAATTTTCTTCTGCTCTTCCATCATATTAATAACCGCATTCGATGTAGAAGTATCCATTTCAGTTGAATGCGCATCACTCAATCCAAGTATATTTCTGGCAAACTCAATTACAGCCATCTGCATACCTAAACAGATACCAAAGAATGGTAAGCCTTTTTCACGGGCATATTGAACTGCTACAATCTTTCCTTCAATACCTCTGTGTCCGAAACCGGGTGCTACCAGCAAGCCATCCAGTCCTTCCAGTTTCTCTGCTACATTTTCGGGCGTAATATATTCACTGTGAACATTCACCACCTGTACTTTTACTTCATTGAGTGCGCCTGCATGTACAAAACTTTCCAGGATCGACTTATAAGCATCCTGTAGTTCAATGTATTTTCCAATGAGTCCTACAGTTACTTTCCCTTTTGGATATTTCAGTTTATCAATAAATCCTTTCCATTTATCGAGATTGGGTTCACTAAACTGTGTGATATTCAGTTTTTTCAAACAAATCAGGTCAAGTTTTTCGCGCAGCATCAACAGGGGTACTTCGTAAATGGTTGAAGCATCCATGGCTTCAATCACTGCCTCTGTTTTTACATTACAGAACAGGGCAATTTTACGCTTGATATCATCATTCAGTGGCTCTTCTGTTCTGCACACAATAATATCAGGATGAACACCGGTTTCACTCAGCATTTTTACGCTGTGCTGTGTAGGTTTTGTTTTCAGTTCTTTTGCCGCACGGAGGTAGGGAATCAATGTAAGATGAACCACCATTACATCTTCATCCGGCAGTTCCCACTGCAACTGTCGCACTGCTTCAATAAATGGTAAGCTTTCAATGTCACCAACTGTTCCACCGATCTCCGTAATAATGATATCGTATTTATTATCCTGACCAAGCAACAACATTCTTCGTTTGATTTCATCGGTAATATGTGGTACTACCTGTACGGTTTTACCCAGAAAATCGCCCGCTCTTTCTTTGTTGATAACGGTTTGGTAAATACGGCCTGTGGTAACGTTATTGGCCTGTGAGGTATAAATATTCAGGAAACGTTCGTAGTGACCAAGATCCAGATCGGTTTCTGCACCATCTTCTGTTACATAACATTCGCCATGTTCATATGGGTTAAGTGTGCCGGGGTCGACATTAATATAGGGATCAAATTTCTGGATGGTTGCCCTTAATCCTCTTGCCTGTAATAATTTGGCAAGCGATGCTGCGATAATTCCCTTTCCTAAACTACTCGTTACACCTCCGGTAACAAAAATGTACTTGGCCATGATATGCTGTTGTTTATACGTTTTTCGTCTGTTTGCCCATTTTATATTTCTATTGCACCTAATGAACCCAACTTACCAAAGCATAGGTATAACAATAAAAAACCGATACCTATTGTATTGATATACAACCAGATAACGGAAAAATATATTTGACCTTGTAAATGAGCAGTGAAAAAATTCAGAGGTCATACAAAGGTACAGCAAAAAAACTGATCTAAAAAAACGCCGGTCGGTGATTGAACGATTCCCGGCCGAATGTGTTAACTTGACGTGAACATCTTTATCCTCAAAAATTTGTTATGAAAAAATTAGTCATTCTTACATTGGCCGCATTTTGTACTGCAGCGTTCCTCGGGTACAGTTACAAAACCCCTGCTCCTGAACCGCTTACACCAGCCTGCTATGTAAGTTGTTTTACCACTGAAATCATGGACCAGTTTCAAGCAGAAGCTGCTACAACTTCCTTTGCCATGATGCATGATAATCCTCTAGCTTTTTCACTCGCTGATGCTGCCGGCAAACCAGTGAGTTTTAAAGCCGCCGACGGCAGTACTGCCATGGGTTATGAAATACGCAGTAAGAAGAAATCGAGTAAATGGTTGTTTGTGATACAGGAATGGTGGGGATTGAATGACTATATCAAAAGAGAAAGTGAGACCTTTTACAAAGACCTGGGTGAAGATGTGAATGTAATTGCCCTTGATTTATATGATGGCAAGATTGCATCCACAGCCGACAGTGCAATGAAACTGATTCAGTCTGCTAAAACTGAACGACTGGAAAGTATTATTAAGGGTGCTGTTGCTTATGCAGGCACTGACGCAAAAATTTTTACAGTGGGTTGGTGTTTTGGCGGTATGTGGAGTTTACAAAGCAGTTTACTTGCAGGTAAACAGGCCGCAGGTTGTGTGATGTATTATGGCCGCCCGGAAAATAATATTGAAAAACTAAAAAGTCTTAACTGTGATGTGATCGGTTTCTTTGGCAATAAGGATCGCAGCCCTTCACCTGAAACAGTCAATAAATTTGAGGCTGATATGCAGGCGGCAGGCAAAAAACTTACTACACATAAATACGACGCTGGTCATGGTTTCGCTAATCCCAGCAACCCCGTATTTAATAAAGAAGCAGCGGCAGATGCGCATAGCAAGGCAGTAGCATTTTTGAAAGAAAGACTTTAAAAGCAGAGGAATATTCAACAGAGGAACAGAGAAATGTCCAAATTAATTAACTCCACTTGGATATTTCTCTGTTCTTCTGTTTCTCTGTTTACATATCGTTCACAATCTTTTTATAACTTGTTACCACTCCGCGTATAAGCGATGAGCTAAAGCCCTGGTGTTCCATTTCGTTGAGGCCGGCGATGGTACAGCCTTTGGGTGTGGTTACCTTATCGATTTCCTGTTCGGGATGTGTGTTTTTCTGAAGCAATAATTCTGCTGCTCCTTTTACCGTTTGTGCCGCAATAAGAGATGCCGTTGCTGCACTGAATCCTATTTCAATACCACCCTGAATATTGGCTCTTATATATCGCATGGCGAATGCCGTTCCACAGGCGCCCAATACAGTTGCTGCATCCATCAGCTTTTCTTCAATAAAAACAGTTTTACCCAACTGGTTGAACAGGGCTGTTACATATGTTACCTGTTCTTCAGTTGCGCCCGATGCATAAATACAGGTCATACTTTCCTGTATAGCAATGGCAGTGTTGGGCATGGCACGAAAAACGTTTATGGCTTCTCCCACCACTTCACGGATATCTTTTACCCATGCACCTGTAACCACACTCACCAGTACATGTTTATCCGGATTGAGATATGGTTGTATCTGTTCAAGTACTTCTTTTAGCTGAAAGGGCTTAATAGCCAATAAAATCCAGTCGGCATACCGAACCGCTTCAATATTGTTATTACTCACCATTACTCCCTGTTGTTCCAGGTGTTTAAGTGTATCGATATTTCTTTTGGTAATAATGAGATGGGCGGGATGAATAAACCCACTCTTGATTAAACCTTCGGCCATAGCGGCACCCAGGTTACCGCCACCGATGATGGCTAATTTTTTGTTCATGACGATTGCTTTGCGGTGATGGTGAATGGCCGATGGTCCGTAGTCCATTCACTTCTCCTCAAATTTACCCTAAAGTTCTCAGATAATTTCTGACGTAATCGTCAACACCCGCTTCCAGTGACGTAAATGGAGCACTGTATCCAATACTGCGGAGTTTTTGCATATTGGCTTCAGTAAAATATTGGTATTTATCCCGAATATCTTCGGGCATATCTATATACTGTATCTCAGGGTTCAGATCAAGCCCGGAAAATGTGGCTTTTACAAGATCGATGAATGTTCGGGCATGGCCCGTACCAAGATTATACAACCCATTTTTGTCTATGGCCCATTGCCCATGAATCATGTTCTTCCTCATCCACTCTATCACATTCACGACATCTTTCACATACACAAAATCGCGTAACTGCTCCCCATCTTTAAAATCGGAGCGATGACTTTTAAAAAGTTTTACGTAGCCTACATTTTTAATCTGGTTAAAAGCATGCCAGATAACGCTTGCCATTCTTCCTTTGTGGTATTCATTCGGACCATATACATTAAAGAATTTAAGTCCGACCCAGTACGGTGGTGTATGTGTTTGTTGCAGCGCCCATTTATCAAACTCATTTTTACTGATACCATAGGGATTTAATGGCTGGAGTTTTTCAACCACTTCATGGTCATCATTATATCCGAGGTTCCCGTCACCATAGGTTGCAGCAGAGGATGCATAAATAAGTGGCACCTGTTTTTCAGTGCAGTATGTCCAGACAGATTTGGAGTATTCAACATTCAGCTCTTCATGAATGGAATAATCGAATTCTGTTGTATCTGTTCTGGCGCCTAAATGAATAATGCATTCAATGGTTGGCTCATGTAATGCTAACCAGTCGAACAGATTATACCGTTCAACAAGGTGTGCATAGCCTTTTTGTTCCCAGTTTCTTCTTTTTGCTTCCACACCAAAATCATCCACCAGTATCAGATTACGACAATCCAGTGTATTCAGGTGTTCTACCATACAGGAGCCAATAAAACCTGCGGCACCTGTAACAATAATATAAGAAGCATTTTCAGACATGCTACTGGTTAATCAGTTTTTCAATGGCCGTATCATACAGGTTTTTCCAGCCATCAATGGTTCCCCAGGATGCACCGTTTACCTGAACAGCACCACTGGTTACTGTTCCAAGAATGGTGGCATTAATTCCTGCAGCTTTTGTAGCTTCTGTAACAGCAGTAGCTTTTTCTTTTGTACAGGAAACAACAACCCTGCTTTGTGACTCACCAAACCAGAATGCATCTTTACGCAAATCTGTTTGGGCTTCGACAGCAAAACCTAAACCACGGTTGAATCCACTTTCGAGCAGGTTGATCGCTAATCCACCTTCACTGATATCATGTGCACTCACCACCTGTTTATTTTTAATTAGTGAAGACACCAGTTGCTGTACATTGTATTCTTCATCGATGTTAAAGTAGGGTGCGGGTGAAAATTCTACCTTCTTTAATTTATGCAGGTATTCTGATGAGCCGATATCATTCTGCGGTGTACCAATAAGGATGATAATATCTCCTTCATTTTTAAAGTCGAGTGTCATACGTGCATCCACATCATCCACAATACCTACCATTCCAATAGTTGGTGTCGGGTATACTGGTCCATCGGGATTCTGGTTATAAAAACTCACATTACCACCTGTTACCGGTGTATTGAATTTGCGACAGGCATCACCCATACCTGTAACCGCTTTTACAAACTGGTAGTATACTTCCGGATCGTATGGATTACCGAAATTAAGACAGTTGGTTACACCAATGGGTTCGCCACCACTGCATACAATATTTCTTGCCGCTTCAGCAACAGCTATCATGCCACCTGTGTATGGATCAGCAAATACATATTTACTGTTACAGTCAACTGTTACAGCCAAACCTTTTCCTGTTCCTTTAGCCAATACCACTGTTGCGTCGCTTGGTGCATTGGTGGATGTATTGGCAGCTCCCACCATACTATCATATTGTGTATATACCCAACGTTTTGATGCGATATTGGGAATTTGTACCAGTTGCTCAGCAACTGATTTCAGATCGCTTGCATCTTCAATGCTATTGGCATCAAATGCTTTTATTTTTTCAAAATACTTAGGCTCTTTATACTCGCGAGTGTATTGTGGTGCACCACCACCCAACACGAGTTCATAAGCCGGAATTTCTGCTTCCAGTTCACCGTGCATATAGAATTTCAGCAAACCATCACCGGTTACTTCACCAATATTGCTGGCCGAGAGGTCCCATTTTTCAAATACTTTTAATACTGCTGCTTCTTTTCCTTTCTCTACTACAATGAGCATTCTTTCCTGACTCTCACTCAACAGCAATTCCCATGCTTTCATGTTTTGCTGGCGGGTAGGTACTTTTTCAAGATCAATTCGCATACCTACACCACCTTTGGCGCTCATTTCTGCGGTTGAGCAGATGATACCTGCTGCACCCATATCCTGCATACCTACAACAGCGCCGGTATTAATGAGTTCGAGACAGGCTTCCAGTAATTTCTTTTCCTGGAAAGGATCACCTACCTGAACCGCTGGCAATTCTTCTGCACTTTCAGCCGTAATATCAGCCGATGCAAAAGAGGCACCGCCAATACCATCTTTACCGGTGGCACTTCCTACAAAAAACACAGGGTTGCCAATACCGGCGGCAGTGGCACTGATCATATCTCCCGCTTTCATGATACCAACGCTCATAGCATTTACCAGTGGGTTGGTATGATAACAATCTTCAAAATATACTTCACCACCAACCGTTGGTACACCAAAGCAATTGCCGTAATGACCAATACCGTGTACCACACCGCTTAAGAGGCGTTGTGTTTTTTTATCTTTCAGGTTACCAAAACGTAAACTGTTGAGGGATGCAATCGGACGTGCGCCCATGGTAAAAATATCTCGCTGGATACCACCTACACCTGTTGCTGCCCCCTGGAATGGTTCAATGGCACTGGGGTGGTTATGACTTTCAATTTTAAATACAACGCCAAATCCGTTGCCCATATCCATGAGACCTGCGTTCTCCTCACCTGCTGCTACCAGCATCCTGCCACCATCGCGGGGAAGGGTTTTGAGCCACTTGATGGAATTCTTATAGCTGCAATGCTCACTCCACATTCCACTAAAAGCACATAGCTCCGTAAAGTTGGGGGTTCTGCCTAATTTCTGTTTGATGAGTTCGAATTCTTCTGCTGTAAGACGCAGTTTCTCGGCGGTTTGAACAGTAATTTCCATGATGCTGCGAAGGTAAGAAACGGAGCGCTGAAAAACGGAAGGGTGAATGTAAAAGTTTGTAACATTCATTTCATGAATGGTGAATGGTCAATGGTGAGTGATTTATTCGATTCATCATTCACCATTGACCATTGAGGATTCACGATCCCCATTACCCCTTCACAATCCTGCCGCTGCCGGCTTTATGGGTGCGCACATTTTTGGCGCCACCGGTGTAATAAACATTACCACTGCCGGCTATACGTGCGTCGATAGAGGTATTGGCCTGCACACGTATATTGCCACTGCCGCTGATACTGGCAGTAACATTATCGCTTACTACTTCTTTACAATTAATATTACCACTGCCGCTGATACGGGCATCTACTTCGTTGGATGTGCCATTCAGAATAATGCCACCACTACCCGACACAGATGCATCAATACGGTCGAAACGGTCAAAATCGAGTTTGATATTACCAGATCCGGAAACCGCCAGATTGGTGGTTCCTGAATGGGAGAATTTACCTTTTCCAATGATATCGCCGCTACCAGATAAATACAAACCTTTGATCTGGCTAATGGATACATATACTACGATCTTATTTTTAGACCTGATATTTCCATTTTTTCGGGCTTTGATATGGAGCTTTCCATTCTCTACCTTGGTTTCAATATACTCCAGGAGGTTTTCATCACCTTCTATTTCAATGGAATTGCTGTTTCCATAAGCCAGCATCACATCCCATGAGCCTGAAGATGCCACGCCCGAAAAGCTGCCTACTTCGCGGGTTTCTTTTTTATACACCCCATTGCCCTCAACTTTAAACCAGTTCCATTGGGCCACACTGTTGAGTGATACCAGTATGCCTATAATCAGTAATATTTTTTTCATAACATTTGTGGTTTTGAGAGTGAAACGGGACTCCAAAAAAAATGTTACAAAAAAAGCAGCCATTTTGGGGCTGCTTTTCTGGTGATGACCAGTTTCTTTATTCTGAAATAACCAATGAATTATAGTACTGGTCTTTAATTTCTTTCTTTTCTCCTCCGTTACCCGACTGATACGTTAACGTAAAAGCATATTGTTTATAAAAGACCATTCGGGTAGTATTATTGAATTTCTTGCCATCCTTATTGATTTCAAGGTCAAATTGATAATAAAGATGTTTGTTATTATATTTTCCTTCAGATTCTGCTTTAACTACTCCGCCACTCATTGAAATACCCTGCTTAATCTGTTCTTTAAACTCTTCCGTATCCTTTAAAGCTTCAATTTGCTCTTCTGTAATACCCATTTTGGTAAAATCCAAAACAATCAGCCCCAACTCAGTTGAATCTGCCATGACCGATTTGCGGATTTGTTGCGGACCTCCGGCTGCATCAACAGCTACAGGTTCAGTAGGCATGCTGACCTTAACTTTTTCAATCACATCCACCGTTTTCCAGTCGGCCAAACCCGGAACAAATGCGGAACCCATCACAGCTAAAACAATTACAAGTAACTTTTTCATTTAAACTTTTTATTTATAGGTTGCTAAACTGCGACTTTGATTACAGAAATTAAAAAAAATAAAGTCGGTTATCTGTTAATTATTTGTTTTTCAAATATTTAGATAGCAATAAAAGGTCTGGCTGATACAAATAATAAAAAATTACATATTTATATTTTTCCACAAAATGTCCATTTTTTTGCCATTTGACCTCATAATTATTGAATTTATGGCGACAATAACCTTACTTTTACGCCGTCAAAAAAACTTACCCTATGTCTTTACGCTTTAATGCGATCAGCAGCATCAACAACAATGAGACTTCCATTCCGGCCAGTACCAAGATCACCGGTATTTTCGGAACCAATGTTTTTACCCTGAAAACAGCCCGTGAATTCCTGAGCGACGAAGCCTATAAAAGTCTGGTTACCAGCATTCGTGGTGGTAAAAAAATCGACCGTAGTGTAGCCAACCAGATTGCCAACGGTATTCGTGCCTGGGCAGAAAGCAAGGGTGTTACCCACTACACGCACTGGTTTCAGCCCCTCACCGGTACCACTGCTGAAAAACATGACTCTTTCTTTACCCTGAAAGGTGATGGTACAGCCATCGAAGAATTTGATGGTGCAGCACTCATTCAACAGGAACCTGATGCTTCTTCTTTCCCCAGTGGTGGTTTACGTGCCACTTTTGAAGCACGTGGTTATACCGCCTGGGATCCTTCTTCCCCTGCTTTCATCATTGAAATCGGACAGGGCAAAACTTTATGTATTCCTACCATTTTCGTTTCTTATACAGGAGAATCTCTTGACTATAAAGCTCCTTTGCTGAAAGCACTGGAAGCCTTAAATAAATCAGCCGTTGAAGTATGTAATTTCTTCGACAAAAATGTCACCAAAGTAACCCCTACCCTCGGTTGGGAACAGGAATATTTTGTGATTGATGAGGCACTGGCCACTGCACGTCCCGATCTCGTACAATGCGGTCGTACTGTATTTGGCGCTTCGCCTGCAAAAGGTCAACAGCTGGAAGACCATTATTTTGGTTCCATCCCCGAGCGTGTGTATGCTTTCATGAGAGATTATGAGCAGGAAGCTTATAAACTGGGTATTCCATTGCGTACACGTCACAATGAAGTGGCACCTGCACAGTTTGAGTGTGCACCCATTTTTGAAGAAGTAAATATTGCCGTTGACCACAATACCCTATTAATGGATGTAATGAGCCGCGTGGCCAAACGCCATAAGCTCGTGGTATTGTTACATGAGAAACCATTTGCCGGTATCAATGGTAGTGGTAAACACAATAACTGGAGCATGGCTACTGACACAGGTGTAAACCTGCTGGCTCCCGGTAAAACGCCGAAGACCAACCTGATGTTCCTGACCTTCTTTGTCAACACCATTAAAGCGGTTCATGACTATGCAGATATTATGCGTGCAGCGATTGCTTCTGCCCCCAACGACCACCGTCTGGGTGCCAATGAAGCGCCTCCTGCGATCATTTCAGTATTCGTAGGCCAGTACCTGGCGAAAGTATTGTCTGATATTGAAACAAGGGTGAGTACCAAATTCGATGAGCAGGATGAAGCCATTCTGAAACTCGATCTGCACCGCAGTATTCCCGAGCTGATGCTGGATAATACCGATCGTAACCGTACTTCTCCTTTTGCCTTCACCGGTAATAAGTTTGAATTCCGTGCGGTGGGTTCTTCTGCCAACTGCGCCATTTCTATGACGGTACTGAATACCATTATGGCCGATACCCTGAAGAAATTCAAAGCCGATGTGGATGCATTGATAGAGAAAGGTGATAAAAAAGAAATCGCCATCATGCAGGTCATCCAGAAATATATTGTTGAAAGCAAAAACGTTTTATTTGAAGGTGATGGCTATAGCGATGAGTGGCACAAAGAAGCTGAACGTCGCGGCTTACCCAACCTCAAAACAACACCCGTTGCACTGGATGCGATGGTGACTGCAAAAGCCAAAAAACTGTTTGAAACGAATGGCGTTTACAGTCATACCGAACTGGAAGCCCGTCATGAAATTGAACTGGAAAAATATATCAAGAAAGTACAGATTGAAGCACGTATCATGGGCGACCTCGCCATCAACCATATTCTGCCGGCAGCCATTTCTTACCAGAACGACCTGCTGAGTAATGTGAATGGTTTAAAAGCCGCAGGTTTAGGTGAGAGTGCTTATAAGAGCCAGTTATCGCTCCTGAAAGAAGTGAGTGAACATATCCAGGTGATCCACGATAAAGTAAACCTGATGGTAGAAGCCCGCAAAGTGGCCAATAATATCGCTGATACCCGTGAAAAAGCTATTTCATATGAGGCTATTAAATCAACCTATTTCGATGAAATCCGCTACCATGTTGACAAACTGGAGCACCTGGTTGATGACGAAAAATGGACACTTCCCAAATACCGTGAGATGTTGTTTTTAAGATAAATCGTTCTTTTTGACTTGAGCAATCATAGCCCTGTACCGTTCCCGGTATGGGGCTTTTTAGTGAATGCTGAATGGTCAATGGTGAATAGAACCGCAGATTATTCACCATTGACCATTCAGCTTTCACCGATATTCATTTTTCCGAAATAAACCAATAGCTTAACTTTCTGTCTTATAAACTAAACTAAAAGACATGAAAAAAGTAATTGCCCTTTTAACCATTGCTTTTTGCTGCACCCTGACAGTAGCGATGGCTCAACCAGGCGGTGGTCAGCAAATGGACCCTGCTCAGATGCTCGAAATGATGAAACAGCGTGTTAAGCCGGGTTTGATGGAGAAAACCAAACTGACTGATGCCCAGGCCGATAAAGTACTGGAAATACAGCTTTGGGCACAGCAACAAAATCGTGGTTTGCGTGACCTGAGTGAAGAAGACCGCGCTAAAAAAATGAAAGAAACCAACGAAGAAAGAGAAAAAAAAATGAAGGCTATTCCTTTAACTGACGATCAGATTAAAGCGGTAAATGAGTTTTATGCAGAAATGAGAAGAAATCGCCCAGGCGGTGGCGGTGGTGGAAAATAATTAGAACTGAAACGATGTGAAGCTGTACCAGTTGGTGCAGCTTTTTTATTGCATAAAAAATAAGGCCCGGTACTATTTATTGTCCGGGCCTTATCAGTTGGCTAATCGTCAACGATTATTTCATTTTAAAAGTTTCGAGAAACTTGGTTGTAAAATTACCCTTCCTGAAATCTTCATTCTGCATCAGTTGCAGGTGGAAAGGAATGGTCGTTTTTACACCTTCAATCACATACTCGCTTAATGCACGATACATAGTATCAATGGCTTCCTCACGGGTTTGCGCAATGGTAATGAGTTTACCGATCATTGAATCATAATAAGGAGGAATCACATAACCTGCATACACATGACTGTCTACACGAACGCCATGTCCGCCGGGCGTGTGTAAGACCGTGATTTTACCTGGTGATGGCCTGAAATCGTTGTATGGATCTTCTGCATTGATACGACATTCAATCGCATGCATTTGTGGTTCGTAGTTACGGCCACTTATTTTTTCTCCCATCGCAATTTTGATCTGCTCTTTGATCAGATCGAAATTGATGACTTCTTCTGTAACACAATGTTCTACCTGGATACGGGTATTCATTTCCATAAAGTAGAAATTGCGGTGCTTGTCTACCAGGAATTCAATGGTACCCACGCTTTCATAATTAATGGCAGCAGCAGCTTTACAGGCTGCTTCACCCATTTTCTTACGCAGTTCAGGTGTCATAAATGGAGAAGGTGATTCTTCTACCAGTTTCTGGTGACGACGCTGAATAGAACAATCACGCTCACTCATATGACATACAGTACCATACTGGTCGCCTGCTACCTGTATCTCAATGTGACGTGGCTCTTCCACAAATTTCTCCATGTATACACCATCATTCTTAAATGCGGCTGCCGCTTCTGTACGAGCAGTGGTATAAGCTTTTTCAATTTCACTTTCTTCAAATACCACACGCATTCCTTTACCACCACCACCTGCAGTAGCTTTAAGAATGACCGGGTAACCAATTTCTTTTGCCAATACTTTGGCTTCTTCTACACTTTCCAGCAAGCCCTCACCACCGGGTACTACGGGTACACCAGCTTTGATCATGGTGTCTTTTGCAGTGATCTTATCACCCATCTTGTTGATCATCTCGGGTGTGGGACCAATAAACTTGATACCATGATCTGCACAGATCTGTGAAAACCTTGCATTCTCGGCCAGAAAACCATAACCCGGATGAATCGCATCCGCATTGGTAATTTCGGCCGCAGCCATGATATGTGGAATATTCAGGTAAGAATCTATACTCTGTGGTTTACCGATACATACGGCTTCATCTGCAAATTTTACATGCAAACTGTCCTTATCCGCGGTTGAATACACCGCAACGGTTTTAATGCCCATCTCACGACAGGTGCGGATCACACGTAAAGCGATCTCTCCCCTGTTGGCAATCAGTATTTTCTTGAACATCAGATAAATTTGAAAATTTGAAAATGTGCTAATTTGAAAATAATGGCATGTAGATAAATTTGAAAATTCAGAAGATGGAGCTACCCAATTTTCAAATTTTCAAATTCTGCCATTTTCAAATTATTTAGGTTCTACCAAAAACAACGGCTGATCGTATTCTACAGGGCTGGCATCGTCTACCAACACTTTTACGATGGTTCCGCTTATTTCACTTTCAATTTCATTGAAAAGCTTCATCGCTTCAATAATACATACCACTTTGCCGGGAGCTATTTCAGTACCTACATCTGCCAGCATCGGTTTATCTGGTGATGGTCTGCGGTAGAAAGTACCGATCATCGGGCTTTTTATGGTAATAAGGTTATCTGCTTTAGGGGCTGGAGCAGCAGGTGCTGCGGGAGCTGCCGGAGTAGCTGCGGTTGCCTGAGGAGCAGGGGCTGGAGCGGTATGGAATACCTGGGGAGCAGGTGCCGCTACTGTTACTACTGGTTCTTCTTTCTGTTTGATGGTCACCTTACCATCTTTGTCTTCTATACTGATTTCACCAATATTACTCTTATTGATGATCTTAATCAACTCGTGAATTTGCTTTAAATCCATAATGGCAATTTTTGGGGTAAAACTGGTAAGTTTCGGTCAAATTGGGGGGCAAAATAGCCTTTTTTTGATAAAAACAGGGGATTTTTTGATTTTTTTGGCCGGAGCCGGAGATGAATGGTGAATGGTCAATGGTGAAGAAGAAGCTACCCTTATTCACATTGACCATTGACCAAAAAAGGCATCCGAAGATGCCCTTTTTTATACGTACAGATTCATTTATTCTTTAACGCGTTCTACATAATCACCCGACTTGGTGTTTACACGGATCAGTTCCCCATCTTCCACAAACAGGGGTACCATTACAGTAGCACCGGTTTCCACAGTAGCTGCTTTGAGGGCGCGGGTAGCGGTATCGCCACGTAATCCAGGCTCACAATAGGTAATTTTTACCACGATCTTTTCCGGTAATTCTGCACCAATTGGCTGTTCAGTTTCAGTATTGATGAAAACAAATACCTCAGAACCATCTTTCAGGAACTGGGGTGCATCAATCATTTCTTCTGCCAGCGCAATCTGTTCAAAAGTCTCGTTATTCATCAGGTTATACCCGCTTTCATCTTTGTACAGAAACTGGAAAGCTTTCTTTTCCACACGTACCGGGAAAATGGATTCACCACTATTCCATGTTTTTTCGATGGAACGCTTATTGTCCACCCCTTTCAGCTTGGCCCAAACTTTGGCCGCAGCTCTTGCGGTTTTGTTCTCGCCAAACTCTACCACTGAATATAAACTGCCGTCGAGTTTTAAAATCATACCACGGCTGATGTCTGATGTAGTTGCCATATAAACTTTATTTCTGGCGCAAAAGTAGGGAATTGGGGGGATTTGGGGATGGTAGAGGGTTGATAGCAGGTTTTTTATCCTCTTGCCTTCGAAAACTTCTGTTCGATAAATGACTCTGCTCACCTCTTATTCTCCCCTTCTCCCTGTTAACCCTATTCCAAAAAGCGGGTATCGTTCGTTGTTGAAGTTTTTTTTACAAAGAGAAGAGGAGAAAGGGAGTTAACGTTGAGTCCTTTACTGATTTTTTATAGTTCAACAGTAGAGATGTGAAAAAAAATATAAGGTCTGGACAACGGCATATAAAAATCAGGTATCTGTTAAAAAGAGCAAAAAATAAACCTATGGATAATTTTACACGATTTGCTTGCCGCATCTTATTGATGCTACTTCCCATTGGCAGCTTAGCAAATACCATTATTGTAAAAGGCACCGTGAAATATAGCAATGGTCAGCCCGTAGCAAATAAAGTCGTAACCATTTCACTAGACAGCACTACCAGCAATGCCTGCTACCAGTATAAAACGGTGAAAACAAATCCGAATGGATATTATATTGATACCATCACCTGCAACTACAACATCACTAAAATAAAAGTGAGCGTAGAGAATTGCGATGGGAAACTGTTGATCAATTATCCCAACATCAACAATAGCAGTAATTATGCAGAGAGTCATTTTACACTCTGCACACCCGGCACTTCACCAGCTACCTGCAAAGCTGAATTTTCATTTGAAAGATTACAGGGAAGAACATTCCGTTTTACTTCTAAAAACAGCATCGTTCCTACCGGTGACAGTATTATCCTCAGAAAATGGATGTTTGGAGACGGCTCCGTTCTCGAAGGCAAAGAAATCAGTCCGTTGAAAGAATTCAAGGACACGGGTGTGTATAATGTTTGCTTACTCATCAAAACAAAAAATGGCTGTGAAAGCAAAGTGTGTTTGAATATTGTAGTCCGCGATTCAATTGTTCAGCCTGTTTCATGCAAAGCCGTTTTTTCTTACGAGAAACTACAGGGGAAAACATTCCGCTTCAGTTCAAAAAACAGCATTGTTCCTGCTGGTGACAGCATCATACTCAGGAAATGGATGTTTGGGGATGGCTCCGTTCTTGAAGGCAAAGAAATCAGTCCATTAAAGGAATTCAAAGACACAGGTGTTTATAATGCTTGCCTCCTCATTAAAACACAAAGAGGCTGTGAAAGCAAAACCTGTATTACCGTTATTGTTCGCGATTCATCAAACATTCCTCCTGTAGTTTGTAAAGCCAAATTTACTGCAAGAGCAGAGGGAAGAAAAGTGATATTGACAAGTAATAGTGAAGTGATGAACAATGACAGCATCATCAAGTACAGTTGGGTATTGGGCGATGGTGCTGTAATGGATACAAAAACAAAAGAACTGGTATATCAATATGCCCGTGCCGGAAAATACCAGGTATGTCTGTATACCAAAACAGCCAGGGGCTGCGAAAGTAAATATTGTGCTATCGTTGAAATTACAGAGCCGCTCAATTGCACAGCTATTTATGCTGTTGAAAGAACAGCTACCCGTACATTTCGTTTTAACAGCAGCAAAAGCCTTGCATCCAGTGGCGATACCATTCAACAGCGCATCTGGATATTTGGTGATGGCAGCACAATGGATGGCAATGAAATAAATCCTTTAAAAACTTTTAAAGACACTGGTACTTATACGGTCTGTCTTAAAATAAAATCTGCCAAAGGCTGCGAAGCTTTGTATTGCAGCAGCATTGTGGTAAAAGACTCTACCATTTCTAATCCACCCCTGTACTGCAAATCAGTATTCAGTTTTACAAGAAAAGAACAGGTAATACAGTTCAACAGCCTGGCTTCTGTGGTGCCACAGGGCGACAGTATCATCAGCAGAACATGGTATTTTGGAGATAGTTCTGCTCCGTTAACAGGCAACAGAAAAGATCCATATTATCAATACCAGAAAGCAGGAGTGTACAATGTTTGTCTGGTGATTAAAACAAGCAAAGGATGCGAGAGTAAATATTGTGCAACGGTTCAGTTTCAGCCGGCGAATAATCAGTGTACAGCCCGTTTTACGGATGAACGTCTGGCACAAAAGAAAATGAGGTTCAATAGTAGTACCTCAATGGCCATCCAGGGCGACAGTATCATAGAACGTAAATGGAAATTTGGTGATGGCACTGAATTGAGCGGTAATGTAGTGGCCCCTGAGAAAGAATATCGTCAGAAAGGTATTTATACCGTATGTCTCCAGATAAAAACTGCCGCAGGTTGTAAGAGTGAAATCTGTAAAGTATTTGACATAAAAGACAGTACAGCGAATGATCCTATCAGCCAGCGCATTAAGATCATACAGATCAATCCAAACCCTGTTGTATCGCGTTTTGTAACCACTATCTGGACCAAAATGGGTATTGAAGTAGAGATTGGTATCTATGATATTTATGGCACCATCAAATGGAAAACCAAAAAAGGACTGCTCTCAGGTAATAATTTCATTGAAATACCGGCTGTTGAATTAAAAACCGGTCCTTATTTCCTGAGAGTAACCAGCGCGATTGGTAACGACAGCCGGTTATTTTACAAACTATAGACTACATTTTGGCTGAATTGTTATAGCCACAGATTCGCAGATTATTATTCACTAATCTGCGAATCTGTGGCTAACAATTTTCTGATAAACAGCTTTATTCTGGCTTCATTTCGGTAATTTCCGGTAATGAAAAAAAAGTTACTTGTTATCTTGTTTCTTGTTTCTTCTACTTTACTTACAGCACATGAATTCTGGCTGTCACCCGATAAATATTTTTATACCATCCGCGATATTGCCTCGATCCGTTTTCATGTAGGTGAAAATTTTACAGGTGAGAACTGGAGTGGTAACAAAGAAAAAATAAAAGTACTTTCCCACTACCTTCCTAGTGGTAATATGACTGACCTGTCTGACAGGCTATCGATGAACAAGGGAGATTCTATCAGACTGCCTTTACAAACCGAAGGAACACATATGGTTGTTTTTAACAGCACCAACTCCCATATTGAACTCGAAGCGGATAAGTTTAATGAATATCTCAAAGAAGATGGTCTTCAAAAGGCTATTCAGTACCGGCTCAAAAATGGCGAGCATGATAAGACCGGGAAAGAATATTACCAGCGATCGGTGAAAACAATTATACAGGTAGGAAATGAAAGAACCAATGCCTGTACTGCACCTACCCATCTCCCATTGGATATTATTCCATTGGAAAATCCTTATGCTTCACCGGGTATGGACCCCCAGGGTTCTCTTCCGATAGTAAAATTCAGGGTTTTGTTTAAAGGTAAACCGCTGGCCAACTGGCTGATAAAAACCTGGTTCCGCGATGAAAAAAGCAAAATACAAATGAAAGAATACCAGACCAATAACCGGGGAATCATCAGTGTAAAAAGGTATTCGGGGCCGTTTATGGTAAGTACCGTTTATATGGAGCGGCTAAACGGCGACCCTAAAGCAGATTGGCAGAGTTATTGGGCCAGTCTTAATTTTGAGTATTCTTCCTTTTTCTCTTCCGGGCGCTGATATTCTGGGGCTGAATGAACAAACTTTGGATCATTGGCCCGTATCCGTTCATTTTCTCCTATTTTTGCGCCAAATTTCAACATACAAGAATCCATTACCATGGCAGTATTAGTGAATAAAAATTCGAAGATCATTGTTCAGGGGTTTACCGGAACAGAAGGCACATTCCACGCTACACAGATGATTGAATATGGCACCAATGTGGTTGGTGGTGTTACACCCGGCAAAGGTGGCAGCACGCATCTCGACCGTCCTGTATTCAATACTGTAGCCGATGCAGTAAAAACAGCAGGTGCCAATGTGAGTATCATATTTGTACCTCCGGCTTTTGCAGCAGATGCCATTATGGAAGCAACAGATGCAGGTATTGGCCTGATCGTATGTATCACCGAAGGTATTCCTGTGCAGGATATGGTGAAAGTGAAGAATTATATGCTGGGTAAACCAACGCGCCTTATTGGCCCTAACTGCCCGGGTGTAATTACTGCCGGTGAAGCAAAAGTGGGTATCATGCCCGGATTTATCTTTAAAACCGGTCGTATTGGTATCGTTTCGAAAAGTGGTACACTTACTTATGAGGCAGCCGATCAGGTGGTAAAAGCCGGACTGGGTATCAGTACTGCTATCGGCATTGGTGGCGATCCTATTATCGGAACACCTACCAAAGAAGCCGTAGAATTACTGATGAACGATCCTGAAACCGATGGCATCATCATGATTGGTGAAATTGGTGGTAGCATGGAAGCAGAAGCTGCCCGCTGGATCAAAGACAATAAAACAAAACCGGTGGTAGGTTTTATTGCCGGACAAACCGCACCTCCGGGTCGTCGCATGGGTCATGCAGGAGCCATTATTGGCGGTGCCGATGATACTGCCGAAGCCAAAATGAAGATTATGGCAGAATGTGGCATTGATGTAGTAGCTAGTCCTGCCGATATCGGCAAGACCATGGCCGCTGCCCTCAAAAAATAAAATAACAGGATATCCCATCAAGCCTGCATCTAAACAATGCAGGCTTTTTTATTGCAGTCACTTAATACTTGTCTCTTGATTCATTTGTTACCTTATCATTACCAGTCCAAAATACCGAGTTTGTGGTATAGGCATTATGATGATAAGATCGCAAATTGCATACTGTTAAGAAAGACTCGAAGGAGTATTCAAACAACTACAAATTGGGGGTAAAGCTTGTGGCGAAAGCCGCAAGCTTTCGTTTTTTGGATGGATTGCCTACTAAACTTTTGTTAATCCATTCTTAAACGTATGAATATGAATGATGTTTGCATCCCTAATAAATAGAACGTATTTTCCTACTTAAATTTTCATACATGAGATTCAGGTTCTTTCTTTCCTTGCTTATTTGTTCATTTTGTTTTACTGTCTATTCTCAACAGCCCGATACCAGCTTCCTCAGAGAATGGTTTACCATTGATACATTGATCGCTGAACGTGGACAGAGTAAAACTGCCCTCATAAAGGTGAATGAATTATACCAGAAAGCTGTGCAGAGAAATTTACCCGTACAAAAAATAAAAGCACTGATCTATCGGTATACTATTGAAAATACCATTACGGAAAAAGGAAAAAAAGAAATCATTGATGATCTGTCAAAAGAAATTTTAGCTGTAAAAGAACCTGTCGTTCAGCAATTACTTCAATTATTACTGGCTAAAAAAATCAGTGACTACTTCAACGATTATCGCTGGCAGATTTACAGCAGAAAAAAAGCAACTACCAGTGCCGGAAAAGAAGTAGACAACTGGTCGATGGATGATTTTTATCACAAAATTTCATCATTGTATCTGGATGTACTGAGCCATGAAAAATTATTACAGTCTGTCAATATTCAACAATTTGATGCAGTACTGATAAAAGGTAGTAAAAGATACCCCAATACCAGCTTATACGATCTAGCGATGCGTGAGGCCATTGAATATTTTAAATCAGGGCATACTTATACCAGCAAGCCCGTAGAGGCTTTCACACTTACCAATGAAAAATCGCTGGGGTCATTACCCGATTTTATTCAGACTCATTTTCAAACCACAGACAGCAGTTCTCATATCTGGAACACCCTGATGCTGTATAAAAAAATCTTAACGCATCACAACACCGATAAAGACAAAAATTTTCTTCTCTTTTTAGATCTGGAAAGAATTAACTGGGTGTATTCGCAGGCTTCGTTTATAAAAAAGGAAGAAAAGTATGAAGCAGCACTTCGCTTGTTAACAGAGCAATATCCTTCTCATTCACTTACCGCTGAAGTCTGGTCACAACTAGCCCAGTTGTACATTAACCGGGCCTATACTTATAGCCCATTCGCAGATACCACGCACCGTTATGCCTATGTAACTGCCAAAAAAATAATTGAGACAGCCCTTGGCAGCTTTGACAGCTCGTTTCATGCTGTAAAAAAACTGAAGAACCAGCTATCGCAGATTCAGCAGAAACAGATGATGCTGAAAACAGAACAGGTGAATATTATTAATCAGCCATTCAGGGCAAAGCTCGATTTCAGAAATGTAGATAGTATCTATATCCGTATCCTTCGTTTGGATGATAAAGAGATACCTACAGAACAGGTTTGGGAAAACAATTTCTGGAAAAAAATTACCCGGTCAAAACCTGTTAAAACATTGCCGATTGCTTTACCTAAAACAAATGATCACCAATTACACGCCACAGAAATAGCTTTACCTGGCTTAGCTGCAGGTAATTATGCGTTGCTTAGTTCAAATGATTTGTCTTTTCATGACAGCCTTAGCCATCTCAGGTATTTACCCTTCATTGTATCCAATATCAGTTACATAAAAAATGGCTCCGATTTTTTTGTTGTACACAGGGAAACCGGCAAACCATTACCGAATGTGCAGGTTACCATACAACGTCAGACATACAATACTGTTACCCGCAAAAATGAATACCAGACTGTCAGTAAACCCACAACAGATAAAAACGGATATTTCAGTTTCACAGAAAAAAACAACAGTGGTTTGTTCCGTTATTTTTTTGAAACAAAAAATGATCAGCTCAGGTTTCAGCAAGGGGAATATGAATATTTAAATTCTGTATCAAATGAAGAAAGCATCGAACCGGATATGGAGCAACAAATCAGGTATGAAAAAGATGCCAGACAGGTTTTCTTTTTTACTGACAGATCCATTTACAGACCCGGACAAACAGTGTATTTCAAAGGAATAGGCGTAACACGTTCTTATGGAAACAAAACCAGTAAATTAATTTCGAAAGATTCGGGCTGGGTAATTTTACAGGATGTAAACAGAAAGAGAATTGATTCCCTACCCTATGTAGTAAATGAATTTGGTTCATTCAGTGGAAAATTTCAGTTACCTGCAAAAGTTTTAACTGGCTATTTCAGTATTTATACCAACAGTATAAAAAATGGAGCTTCTTATTTTTCGGTAGAAGAATATAAACGTCCTACCTATGCTGTTTCACTCGAACAACCCAAAGGTAGTTATCGCCTAAACGACAGTATAACCCTTACAGGGAATGCTAAAGCTTTTGCAGGTAATACCATTGATGGAGCCAAAGTGGTGTACAATATTACTCGTTATACAAGAACCATCTATCCCTGGTATCGCAGAGGGCCTTCAAGAACAGACAATAGCCGTGAAATCGGTAATGGTAATATAACAACAGATGCAGCCGGCAATTTCAACATTCGTTTTAAAGCAAATGCTGACGACATTACAAAAGAAGAAAATGCCAATACCCTTTTTACTTTCACCATCAATGCCACTGTTACAGATGCAAATGGAGAAACCAGAACTGCCAGTTCTGAAATCAATATTGGCTATCAGTCATTACAACTTAGCATAGAAAGTCCGAAGCTAACAGACAGCAGGAACCTGAAAGAGATCGGCATCAAAACCACCAACCTTAGTAATGAACCAGAACCGGCTGCTGTATCGATAAAAATATATGCTTTACGAGCACCTGAAAGACTTATCCGTAAAAGGCTTTGGGAAAAACCGGATCAGTTCCTGATGAGTGAAAAGGAATTTACAGCATTGTTTCCCCATGATGAATATGCATCTGAAACGGAGATAACAGAATGGTCTGTTCAAAAGCTGGTACTGGAAACATCGATCAATACCAAAACAATAACTGCATTGGCATTGAATCAGCCGCTTCCGGCGGGTCAGTATAAAATAGAAGCAAGTACTACAGATAAAGATGGTAAAGAACTCAAAGCCTTCCAATACACAACTGTATTCAATAGCCAGTTGGCCCAATTGCCTTATATAACTTATCAGTTAAACCTCAATCAGAAAACAACAGTTGAACCAGGTGATACTGCCAGTTATATCAGTGGTACAGATGCAAAAGACCTCTTTGTGATTCAAAAAACAGAGCGGAAAAATAAGAAAGCTACCATTCACTATGAGCAAAGAGTAAACGGACTTACAAATAATCGTTTTATCGCTGAAGAAGCAGACAGAGGAGGTTTTGCCGTAGCAGAAGCTTATGTTTTACACAACAGATTATATAGTTATCAAACAAGGATAGAAGTTCCCTGGACCAATAAACAGTTAACAGTTCAATACAGCAGTTATAGAAATAAAACAGAACCCGGCAGTAAAGAAACCTGGACCGTACAGGTGAAGGGACAAAAAAATGAACAGGTGGCATCAGAACTGCTTACAACGATGTATGATGCTTCACTTGACCAGTTCAAAAACCATCAGTTGAATGCCCCATCATTATGGCCCATTCATTACCTGACCAATGGTTTTACTGCAGGAAGAAATTTCACCAGTGTAGCTGCTTATGATAATCCAATTATTGCATGGGATTACCTGCCTGAAATTTTTGACACATATGATCGCCTAGCAGAAAGTTATTATGATCTCTATGAAAGAAATATCAGGAACTGGATTACTTATGCAGGCGCAGGTATTTCTGATAAACTGAAAAAGCATGTAGAGAAAATGCTGGAGAATGTGGTTGAGTATAATTTTCAAACCGGCAGAGTAGAAGGCGAGTATAATAAAAGAGCAGTTGCACGGTCATCTGTTTCCGCTGAATTGAGCAAAAGCATGGCTGCTCCCGTGCCCGTAGGTGCTGTTGTACAAGCTGGGGGAGTTATGAATGATACAGACAGAATGACGAATGTTTCCATCAGAGGTAATTCCAGTTTAAACACGCCTGGTCTATTGTATGTGGTTAATGGAAAAATAATAGCAGGTGCGCCCAATATTAGCCCGGATAAAATTTTATCATCAACAATTTTATCCAGAGAAGAAGCAGTAGCCAAATATGGAGCCGCAGGCGCCAATGGAGCCATTCTGATCACAACTTCAGAGAATGCTTCTCCTGTTACCATCCGCAAAAATTTCAATGAAACCGCTTTCTTCTTTCCGCACCTGTATGCAGATACTGCAGGCAATTACAGTTTCAGCTTTACCATGCCCGATGCATTAACGAGATGGAAATGGATGAGCCTTGCACATACAAAAGACCTTGCTTTTGGAAGCAATAGTACTAATATCATCACCCAAAAAACACTGATGGTACAGGCCAATGCTCCACGTTTTATCAGGGAAGGCGACAAAATGGAACTGAGTGCCAAGATTTCAAACCTTAGTGAGAAAGAATTATCCGGTCAGGTTACACTCGAACTGGTGGATGCTGCTACAGGTACTTCAGTAGATGGATGGTTTCAGAATGTATTCCCTGTACAGTATTTTACGGCTGCAGCCGGACAAAGCACCGCCATTAAATTCCCCGTACAGGTTCCATTCAGTTTCAATAAAACGCTTACCTGGCGGCTTACAGCCAGGGCCGATAATTATAGTGACGGAGAAGAAAATGCAATTCCGGTACTAACAAACCGACAACTGGTTACAGAAAGCCTGCCCATACTGATCACAAGAGATACCACACAGTCTTTCCGTTTTGAAAAACTGATACAGACCAGCAGTCAGAGTTTAACACATGAAGCCATCACCATCAATTATACAAGCAATCCCATCTGGGAAGCCATACGTGCCCTACCCTATCTGATGGAATATCCCTATGAATGTGTGGAACAGACTTTTAACCGTTTTTACGCAAATACATTGGGTAATTATATTGTAAACAGGGATCCGAAAATCAGAAAAGTATTTGAATCCTGGTTAAAAGATACAGCTACTGCCAAAAGCAAATTGCGGTTGAACGAATCACTCAAACAAATTATGCTGGAAGAAACCCCCTGGGTATTTGCTGCACAGAGTGAAGAAGAACAACAAAAAAACATTGCCATGTTATTTGATGTATTCCGATTAAGTCAGCAGACCGATCAGCTGGTACAAAAACTCCAGGACATGCAATTGCCTGATGGAAGTTTCAGTTGGTTCAAGGGTGGTTATGCCGATCGTTATATGACAAACTACGTAATCACCGGCCTTGGCAAACTGAAAAGAATAGGTGCACTTACACCAGATGTAGCCATTCGCCTCAAGTCTTTGATTGAAAAATCTGTCGCATTCCTTGATGAAGCCATCAATAAAGAATACCAGTACTGGAAAAAATCAAAACTCGATACGACACGTACCCTTATTTCGGGTACACATATCCAGTATCTCTACATGCGCAGTTTCTACAGAGATATTGCTTTACCTAAATATGCAGAAGCCTATAACTTTTTTTACAACCGGGGTAAGTTGCAGATACAGCAACAATCTATTTACCATCGTGCATTGCTAGGATTGGTATACTACCGTAACAATGAAATTCGCTATGTAAACGTAAACCTGCGCAGCGCCATCCTTGAAAATGCAGTAAGAGATGATGGAAAGTCAACTTTGTATTGGAAAGACCGGTACAGCTATTCATGGTACCAGACACCCATAGAACACCAGGCCACCATGATGCAGTTTTTACAGGAACTTCAACAAGGACAACCCATGTTTGAAGGAAACAAATCGATTGATGAAGCGAGAAACTGGTTATTACTCAATAAACAAAGCAACAACTGGAAAACAACAATGGCCACCGCCGAAGCCTGTTATGCATTGCTCATGACTGGTTCAGATCTCTTGCACACAGAAAAAAATATCAGGATTCAACTTGGCAACAACAGTTATAGCAATCAGGATCGTAAAACTGAAGCAGGAACAGGTTATTTCCAGCAAAGAATAGAGGGCAGGTTTGTACAACCAGCCATGGGGAATATTACCGTAACTGTACAAACAAAAGGAATAGAGAAAGTGCAAAGTCCATCATGGGGCAGTATTTACTGGCAATATTTTGAAGACATGGATAAGATTACTCCTTCGGCCACACCTTTATCCATCAGCAAACAATTATTCATTGAACGTAACAGCAATACCGGTAAAGTGCTGGAACCCATTAGCGAAAACAATGTGCTGAAACCCGGCGACAAAGTAGTAATCCGTTTAACGCTCAAAAGCGATCGTGAAATGGAATACCTCCATCTCAAAGACACCAGGGCTTCCACCATGGAGCCGGTGAATGTATTGAGTGGATATAGATGGCAGGATGGACTGGGCTATTATGAAAGCACCAAAGATGCCAGTACCAATTTCTTTATCAGTCAGCTCAGAAAAGGCACTTATGTGTTTGATTATCCTGTATTCATTACCCATACCGGTGTGTTCTCTACAGGTAATGCTAGTATACAATGTATGTATGCACCGGAATTTGTAGCAAACTCCGGAGGAATGAAGATCAGAGTGGAGGAGTGATGTGGGATGTAGGATCTCTGATGTCTGATATAGATATAGGGAAAGTGCTAACTTGCAAATCCAAAATGTCAG
>NZ_JBIQXS010000001.1:51419-700142 GCF_058231085.1 Sediminibacterium sp. FW305-C-49
CAGACATCAGACATCAGACATCAGACATCAGACATCAGACATCAGACATCAGACATCAGACATCAGACATCAGACATCAGACATCATGAATCTTGATTATCTCATCATCGGCCAGGGCATCTGCGGTACCATGTTAAGCTGGAACCTGATGCGTGCGGGGAAGACAGTGATGGTGGTGGATGAATCAAAACCTTATACTGCATCCAAAGTAGCGAGTGGTGTGATTAATCCGGTTACAGGCAGAAGAATTGTTCGTACCTGGGAAATTGATACCATTATGCCATTCGCCGTGCAGGCTTACCGGCAACTGGAAAAAGAACTGGGTGTTTCATTGATCCGCCAATGCAATATCCTCGACTTCCATCCTACTCCACAAATGATGCTGGCTTTCAAAGAAAGGTTGCCGGAAGAAACAGCATACCTGCGTGTACCGGAACATACGGAAGGATTAGAACAGTATTTCAACTTTGATTTTGGTGTGGGAGAAATCAACCCATGCTGGCTTATCGATCTGCATACATTGCTGGAACGCTGGCGCTCCGAGTTACGATCAGCCAATGCTTTGCTTGAACAAAGTTTTAACTGGAATGACTGTAGTATTACTGAAACAGGAGTAAGCTATGCGGGCATTCATGCTTCGGCCATTATTTGTTGTGAAGGGGCAGCCGGATTACAAAATCCATATTTTCATTTGTTACCTTATGCACCCAATAAGGGACAGGCCATCATTGCAGAAATCAAAAACTTACCTGCTACTAATATTTATAAACAGGGCATCAACCTGGTTCCCTGGAAAGACCATCTTTGGTGGATCGGTTCTACTTACGAATGGAACTTTACCGACACCAATCCTTCTGCCGATTTCAGACAAAAAGTAGCAACGCATTTACAACACTGGTTAAAACTTCCTTTCAGCATCATTGATCATATCGCTGCTGAAAGACCAGCCAATATGGAAAGACGACCATTTGTAGGTATGCACCCGGTACAGCATGCAGTTGGTCTCTTCAATGGCATGGGAACAAAGGGCTGTTCACTGGCTCCCTACTTTGCACAGCAGTTTACCGCATCACTTGTACATCAAAAGGATATCATGCCCGCCGCCGATGTACGCCGTTTCAGCAGAATTTTAAGTCGCTGAAAACCGAAAAAAATTAATATTGCAGTTATTTGCCAATTACCAGAACTGCTTACATGTCAAACTCACCCAAGCAACACTACAGTATTCCGTTGAAATACCGGAAAATGGAAAACCTGCATATTGTTTTCTGGCTCTTTAAAGACATCGCATGGTGTTTAGGTTTTAAGATACTCGGTATCACAATGATTGTACCCACACTTACCATTGCATTGGTGATCAGTTGGCGAACGAGAAAAATGATGTCGGAACTCTGCCACAATATTGCGATTGCGGTATGGATCAGTGCCAATTCTTACTGGATGGTGAGTGAGTTCTTAGGATTTGCTGATAGAATGGTATGGGGAACATATACCTTCAAACACCTGGCTTTAATTCCTTTTAGTATGGGTGTACTGATATTAGGATTCTACTACCTGATCTGGCGACCCTGGCATAAGGAAGAAAATGAAACAATGTAGCAAATGAGCCGCTGAACAAGCTATTTTGCCGCCGACGCACTTATATTACCATTCATCACAGGTACTTTACCGCTTGTATTGGCGCAAGTCCCGCTTGTCCCTGTTTTTATACAGTGGTGTTTTCCGCCCTTATACCTTTATGCAATCAAAGTAAATGGAGCCTCGCTCCCATGTAATATGAACCACCACACTGAATTTCTGTTTGCCCGTTTCCGTCAGCGCGTGAAACCACCAGAAGTTCGCATCAACTAAATTTCTTCCCGTTCACCATTTCCGGAAAAGAACACTGATGAATGTGATGTAAGCAGTAGCTGCAGCTATTTCTTATACCCCAATATCAGTACCCAATGGTGCCGTCAGCGACGGTAGGGGGAAGTCGTATACCATTTTCAAAACAGCATCATTCTATAAACATGAAACCATTTGCAGTGGCGATTGCCGGAGCGGCAGTATTGTTACTCTGTCTTGGCAACCAAAAACAACCCAAACGACAAACATTATCAATCAAAAAAAATGTGGTGTCGTTTTCGCTCAACAACCTTGTGAGAAAATAACCCAAGTAATTAAAAGATGAAAACCATCCCTCCTTAGCCAATACAATCTGCGAATCTGCGGCTTACTGTTAGCCGCTGATTCGCAGATTAGTTTACAGTCTTCTGAATGTGTAACGTGTTATATAGTTACCGTTATAATTGGTAGCTACGATACGATTATTATACACAGCAATATCATCAAAATACATATCAACAGAAGCACCGGTATAATTGTCGTACACATTTACTTCCCATACATCGTGTGCACGGTCGTAGTAGTTACCATACTGGTCGTAATAACCGCCAATAACGGTTCTGATACGCCATGAGCCTCTCATCAGGTTATATCCGTCATCGTATTCAGCACTACCATTGTTGTAGAAATCGAATACACCATCTTCCAGTCCCGAACGGAAATATTGCCATCCATATCCATCACTGCGGGCAGCATCGGATACCACCCATGTTCCGGCAATGGATCGCGGACTTATATCGATGACCGACTTGGAGCAACTGGTGAGGATAATAATCAGTGTGGTAAAGAGTAGCAGTTTTTTCATACAAAATCATTTTCAGGGTTATGAACTGTTTACATCTTCTGTAATCCAATTCTTTTACCAGAAATGATTTTCAGTACCTGTTTGGCTCCTTTTATATTTTATTTAACGACTCTGCGAAACCTTCCCTTCTTCCTTTCTCCCTGCTAAACACCCTCGGAAATAGTTATATCAAATTTGTAAAATGCATTAACAGTGAGAAAGGGAGAACGAGAGTTAAAATGGAGTTATTTACAAATTAGATCAACGCTCCCATTTCATGAGGGTGGCCATAATGGTAGTAGAAAACCCGATCATGGCAATGATGGTAAAGGACCATCGCAGACCTGATAACTCCGCAATAAATCCAATAAGCGGTGGACCAATCAAAAAGCCTAAAAATCCAATAGTAGATACCGCCGCCAATGCTACTCCGGGCGACATGGTTTTCGATTTACCGGCTGCACTGTACACAAGTGGCACAACAGATGAAACACCAAGCCCGACAAGAAAGAAACCCATCGTTGCCGAAACAATGGTGGGAAACAATACAGCAATCGCCAATCCACTACTGATGATAATGCCACTGGCCTGCAACATCCGCTGGATACCAAACCTTGTAACGAGTCTGTCACCCAAAAATCTTCCAGTGGCCATGGTGGCCATGAAAACAGTATAACCCAGTGTTACCATTTCCTTAGGCGCTTCCACTACTTTCTGAAAATATACACCACTCCAGTCGAACATGGTTCCCTCACAAACAAGGCATCCAAAAGCAATCAGTCCAAGCTTTAATATGGTAGCATCCGGTTTAGCAAAAAGGGGTTGCTTATTTTCCGGTTGTGAATCGTTGGGGAGAATATAACCCTGTGCCAGTAATACAACGATGAGTGAAATAATACAGATCAATAAAAAATGATGCATCGGTGCTATCCCCTGCGCTATCAAAAATGTACCGATGGCTGCTCCCGAAAAACCTGCCAGACTCCAGATACCATGAAAAGTAGCCATAATCGATCGCTGGTAAAGCGATTCCACCCCTACTGCCTGTGTATTGGCGGAAATATTATAGAGGTTACCAAAAATGCCAAAGAAGAAAAGTACCCCAGCCAGTTGCCAGGTAGCCGTTACGGCACCTATCAGGATCAATATCAAAGGATAACCTACCGCAGCAATGGTTACCATGGTTTTACTACTGAAACGGGTAACGGCCCAACCCGATAATGGCAGGCTCAGCATCAAGCCCGATGGAAGTGCGAGTAAAACAGCCCCCAAACCAGCATCACTCAATCCAAGCTTCAGCTTGATATCCGGTATCCGGCTTGCCCAGCTGGCAAAACATAAACCCGCCATAAAAAAGAAAACAGCCACCGCCAAACGATGTGCTTTCCGTGATCTGTTTGCTTGCATGCAGCAAAGATGAGATAAAACGGCTGTTTTTCAAGCCCATCTCGTTCAGATGCTTGCAGCTTTTGGAGTATATTTGCCGCCCTTGGGAGGAAGTACGATAGTACATGGACTATGGGCTATGAACCATCAATTTCCCCCACCAAGCAATCAACCTCAAAGAATCATCTATGTTTCGTACACACACTTGTGGAGAGTTAAGAGCCAGTGATGCAGGTAAAAATGTAACCCTTGCCGGCTGGGTACAGACCGTTCGTAAATTCGGTGCCATTACATTCGTTGATCTTCGTGATCGTTATGGTATTACACAGTTATTATTTGGTGAAGAATTGAATGCTGCATTGGATGCCCAGCCATTGGGACGTGAGTTTGTATTACAGGCCATCGGTACTGTTGCAGAAAGAAGTAATAAGAATCCCAACATTCCTACCGGTGATATCGAAATTCATATCAGCAACTTTACTATTCTGAATAAATCAGCCGTACCTCCCTTTACCATTCAGGATGATACAGATGGCGGTGATGACCTGCGTATGAAATATCGTTTTCTTGACTTGCGCAGAAATGCCATCAAGAAAAATCTTGAATTACGTTATGCAGTGAACCGTTCCGCGAGAAACTATTTGCATGAAAATAATTTCATGGATATTGAAACCCCCTTCCTGATTAAATCAACACCAGAGGGGGCAAGAGATTTTGTAGTGCCTTCCAGGATGAACCCGGGTCAGTTTTATGCTTTACCACAATCACCACAAACTTTTAAACAGCTATTGATGGTGAGCGGGTACGACCGTTACTATCAGGTGGTAAAATGTTTTCGCGATGAGGATCTTCGTGCCGATCGTCAGCCGGAGTTTACACAGATCGACTGCGAAATGGCTTTTGTAGAGCAGGAAGATATATTGAACATGTTTGAAGGAATGGTGAAACGTGTGTTTAAAGACGTGAAAAATATCGACTACACCGAAAAAGTGGAACGCATGAGTTGGGAAGATGCCATGTGGATGTATGGTAATGATAAACCGGATATCCGTTTTGGTATGCAGATCGCTAATCTTAAATCAGCTTTTCTGAAAGGTGGAAAAATAAATGCTACAGGTGAACTGATCAATGGCGCCGGCTTTGGTGTTTTCGACAATGCAGAAACAGTGCTCGCCATTGCTGCACCCGGTTGCAGCGAATATACCCGTAAACAAACAGATGAGCTGACTGAATGGGTAAAACGTCCGCAGATAGGTATGCAGGGACTGGTATACATCAAATGCAATACAGACGGTACTTATAAAAGCAGTGTCGATAAATTTTATAATGAAGACAAACTGAAAGCCATTGCAGATGCCGCTGGTGCCAAAGCTGGCGATCTGGTATTGATACTGGCTGGCAGAGAAGAAAGAACCAGGAAAGCAACCAGTGAGTTACGTCTCGAAATAGGTAGAAGACTGGGACTGAGAAAAGACGATGAATTCAAATTATTGTGGGTACTTGACTTTCCTTTGTTTGAATACGATGAAGAGGGGAACAGATGGGTAGCACGTCATCATCCGTTTACTTCTCCAAAACCTGATCAGATTGAAGTGATGATCAATAATAATCCGTTGATTGAAAACGCCGATAAATACCTGGAACATCCTTATTCCAATATCAAGGCCAATGCCTATGATATGGTGTTGAATGGTAATGAAATTGGCGGTGGTTCTATCCGTATCTACCAGCGTGAATTACAGGAAAAAATGTTTGCTGCATTAGGCATGAGTGAAGAAGAAGCACAACATAAGTTTGGTTTCCTCTTGGGTGCTTTTGAATATGGTGCTCCCCCGCATGGCGGTATCGCTTATGGTTTCGATCGTCTTTGTGCTATTTTAGGCGGTAGCGAAAGCATCCGCGACTTTATTGCCTTCCCTAAAAACAACAGCGGCCGCGATGTAATGTTAGATGCCCCAAGCACGATAGACAAGCAGCAGTTTGATGAATTACAGATTAAGTTGGATTTGAAAAATTAATACAATTACCTGAAAGCCACAGATTCACAGATGAGAAAATAATCTACGAATCTGTGGCTTCATTTATTTTACAAACGCCGCCGGATATTGTTCCATTGCCTTAACATGAACAGTTTTGATCATTTCTCTTCTGACCAGCCAAAAAACAGTGTATAAAATAAATAACCCCGAGAACAGATAATATTCAAGCAGTGTAATACTCTCTTCACTTACCGTAGCCAAAAAACCTTTGTTTAAGGACCTGCTGCCAATTTGTATGAAAAAGATCAGGTAGAAAAACCCGAAATCAAAATACTGAGGATCTGTCATAAGTAATTTCTGCCGGTGCTGTCTTCTGATTTTTTTGTTGCGCAATTCCTGTGAAATAAACAGATAGAGAAAAACCATTCCCATAGCACCCGTTCCGTACACCAGCATATCTACACTGGTTGAAAACTGCTGGTAAGTAGTTACTAAAAGCAACATCAATATGGTTAAAGCAACTTTAGGGAAAGTAAAGTAAGACAAGAACAATTTTCGTCTCATTTGTTTATATGATTTACGCATATAAACTGATTTTGACCTCACAATCTCCTTCAAACCAAAACTTCCGAAAGAAACGTGCACTTCTTCGAGGGCTTTTTTAAATTCCAAAGAAGGATCAGCCTGCATTTTAGTTTCAATGGCATTGGCCATATGATCTACAATTTCCACCTGAACATCATAATAGTGTACCCCCTTTCGGTTACAATAAGCATGCAATTCCTGCACCTGTTCATCAGTTAACATAGTTAAGCAGTTTTAGGTTGAAAAATCAGGGATAAGTTGTTTAAAAATGATTGCAGTTCATTAAATGAATGAACGGATTGTTTTTTACCGGCTTTTGTAAGTGAATAATATTTCCGCATACGATTTCCTGCCGATTCAATTTCAGTTTCTAATATTCCTTCTTCCTCAAGCCTGTGTAGCAATGGATACAACGCTCCTTCTGTAATATCCAAATGCCCCTTGGTCAACTCCCGGGCCTTTTGTGTAATCTGGTAACCATACATACGCCCGTTATCCTTTAATAGCTGAAGAATTATAGGTTCCAGGCAACCTTTATATAAAGCCGACTTATTCATACCCTAAAATATAAAAAAATCACAAATACCTAACTTTCTTATGTATAAATATTTTCAGGTTTACCATCTGCTCGGTGAATCTGTGGCTTATTTATTTATCAATACATTTGCGGGCTATAATTCCTATTTCTATGCGCTCGCTGAAAATATTCCGTATTCTTTCCTACATCATGCTCCCCATTGCTTGTCTTTTTGGTCTGATGGGCTTACTGATCCTGATTCCGGCACTGATGAATCCATCGATGTGGTTGATGCTATTTTTATTTGCCAGCATCGTCATCTATACTTTTTCCAGCTTTAAATTTCTGACTACCGGTATCGAAAGAAATGCACGTTGTAAACCTTCACTCAAAGACTGGATCAAAGTAAATGCCTATGTGAGCCTGGTAATGGGTGGTATGTTTTTTATCAATGCCATTGGTATCCTGTCATTAGGGCCGGTTGCATTGAGCGACTTTGTAACACAAATGATCGACGCACAGCCTAACTTACCCAAAGGAATGAAACCCGATTTCATCATCTCCTTACTAAAAGGGGTTGCTGGATGTATGCTGGTAGCCAGCATCATCATTATTGCACATGTCATATTGGGTCTGGGGATGGTGAAAAAATTCGGACACCTGTTCACCACACCCACAAATCAGTAAAAGAATCTCTGGTCTTTTTTGTACTTTACAAAAGTGAACACAACAACACCTTTAGCGGAAAGAATGCGGCCTGTTGTATTGGATGATCTTGTCGGACAAGAACACCTGACTGGCAAAGGAAGTATCCTTAGAACATCAATTGAAAATGGCCGTATACCTTCCATGTTATTATGGGGACCACCCGGTGTAGGTAAAACCACTATTGCCAATATCATTGCACATAGTTTACAGGCTCCTTATTTTCAGCTCAGTGCCATTAGCAGTGGGGTGAAAGATGTGCGTGAAGTAATAGAAGAAGCCAAACACCGTCCGGGCGCTGTATTATTCATTGATGAGATACATCGCTTTAACAAAGGCCAGCAAGACGCATTACTGGGCGCCGTTGAAAAAGGTACCATCACACTAATTGGCGCCACTACAGAAAATCCCTCTTTTGAAGTAAACAGCGCCTTACTCAGTCGTTGTCAGGTATATGTATTAAAAGCCTTACAGGATGATGACCTCATTCGTTTACTTCAACAGGTAGCAGAAAAAGACAGCATACTCAAATCGTACAGGATTGAATTAAAAGAAACCACCGCACTGATCAATATTTCTGGTGGTGATGCACGTAAACTCCTGAATCTATTTGAACTGGTGGTTCAAACAACCAGTCTCAAACAAAACAATGCTAAAGATATCTCTGTTACCGATGCCCTGGTAATGGAAGTGGCACAGAAAAAAGTAGCGCTCTACGATAAACAGGGTGAACAGCATTATGATATCGTTTCTGCCTTTATTAAAAGCATGCGTGGCAGTGATCCCAATGCAGCAGTATACTGGCTGGCACGTATGATTGAAGGTGGTGAAGATGTAAAATTCATCGCCCGCCGTATGGTAATTTTCGCCAGTGAAGATGTTGGTAATGCCAACCCAAATGCACTTTTACTCGCCAACGCTACTTTCGATGCAGTCAATAAAATAGGTTATCCTGAAAGCCGAATTATTCTTTCTCAATGTGCCACCTATCTGGCATCATCAGCAAAAAGCAATGCTTCATATATGGCCATCAACCTTGCGCTTTCCGCAGTTCAAAAACAGGGTGATCTGCCAGTACCACTGCATATTCGCAATGCACCTACCCAACTCATGAAGAACCTGAACTATGGAAAAGATTACCAGTATTCACATATGGGTGAGGGCAATTTTATTCCGCAGGAATACCTGCCGGAAAAAATTGCAGGTACTAAATTCTATGAACCCGGTAACAATGCCCGCGAACAGGAGCTCCGTAAATTCCTCAAAGAAAGATGGAAGGATAAATATAACTATTGATCGCTGCGTAAACTTCGTTATCTCTTGTTCTCTGCGGTGAATTGAGATTGTCATTCACCGCAGAGAACAAGAGAACGGGGAGTTTACGCTGAGAGCACATATTCACCCTGAGTTGTTCGTGTTTTACCGAATCGTACATTAAACAAATGGTTATGAGCCTTGTTATTCATAGATTTAAGACCCAATTCTGCATTATGAAATACATATTACGCTTACTCACTATTAGTGGTTGTATCATGCTTACAACAACCACACATGCACAAACCATTATTCAACGCGATCCGGAAATTGAAAAAATGGTGAAAGAAGTGAATGCCGATTCACTGAAAGCATATATCTATAAACTGGTAAGTTTTGGTACCAGAAATACACTGAGTACACAAACAGATCCCAACAGAGGTATTGGTGCAGCAAGAAACTGGGTACTGCAAAAATTTAATGAGTTTGCTAAAAAATCGAATGGCAGGTTAACTGCTTTTATTGATACCACTACCCTTCAAAAAGGCGGACGGGTTGATACCACCTTACTCTTAGGCAATGTAATGGCCATTCTAAAAGGAACGGACACAGCAGACAAAAGAATTTTTGTGATCAGTGGTCACCTCGACAATATGCGCACCAGTGTAATGGATCGTATTGGCGATGCACCTGGTGCCAATGATGATGGCAGTGGTACAGCAGCCGTAATTGAAAGTGCAAGAATCATGAGTCAGCGTAGTTTTCCCGCTACCATCATTTTTGTAGCTGTAAGTGGTGAGGAACAAGGGTTACTGGGTGCAAAATTTATGGCTACAAAAGCCAAAACAGAAGGCTGGAATATTGAAGCGGTGCTGAATAACGATATCATGGGTAGTAACAATACCAGTGAAACCAATATCATCGATAACACACGTATTCGTGTTTTCAGTGAAGGTATCCCGGCTTTTGAAACAGAAAAAAATATCCGCAATATCCGCCAGTTAGGTTTAGAGAATGATGGAAAAGCGCGTCAACTCGCCCGTTATACCAAAGAAATTGGCGAACGTTATATAGACAACCTTGAAGTAGTGATGATTTATCGCAACGACCGTTTTCTGCGTGGTGGTGACCATACTTCTTTTATTGAACAGGGGTATGCAGCCGTTCGTTTTACAGAAATGAATGAAAACTATTATCACCAGCACCAGAATGTTCGACTGGAGAACGGTATTCAATATGGCGACTTACCAGAATTTATGGACTATGAATACCTGCGCAAGAACACTGCTATGAACCTGAGTAATCTTGCCAATTTATCAAAAGCACCTGCCATGCCGGAAGAGGTAAAAATTGAAACGCGTCGCTTGAGTAATTATAGCCTGATTACCTGGTCTGCCCCAAAAACAGGAAAAGTAAAAGGCTATTATATATTGATGCGTGAAACAACAAGCCCCGTATGGCAGAAGAAATTATTTACAACTGAAAAATCTTACCAGTTACCTTATTCCAAAGACAATTATTTCTTTGCTGTACAGAGTGTAAATGAATCGGGTAATGAGAGTTTACCCGTGATTCCTGTACCAGGCAGATAAACCTAAATTATAGTTAAAGCCACCGATTCATCCGCCTTAGGTGGACGAATCGGTGGCTTATTGATTTTTACACTTTTTCAGGCACCATTCTTCCCGCCACTTTATCTTCTGCTCCCCTGTTACCACCTTCATGGTATTCGGCATCTTCGTTTACTTCCCAGAGATCGTACAATTCATTACCCGCAATGATATTTTTAGCAGCCAGCATGGCCGTCATCATACTATGATCCTGGTTATTGTATTTATGCATACCGTTTCTTCCCACCAGGTATAAACCCGGATAGGCTTTGATGGCCTGACGAATATGCTCTACATGCTCCTTATAATCCTGGTCGTATACCGGATAGGCTTTGGGTTGACGTACCACATAACCATCTACCACCGAACTGCCTTTTGTAAGACCAATCTTTTCAATTTCTTTTTTACCCAGTTCAATCAAGGTTTCATCGCTGCTTGTCCATAAACCATCACCTTCAAAACAGAAATATTCAAGTCCATAACAAGCCATGGCTGGATCAGGCACCATATAAGGGCTCCATGATTTAAAATTTTGTACCCGCCCTACTTTCACACTGGGATCATGAATATAAATCCAGTTATCGCTGAAAGCATCTTCATCTCTGCAGATCAATACAACAGTAAGAAAATCGCGGTAACCCAATGCCGCTGCTGATTGCAGCACAGGTTGTGCAAAAGCGGGAGATACACTGGCTACCAGCTCACGCATGGGTGCAGATGAAAGCACATAATCGAAATCACCCAAACTGCCTTTGTTATTGGTTTGCACCGTCCATTTTCCATTGGCCAAATGAATTTGCTGCACGCCACAATTCATCTCCAGTACCATACCATTGGCCTTTGCTTTTTCGGCACACACTTCCCACATCATACCCGGGCCCTGTTTGGGATATCGGAATGAATCGATCAGCGTTTTAATGACTTTATCCTTATCACCAGCTTTCTTTGTGGGCTTGAACAAGGCATTCCAGATGGCACTGCTCAATGACAAACCCTTGATGCGTTGCGCAGCCCAATCTGCACTGATTTCTTTACAGGGAATACCCCATACTTTTTCTGTGTATGTTTTGAAAAAGATATTAAAGAGTCTTTTACCAAACTGATTGGTTACCCAATCCTCAAAATTGGTAGGGTTCTTTATAGGGAAAGCTTTTGCTTTGAGATAACTCAACACACAAAGTCCGCTTTCAATGATTCCCAGCTTATTTAAAGCTTCAAATGCGACTAGTGGGTAAGAGAAAAATTTGTGGTTATAATAAATACGTGAGCTCCTGGGTCGCTCGAGCATTTCATCACCCAAAATTTCTGTCCAGAAATCTTCCACTTCTTTTGATTTTGAAAAGAAGCGGTGTCCGCCAATATCAAAATGAAATCCTTTATAAGATTCGGTTCTTGAGATACCACCCACATATTGCGGGTCTTTCTCGAAAACAGTAACCGATTGTCCGTCTTTGGCCAGTAAATACGCAGCGGTTAAACCCGCGGGACCGGCACCAATTATGGCAACTCTTTTTTTCATATACCTGAAGCGCTGAAAATATATTTTCTCCAGCGGGCCAAAGTTGTGAAATAAATATGGTACTACCACTATTTTTGCTCCTGTTCATTCATTTATTACTCCATGAGCCCATATAACTGGTACTACAAAAGCTTTAATGACCTTTCTCCACAGGAATTATATGCCATCATGCACCTAAGAAGCGAGGTATTTGTGGTGGAACAGAACTGCCCTTATCTTGACCCGGACGGGAAAGACCTGCAATCATGGCACCTGATGGGCTGGGATAGCAATAAACTGGTGGCCTATAGCCGTTTATTACCTGCCGGACTTGCATTTGAGGAAATTTCAATTGGTCGGGTAGTGAGTTCTCCTGCTTACAGAGGCACGGGTGCAGGAAGAGAACTGATGAAAAATGCCATTGAAACAGCTTACTATTTATTTGGTCAGCAACCAATAAGAATAGGTGCGCAACTATATCTCCAGCAATTTTATGAATCACTCGGCTTTGTACAGGTAAGTGAAATGTACCTGGAGGATAATATTCCACATATAGAAATGGTTAAGAGATAAGCTTCGAGCTGCTAGCCACTAGCTTCTAGCGACATTCATCTAGAAGCTAGTAGCTAGCAGCTCGAGGCTTACCCCTTTAGTTCCTCCTTCACAAACCTCGCCGTATGACTTTTTTTATTGTGGATCATTTCTTCGGGGGTGCCTTCAAATAAAATGATACCACCACCATCGCCACCTTCAGGGCCCAGGTCGATAATGTGGTCTGCCACTTTTATTACATCGAGGTTGTGTTCAATAACCAATACGGTATTACCCCTGTCTACCAGCTTATTCAGCACATCCAACAAATGGCGTATATCCTGGAAATGCAGACCCGTTGTGGGTTCGTCAAGAATGTAAAATGTTTTGCCGGTATCTTTTTTTCCAAGCTCTGTTGCAAGCTTTACCCGTTGTGCCTCACCACCACTCAGTGTTACCGCTGACTGACCTAATGTAATGTATCCGAGGCCTACATCCTGTAACACTTTTACTTTTCTATAGAGATAATGTACAGGTTGAAAAAAATCGCAGGCTTCATCAACGGTCATATTCAATACATCACTGATTGATTTGCCTTTGTATCTTATCTCCAGTGTTTCACGATTGTATCTTTTGCCGTTACACTTTTCACAGTGCACATACACATCTGGAAGGAAATTCATTTCAATGACACGCATGCCACCACCTTCACACATATCGCAACGGCCTCCTTTTACATTAAAAGAAAAACGTCCTGCGTTGTATCCCCTGATTTTTGCTTCGGGAACCGATGCAAACAAAGTTCTGATCTCTGTAAAGAAACCACAATAGGTTGCCGGATTGCTTCGTGGTGTTCTGCCAATGGGTGACTGATCAATTTCAATCACTTTATCAATATGCTCAAGCCCCTTGATACTCTTGAATTCCATAGGTGTCACCCTGCTGTTATAACAATGTTTCGATAACAGTGGATATAAGGTTTCATTGATGAGTGTTGATTTACCACTTCCACTTACACCACTCACCACAATGAGTTTACCCAATGGAAACTGTACGCTTACATTTTTCAGGTTATTGCCACCCGCACCTTTTAACTCCAGTATTTTTCCATTGCCACTTCTTCTCTCTGCAGGTATTTCAATACTTTTTTTCCCATTCAGGTATTGTGCTGTTTCGGACTGACTCTTCAACACCTCGGATGGAGTTCCTTCTGCAACAATTTGTCCGCCGTAAGTACCTGCCCTCGGACCGATATCAACAAGATGATCTGCCGCCAGCATAATATCTTTATCATGTTCCACTACCAATACCGTATTCCCAATGTTTCGCAGATTTTGGAGGGCTTTGATGAGTTGATGGTTATCGCGCTGGTGCAACCCGATGGATGGTTCATCAAGTATATAAGTAATACCCTGCAACTGCGATCCAATTTGTGTAGCAAGCCTGATACGTTGCGACTCTCCACCGCTTAATGTTCTGGATGGCCTGTTTAACGAGAGATAAGTAAGGCCCACATCCAGTAAAAACTGTAAACGCTCTCTGATTTCTTTCAGGATATCTTTTGCGATAACATTCTGCTTATTGTCTAACCTTTTCTCAATTCCTTCAAACCATTTCTGCAGTTTATCGAGGTTCAGGTTACTGAGTTCTGAAATATTTTTTTCATCTACCTTAAACCAGAGACTTTCTTTTTTCAGTCTTGCTCCTTTACATTCCCCACAGGTTCTCAGTTCCATGAATTGTTCCACCCATTCCCTTAAAGCCTCACTGCTGCTCGTTCCTGTGAACCAGCGTTTGAGCATGGGAATAATACCTTCAAAAACACCTTCATAAGGTGTTCCTGTAGCTACTTCATCCATATCTACCATTTCTTCCGTAACACCATCCGCATTTCCGTAGAGTAATATATTGAGTGATTTTTCGGGTAGTTCTTTGATGGACTTATCAAGGCTGATCTTATTCTTTTTTGCGAGTACTTCTACGTTTCTGAACATGTAGGCATCCCGTTGCTCACCCAACGGTGCAATACCTCCTTCTTTTATACTCAGTGAACGATCAGGTATCACCGCTTCCATACTCACCGAATAAACATTGCCTAATCCTTTGCAAACCGGGCAGGCGCCATAGGGTGAATTAAATGAAAATGCATTGGGTGAAGGTTCCTCATAACTAATCCCCGTCTCTTCACACATCAGTTGTTTGGAATACTGTACAACTTTACTGGTATCATTGATGAGGAGGAACATCAGGTCTTTGCCCATTTTCAGGGTCTGCTGTACACTTTGACTCAATCTTACCCGCATACCATCCGTTACCTGCAAACGGTCTATTACCACTTCAATATCATGGATTTTATAACGGTCTACCTGCAATTTGGGTGTGAGATCAATTACTTCACCGTCAACCCTTACTTTGAGAAATCCTTTTTTGCGGATATCTTCAAATAGCTCACGATAATGACCTTTTCTACCACGAATCAATGGCGCCAGTAAAGTGATTTTTTTCTGTTTGTATTTCTGAAAAATATTGTCAACGATTTCTTCCTCGCTGAACTTGATCATCTTCTTCCCCGTGTTGTAACTATATGCTTCCCCAATCCGTGCAAATAACAAACGCATAAAGTCATATACTTCTGTAACGGTACCAACCGTAGATCGCGGGTTCTTATTGGTTGTTTTTTGTTCGATGGAAATAACAGGTGAAAGCCCGGTAATTTTATCTACATCGGGTCTCTCCATATCGCCCATAAACTGGCGTGCGTAGGCACTGAAACTTTCCATGTACCTGCGTTGTCCTTCATTATATATGGTATCGAAAGCGAGAGATGATTTACCGCTTCCGCTTACGCCCGTGAAAACAACCAGTTTATTTTTAGGAATGCTTATGTCGATATTTTTCAGGTTATGCTCCCGCGCGCCGTACACAGAAATCTGCTCTTCCTGAAATGATGGAGGAGATGTTTTATTCTCCTGTGAAGTCTTTTTTGCCATAGCTGAAAGGTAAAGATAAGAACATCCGGTCAGCCTTTTTGTTGCAAGCGAACGAGTGTTAGGAAAAAATTTTATGCGACGAAACGCTTTACAGCAAAAGGTTTCACAGAATTAACAAATTTATTTTTTATACAGATTTGGTAAATTGATCGGCAGCACCCTACTTTTGTACCAGTTCTTTCAACAACAACTTATCAAGAAAGGCAGAGGGAATTGGCCCGATGATGCCTTGGCAACCCATATCGCTTACTCAGCGGTACGAAGGTGCCAAATCCGATTCCGCCACAGGCGGAAAGAGATAAGTCAGAGTAAAAGTTTGATTTCAAAACGGTTCGCCGTTCTACATAGTTCAAGCTCATCTGACTTACCGGGTGAGCTTTTTTTATGCTCTGCCGGTAAGTTCACTCTCCTTCAGGATTTGTTGCTGCGAAAAACACTGATTAACAACATTCATCATTTCTTTCTCAGGAAAGAAGCAAACTGTTTAACATGAGCAACGCAACACAACTGATTCACAGTATTCCGGTTGACCCACTTACCGGTGCCATTGCCGTACCCATTTACCAAACTTCCACTTTTGTGCAGGAGGCACCTGGTGTAAACAAAGGTTATGATTATGCCCGTAGCGGAAACCCCACACGTGCCACACTAGAAAAGTTAATTGCCGAACTGGAAAATGGTGAAGTGGGCCTTGCATTTGCCAGCGGACTTGCAGCCATCGACAATGTCATCAAACTACTGAAGACCGGAGATGAAATTGTTGCCGTTGATGATATTTATGGTGGTGCTTTCCGTCTTTTTAATAATGTATATGAACAGTTTGGCATTAAAGTACATTATGTAGACACTAGTGATGTAGCTAATATTGTGGATGCCATTACCCCAAAAACCAAACTGATCTGGCTGGAAACGCCTACCAACCCTACTTTAAAAATTTCAGACATTGCGGCCATTGCTAAAGTGGCCAAAGCCAATGGCTGTTTACTTTGCGTAGATAATACTTTTGCTACACCTGCCTTACAACAACCTCTTTCATTGGGAGCTGATATTGTGATTCACAGCGCTACCAAATACCTGGGCGGACACAGCGATCTGATTGCCGGTATTGTAGTAGCCAAAGACCAAGAAATCGGTGCCCGGTTAAAATATTTACAGAATGCCTGTGGTGCCATATTGGGGCCATTTGATAGCTGGCTGGTGATTCGTGGTATTGAAACACTTCACCTGCGTATTCGCCAGCATTGCAGTAGTGCACTTGCTGTTGCCCAGTTTCTGGAATCGCACCCGGCAGTTGATAAAGTGTACTATCCGGGTTTAAGTACACACCCCAATCACGAAGTTGCAAAAAAGCAGTCCAAAAATTTTGGCGGTATCGTTTCTTTCTCCCTGAAAGAAGATACAGCGCAGGCAGCCATTGATTTTGTTAGTGCTACCAAACTATTCAAACTCGCAGAAAGCCTGGGTGGAATTAAAAGTCTAGTATCACATCCGGCTAATATGACCCACAAATCTATTCCGGCTGAGAAAAGAAGATCCGCAGGTGTTTCAGACAGTCTGATACGCTTATCAATTGGACTCGAAGAACCAGAGGACCTCGTGGCTGATCTTTCAGACACATTTGACCGTGTATATTCTAAACAACAACAATATTCAACAAACACTATAGCATAAACAGCAATGGAAGCACACAAACAGTTAACGATTGGATTATTTGGATTTGGCGTAGTAGGTGAAGGCTTGTACAAAGTATTACAGCAAACACCTTCATTAAAAGCCAGCATCAAAAAAGTATGTATCAGGAATGCAGCTAAGAAAAGAGATGCTCCTGCTGATTTATTTACGACCGACAGACAAGTGTTACTGAGTGATCCTGAGATCAATGTAATCGTAGAAGTAATTGATGACGCCAATGCCGCTTTTGAGATTGTTTCAACTGCATTACGCAACGGTAAATCGGTAGTCAGTGCCAGCAAAAAAATGATTGCTGAACATTTACCTGAATTGCTCGAAATACAGGCGCAAACCGGCCAGTCATTTTTATATGAATCTTCCGCCTGTGCTTCCATCCCTGTCATCAGGAACCTGGAGGAATATTACGATAATGACCTGCTTCATTCTATCAAAGCCATTGTTAATGGATCAACTAATTTTATCCTGACCAAAATGTTTGAGGATAAGCTCGATTTCCAGTCGGCTCTTCTACTTGCTCAGCAATTAGGCTTTGCCGAAAGCAATCCGAAATTAGATGTGGAAGGATATGATGCACTTAACAAATGGGTTATCCTCCTGAACCATGCTTATGGTATTGTTACCAGCCCTAATGACGTACTCTTCAGTGGTATCCAGAATATTCAGCTAAGTGATGCATTGGTGGCCAAGGAAAAAAACCTCGACATCAAACTGATTGCCCAGGCTAAAAAATTAAAGAACGGTTCGGTTGCCGCTTTTGTATTGCCTCAATTTGTAAAACAGGATGAGCCACTTTCTTTCGTGAAAAATGAATATAATGGTGTGGTTATTGAAAGCGGTTTTGCAGATAAACAGTTCTTTTATGGAAAAGGGGCCGGCAGTTTCCCTACTGCTTCTGCCGTATTAAGCGATATTGCTGCTTTACGCTACAATTATAAATACGAATACAAAAAACTTTACCACCACAAACCACATACCCTGACCAACGATTTTTACCTGAAAGTGTATGTAAGTTTTGATGACTGGAAATACATTCCACGTGAAGATTTTGAATGGATTGAAGAATGGCATGCAGAAGCTGAAAGAAAATACCTGGTAGGCGTATTGCATGTAAGCAAATTAACAGGGGAAGAATGGTGGAAAGAAAACAACACTTCACTTATTCTTACCAATGATCCGATCATTGATAATCTGGATATCATTAAACTCAAGAAAAAAAGCCTGGAACTGGCCGGTGTAGCATAAACAGAATTGCAGGTTAGCAGCGTTTTCCTTTTCTTCGCTTTGTGAACAGGACAAAGCTACATATGCCTAAAAGCCTACAAACAGCAATACTCATTACACTATTATTGAGTGCCCTCTTATTTGGTTTTTCGGCATGGTACGGAAAGGAAAACGCTTTTTTATTGTTGAATACCAATCTTGGCCCAATCGCCGATCAATTCTTCAGATTTTGCACTTATCTGGGTGATGGAATCATCTGGGTACCCGTTACTTTACTCATACTGGCATTTCGGAGGAAATACTGGATACTGGTTTTTGCCTGCATCATTATTTCAACACTGATTGCCCAGCTCAGTAAGAATGTTTTTTTTAAGGGTCTGCCACGTCCATCCCTGGCGATTCCAGACAACTCCCTTTTTCACAGTGTGTCAGGTGTTGATCTGCATACCATGAATAGTTTTCCATCGGGCCATACCACTACTGCTTTTACCATTTTCCTCATGGCCTGTTTACTGATCGATAAGAAATGGGTGGTATTTGCTGGCCTATTGTATGCTTTAATTGCTGCTTATTCGAGGGTATATCTTGCGCAACATTTTCCGCTAGACCTGGCCGGTGGTATGCTAGCAGCCATCATTACCATTATCTGTTCCGCAGCCTTACAGAATAAATGGGGTAAAAATTGACAGTAAAGTCATACGCTTAACCCAAAATACAGTTCTCAGCGCTTAGCTTTGTTTCATAAATCTTATGCATGCAAAGACTTGCTTATACTATTCTGTGTTGCTTTTTGATGGTTGCAACATCAGGTCAGGATACAACCGAACAGATTATTCCGGGAAGGGTAAATAGTCCTGTACAGCAACAGAAGCCGTATGTCATACTCATATCTGCCGATGGATTCAGGCATGATTTTGCAGAAAAATATCAGGCTAAAAATCTGTTGCAACTACGAAAAAAAGGCGTTACGGCGTCTTATATGACACCCTCTTTCCCATCACTTACTTTTCCCAATCATTATACCATTGTTACTGGTTTATATCCGGCACATCATGGTTTATTAGACAATAGTTTTTTTGATAAAGGAAGAAATCAAACCTATACCATGTCTGATAAAAAAATGGTGGCAGATCCTTACTGGTACGGCGGTACTCCATTATGGGTACTGGCAGAGCAGCAACAAATGATTGCGGCCAGCTTTTACTGGGTGGCATCAGAAGCACCTATTCAAAACATGCTTCCTACTTATCATTATTTCTACAATGAGAAAATAAGCATTGATACACGTATTGATAAAGTAAAACAATGGCTGGCATTACCGGAAGAAAAGAGACCTCATTTTATCAGTTTTTACTTCCCTGAAGTAGACCATGCAGCACATACATATGGACCAGACAGTAAAGAAACAGCGGAAGCTGTTCATTTTGTTGATGAAAGTGTTGGCAGATTAAATGCTGTTGCGGAGAAATCAGGTTTACCGGTGAATTTTGTTTTTGTAGCCGATCACGGAATGACGAAGGTTGATTACGAACATACTCTTCCTTATCCTGCTTCTATTGACCAGTCGAAATTTTCTCATAATAATGGCAGTGCCGTAGTTCAGCTCTATGCAAAAGATAAAGCTGACATACCAGCTATGTACGAACAATTAAAGAAAGAAGCCGTTGATTACGATGTTTACCTTAAAGACGAAATGCCGGAAACATTACATTACCGTTCAACTGATGATCGTTTCAACAGAATTGGTGACATTATGCTGATGGCCCGTCTCCCAAAAATATTCAGCAGACAGGGTAGACCCACCAGTCCGGGAAAACACGGTTACGATCCTGCCATTCCTGATATGCGCGCCAGTTTCCAGACCTGGGGTCCGGCTTTTAACAAAGGACTGAAGATGGATGGTTTTGAAAACATACATGTATACCCCATGATCGCCACCATACTCGGCCTGAAGTATGATGCATCAAAAATTGATGGAAAGAAAGAAGTGCTGGAACAAGCGTTGAAAACAGAGAAACAGGAAATAAGAAATAAGGAATGAGAAAGTGGAAATTTCCCCACTTTCTCATTCCTTATTTCTCTGTTCGTTATTCCTCTGTTTCCCTAGTCTTCCCAACGCCATTCCCCCGCTATCTTCAGCGGTTCTTTGAGATTGCTTTTCAGGAGAAAATCTCTGGTTTCGGCATCGGTGAAATGTTTGGCTTTGATAATATCTGTATCTGCTATCCCAAACAATAACATGGCATTAAAACGAACCGTATTTTTCATACCCTGTTCATCTACCAGTTTAAACCCATCGCAGTCTGCATGATAACAGGGACCTGCGTTATTGGGTAACCTGCCTCCTGCTGCCCCACCTGTAGGAACACCGTGTAACATAAAGGGTTGGTGATCGCTGTGTAAACCTGCACCGCTTCTGAACTGGTTGGTAAAACTGGTATCAATACTTTTAGCAATGGCACCAATTCCCTGAAACAGTTCACGGCTTTCTTCTGCTGTGGTGGAATATCCTTTGGGATCATTGGTCATATCATAATTGAGCATGTACCTGATCTGGTCAATACTTTTGTCTTTTATAGCAGCTGCCACATATGCTTTTGAACCCAGCAGTCCTTCTTCTTCACCCATAAACATCACAAATTCGATGGTGCGCTGGGGTTGCAATTTCAACACTTTAAAAGTACGTGCCATATCAAGCACCGAGAATGAGCCGATACCATTATCAATAGCACCTGTTGCAAGATCCCAGCTATCCAGGTGACCACCGACTACAATTTTTTCGTTGGGTTTTGTTTTGCCTTTAATGGTAGCTACTACATTTCTCGCTTTGATCATACCCGAGAAATTGGTCATTTTGATATGCGCAAACTGTTTCGCTTTTGCTACTTCAGTTTTAAAAGCCATACCATCTTCTTTTCCTATGCATACTGCCGGAATAGGTATCAGCTTTCCTGTTACCGAAGCAGTACCTGTAAGCAGGATACCACCATCGGCTGTATTAATAATAATAATACCTTTAGCTCCATACTTTGTTGCCAGTGCCGTTTTTTCAGAACGATGTAAACTTCTGGTACCTGGCTTTGAACCCGGTAATACGCCCAGGTATACCAGTGCAATTTTACCTTCTGTTTTTCCGGGACTGGCCAGGTAATCTTCTTCCAGACCATTTCCCATGTCGGCGACTTCGAGTGTAATATCTGCAGCTACTGGCGAATGCGCCAGTGTTACCGATTTTACTTCTTTGAGTGTATTTGTATTGGTTCCGGTATGTACACTTAGTGTTCCCCTACTCCAGCTCTCTACTTCAAAAGGTTGGTAGCGTACATCTTTGAAACCGTAAGATTTCAGCAACTGAAACGCATACGCTTCGGCTTTTTCGCCATTTTTTGACCCTGTTAATCGGTGTCCGATGGTTTCTGTAGCTTCTTTTAAAGTGGGATAAGCTTTTGAGTTTTTCTGAACTTCTTCATTGATTAATTTGAAAATGTTGTTCCACTCTTCTTTAACCTGTGCAAAACTTACAGTGGCTCCGAAAAGTGACAACAGCAATAAAAAACAACTATTTTTCTTCATAAGGGTGAATGATTGAGGATGAAATTTATAGATAAATCACGAAGTTTCATATAATAATACACCAGCAGCCCATTCACCGCTAAAAGGGGGTCAAAAACCGTATATACACTATAATCTGTACATAAAAGCATATTTAATATCTTAGACCCCGATGAGCAGTCACAAAAAAACATACTGGATTTTTCAGATCACCGGATGGACCCTGTATTGCCTGATCTATATTTTCTTTTACTTATCTATTCGTATTGAACCTCAACCGAATTTTTTTGAGCAGCTACTAACACATGTCTTTATTGGTTTTTGGCTTACACATTTAATGCGAATGGTGATTCAGCAGACAAAAATCCTACAGCTTAATTTTAAAAAACAACTGATCTCGTTAACATTATTGTCATTGCTCTTTTCTTTTCTCATTGGTCTCTGCATAGTAACAACTGAAATGTTATTACGGATACAATCAGTGAACCTTTCTGAATTTTCTTTTTTGAATATCGCTATCCGTTTTGCATTTTCTTATTTTCATTTTGTATTGATATGGAACTTACTTTATTTCACTTACCATTATATTCAAAAAACAAGGCAACAGAATATAGAACAGGCAAAATTGGAAAATCTGTTGAAAGAGTTGGAGATTACTACCATTAAATCTCATATCAATCCACAATTTTTATTCAATGGCTTAAACAGTATTCGTTCTCTTGTGACAGAAAACCCTGTAAGAGCCAGAACGGCAATTACCATGCTCAGTAATATTCTACGCAGTAGTATACAGGTGGACAAGGCGGAGAAAACACTTTTCGAAAAAGAGCTATCCATTATCAAAGATTATATTTCACTGGAGCAAGTACGGTTTTCAGATCAGATGCAAGTGCAGTACAGAATAGATGATGATACGCTTGACCAGCCTGTTCCTGCTATGGTGATTCAGCACCTCGTTGAAAATGCAATTAAGTATGGCATCAATATAAGTAATCAAAACAGCCATCTTGAACTATATTCCGAGTATAAGGATGAAGTACATTGTTTTGGTGTAGTAAGTCAGGGAAATCTTTCTTCTTATCTTGAAAATGAGTCTTCGGCACTCGATGAAACCAGGAAAAGATTGTTTATTCTATATGGCAAAAATGCCAACCTGAAGGTGCAGGAAGAACAATTGGGATATATTACTGCTTCAGTTTGTTTGCCATTATAAAACGATTCTCCTACAAAAGTATATTCCCAAAATATTCGGTGGTTGTGTGCAACCCGAAAATTCAATTTGCATACATATGGGCATCTGTGCTTTATAAGATGCAACTTGTATTTAGAGTTGCATTTTATAGTGATATAATTCTGCAAATACAATGCAATACTAAATCGTAAAGCACTACAATTCAACCTTTTGCATTTTTTATACCTGAATTTTCGATGCAACAAATGTAATTGTGTACGCAAACACATTATCCTTTCAGCTGCAATAGAAGCAGATGTAATTATACCTATGAAATCTGCAACTCATTTTTAAAATAACGATTATATTACGTAACACAATTTGCTATGGTTAATCGTTACCAACCTTCACGGCGGAAATTTCTCAGCAATTTAGGGCTTGCCGGATTAGGTCTGCCTTTACTGACTGGTGGAGATTTAACTCATCCGTTTTTTTCAAAACAAAAAAAAATGCAACAGAATAAAAAATTGGGTATTGCGCTGGTTGGTTTAGGCGGGTATGCTACTGGCCAATTGGGTCCTGCATTGTTGGAAACAGAACATTGTTTTCTGGCAGGTATTGTGACGGGAACCCCTTCAAAAATTCCAACCTGGACAAAAAAATATAAAATACCAGAAAAAAATATTTACAGTTACCATAACTATGATCAGTTAAAAGACAATCCTGATATAGATGTGATTTATGTCGTGTTACCAAATAATATGCATGCTGAATATACCATTCGTGGTTTTGAAGCAGGCAAGCATGTGATCTGCGAGAAACCAATGGCTATTACCGTTGCAGATTGTGATCGCATGATTAGTGCTGCCAAAAAAGCCGATAAATTTCTTTCTATAGGGTACCGTTTGCATTTTGAGCCTTATAATCTTGAAATGGTTAAGCTGGGTACTTCCAGAAAATTTGGAGAGATAAAAAAAATTAGTGGGGGATTTGGATTTAAAGCAGCCCCTAACCAATGGCGCTTACAACACAAATATGCCGGTGGCGGACCTTTGATGGATCTGGGCATTTATGCTGTTCAGGGTATGTGTTATACGACTGGTATGCTACCTATTGCTGTTACTGCTCAGGAAGGAAAGAAAACAGACCTAACCAGGTTTAGTGAAGTTGAACAATCGTTGAGCTGGCAATTTGAATTTTCAAACGGACTTATTGGGAATGGTTTTGCGAGTTATGACGACAACATGAATTTTCTCAAAGCAGAAACAGCTCAAGGCATTTTTGAGCTTACCACTGCTTACAATTATAATGGATTACAGGGTAAGACTCCTGCCGGTGTGATGAACTTTCCACAGGTAAATCAGCAGGCCAGACAACTGGATGCTATTGCTTTATCTATTAAGAACAATATACCATCAATTGTACCCGGAGAAATGGGAAGAAGAGATGTAAAGTACCTGCAGGCCATTTATGAAGCTATGCGAACAGGAAAAAGAGTTGAGCTGAGTACTGACTAATGTTAGAACTGTTCAAGTGTGCGACGCAACAGGTGATGCCATAAAAACGAAAGACGATAAACAAAACATATAGCCATGTCAAAAAAACTGCGCAGCCAGGATTGGTTTGGAAAGAAAAATAAAGACGGAATTATTTATCGAAGCTGGATGAAGAACCAGGGTATGCCCACTGATATGTTCGATGGGCGACCGGTGATTGGTATTTGCAATACTTTCAGTGAACTCACTCCCTGCAACGCTCATTTTCGAGATCATGCAGAAGCGGTAAAAAAAGGTGTACTGGAAGCAGGTGGTTTTCCTTTAGAGTTTCCCATCATGAGCTTGGGAGAAACACTGCTGAAACCAACCGCCATGCTTTTCCGTAACCTGGCAAGTATGGACACTGAAGAATCCATTCGCGGGAATCCGATTGATGGCGTGGTGCTTTTAACTGGCTGCGATAAAACAACACCCTCTACCGTTATGGGTGCAGCCAGTGTAGGTTTGCCCACCATTGTTGTTCCCGGCGGCCCTATGCTCAATGGCAGGCACAAAGGACAGACAATTGGCAGCGGCACACATGTATGGAAGTTTGACGAAGACATGAAGACCGGAAAAATGACACAGGAAGAATGTGAATACGCGGAGAGTTGCATGAGCAGAAGTATTGGCCATTGTATGACAATGGGTACCGCTTCAACGATGGCCTGTATGGTAGAATCTCTCGGACTTACACTTAGTGGGGCAGCCGCCATACCAGCAGCCGATTCCAGAAAAAAAGTAATGGCGCAACTTAGTGGAAGAAGGATTGTACAGATGGTAAAAGAAAATCTTACCATTGATAAAATATTGACCCGTGAGGCATTTGAAAATGCCATCAAGGTAAATGCAGCCGTGGGTGGTTCTTCCAATTTTATTATTCACCTGATGGCTATTGCTGGCAGAATTGGTGTAGATCTACACCTGGATGATTTTGATAAACTGGGTAGCAAAGTTCCCTTATTGGTTAACCTGATGCCTTCCGGAAAATTTCTGATGGAGGATTTTTATTATGCAGGAGGGCTACCTGTTGTATTGCACGAATTAAGAGACCTGTTACATAAAAATGTAATCACTGTAACCGGAAAAAATCATCAAGAGAATATTGCAGGACAAACAGATTGTTACAACCAGGAAGTGATTGCCCCATATGAGCAACCTTTAATTGCCGAAGCTGGCTGCGTGGTAGTAAAAGGCAATCTTGCCATGAATGGCGCCGTCATAAAACCTTCTGCCGCTTCTCCCCATTTAATGAAGCATAAAGGAAGAGCCGTTGTATTTGAGAGCATTGAAGATTATAATGCCAGAATCGATGACCCTGAACTGGATATTGACGAAAACTGTGTGATGGTTTTAAAATATGTGGGGCCTGTAGGCTATCCGGGTATGCCTGAAGTAGGCAATATGGCTTTACCAAAGAAAATACTGGAAAAGGGAGTCAGAGATATGGTTCGTATCAGTGACGGAAGAATGAGTGGCACCGCTTATGGTACGGCCATACTGCATGTTTCACCTGAATCGGCCATTGGTGGCAACCTAGCACTTGTACAGAATGGAGACATGATTGAATTAGATGTTGAACAAAGAAAATTACACCTTGAAGTAACCGATGAAGAACTTACCAGAAGAAGGTTGAACTGGACAGCGCCAGCCCCTGCTGCCACAAGAGGTTATGTGAGTTTATACATTAAACATGTGATGGGTTCCGATAAAGGTGCAGATCTCGATTTCCTTCAGGGAAGTTCCGGTTCCGTTGTAACAAGAGATTCACATTAAGTGCGCATTATGAAAAAGACTACAGCTTTTATGATTGGTTTATTGGCTACAGCTTTTGCATCTGGCCAATACAAAACTACTGGCAGCATTGAATCTATTGATCCTGCACTTGATCAGGTAATCGATAAAAACAGTAAAGCCGACATCATTGCCGAAGGTTTTGAATGGAGCGAGGGGCCATTATGGATAAAACGATATAAAATGCTTTTATTCTCTGATGTACCCACCAATACCATTTATAAGTGGACAGCAGAAAAAGGCAAGGAAATTTATCTGCAGCCATCAGGATTTACAGGCACTTCATCAAAAAGTAAAGAGCCTGGCAGCAACGGATTATTATTGGATCACCAGGGCAATCTTGTGCTATGTCAACACGGAAACAGACAGATGGCTGTAATGACATCTGGTCTTGATAAACCTGAAGCTCATTTTCTGCGGCTGGCTTATCATTACAAAGGCAAACGTTTCAGTAGTCCGAATGATGCCGTGTATAACAAACGGGGTGATCTTTTTTTTACGGACCCTCCTTATGGTTTACCCATGCAGAATGATCGTGATCCGGAAAAAGAAATACCATTTAATGGTGTGTACAACCGAAAAAAAAATGGGGTCGTAACGCTTTTAACAGATAGTATTACACGTCCCAATGGTATCGCTTTTTTCCCGGGTGAAAAACAACTGATCATCGCCTGTTCCGATCCGGTTAAACCTAACTGGTATATCTATGATGTAAGTGGCGATGAACTCAAAAATGGGAGAATCTTTTATACAGCCCAAATGCAAAAGGGCGCTAAAGGTTTACCAGATGGGTTAAAAATAAACAGCAACGGAATTGTATTTGCAACAGGACCGGGTGGTATCTGGATGTTCAATAGTAAAGCTGTTTTACTCGGCAAAATAAAACTCGATGAAGCTGCTTCAAATGTGGCGCTGTCTGACGATGAAAAAACTTTATTTATCACCAACGATATGCGTGTATTGCGCATCGATCTAAAATAAAAATATGAAGGCTTATCAATTAGTCAATGGCATTGCTCTGGAGCAACATGATCAGTTATATTTAATACAAGGAGAAGACTGGAACAGGTTTATCAATGATGATGATGTTTTAGCAAAAGCGGCATCCTGGATAAAATCAGGGAAAGCCTCACCTGTTCACGCATTGGATGAATCTTCGTTAAAGGCCCCCATTGGACAACAGCAGGAACTATGGGCCTGTGGCGTAACTTATTTAAGAAGTAAGATAGGCAGGCAGGAAGAAAGCAAAGACAGTGGAGGCGCCGATTTTTATGCAAAAGTGTATGAAGCCGAAAGACCTGAAGTTTTCTTTAAAGCAACACCACATCGTGTGGTAGGTCATGGCCAAAAAGTAAGAATCCGGAAAGACAGTACCTGGGATGTTCCCGAACCGGAATTAACGCTAGTTGTAACATCTTCTGGCAAGATCATTGGTTATACCATTGGTAATGATATGAGCAGCAGAAGTATTGAAGGAGAAAATCCTTTGTATTTGCCGCAGGCCAAAACATATGATGCATGTGCAGCCATCGGACCCGGCATTTATCTTAGTGATCAGCCAATTGATCAGCATACAGAAATTTCGCTAACGATTCTTCGTAACAACAATATCGTTTTTAGTGGCGCTATAACACTTGCCCAAATGAAACGAACACCCGAAGAACTGGTTTCATTTGTATACCGTGAAGCCTCTTTCCCTTTCGGTTGCCTTATTATGACCGGTACTGGAATTGTACCAGATAGTAGTTTCACTTTGCAGAGTGATGATGAAATTAGAATAAGTATCAGTTCAATCGGTACACTGATTAATTCAGTTGCCTGACACAATTACAATTGCTGCCACATGAATAAAAACCGGATCAATTTTGTTTTGTGCCTTGCTATTTTGTATGGTGCATTTAGTTTTACAAATAAACCTCAACAGGCTGTTACCTCATTGAAAGAAGCTTACAAGGATGCATTCCTGATGGGTACAGCCGTAAACGATGCCATTGTTTCAGGCACTGATCGATTATCACAGGAAATTGTTGTAAAACAGTTCAACAGTATTACACTTGAAAACTCAATGAAAGCTGCTTTGATTAATCCGCAGCCCGGTGTTTTCAATTTCGGCGCTGCTGATGCATTTGTGTCTTTTGGCGAAGCACATAAAATGTTTATTGTGGGGCATACACTCGTTTGGCATAATCAGGTGCCTGCCTGGTTCTTTACCAATGCCATTGGAAAACCCAACAGTAAAGCGGAACAAATTGAACGATTAAGAAGCCATATTGAAAAAGTAGCGGGTCGCTATGCCGGCAGAGTCCATGCCTGGGATGTGGTAAATGAAGTAATTGATAATGATGGAAGTTACAGACCTACCAGTTGGATAAATGCTTTTGGCAATGGAGATACCCTAGTAAAATATGCATTCAAATTTGCCAGTCAATATGCACCAGATACTGAATTGTACTATAATGATTTCAATGCATGGCGACCTGCCAAAAGAGATGGTATTGTTCGAATGGTAAAGATGTTGCAAATGGAAGGCATCAGGATTGATGGAATTGGTATGCAGGGACACTGGGGTCTTAATTATCCTAAAAACAATTATATCGAAGCTGCCATCGATGCCTATGCTGCAACGGGGCTGAAAGTAATGATTACAGAACTGGATGTGGATGTGCTACCACTCACCAAAGAAGGACAAATTATTGGACAGGGTATGAGCGACAGGCAGTTTCAACTGGAAGAATTCAAAACATTTTTTGATCCTTACCAAAAAGGATTGCCAGATGATGTAGAACAGCAATTAACCAATCGTTACAAAGAATTGTTTGATATCTTTTACAGGAAAAAAGATAAAATAGCCCGGGTTACCTGCTGGGGTATTCATGATGGTATGAGCTGGAAAAACGATTATCCTATACCGAATCGTACGAATTATACTTTGTTATGGAACAGAAACAAACAACCCAAACCTGCTTTTCATGCCATTTTGGGTATTCCGGCAAAAAAATAAAACATCCATCCTAATTTAACCCTATGGAACTGCTTGTCATTTTTTTCGCTATCTGTCTGCAACTTTTTCTGACTTATAAAAAAGTAAGTCCGTTTTTATCCCTGCTGATCGTTGCAATATTGTCTGGTATTTTTCTTGGTATGGAACCTATGCAGATCATAAAATCAGTAGAAAAAGGTGTTGCGAATACGTTGGGTGGACTTGCTTTGATCATTTGTCTGGGTGCTATACTCGGTAAAATACTGGAAACAGGTGGTGCCGCTGAGAAAATAGCCAGAACACTGATTAGTGGTTTTGGAGAAAAGAATATTCAATGGGCGATTATGCTTACCGGCTTTTTTATTGGCATTCCACTGTATTACAATGCAGGTTTTGTGATATTGGTACCACTTGTTTTTTCCATTGCTCATAAAGCAAAACTACCATTGCTATATGTAGCTATCCCTATGGCTGCTTCTTTATCAACCACTCACTGTTTTCTTCCTCCCCACCCCAGTCCGGTCTTTCTTGTAAACGCATTTAAGGCTGATATGGGCAAAACATTGATTTATGGACTCATCATTACCATTCCGGTAGTCATTGTTGCAGGCCCACTGCTGGGTCGATTATTGAAGAATACAGAAGTAAATATCAAATCTTTTTTATTCAGCACTGATGAAAAAAATACCAAAGAATTACCGGCTGCTTTACCCAGCTTCCTAATTGGCCTTTTACCTGTAATATTGATTACCACCGCAGTTATGGCAAATTATTTTTTGCCTGATCAGCTATTAAAGAAAGTGTTGGTATTTGTAGGCGACCCAACAATTGCATTATTGCTATCCGTATTTCTTGCTATTGCTGTTTTTGGATTAAAGAGGGGCAATAGTATGGAGACCATCACCAAATGGCTGAATGAAGCTATTTCAGGTATCGCTGTTATCTTGCTCATTATTACTGCAGGAGGTATTTTCAAACAGGTATTACAAGACAGTGGGACAGATCAGTACATTGCCGCTTTCAGCAGTAAATGGCAGATGCCTCCATTGATTTTTGCGTGGGTAGTTACTGCATTACTGAGGATTGCCATTGGTTCTGCCACCGTTGCAGGCATCACGGCTGCAAGTGTTGTAACGCCGTTGGTAGCTACAGGTAATGTATCACCCGAACTCATGGTGCTCGCCATCGGAACCGGTAGTGTATTCGGTTCTCATATTAACGATTCAGGCTTCTGGATGTTCAAAGAATTTTTTAACCTCACCCTCAAACAAACATTTCTGTCCTGGTCTGTTATGGAAGCCGTTATATCGGTGTTGGGGATTATAGGGGTTTTACTGCTAAACCTGGCTATTTAAACAGAGGAATAAGGAATAAAAAATAAGGAATCCGAAAGGAGAATTTCCCTTTCTGATTCCTTATTTTTTATTCCTTATTTCTTATTCTAATTCTTTTTCACCGCCCATTTCCACAATTCTTTCCAGGTAACTTTTTTACCATACATGAGGATACCGGTGCGGTATATTTTGGCTGCAAGCCAGGTGGTTCCAAAGAAACCTAGTATGAGAAATACCATACTCAATATTAATTGAAATACAGTGACCCCATCTGGTATACCGTGTGCCACTCTTGCCATCATTACAATAGGTGATGTGAGCGGGAACAGGCTTCCGAAAACGGCCAGACTACCATTTGGATTATTTACAGCCTGCATCATAATCACAATCGCGAAGATGATTGGCATCATGATAGGTAACAATAAGCTCTGTGCATCCTGCATATCTTCATTCGCTGCACTACCAACGGCTGCAAATAATGACGCATACATGAAATATCCTCCGAGGAAATAAAAGGCAAAACAGCCAATGATCAGCGGGAAGTTGATTTCATTTAAACCTGCCATTATACCACTCAGCGCACCAGACTGTTTGGCTGTTTCTGCTGCAGCCATCATACCGGGTTGTACGGGTTGCGATTGCATCTGTTCAAATAACTGCGGAAATAATACCGGGATCAGTAGCTGTATGGCAAAAATCAGTACACCCCATATTATGAACTGTAATAATCCTACAGCACCAATACCTACAATTTTTCCCATCATCAACTGAAAAGGTTTTACACTGCTGATGATGACTTCTGCAATACGGCTTACTTTTTCTTCTACTACTCCTCTCATTACCATGGTTCCGTAAATAAAGAGGATGATATAGATCATAAAACCTGAAACAAAACCCACCCCATAACTCAGCCCTACTTTGGCCTGGTTTTCGGTTTTACCTGAAGAACTGGAGAAAGTAATAGATTCTTTCTGATCCTGGATACTGTCTAACTGAGCTTTAGAAATATTCATCGCCATCAGTCGTTTCTCTTCAAGGCTTTTACTGATTCGGTTTTCAATTTTCTCGCGGGTCATGATACCAACCGTTTTGGCAGATCTGAACTGCAGCGAATCGGTTGTTTTACCAGTTATAGAATAACTATCGGGAACATAGAGGTAAGCATCGTATTCTTTTTGCTCTAGTTTTGTTTTTAACACAGATGTGTCATCTTTTACAAATTCAAAAACCAGGTCACTACTCTTCTTGGCACCTATTTCTCCATTAAAAACATTGGCATTATCTGATACAGCAATCTTGAAATTATCGGTTGATTTTACACTGAAGAAAATCATCACCGCATAAAAAGCAAATATGAGAACGGGCACACCGATTGTGGTAAGTAAAAAGGTTTTTTTCTGAACCCTGGTAAGAAACTCTCTTCTGGCTACTAATAATATTTTATTCATAAGTTATGTAGTTAGTTGGTTGAAAGGGAAACTGATTAATCTACCTGCTGAAATGACCTGGTTCTGGCACTGCTGCCTTCTACCAGACGGATGAATATTTCATTCAGTGATGGAAGAATTTCATTAAATGCTTCTACGGTAACACCTTGCTGTAGAAAATGCAGCAGGATATCATTGCTTTTAAACCCTTCATTGATTTTCAGCACATAGCCATTGTCTTTATCTTCCAGAATACTGAAAGCCTGGCTGCTGGCATTGATATTATCGCCCTGAATCTTTATACTGAACTTATTCTCTTTGAAACTTTGTTTGATTCCTGCAACAGAGCCATCGAGTACTTTTTTTCCGAGATTCACCAATACGATATGATCACATATTTCTTCTACCTGTTCCATGCGGTGGGTACTGAAAATGACGGTAGAACCTCTTTGCGCCAGTCCGAATATTTCATCTTTAATCAGGTTTGCATTTAATGGATCAAGACCACTGAAAGGCTCATCCAAAATGATGAGTTTAGGTTCATGTAATACAGTGGTTACAAACTGTAGTTTCTGGCTCATACCCTTACTCAGATCCTCTACTTTTTTATTCCACCAGGTTTCCATTTCAAGCTTCTTAAACCAAAACTTGATTTTCTCCATGGCTTCAACCTTACTCAGTCCTTTTAACTGGGCCAGGTAAAGTGCCTGTTCGCCGATTTTCATTTTTTTATACAGTCCTCTTTCCTCAGGCATATAGCCAATTTGCTGTATGTCGTTGATGGGGTCAAACTTTTTCCCATCAAATATAATGTCACCCATATCAGGATAAAATATCCCGGTGATCATACGCAACAAGGTTGTTTTACCTGCACCGTTGGGGCCGAGTAAACCAAAAATGCTTCCTTTTTCAATGGAAAAACTGATATCATCCACCGCTTTCTGAGTGGCATAATATTTTCTTAATGCCTGTAGTTCGAGAATCTTACTCATATTCATGTTTGGTTAAGGTCTGTGAAACTGTTTCAGGTGATGAAGGTAATAAATCGCCATCAACAGCGAATTAGTAGCCCATACAGCCCAAATATTACAGGATATGAAACCGAATATGCTATTTTCGCAACCGGTTTTTAAAAATTGATGTATGAAAAGGTCTATTAAGCTATTATTACTTCCTGTTTTAGTGATTTTATTGATTGTTGGTTCAGGATGGGGGTTCCTTGTTCACAGAACCATACATCAACTGGCCATTTATGAGTTACCGGAGCCTATAAGACCCTTCTTTTATAAGAACATGGCGAATCTTGTACAAAATGCTCCTCGCCCGGATCAAAGAAGAAATGAGGACAGTACAGAAGCTACTAAACATTTTATTGATCTTGAAATGTATGGCGAAGATGCAGCGCATAAAATGCCCATGGACTGGCAAAAAGCCATCAAGCAATATTCAAAAGACAGCCTGTTAAAATATGGATATGTGCCATACCATATTATATATATGCAGGGCAAACTGACCCAAGCCTTCAAAATGAAAAATAAAGACAGCATTCTTTTTTACGCTGCCGATCTGGGGCATTATATAGGAGATGCACATGTGCCCCTGCATACAACGGTTAACTATGATGGTCAGTTAACCAACCAGAAAGGATTACATAGTTTATGGGAATCGATGATCCCGGAAATTGAAATTGGTAATTATAATTTGTATTCATCGCACCAGGCTACCTACCTCAAAGACCCCGCCACTGCCATCTGGAAAGCAGTTAGATCAGGATTCAATATGGTACCTGAAATGCTGACCAAAGAAAAAGAAGTATCTAAAACATTTACAGATGAAAAGAAATACAGGATACAGATTAGACGGGGAGTAGAATCGAAAAGCTATACTTCCGAATTTGCCAAAGCATATGCCGCTTCATTAAAAACCAGTATCAATGACCGGCTATTACAGTCTGCTGATATGATCGCTGATTTCTGGTACACGGCCTGGGTAAATGCTGGTAAACCAGACCTAAAGAGCATTGGGGGTGAATTAACCGACCAGGAAAAGACTCAACTAGACACAGAGTTGTCGTCTTTTAAAAAGAATGCATTGATACAACAACAATTGCTGATATCAAAAAAACAAGTGTCTAATAATTGATCCCATTTATATGGCCCAAAAAATGGGTGAAAAAACGGTTGCGGAAACACAGCCGTTTTTTATATATTCATTTGTATCAAGAGCCTGAAAGGCTATCAACAAATGAAAATCATCAGTAACCATATTGTAGAAGCGATTACTCTGATTACCGCTGTCTGGAATTACAGATATATAAAAAATACCCGTTATGTTTATTTTATTCCGGTTGTAACTTTTATCCTACTGGGAGAACTTGGTGGGGTTTATTTTGCACTTCCACCAAACGAAAGTGTAGCTAAAAATTCGCATATCTATTTATCTATTGCGATGGTTCAATATAGTTTTTACGGGTACATGTTATACCAGATAATTCAATCAAAAAGTGTAAAAAAAATGATCCTGATAGGCACATCTGCGCTTTTCTGGCTGCTCGCCATATGGCTGTTCCTTTTTTTAGACATCAGTATTCTACTATCCACCACCATTGGTGTGGCCAGTTTTTTCTTTATCAGTATATCCTGCTTTTACCTGTACGAAAGAAATATGATCACTGACCAAACAGAAGAACCATTGCTCACCGATCCTGATTTTTGGTTTGTGACAGGTATACTAATTTTTCGGGTGGCGACTACACTCCCATTTTTACTTCATTTTTTCCTGAGTAAAAATCAAATATTGGTTTTTGGAAAACCGTTGTATCATCTTTTTCCACAGACATTTAGCGTTGTCTTATATGGTTGTTTTACTACTGCCATTATTTTATGGCGTAAGAAAAGTCAAATTACTATTACCCAACTCAAGCATCCGCTTCTTTAAATGCCTATGATGATACACATAAACCTATTTAAGCTTCTATGTACTACTTGTATAATAAAATAATCATGCTTTTGTGCAAAAATCATTCATAAAATCAAAATTTGGACGCCTGACTACATTAATCACCATTACATGAAAATTATAAGTAATCATATAGTAGAAGCAATTGCATTTGGCACTGCTGTCTGGAATTACAGGTACTTGAAAAATACCCGTTATATCTATTTTATTCCTTTTTTAGCTTTTATGCTGTTAGGCGAACTTGGTGGATTGTATTTCGGCACACCTCCCTATATCAATGCCGCTAAAAATTTACACATTTACCTGGTGATTACAATGGTAGAAATTATTTTTTATGGGTATATGTTTCATGAGTTACTGATCTCAAAAAAAATGAAACAGTTTACTTTTGTGGGTGCAGCTATACTTTTCTGGCTATTATCCATTTGGTTATTTTTCTTTGCTGATATAGGCGTCCTGCTTTCTAACACCATTGGTATTACAGGTTTTTTCCTCAGTATCGTTTCCTGTTTTTACTTATACGAAATGAATACCAATTCCGAAAAGACAGAAGAAAACCTGATTCGCAATCCAGACTTTTGGTTTACAATCGGTGTATTGATCTTTTGGGTAACCTGTACACTTCCTTTTATACTCTATTTTTTTCTAAGTAAGAATCAAATATTGATTTTTGGAGTGCCCTTATATCGGCTATTCCCTCAGATATTTAGTGTAGTCTTATATAGCTGCTTTACTGTTGCTATTCTTTTATGGAGGAGAAAAAAAATAATCGTGAAATGAATATCACGATTAATCATATTATAGAAACCATTGCATTAACTACGGCAATAGCTAATTATAAAAAAATTAATGGTTCCCGATATGTGTACTTTATTCCTTTTTTAGCCTTTGTTTTACTGGGAGAACTCGGAGCCTCATATTTTTACGGACTTCGAAATGCTACCAAAAACTTGCATATCTATCTAATGATTGTTGTGGTAGAGTGTCTTTTTATCGGCTACCAGTTCTATCAAATAATCAAATCAAAAAAGCTAAAAAAAATTATTTTCATTGGGGTTTCAATTCTTTTATTGCTAGACACAATATGGCTATGTTTTTTCGAAGAAATTGGTAATGTTTTGACTGTAACTATGGGACTTAAAGGGCTTTTCTTTAGTTATGTTTCTTCTTTTTGTCTTTACGAAAAAGCATTCCTGTCAGAACAGCCAGAAGTAACTATTTTTCGCAACCCTGATTTTTGGTTTTCTATTGGATTGCTTACTTTTTTCGTAGGAACAACTATACCCTTTTTACTTTACTATTATTTCAAATTTCACGATGTCCTTATATTCGGGAAGCGGATATATAATTTATTCCCGCAGATTTTCAGTCTGACTTTATATAGTTGTTATATGGTTTCAATCATTTTATGGAAGAAGTATCAAAAGTAATTGTAGTAGGTGTTATAACAGGAACTATGTTTTTGTTACTTTTTACCCTCATCATGATGATGGTACTGATTAACTATCAGCGTAGAAAGAAAAAACTGGAATACGAAAAGAAAGTGTTGGAAGCCCGGTTCGAACAAGAACTGTTACAAACACAACTGGAAATGCAGGAACACACACTTAAAATTGTAAGCCAGGAAATTCATGATAATGTCGGGCAAATTCTGAGTCTTGCAAAAGTAAACCTCAACATTCTAACCATGGAAGGCGGCCACGACCCCAGGATTATTGATACGGCCGGATTGGTTGGAAAAGCCATCAGGGAATTAAGAGATATCAGCATTGATTATTCTGCCGATACATTGATGGAGGAGGGCTTGATGGCTGCCATCAGGCGAGAGCTATCGCAATTGGAAAAAACCGGTCTGTTTTCCACTCGTTTTCATACCGACAAAGACCAGCTTTCCATCGACAAAACCAAAACCATTTTTATATACCGCATGTTTCAGGAAATCTGTAACAATATCATCAAACATGCACAGGCTACAGAGGTTGAGGTATCATTAACCAGCCAGTCAGGAGAAATAAGCTTAACCATCAAAGACAATGGTATTGGTTTCAATGAAACGGATGAAACATTTAAACCTGGCATGGGATTAAACAGTATCCGACAGCGTGCTGCCATGATTGATGCAAAAGCAGCTATCAATAGCAACGAAGGCAATGGTACCACTATTCAGTTAATCTTTAATGAAACGCATCCATGATAAAAGTTGCTTTAGTAGATGATCATACCATCCTCAGAAAAAGTCTTGCCGTATTAATCGGCATGTTACAGGGCTTTACAGTTACGTCTGAATCTGACAACGGTGAACAATTCATCTCACAATTAAATGATAATAACCTACCAGATATTGTACTGATGGATATTACGATGCCTGTGATGGATGGGGTAGAAACCACCAAATGGCTCAAACAAAATTACTCATCGGTAAAAGTGATTGCATTAAGTATGCTGAAAAATGATCTGATCGTTATCAGAATGCTTAAAAACGGGGCGAGAGGCTATTTATTGAAAGATTGCGAACCAAATGAATTAAAGCAGGCAATTATTGAAGTCCATGAAAAAGGCTATTACTACAATGAATGGCTCACGCCCCGTATGAAAACCAAAAGAACAGAGGAGGAATCACTTAAAACGAAAATGATGATCAATGAAGGTGAGCTGATTTTTCTTCGCTTGAGCTGTACGGAGAAAACCTATAAGGAAATTGCAGATGAAATGGGTGTGAGCGTGCGGACCGTAGATGGATACAGGGATGCGCTTTTCCAGAAACTACAGGTAACTACCCGGGTAGGTATGGTCATCTATGCCATCAAAAACAACCTGGTGATGCTATAAAAAAATGGGTGTTTTTCCCCTTGTCCAGCCTTTTCATCCCTTCTACTTTTGTTTTCAGGAGCATTTATAATAACGATACATGTTATAAATGATAGAGATAGCAACCATGACCTAGGGGGGTAAATGGATTGCTGTCTCGATCCTGTTTTCTCATTTTTACAAGTATATCAACGAAAAGGGGAAGTTGCATTACTTCCCCTTTTCTATTATACGATCAGCCACTCTTTCTCCATCCATGGCCGCACTTACAATTCCACCGGCATAACCGGCCCCTTCCCCACAGGGATATACATTATGAAATTGGGGGTGCGCAAGGCTTATGGCATCCCTGGGTATCCGAACCGGAGATGATGTCCTGCTTTCTGTTGCCACCACAATGGCATCATTGGTATAATAGCCACGCATTTTCTTACCAAATGCTGTAAATCCACCCTGCAGACTCTTATATACAAACCCGGGAAGCACTTCGTTTAATGAAGTTGAAGCAACACCCGGTAAGTAACTACAGTCTGGTAAACCGGAAGAATATTTATTGGTACAAAAATCAACCATTCGCTGAGCGGGTGCTACAAAAGAGCCTCCACCAGCTTTGAAGGCAGTTTTTTCGACCGCCGATTGAAATTGCATTAATAGCAAAGGAGATTCTTTCCATTGGTCGGTGTTATCTGACAACGATAATTTTAATTGAGCGAGCAGGTCTTTTCTTTTTTCGAAAAATTCAACCGCATCTGCCTGTTCTACCTGTACTACCATTCCGCTATTGGCATAAGGATTATTTCTTTTACTCGGACTCCAGCCATTTACCACCAGTTCTTCCGGATTGGTGGCCGCAGGTGCAATAATACCACCCGGACACATACAAAAACTAAATACACCCCTGTTGTTTACCTGTTCCACCAATCCATAAGATGCAGGCGGTAATGCATCGTCTCTCAACACACAATGATACTGGATAGCATCAATCAGTTGCTGATGATGCTCGATACGAACACCCAATGCAAAAGGTTTGGCTTCTATCTGTATCTTTTTATCATGCAGCAGTTGAAAAATATCGCGTGCCGAGTGGCCAGTAGCAAGAATAATATCATCGGCCATCATTTCATCACCATCTGCCGTTTTCACACCTTTGATGTGTGAACCGGAAACTAACAGGTCGGTCACTTTCTTTTCAAATAAAAAAACACCCCCACTGTTCCTGATCTGTTCACGCATGGCGGTAATAATCTGGGGAAGTTTATTGGTTCCGATATGCGGGTGCGCATCATACAATACTGACTCATCAGCACCAAATTGATACAACAATTGAAGGATGCGATTGATATCACCTCTTTTGGTGCTGCGTGTATATAATTTTCCATCGCTGTAAGTACCAGCCCCGCCTTCCCCAAAACAGTAATTACTCTCGGGGTTTACAATGCCTTCTTTGTTCAGTTGTGCAAGATCGCGCCGTCTCGCCCGCACATCTTTTCCTCTTTCCAGTAAAATGGGTTGAATACCTTTTTCCATCAATCGTAATGCTGCAAATAATCCTGCCGGACCTGCCCCTACAATAATTACTTTATGCGTAGCTTTTGACACATCCCGGAACTGAATGGTGCCTGCTTCTCTTTGTGTATAAGGTTCTCCGATAAAAGCACGAACAGTGAGGTTGATCCATACCTGTTGCCGGCTTCTTGCATCAATGGATCGTTTTATGACATGAAACCCTGAAATATTTTTCAGGTCAGTGCCTGTTGTACCAGCAATATAAGCACGTACAAGGGCCTCATCATTTGCCTCTGCGGGTTTGAGCCTGAGTGATATTTGTTCTTGCATACTGTTAGGTATTTAGCCTAAAAAGTTCAGGAGTTAAGAAGTCGGGAAGTCCGGAGACCGAAAGTCCGAAAGAAGACTAACTAAACACCATCATCTTTCGGACTTTCGGACTTACGGTCTTTCAGACTTTCTGTCTCCTCAAAATGGTAAATCGTCTACCACATCAGCAGGAGGTGGCATATCATTGTATGCATTTCCTGCGGGTGCATCCTGCTGTCCTAATTTAACAGCTTCCATGCGCCATGCGTCTAAATTGGTGATATAGTTTTCGCGACCGTCTTTTATCCATTTGGTTCCCTTGATATTGAACTGTACACGAACATCATCACCGATGTTGAAACGGTCGGGCATGGCAGTCTTATCCTGAACGCATTGAAACTTTACATAATTGGTAATAACTCTGCCACCAATATCTTCTGATTTTTCGAGCACAAATTCCCTTGTTTTGAAGGTTTCGCTACGCTGAATGATATCAAATTTAGCGACCAGTTTGCCTGTGATTTCGTACGACATTCATTTACAATTTAATGGCCGTAAAAGTAGGATTAAAATTCTCTTTAACCCCAAAAAAAGCCTGAATGGTTTGAATTATATTGTACCTTCCGAAACTAACCATTAACTGCTATGTACAGGAGAAATTATATCTTCTATTGTCTTCTATTTGCACTCAGCTCCTGCTCCAGTTTATACCAGCCGACATCTCTTCAACATACACAGTACCGCATTGAACCGGCTTTAAAAAAAGATTCAGCCATGAATGTTTTGTTGATGCCTTATGCCAAAGACATCAATGCCACCATGAATAAAGTAATTGGCACCAGCGCAGGTACTTATAACAATAACAGACCCGAAAGTGAGATCGGTAATTTTTTAGCCGATGCCTATAAGGCGATGGCAGAAGAAAAATTCGGCCGCAAAGTAGATGCAGGTTTTATGAATGCCGGTGGTATCCGCTCCTATCTCTCCAAAGGAAATATCACAGTAGGAAAAGTATTTGAAATCATGCCTTTTGATAATATTCTTGTTTTACAGGAACTAAAAGGGGCCGTATTACAGGCCTATCTCGATAAAATGGCGGAGGATGGCGGATGGCCCGTTTCAAAAGCGGTAACCCTGGTCATCAGGAATAAAAAAGCCACAGAGGTAAAGATCAATGGAAAACCACTGGACCCCAACGCCGTGTATGTGGTGGCCCATTCCGATTATATAGCCAATGGGGGCAGCGATTGTGAGATGCTCAGACCCATTCCACAGATCAACAGGGGTTACCTGATGCGTGATGCAATCATTGATTATATAACAACATTCACCAGAGAAGGAAAAACCATTCAACCAGTCATAGAAAACAGAGTAACCAATGGCCAGTAACAGGAGAAAATTTATCAAAGAAACTGGTGCGGCATTATTGGCCACATCCATGCTGCCATCTGTTGATCTGGCTGCTATGGCCGATCCCACACAAAAACTCACCATTTTACATACCAATGATGTACATAGCCGTATAGACCCTTTTCCGATGGACGGAAGCCGCAACCAGGGTTTGGGAGGCGTTTCGGCCCGGGCGGCTCTTATTTCAAAAATAAGGCAGGAAGAAGAACAGGTTTTATTGCTCGATGCAGGCGATATTTTTCAGGGAACCCCCTATTTCAATATTTATAAGGGAGAACCTGAAATAAAAGCCATGAGTGCCATGCAATACGATGCAGCCACCATGGGTAACCACGACTTTGATCTGGGCATGGAAAATTTCGCTACACAATTAAAACATGCATCTTTTCCTATACTGGTGAGTAATTACGATTTTTCAGGAACAGAACTTGAAAACAAAACACAACCTTATAAAATTTTCAGAAAAGGCAAGCTACAGATTGGTGTGTTTGGTGTGGGCATAGAATTGAAAGGATTGGTTCCCGATAACCTGTATGGAAAAACGGTTTACCAGGATCCTGTTGTTGCGGCCAATACAACTGCCGGTTACCTGCAAAAAAAAGGTTGTGACCTTGTGATCTGTTTATCACATTTAGGCGATCGATATACCGAGAATAAGGTAAGTGATGAGATACTGGCAAAAGAGAGTTACGACATCGACCTGATCATTGGCGGACATACGCACCGCTTTTTTGAGGAGCCGAGAAAGTACCGGAATAAAAAAGGCGGAGATGTGCTGGTGAACCAGGTAGGTTTTGGGGGGATACAACTGGGTCGGCTGGAGTACCAATTTTCCCGTTTATCGAGAAAAAAACTCACAAATGCCCATACTGTGGTTGTAGGGAAAAAAACAAGTGAATAAAAAATTTTTTTTTCAACATAAAGTCTACATATTCGCACCCCTGTATCTGTTTTTTTCAACATTTCCACATGTGGGAAAAATAAGATAACTTGAAGGCTAAGCGAATAAGTTAACTCATTATAAAATTGTTCATTTTTTGTATGGCTAAAAATGCTGAATCAGTCTGGAGCAATTGTTTGAAGATCATCAAAGACATTGTAGAATGGCAACATTTTAAAACATGGTTTGAGCCGATTAATCCCGTAGAGCTGAAAGGAAACGTTTTAATGATTCAGGTACCCAGTCAATTCTTCTACGAATACCTGGAGGAGCATTATGTAAACCTGTTGGCTAAAACGCTGAAACGTGAACTCGGTAAAGAAGCAAGACTCGAATACCGTATCATGGTGGATAGTGGTAATACCAATGGGAGAAGTGGCTCAATGGATGTACCTGCCAGCAACATGAAAACTTATAACAACAATGAAATGAATTTTCCACTGGTGATCGATAACCCGGTGAAAAATCCATTCGTTATTCCTGGTTTGAAAAAAATGCAGATAGACCCGCAGTTGAATCATATGTACACATTTGATTCATTTATTGAGGGCGACTGTAACAGGGTGGCACGCAGGGCCGGTAAAACGGTGGCGGAGAAGCCCGGAGCCAATTCCTTTAACCCGCTGGTTATATACGGTGGTGTAGGGCTTGGTAAAACCCATCTTGCCCAGGCCATTGGTAATGAAGTGAAAAGAGCTCATCCCGGTAAAGTGGTTTTGTATGTAAGCAGCGAGAAATTCATCAACCAGTTCCAGGACCATAGCCGCAATAATGCCATTAACGACTTTATCCATTTTTATCAACTGATAGATGTACTGATCATTGATGATGTGCAATTCTTCAGCCGGGCGGAAAAAAGTCAGGATGCATTTTTTGCCATCTTTAACCACCTGCACCAGAGTGGCAAACAACTGGTATTAACTTCAGACAAACCACCCAAAGATCTGGATGGTATGCAGGAGCGTTTATTGAGTCGTTTCCGTTGGGGTTTGAGTGCCGATTTACAGGTGCCTGACTACGAAACCCGCATTGAGATACTGGAGCGTAAAATGAAGAACGATGGCCTTGATATGCCCAAAGAAGTGGTGAAATATGTGGCGTATAATATCAATACCAATGTAAGAGAGCTGGAAGGTGCACTGATTTCATTACTGGCACAATCATCATTGAATAAAAAAGACATCGATGTTGAACTGGCCAAAAAAGTACTGCGCAATTTTGTAAAAACAAGCAGCAAAGAAATTACCATCGATGCCATTCAGAAAATGGTGTGTGAATACTTTGATGTGCCTTACGATAAATTATTACAGAAAACCCGTAAAAGGGAAATTGTACAGGCCCGCCAGATTACGATGTATCTTGCCAAAGCTTTTACCAAGAACTCATTAAAAACGATTGGTGAGCATTTTGGTGGTCGCGATCATACCACGGTAATCCATTCCTGCCAGACGGTAAAAGATTTGATGGATACAGACTCTATTTTCAGGGAAAATGTGATGGAACTGACACAGAAAGTGCAATTGGCGGCGATGTAGAAACATTCAAACCATTTTTGAAAGAAATATTTTTAAAACCCGGTATTTACCGGGTTTTATTTTTTGGCAGATAGCTTTTACCTACCTATTTTTGCAGCCCTCGCTGAAAAGTGGGGATAGGCTTATAATCAGCCCGGTGAGGTGGATGAGTGGCTGAAATCAGTAGTTTGCTAAACTGCCGTACGGGTTAAACTGTACCGCGGGTTCGAATCCCGCCCTCACCGCTTATCTTTCTTAGTTTCGGCTAGATAGATATGAATACCGGAAACCGAATCCATCTTAACAAAAGTTATGATGGAAGAATCGGGAAGTAGCGCAGCCCGGTAGCGCACCTGGTTTGGGACCAGGGGGTCGCAGGTTCGAATCCTGTCTTCCCGACGAAAAACCTCAACAGAAATGTTGGGGTTTTTTATTTGCGGATATCAGATGGCAGATCTCAGATGTATTTGATTCTTTTCTCTATATGCGCTGTAACTAATAGCGCATCCCGATATAATCGGGAGGGTCGCAGGTTCGAATCCTGTCTTCCCGACAAAAAACCTCAACAGAAATGTTGAGGTTTTTTATTTGCGGATATCAGATGGCAGATCTCAGATGTATTTGATTCTTTTCTCTATATGCGCTGTAACTAATAGCACATCCCGATATAATCGGGAGGGTAGCAGGTTCGAATCCTGTCTTCCCGACGAAAAAAGATCAATCGACTGATTGGTCTTTTTTTATTGGTGGATATCAGATGGCTGATCGCAGATGTATAATAGGGAAAGATGTTTGGGTTATAGTAAATGCCGACTTCTTTAATCGCAAATCTTAAGCTAAAGACAACAATAGATCTACTGCGCCAGCGAAACCCTTACACTTACCCCTGCCCTTGTATTTACACTCGGCGCAGAAGTAGATATATAAGGCGTTACTTTCCGCTGATCGAAGAAGAAGCGGATATTCACCCGGTTATTGATGATATAATCAATAGAAGGCTGTATGGTAATTTCTTTTTGTCCACCCGTTCCATATGCATTGGTCTGATCGAGTCTGCTATTCGTTAACGATTCATTACGCATAGCCACATCGATCTTGAATGTGATATCATTCTCCAGTTTCTTTCCTTTTCCACCAGGTAATTTAAAGGGCAGATTGAATCCTTTCTTGCGCCAGCTAAAACCAAAGGCCCAGTCGGTATTGCGTGTTTCACTTAACTGGTAATCAACCAGGCTTAAACTCAGCCTTCTTCCTTTGGCATAGGAAAACTTAAAGTTCATCTGGTCATTGGTGGTGATATCAATACCAATCAATGGTTCAAAACTTTCCTGCATGGTTATATTCGGCACAAGGAAATAAGGTACAAAGTTGCCGCTCACCGTATCAATAAATGCCGGCCCGCCTAAGCGAAATGGATCAGTGTATAATAAAGCACTATTGAAGCTGTTCATGCTCAGGTTACCCTTATAGCCATGCGTTAGCGTAATATTATTAAACTTAGACTGCAATCCGGGTAATTTGGTCAATCCTGTATACGTCAATCGCCAGTTTGGTTTTGGTAAAATACCACTGAATGGGTTGGATGAGATATTCGGATTCGATTGTTTAATCAATGCCACTGAATTAGGGTCTTTACCGGTATACGCTGCCAGAAATGAAGGCAGCAACACATCCTGCGCATAACGTCCATATCCTGTTGCATAACCATCTGCCGTAAATTTCTGTCCGGCGGGCAATGCCTGCCAGTAAGGATTGGCTTCTGCTACCCTCTTTGATACCACCAGTCGGTTATTTTCAAAGGTTTTAAATGTCTTTGAAAGTTCATTCGGATTATAACTGCCGAATAAGGTACCAAATGAAATATACGATACGCTGAATCCACCTGTTGCCAATGGATTGAGGTGACTGAACTTGCCATTACCCAGTGTATCCTTGTACAGTTCTGAATAGTCTTTTGTAAATGTCTTGTCAAGGTTAATATCAATCAACAATTCCCTTACCGGTTCAAGTTGCGCCGTAATACTAAAGCGCTGTTCAAAACTCTGTCGGAACAGGAAGTTGAATGTGGTATCTCTTGATATTAGACCCTGTGCCGCTTTTTTATTGAGCCATGCTGTATCGGGTTGTTTACCGAATACATAATCAAGTCCAGGCGCCATACTGCTGAAGTTCTGTCCCAGGAATCTTGTACTGTCCATATAACCCGGTAACCTGCTCCTGAAATTGGCAGAATAGTTCACCGATACATTCTTGAGCATGGTGAGTAATTTACCACCTGTTCTTTCCAGCCCGCTTAATTCTGGCAACTGGTTAGCACGTAATAATTTTTGGGCAATTCTTTCATCTCTTCTTTGTGCGCGCCATTTTTTCAATGCCTCTTTTCTGTCTTTACCCAGCAATCCCTGTAAAGCCACAGATTTGGGTAATAAAGTTGAACCCAGCAGATTGGATGGCGGTTTTTGTTTTTTTGTAGTATCGCCTTTTTGTCGAGGCGGCGGAACATTTTCCAGTGCCCGCATCCATCTCGATTTGGCATAGAGGCTGGCAAAATTAAACTGCGCGGTGAAATTGTTTTCCTGTGCGTTCTCGAGCGTATTTCCCAGGTTATATGCAAGCCTGCTGGCTCCTATCCAGTTATATGTTGTTGTATAACCGTAACGGGCCGTGATCCAGTCGGTCAACGGAAACTTATTCAGCGGCAATGTATAACTAAGTGTTGCCTTCTGGTTATACAAAGTATTTCTTCCACCCTTCATGAAATTCTTCCATACAGAGTCTTTCTTTTCCTTGGTATCAATTCTTCCGAATGGCTCATCCACCCTTGCATTGTTGGTGGCCGAAAAATCGAGATTAAGTGAACGGCTCAGATCCCAGCGCAGGTTATAAAAACGATCAAAGGTGAAATATTTGTCGTAAGTAGTATCTACCCGATCTACTTTACCATCAAATGTGTTGATGATACGTGGAATAAACTCTCCGAACTGTCGCTGTATATCGGCCCTGAAACTGATAAAAGATGGTCGCAGGTTGAAATTAAAATCTTTCACCAAAGCATACCAGGTAGAATTCGATTTGATGAATTTCTTGAATGGCTCTATATACCTGCTTTGTGTGTTGTACGTATAACCAAAACCTCCACGATGTCTTGTTACTTTATTCTGTTCAATGACCGGACTGTTTTGTTCTGTCTGTGTAAAGGAATAACTGAAATCGAAATTGCTCAGACTCAACAACCCCTGTTTACTACCGGGTAATATTCTTGCATTGGTAAAATTGAGTGTACGTATCGTGGTTTGGTCAACTGCCGCTTTACGGATAGAGTCTCTTTTATCTACCGGACTATTGTTTAATTTTTCTTTATAACGTACATCTCTGTCGAACGGATCATATTCGGGTGTTAAAACAGTTCTATTGATACTTGCATAGACAGGTAATGATATTCTGGCTTTTTTGGGTAACAATTTACCTGCATCGATACTCGCAGCAATATCGAACTGCATAAGATTATCACGTGCTCTTTCATTTACCCTTTGCTCAATGGTACCAAAACCCTGTGACCTTGTATTGGCCGATACTGACATGGTTCCCAGATCTGCGAGTAAGAGATCAACCCTCCCCAATGCAGCCCATCCGCCACGTTCATCCATGTCAGACAAACGCAGTTCATTTACCCATACTTCAGAACTCAGTGTCGGACCATCTGGTCTGTAAGGGTTCTCCACCCCTACAAGTATACCCCTTACTTCACCGAGGTTCGGATTACCCCGAACAGAATAGGTTTTATCGCCAAAACGTTCACGATAAATATTGGTTACGGTTCCTCCCAGTTTGTTTCTGCGGAGTTTCAGGTCAATCAAATCTCTTAAGCTCACATTGAGTTCATTGGCCAATGGCCATACTTTTTCTTCCTGCCCACGCGGGTAATTACCGGGTACAGTTACTTTCAGCGGTACTTTAATTTCATAATAGTTATTCAGGAAATCCTGACCAATACGCACAACAGCATAGAGTTCATTATCCTGCAGCACACGCTGACCCGGTACTGACTCGGCATGCAGGAACATGTTGAGGTTACCATATTGTCTGATATCCAGGTTGAGTGTTTTGAATACGGCACGGGCATCTCCTGTTACCAGATTCCTGATCTGCAAACTCATAGCCTGTTCATTCTGTTGAAGATTCACACCGTTGTTACTCAATAACTGAACACGTTCTACTCCCGGAGGCATTATATAGTTTACCGGCGTTCTGCTGCTGTTTTCTTCGAGGTTAACTGCCAGTGTATTAAAAGTTGTACCTGCGGCATTATTTACCGGTGTATAAGAACCTGTTGTATCGAGGTTGAATGAAAACTGTCTCCACTGGTTTCTCACGAGATCCATTCGGGCCATACGAATCACAACTGAGTCTTCAAAATCGGTAAGGTATAAACGTGCAAAACGAATCGATTTAAAATCTGAAATACTTCCTACCTTATTAGAGAATGAACGAATAGGAATACGGAATAAAAACCAGTCTTCAGTTTTAGTGGTACCATCTGCAGCATTTACGGTAATTCTTCTTTTATCAGTGATATAAGGTGTAATACCTACATCCATTCCCGGGCGCAGGTTTACTTCATATTCATAATAAGCTTCCGTTTCATTCAGCGTATTATCTCGGTTCAGGTCTTCATTATCGGGATATAAAGTGGCTGCCGGTGTAAATAGTCCGCCGCTTGTAGCAATAGGTGAATTACCCTGTGGATTGTTGTGGTTTTTATACCTGCCTAAAATTCCTGTACCCAACTGATCGAATGAATTATCGCGGAACCATTTATAGTTATCACGTGCCAGGTCTTCCTGTGCCTGAATGAATGCGGTAGATCCGGTACCAAAATTCTGTGCAATGCGATTGAGTACATATCCTTTTTTTCTTCTTTCAGCCGCATCATCCAATCCATCGAAACCAACATCCTGGAAAGGTCTGTCATTGGGATCATTACTGAATGCCTGTGTAATCTGAATCGGGTTCACTGGTGTTTTACCCCATGTATTAGAACTGTCAACGGATGCAGGAATATTGGGCGTATTCAAACCATTCTCATAAAAACGCTTTCCGTCTTTCAAAACATCTTCACTGATATTACCCAGGTTCAGGAAGAGTTTACCACCGCGGCTTCCGGGGTTGAGTATGAATGGATTTTGTAGCCATATTTCAAAGAATTCAATATTACCCGTTTCAAAATCGGTCTGGTCAATGGCCCGCATAATACCACCCCACCTGTTAGCTGGTTTTGTTAATCTACCATTGGCTGTAAACTCTGAGGATCTTGTTTCGAAATTGTATGGCCCTTTTTCCGTTGGATAAAATGCTAGATCAAATGTGGCAGTCTGCACATCCGTAATATTGGTTGTACGCTGTGGAAACAATTCATTCGTAAATACCTGACGAACACGCGGATCGCTTAGTTCGGCCAGGTTTCTCCGCAATGGATTATTACTGCTGTTTTTATCCTGCAAATTCGGTTCAATATTATACCAGGCTAATTTGGCCCGGTTGAAATTATAATCGATTGAATCGGTTAAAGTAGCTTCTGGGAATTTAGGATTACCCTGTGGTGTAGAAGCCAGTGCCCATGAAACAAAAGGGAAACGAAGATCGATACTGGTTCTTGTTCCTTCAAAATCATCTACAAAAATCAAACCTTGCTCTCCCTTACCAATTTGTGGTGGGTGACCAGGTTTCAGAAATGCTGCTTCACCATATGCATTGATTGCCGATGTTGCTTTGGTAGAATAGAATGGTAGTTTATTCAGCAATCTTGTCAACCCGGGTAATTCAGACTGGTAACTAAAATCGAGACCATACATGGTGTTACGGATCGGATCATCACCATAACCCATTTTGGTAAAGAAGGGTCGTTCACCCAACCGAACAGCAGTAGCACCCAGTGTTAGTTTTTTATTGGCCACATAATCGAGTCGCAATCCGCTGAATCCACGTTGTTGCATGCCAAAACCCGCATTGTTTTCAAAAGAAACATTCACGGGTACATTGGAATTAAGGATACCCGCATTCAGTATACGAACTGTTCCAAGATTATAATCAACTGTATAATCGGTACCCTCTTTTAATATCTGTCCACCTGCTGTAACTGTTACCGATCCCTGTGGTATATTAAATGTATTGAGAAATATTTCAGAACCACTGCTGCTTCCTTTTACCTGGCCCTGCATGACAAATCGGTTCAGGTTGGCATAGGTTTGTGCGATGGCTTTGATAGAATCGTATAAGGCATAATACAGGTACTTATTTTTGACGGAAGCTCCCAATCCACCAAACGCAAGCGTATCAAGATCACGACCAAAAGGTTCGAGTACCGGGAAGATAACTTTTCCCGTTTGTGGTAATACCGTGAAGCCATCAATAAAATCAAATACACCATCAGGCTGAGGATCGTTTCGGTTATTCAACCTGTCGAGATTCAGTATACGTAGTAAAGGTTGTCCGTCTACTGAAGGAGAAGTTTCAGGTAAATATCTTTTCAATCCGCCACTGGGTTCTTCATAGAGTACATTCAGTTTAAAATCTTCTCTTTGTATGCCACCAAATACATCCAGTGAATACACGTTTTTCATCATCCAGTCCCAGATGGGTAATTGTATACGCTGTGATGTGGCTTTTAAAAGTTTCAGGAATAATACTTTCTGTACACCACTGGCAGAATCCAGTGCAACATCCTGTGAAAACTCACCTACCTGGTATACACGGCCGTTATAGGTGTACTGGAAAGCTACTGCCAGTACTTCATCGGGTTGCAATTGTGTATTGATGGAAAGAAAACCTACCTGCGGATTGAATGAGTATTCGGTGGTAGCGAGTTTTCTTGCAAAGGTTTTTTCATAATCATCTACCGGTCGCAATCCTTTCGACAATAACAGTGTATTGATAAAGGATGGATTTCGACTGTTCGGATCACCCGCTAATGAGCCATATAAATTATTGGCCTGGTTATATGGCAATGGATTATTGGTTAGTGGTGTAACTGCCGGGTTGTATGGTCTTGTTTCGGCCAGATCCATCAAACCCACAATATCGCGGGCTTCTGTAGTGGCACCTGTACGATTGGTTACCCATACTTCGATTCGCTGTATCTGTACCTGCGAGTTTACCACAGGCAGGTTACGCATGACTTTATTGTAGTTATCCCTGAAATACTGTCCTAAGAGGAAGTGGCGGTTTTCTTCATAATCATCCATTCTTTTCTGAAAATTCTGACTTGCCGCTCCGCCCTGCAGCGCCACCGACTGTCTGCTGGAACGCTGATTGGCCAATGCACCCGTTACATATAATTTTCCAAACTGAAGCTGTGTTTTGATACCAAATAAATTCTGTGCACTGGGTATCAATGTTCCTCTCGACTGGAATGAGATATTACCTGCTTCAATACTTTTAATCAGCTCATCATCCATACCCTTATAATCGAGCTTGATCTGGTTATCGAAGTTGAGGTTCGACACCGTATTATAGTTGATCGGGAATTTAAGTTTGTTACCAATATTGGCATTTACATTCAGGTTGGCATTCATGTCGAAATCAAATCCACCATTTTTCCTGGCACGTTCAGGCAAAGTGGGGTTTTTGATATTTTGTCCCTGGTAACCTGCCATGATATTTACATCACCAGTCGGGCGTATATCAATTTTGAGTCTGTTCTGTGCGGCCAGTTCATTGGCTGCACTTTTTACATCACCAATGGCATCTTTAATATCTCCGCCATACCTGTTCACTACATCATTTAATCCGAATATGCGATCAAATAAACTGTTGTATACACGAAGAGGTGGACGTTGCGCTTTTTTATTCAGCAGTGTTAATGCGTCGGAACGTTTTTTAAAATAGGCCCTTTCCTGTTCACGTGCCTGTAACTGCCAGAATTCTTCGAATGTTAGTGTGGTAGGTGTGCGGTAATAACGATTGCCGATTTTTTCAACGATGACATATTGTTTGGTTTTCGGATCGTATTCAATGGTTCGTTTGATGAGTGAAGTGTCGCGGAGGTCGAATGGATTTTTGCTTTTCTCTGAAATGGCATCGGCTCTTCTGTCATTGATAGGATAACGCAAAGAATCGCGTTGCTGAGCCAACAAGCTACTATGCCAGAACAAGGCCAGGGTAATGATAAAAAGCAGTCGCAAACGCAATGTGAAACTCTTGGTTAAGTAGAAGTATATGCGATAGACTATAAATTTTTTAATGCCTGTTTGATGATCAGTTCCAGTGATGCATCTGCAGGTATGGATGACATGGTTTTTTTGATGGCATTTTCGGCCTGTGGTTTTTGTATGCCCAATGCGATCAGTGCCTGTATGGCGTCCTGATCTATGCTGGCAATAATTGCACTTCCCAATGGCTGACCGATTGTTTGTTTACCCAGTTTATCTCGTAACTCAACAATCAATCTTTCTGCCGATTTCTTTCCAATCCCTTTGATTCCTTCTAACTGCTTTGTGTTGCCCTGAACAATGGCTCTGATAATTTCATCGGGTTTCATTCCTGATAACATCATCCGGGCAGTAGCAGCACCCACACCCGACACACTAATCAATTGCAGGAAAAGTTCCTTCTCTGCAATATCGGCAAAACCGAACAATGTTTGCGCATTTTCGGTAATATGTAAATAAGTGTGTAATTGTCCGTTTTCTACGTTACTGATGGCCGCATAGGTATTCAGACTGATTTGCAGGTCGTAACCCACCCCATTTACATCCACCACCACACGGGCAGGGGTTTTGATGGTAAATTTTCCTCTTACAAAAGCGATCATAGCAGGTATCAAAAATAGGGGTAAAAAATCAGAATTTGTACGTATCTTTGATTAAAAATCATACGTATGGCGACAAAACTCACGCTTTCCATAGACGAATCCGTAATACGGGATGCGAAAGAGTATGCCCAGAAATCAGGTCGGAGTGTTTCTCAACTGGTTGAATCTTATCTGAAAGCCATTACCAATCCTACCAAAAAGAAAAAATCGAAATTGCCCCCACACCTCAAAAGATGGCATGGTGCATTCAAAATAGAGGATGAAAGGGATTATAAAGAGATCATTGCGGAAGCCATTTGGGAGAAATATAATACATGATACAGATTTTTCTTGATACCAATGTATTGTTCGATTTCTTTGCAGAGCGTCAGCCTTTTGATAAAGAGGCAGAAGAGATCATGGAACTGGCGTATGAAAAACAAATCGAGTTGTATTGTTCTGCAACCAGCTATACAACCGTGTTTTATCTGCTGTCAAAATTAAAGGGAAAGGCTAAGGCTTTTCAAGCAATAAAAGATATGCGCGAACTCATTGAAACAGTTGGGGTAGATAGTTCCATTATAGACAAAGCATTGGAAAATACCCATCCGGATTTTGAGGATGCCATTCAGTTAGAATGTGCATATGCAGTAAAACATATACAAACTATTGTTACAAGAAACCCCAAACATTTTAAAACAAAACAATTACTTGTTCAAACACCAAAAGAATTTTTAGATACGTTCAATCAGACTATTCATGAATAAACTCACAGCAACCATCACCGCAGTAGGCGGATATGTACCAGAAGATAAGCTTACCAATTTCGATCTCGAGAAAATGGTAGAAACCAACGACGAATGGATACGTACACGTACCGGTATCGAAGAAAGAAGAATATTAAAAGAACCAGGTAAAGGGAGCAGCGATATGGCTGTTCCGGCAGTGCAGGAAATTTTACGCAAGAAAAATATTGATCCCCTCGATATTGATTGTGTGATCTGCGCCACCGTTACACCCGACATGGTATTCCCAGCAACAGCTAATATCATCTGCGATAAAATTGGCGCTACCAACGCCTGGGGTTATGATATGAGTGCCGCCTGTAGTGGTTTCCTTTATGCACTTACCACTGGTGCTATGTATATTGAAAGTGGCAGGTTTAAAAAAGTTATTGTGGTAGGCGTTGATAAGATGAGTGCCATCATTGATTATACCGACCGTGCAACCTGTATTATATTCGGCGATGGTGCAGGCGCTGTTTTATTAGAACCTTCAACAGACGATTCCGGTATTAAGGACAGTATTTTAAGAAGCGATGGAAGTGGTCGTCACTATTTACACATGAAAGCAGGTGGATCTGTAAAACCCGCCACCGTAGAAACGGTATTGGCAAAAGAACATTTTGCTTATCAGGAAGGACAGGCGGTTTTCAAATTTGCTGTAAAAGGCATGGCAGATGTAAGTGCTGAACTCCTGGAAAGAAACGGACTCACAGGAGATGATATTGCATGGCTGGTACCACACCAGGCTAACCTCCGTATTATTGATGCAACAGCCAATCGTATGGGGTTACCTAAAGAAAAGGTAATGATCAATATCCAGAAATATGGTAACACCACTGCCGCCACACTCCCACTCTGTTTATGGGACTGGGAAAAACAACTGAAAAAAGGCGACAATATTGTACTTGCTGCATTCGGTGGAGGGTTTACCTGGGGCGCTACCTGGGTGAAGTGGGGATATGATGGGGAGTGAGGGTGAATCGTGAATGGTGAATGATCAATAGTGAGTAAGAAAACGCTGTGTGGTACTTGTGTATAGGTGATTAAATCATGTAGTTACACAAGTACCACACAGCGTTCTTGTATTGCTTAATGCATTTCAGTACCTTCTATTATCTCTTCCCGTCAAAAAAAGAGTATACACTTCGATAACTCATTTTCAAATTTTCAAATTCCAAAATTTTCGAATTTTTCACTCCAAATACCTCACCGTCCTCGTCATCTTTCCATCTGCATTAATACCTTCCAGTACCAGCAGTAGTTTTTTTGAAAAATCGTTGTTATAAAATTCTATCCTGAATCTTGGTGTTTTTTTATTGGTCATGATATAAGGATTCCAGTACAGTGTGCTTCTGGTATCCGCATCATAAGAAGAAGCATCTTTCTCATAACTGGGATTATAAAATTCCCTGAATCGTGAATAACCTGCGAGTACGGTGGTTTCCATTCCTTTTTTACTGGGATCATTTCTTTTTACATCACCTCCTTTCTTGGTGTAAATTGCAATGGCACCGTCAGCACCGCCACCACCTGCGCCGAAAAACGGAGGCCGCATAACTTTAATGTAAGCAATATCAGATACAGGTATAGATTGAACCATATCTACATTCGAAATCATTTCATTCAGGTATAAGGAAGGTGTTCCACCACGCCAGCTAAGCGACATCTGTGAGCCCGATCCCGATATCTGAAGACCGGCTACTTTACCCTGCAAATAAGTTAATGCATTAAAGGCACCCATGGCTGTGCGGTCAGAGGTAAGATCAAAACTATACGCATCTCCCCCGGAAAAAAGACCAGACGCATATTTTTCATCAATTACCTGCATCGGATTTTTTGTCTTCGCCTGCACCACTACTTCCTGTAAGGTTGCAGATGCCATGCTTTTTCTTAGTTTCTCTTCTTCCAGTAAAAACATATTCAATCGGGCCAGTGCAAGACTATCGGATAATGCCTGCAGATAAGGTTGCTGATCTATGCGTACGGTACTGCCTGGCTGTTTTTTCAAAAGCCCGTTATTTAACTGCACCTGTGTTACACGGCCTACTGTTTTATTATTGTCATTCAGATTATAATAAACCCTTGCTGTATCAAAAAAGAAAACATTGGGTTCTTCAAAAGTTCCATCCTTCTGCACCGGAACAAAATACATGTTTACACTACTGTCTTTATTCGACAAAACCAGATTTAACTGTGCTGGTCCGGCATTTTTTACTGTTTCCATACCATATACCTTACCCTGTAGTTTCATGAAATCAGTCTCGGGTTGGTATGGCAATACGGGTTCTTTGGCGGCTTTTATTTTATCCCAGTCAAACCTACGCCATCCATTGGTTAACATCACTAGATCAAGTCTTCTTGTAATACTGTCGGCATCGCTTTTAAGGTAATAAGCCGGGTTATGGATATACCCATGCAACTGGTTACTGAGGAGAAAATCAGAGAAAATGCTGAACTGTTCCGGGCCGGCAAGTTCAGCATCGGTAATCGATACAGACATGTTGGTCGCTGTTGTATCGGAGACAAATACTTCAACAATATTTTTTCCCCGTTTTTTAAGATCAATAATTCCCGGATTCACTTTGGCATTGAACTCATGCATACGGTTGTTCACAAAAAGAATACGTTCTTCGAGCGGAATCCAGTTATTGGTAAACAATGAAAACTGAAGTATACCTGTTTGTAATTCATCAATAGGTACTGCAGTATTGATGACTGTTTTCTCGGTCATCTTAAGCTGCACCTTATAAATAGGTCGCTCATTCATATGTACGAGGAGAAATAATTGTTTACTGTTCTCATCCACATTTGCAGAACGCTGAACTTTTATCAGGGCTTTATCATTGGTACCCTGAATACTAAGCGAAACGCCATCCTGTCTTATACCGGTAAGCGCTGTACTGCCTTTTATTCCGTTTTCATCGGTCCAGTCTACCCTATATTTCTCTCCTGGTTTAGGACTTAAAAAAAAAGTTCCCATACCATCATGTAAAATACGCAAGGAATCAAGCACAACATTTTTATCATTCAATAAAGCACCCTTGATGAAAACCGGTATCCCAAACTGGTTAGTCGATTTAAATGCAATCTTTTCTTCCAAACCCTCCACTATACTGCCACCCTCAGGGAAAAGTTCCAGTTTGGTACGTGCTACTGCCTGCTTTTTTACAGGTTTGTCGCGTTTATTTATCAGTATATCTTTCTGGTATAAAAAACTGGTGTCATCATTCAACATCCACCGGGTATATGCTTTTACCCGCACAAACTCGCCTTTATAAGCGGCAGGTATATCAAAAGACCCTTTGGTTGTTGACTGAAAAAGAGGTCCAACGGTCTGCCGCAACATTTTACCTTCCGAATCGTACCAGTCAACATACACATTCCTGCTTAATGGGCTTGGTATATAATCCGTCATCAGATAGAGTTTATACCAGATGGTTTCTTCCTGGTTGTACAACTGCTTATCAAAATGAATATGTATTTTCTCTTTGGGGAATATATTGGCGTGGGCATCCATGATTGAATCAACGAACTGTGCATTGGCCCTGTCTGCCGCCATAGACATGATGAAAACAATAACAAAAGGTAAAATACGCTTCATCTAACTCTCTTTTGCGCTAAGATAGATAATAATAGAGCGTAACAAGCGGGTTGTAATATGTTAAAACCTAACAGCTATTCCTGAAAATTTGTCGACGCCTGCCTATTTTTTTCTGGCAAATAAAATATAGTCTGTTTGTGGTATTTTTTCCACGCCGAGTTGTCTGAGTAAAGTAACGACCTGACCACGATGATAAGTACCATGATTGGTGAGATGCATGACAATCTCGAAAACCGGCTGGACAAAATGTTCTCCCCTGATATTTTTATAGGGCAAAGAGGCAGACAGCATTTCATCACTGGCATCCTGTACAAAAGAATACCACTGTCGGTTCTGCTGTAGTAACCCATTCGCTATATCTTTCATACTGGGGTGAAAGCTCAGACTTGGCATCACTACCTGCTCATGCATCTGTAAACGTTGCCACCATGCACTCGATGCATCCCACATATGCAGAAAGGTTTTATGAACAGAAGGAAAACTGCTTGCAATGGGCTTGTTTTGTTCTTCCGGAGACAGTTCAATTGACAGATTGAGTAATTGTTCATTGGCCCAGATTTCAAAGGCCGAATAAGAGAGTAGTAATTGCTTCATGATTCGTCTTACATTTGAGGAAGAAGAATTATTTTATCCAGACAATTTACTAAGAATGTCCGAAAAATTCCCACTTACCGGTATCAGTTCTGTAGCCATGCATGCTGCTGGTCACCAGAATGCAGAAGATGCACACCTTACCCCTATTTTCGCCACTTCCACTTTTACATTCGATACCGCTGAAGATGGCATGAATCGTTTTGCCGGAACAGATAAAACCAGGGTCTACAGCCGCTGGGGTAATCCTACATTCACTGCTGCGGAAGAAACCATCGCAGCTCTTGAAGCATTTGGTCTGAAAGATAGCAACGGAAACCCCTTACAGCTTAAAGCACTCTTACACGCCAGTGGTCAGGCCGCCATGACCACCCTCTTCCTGGGTAATTTAAAAACGGGTGATGCTATCTTATCGCATTATTCATTGTACGGAGGTACACAGGAATTAATGACCAAAGTATTGGCGGCTACAGGCATAGAAGCCATTATTGTTGATATGCGAGACCTGAATAAAGTAGCAGAAGCCATACAGCAACACGCCAACATTAAAATGGTGCATATAGAAACACCCGCCAACCCAACCATTCAATGTGTGGATATTGATGCGGTGTCTAAGATCGCCAAAACAAAGGGACTGATCGTGAGCGTAGACAACACTTTTGCCACCCCTTATTTGCAACAGCCTTTTAAATATGATGTTGACTTTGTATTTCATTCCACCACCAAATTCCTCAACGGACACGGCACGGCCATTGGTGGTGTTTTGATTGGAAAGGACCTGGAGAAAATGAGAACATCTATCTGGAAATGGCATGTATTATTAGGTGGTAACAGTAACCCCTTCGATGCTTTTCTGCTGGCACAGGGTATGAAGACATTGGAAATTAGAATGGAAAGACATTGTGCTAATGCACAAAAAGTAGCAGAATACCTAGAACAACACCCTGCCATCGCGAAAGTAAATTTTACAGGTCTGGTAAGTCACCCCGACTACGCAGTCAGCGCAAAACAAATGCGTTTACCAGGAGCGGTCATGAGTTATGAACTTAAAGGTGGATTGGAAGCAGGTAAACAATTCATCAATAAATTACAAATGTGCGTACGTGCCATTTCATTAGGCACTGTAGACACACTGGTATCTCATCCTGCAAGCATGAGTCATTTTGGTATACCCCGTGAAGAGAGGATCAAATATGGCATTACAGATGGTTTGATACGTATGAGTGTGGGTATTGAAAACATAGACGATATACTGAATGACTTGGAACAGGCATTAAAATAAGCTACTTGTAATAAATTGTCTTCTCAGTAGACTGATTTATTATCATCCTTCAAAAATATACTGCTATGAGATTAACATTCATGCTGCTTGCCTGTTGTATGGCAATAGTTGCTTATGCACAAAAAAAGAATACAGTTCCACCGCCAACAGATCGTTTTGCAGGACTTGATACCGCTTTTGAAAGGGTATTGAAAGACCAAGTGGCGGCTGGTTTTGCTGTAGCGGTTGTAGAAAAAAATAAAATTGTATTCGCAAAGGGATTTGGCTTCAGAGATTATGAAAAGAAATTACCCGTAACACCCAATACCCTTTTTGCCATTGGTAGTTGTACGAAGGCTTTTACATCATCGCTATTGGGTATTCTGCAAAAAGAAAAAAAGATTGATTTCGATGAACCTGCTGTAAAATATCTGCCTTCTTTAAAGTTCTATAATGAAGACATGGATAAACATATCAGCATTCGTGATATGATGAGTCATAGAACAGGATTACCGCGTCACGACTTTTCATGGTACCTGTTTAAAACCAATTCAAGGGATACACTGCTACAAAGAATCCGATACCAGCAGCCTTCATTTGGTATCAGGGAAAGATGGCAGTATAATAATTTCATGTTCCTTACACAAGGCTTGATCACTGAAAAGCTCACTGGTAAAAGCTGGGAAGAGAATATCAGTACACATATTTTTCAGCCTTTGGGTATGACAAGATCCAACACCAGTATTGAAGCTTTAATGAAAGATACTGATGCCGCCATCGGATATGGAGTAAAAAAAGACAGCATCATCGACAAACTCGATTATTACCCCATCAATGCAATGGGACCTGCCGGCAGTATCAACAGCAGTGTGAATGAAATGGCACGGTGGGTTATCACCTGGATCAATGGAGGCAAATACGAGGGAAAAGAAATTGTACCTGCAGGTTATGTTGGTACTGCTATGTCTGCACAAATGGTATCTGGCTCCGGCCTGCCTTCTAAAGAAAGAACAGATGTATTTTTCTCCAGTTATGGTATGGGCTGGTCACTCTCATCGTATAAAGGACATTACCGGGTAGAACATGGTGGTAATATTGATGGGTTTTCAGCCAGTACCTGTTTCTTTCCGACCGACAGTATCGGCATCATTGTACTCACCAACCAAAATGCGTCATCGGTTACATCGATTGTTCGGAATATGATCGCCGATCGTTTGCTAAAGCTTCCCTATTTCAACTGGAACAAGGATATCCTGGAAAGTAACAAAAAAGCAAAAGATGCCGCCAAAGAAGCTGAAAAAACAACAAGTTCAAACCAACAGAAAAACACCAAACCAAGTCATGCTTTAAAAGATTATGAAGGCATCTATTCGCATCATGGTTATGGAAGCATAGAACTCATTACCCGTAACGATTCTTTATTTGGTTATATCGCCAGTAACGATGTTACCTGGTTAAAACATTATCACTATGATGTATTTACGCCATTCAATGTAGATAAAGACGGGACCATTGATACTTCCGGAAATAGTCCCTTAAAGTTTCAGTTCTTCATGAATGAATCAGGTGAAATCAATGCACTAAACCTTAAACTGGAGCCCACCCTTGATGCGTTGAGATTTACCAAATCACCAAGAACGATTAAAACCAATGCAGATGATCTCCAGAAATATGCAGGCGATTATGAACTCGGTGGGGCCATTGTAAAAGTTTCTGTCAAAAACAATACTCTGTTTACGCTGGTACCCGGACAACCTGAATACGAAATGTCGGCAATGGGTAATGATAGGTTTGCACTCAAAATAGCACCTGGCTATTATGTGCAGTTCGAAGTAAAAGACAAAGAAGTAACCCAGTTAACATTTCAGCAACCCAATGGAAACTTTGTTGCCAAAAGAAAAAAATAAACGATACTATTTATTTTATGAACATTGATATCAGAAGAGCGGAAAGAACAGATTGCAAAAGGTTGCTGGAGCTGATTCAGGAACTGGCCGATTATGAAAAAGCCCCACAGGAAGTAACCGTTACGCTGGAACATTTTGAAGAAAGTGGTTTTGGCGAAAACCCTGTATGGTGGGCATTTGTAGCCGAAATAGATGGAAAAGTAGAAGGATTTGCACTCTATTATATACGTTACAGTACCTGGAAAGGCCAATGTCTGTATCTCGAAGATTTTTTAGTCACCGAAAAACTAAGGGGAAAAGGTGCCGGCAAATTATTATTCGACCGAACCATTCAGGAAGCCAAAGAAAAAGGTTTCAAAAGAATGGTATGGCAGGTATTGGAATGGAATGAACCCGCCATTAACTTCTACAAAAAATACAATGCCAACCTTGATCCGGAATGGGTGAATGGGATACTTGATTTTTAAAATAGGGAGAGAGTAAAAAAGTGAGTAGTGAATAGTCAGTAGTGAGTGATAATTTTGACTGACTACTCACTACTCACTTAGCAATCTGATTCATTTCCAAATTAACTCACCCCTTCCACCACCGCTTCTTTATAAATCTTCTGCACCAGTCCCTGTAAAACTTTGCCCGGGCCGGCTTCTGTAAAATTGGTTGCACCATCGGCCACCATTGCCTGAACAGTTTGTGTCCATCTTACGGCTCCGGTTAACTGGTTAATAAGGTTTTGTTTAATCATGTCAGCCTCTGTAACCGCTGTAGCTACTACATTCTGGTAAACCGGACAAGTGGGGTAATGAAAACTGGTGGCTTCAATAGCCGCAGCCAGTTCTTCACGTGCGGGTGCCATTAACGGGCTATGAAAAGCACCACCAACAGGTAAAACCAATGCTCTTTTGGCACCGGCAGCTTTCATTCTTTCACAGGCTATTTCAATTCCTTTCACTGAACCACTGATGACCAGTTGACCCGGACAATTATAATTAGCCGCTACTACCACTTCCCCTGTTTCTCCCTGAACAGCGGCGCAAATTTCTTCTACTTTGGCATCATCGAGGGCAAGCACTGCGGCCATGGTAGATGGTACAAGTTCACAGGCTTTCTGCATGGCTTTTGCACGGATACTCACCAGTTGTAAGGCATCTTCAAAACTCAAAGTATTATTCGCTACCAGTGCCGAAAATTCGCCCAATGAATGACCCGCTACCATATGTGGTGTGGCACCTTCGATGGTTCTGTAAGCAACAACAGAATGTAAAAAAACAGCAGGCTGTGTTACATTGGTTTGCTTCAATTCTTCATCAGTACCATTAAACATGATATCGCTGATGCGGAAACCGAGAATATCATTGGCATTTTCAAACAATTTTTTTGCAGAGGCATTGTTATCATACAAATTCTTTCCCATCCCGCTGAATTGCGATCCCTGTCCCGGGAATATATAGGCATGTTTATTCATTATTGAGGTTTTAGTAACCGCAAAAAAACCTAATCCTGCCGATATCCCAAATTTATTTTCCTTAACCCTATAATACGGGTGTAGGCACTTTGTATTTAGCGAGTATGGTTTTATAGGCTGGCAGGTTCGTTAATGCTTCAAGATCAGGATCAAATACGAGGTGGTCAAAGTCGGCATAACCTGCTGCAAGCGATTGATCTAAATATTCCAGGGCTTTGGTATAGTTGCCCAACATAGTAAACATACAGGCAGCATTGTGCAATGCAGTAGCCAGTTTACCGTCTTTTGCACTTGCGTCAATGATAAGTTTGGATACCAGCCGCTCAGTAGTTGTTTTATCTCCCATCAGGGCTGCAGCATATACATAGTCGGCCGTAGTATCTTTTATTCTTGATTCAGATAAACTCAACTGCATGGCTTTCTGAAGGTTCCCATTACCCAACTCATGCTGTTTCATGGTTGTTTTAAAAAAACGACCCAGTGCATAATAACTTACATAACCGGGTTTAAGTGCAACAGCCCGTTGTATATCCCTCAATGCTTCGGTGTTATTATTCAGCTTGATCAGTACATTCGATCGCTCAATATAAAGATCTACCAACGCCAATGTATCTTTTTTATACATCGGTATTGCTTTATCATAGTCTGCCATTGAACTGGCATAATCCTTTTTTAGCTTATACATATAGGCCCTTGCCCAATAAAATGCTTCGGTAGCGGGATGTGTTTTTATGCCATCATTCAGAATCTGAATAGCAGAACCATATTTCAATTTATTCCTTTCAAAAAGATAGTAGTCAAAATAACAATTGATATGATCATTCTTATTGCTTATATAAGTTAACCCTTTCTTGTAATAATCAACTACATCCGCATAGCTGGTCGTTTTTTTGAACATGTTTGCCAGGTCCCAATACACATAACCGTTCCGGGTATCATATTTTAGCGCAGTCAAATAATCGGCTTTGGCTTCTTCAGGCTTCCCTTGAAAATTTTTAATACCCCCACATATACCATAACATTGTGCTATTCTTTTCAGCACAGATGAATCGGGATTTATCTTTTTGAGATCAAGCCGGATCGTTTCCAGAAAGTCGGGCATAGACTCTACATATAATTTATCCTGATACCTGGCAAATCCTCTGTTGAAATACAAAGCTGCATTTTGATTGTCTTTATTAATGCCACTTGTAAAATCAGCCACAATTTCTTTTGTGGTATATTTTTTAACCGCCATTTTAGCATCGCCGCGGTATAAATAAAGATCAGCTTGTTCAATATTGTTGGCAGTAAACTCGATGGCTTTTGTATAGTAATCAATTGCATCCGCAGGGTAGCCTTCCCGGTTTAGGCAATGACCCATATGCTTATACACTTTCGATTTATTAGTACTGTAATCATAGTTGACTATTGCAACATCATAGTCATCAAAAGCTAGGTCATATTCTTCCAAAGCAAAATAACAGTCTGCTCTTAACACATACAAACTTGCCAGTGATGATTTAGCGCTGGATGTATAGTAAGTAATGGCCTTTGTATAATCGCTGGCCGCCACTCTATAATTTCTGGAATGATAATTACCCAAACCGCGCCACCAGTAGGCTTCGCCGCTGGGAGTTATATTAATAGCCAGTGTTGCATTATTGATTAAACCTGCATAATCTTTTTTATCATAACACTCTTTAGCCATTTTATTATAGTCGGCCGCAGTCTGTGACAGAGAAAGCAACGGAGAAAAGGATAGAAGGAATAAAACAAGGGTAAAAAAAGTAATTCTTTTCATCGGAAGGTTATTCAAGCTAAAATTATTCATTTCTTACGATTCCTACATACCCTGTTTTGAGTATTTATCATAAAAAAAGCAGCCGAAGCTGCTTTCCAATAATCATTTATCCTGATTTAAAATTCTGTTTTTAATTCCAGGTATTTCAAAAATTCTTCTTTTACTTTCTCTTCCTTAAACTTACCACCATAAAATGCAGTAATCGTAGAAGAAGTATCATCTTCTACACCACGACTTGCCACACAAAGATGTTTGGCATCAATTACAATAGCCACATCTTCTGTACCAAGATCTTTCTGCAATTCTTTACCAATCTGCATGGTTAATCTTTCCTGCACCTGTGGACGTTTCGCAAAATATTCTACCAGCCTGTTCAATTTACTCAACCCAACCACTTTACCATTGCTGATATAAGCCACATGCGCCTTACCAATGATAGGTACAAAATGATGTTCGCAATTGCTGTAGAAAGAAATATTCTTTTCCACCAGCATCTCATTGTATTTGTATTTGTTTTCAAACAATGCCATCACAGGCTTATTCGCAGGATTCAGCCCCTGGAAAATTTCCTTGACATACATTTTTGCCACTCGGCGTGGTGTTCCTTTTAAACTGTCATCGGAAAGATCGAGACCCAGTGTTTCCATGATCGCCCTGAAATGTTGTTCAATCGCAACAATCTTCTCTTCGTCTGTTTTATCAAATGCATCCGCTTTCATCGGTGTTTCAACCGATGTGCTGATATGATCATCTCCCATATCATCAATATGCAGATCACTCAGTTCTATCTGTTCGCCGTTAAGCCGGATATTCAACAAAGTTTCGTTCTGTTTCATACAATCTTATTTTTAGATCCAGTCCCTTATCCAGTTTTACCCGCAACAACTTGTAAATGACTACCGCAATGTTTTCTGCGGTAGGATTGAGTGTTGCGAACTCAACTGTATCGAGGTTCAAATTTTTATGATCAAATCTTTTTAATACTTCTTCCTGAATAATATCACTCAGCAGTTTCATGTCAAACACATAACCCGTTTCAGGATCCGGCACACCACTCAATTGCACAACAAGTTCATAATTGTGGCCATGATAATGAGGGTTGTTACAAAGACCAAACACCTTCCTGTTCATCTCATCCGACCATGCCGGATTGTGCAAACGATGGGCCGCATTAAAATGTTCTTTCCTGAAAACTGCTACTTTCTCCATATTCAATTCTTATGCCGGATCATCATTGAACCGGCAACAGTTCACTATTCAACTTTCGTTGCGTCGCACACTTCAGCGACAAAACCCAGGTGTTCATGATCCTTGAATCAAGTGAGTCAGTTATCAATAGCCTGGCACTGTTTCAGAAGTGTGCTGATCAAGTGGCCTGGCCTTTCGTGAGCCTGTTTATTGATAACAACGCTTGAATGTCTGCTTTCGGATTATGGTAGATGGACCATCGTCCATGTTTATATATTCCTCAGGTATCCAAGACATCCTGATAACAAAGGTACATACGATACTAATAACAGGAAGGATGTTATTTTGTTTAATCAATCAGAGAAAATCTTAAACGAGGGAGTGGTTTATGGTCCATAGTCGATGGTCCATGGTCAATAGTTAAACCTTTATGGGCTATGGACTATAAACTATTGACTGCCTCCCTTACCCAAAGTACTCCACATAAATCCTGGGTGTCTCGTAAAGTTTAATACAGTGAAGTTCAACCTGTTGTGGTATATGGGGTTGCAATTGCTGCCAGATGGCAATGGCCAGGTTTTCGGTGCTGCAAAGCTGGTCTTTCATGAAATCCACATCCAGGTTCAGGTTTTTATGATCCAGTTTGTCGATTACATGCTCCTTGATCAGTTTACTCAGTTTTTTAACATCGTATAAAAAACCGGTATCGGGGTCGGGATTCCCTTTAATGGTAACATAAAGGTCATAATTATGCCCATGCCAGTTTTCATTGGCACAAACCCCGAAAACGGCTTCATTCTGCTCTTTACTCCAGCGGGGGTTATATAGTTTATGGGCGGCATTAAAATGTTCCTGCCTCGTTAAATACACCATGCAAACACAAAAATTTTCGCAAAGTTAAGAAAGTTAAGGGTTTTATGGGTGTATTTATCCGCTAAGGGAATATTCAAGCATCATATTCACCACTGAAAATGTCCGAAGAACTCCATTGGTGGAGAATGAAGAGGTTATACAGGGATATAAATAGCTATACAAAAGCTGTACTTTTAATGCTCATTACTTATTTAAAAAGCTCAGATGCGCGTTATCATCACCGCTGCCACTGTTGGAGAATGGATGCCCGGCTTTCTCAACATCAATACCCTCTATACAGGTGAAAGCCAGCGACTAAAAGTTCGGTTTCACCAGTCGGGTGTGGGCATGCTGGCCAGTGCCGTATCATTAACAAGACTGGTGAGCGAAGAAAAACCCGACCTGATCATTCAAATCGGCATTGCCGGCACATTCGATACTAAAATTCCCCTGACAAAAGTGGTACTGGTAAAAGAAGAAATACTAGGCGATATGGGTGTTGAAGAAGATGGTAAATGGAAGGACCTCTTCGATCTGAAACTGGAAAAAAGCAGTTACCACCCCTTTGAAAAAAGAAGACTTCCCAACCAATGGCTTACTGCTTATAACCTCCTCAAATTACCCGAGCTCAGTTCCATCAGTGTCAATGAAATAACTACCAACCCAAAACGAATAGAATTACTGTCCAAAAAATACAACCCCGATCTGGAAAGCATGGAAGGCGCCGCACTGCATTATGTTTGCCGTGAAGCCAATATTCCATTTATCCAGATGCGGGCCATCTCCAATTATATTGGTGAACGCAACAAAGCCAACTGGAAAATAAAAGAAGCACTTGAAGCTTTAAATGATACGTTGATCAAGTACCTGGATAAATTGTATAAGATGAAGTGAGGGGGTGAATCGTCAATGGTGAATGGTCAATGGTGAAAAAAGATTTCGGTATTCAATTACTCATTAAAAAATAAAACAACACATTTCCTCTATAGGAGTCCTTCAGACAAATTTTCAAATTCCCAAATTTCCAAATTAACATGACAATTTCTCTCGGTTTCTCCCCCTGTCCCAACGACACTTTTATTTTTGATGCATTGGTGAATCATAAGATTGATACACAGGGATTGTCATTTGAAGTGATACTGGAAGATGTTCAAACCCTTAACCAGTGGGCCATTGATGGCAAACTCGATATATCTAAAATCAGCTATGGAGTATTACCCCTGGCATTGAACCAGTATAAATTACTCAACAGCGGTGGCGCATTGGGAAATGGCGTAGGGCCTTTGCTGATTACAAAAGATGCCACAGTTGGTTTAAAAGATATTGATCAACTGTCTATCGCCATACCGGGAAAAAACACCACAGCGCATTTACTTTTTTCACTTGCTTATCCTAATGCCTTAAACAAAAGCTTCCATGTATTTCATGAAATAGAAGACCTGGTATTATCAGGTGCAGTTGATGCGGGTGTTATTATTCATGAAAACCGTTTTACCTATCAGCAAAAAGGTTTACGCAAACTCATTGATCTTGGTAGTTTCTGGGAAGAACAAACAGGCTTGCCCATACCATTGGGTGGCATAGTAGCACACAACCGTTTATTGGATTCGGTGGCCATACAGGTAGATGAACTCATTAGAAAAAGTGTAGAATATGCATTTGCGCATTACCCCCATCTTACATCCTATGTAAAAGAACATGCGCAGGAAATGAGCGAACAGGTAATGAAACAGCACATTGACCTTTATGTAAATGATTTCACCCTTGATCTTTCTGTTGAAGGAAAAGCGGCCGTACAGAAACTACTGGAAGTAGCAAAAGGCGATCCTGCCCAGGCTGTTTTTCTGCATTAACCATTGATTATATTCTCCAATACAAGACAAAAATTTCAGGAACTTGTCTAAAACCTGCTATACATGAGTACACTTTTGAAGGATTTATATTCACCTGCATTTTACAACCAGTTCGTTATCACTTTAAAAAAAACGATTCCATCCGTTGACAAAAAGAAATTCCTGGATCAGATTTTTACACCTGCATTTGAAAGCTATGAGTTAAAAGAAAGAATGGCGCATACTGCTCATGTATTGCATCGTTTCTTTCCTGGAGATTATAAAACTGCTGCGCCTCTATTGTGTGAACTGGTAGAACAGATCAAAGTACATGGCCCTGTAGCCAGCAGCATCGAATACCTTTTTATTCCCGAGTATATTTATTTGTATGGACTGGATGATTATAGTCGCTCTGTAACAGTGATGGAGAAAGTAACACAATTCATTAGCTGCGAATTTGCCATCCGCCATTTCATTCTCCGATATGAAGAAAAAATGATTCCACAAATGCTCAAATGGTCAACCCATAAAAGCCGCCATGTGCGCCGGCTGGCCAGCGAAGGCTCCAGACCTCGTTTACCATGGGCCATGGCATTACCCAAACTCAAAAAAAATCCTTCCGCTATTCTACCGATACTCGAAAACCTGAAACAAGACAGTTGTGAAGTGGTAAGACGAAGCGTGGCCAACAACCTGAACGATATTTCAAAAGACAATCCGATCATAGCATTACAAATAGCCAAACAGTGGAAAGGCCTGGGTGCTGAAACAGACGCCATCATTAAACACGCATTGAGAACCTTATTGAAAGCCGGCCATCCAACTGCCTTATCTTTTTATAAACTTACGGCCGATCATTTTAAACTGAGCCGGTTCAGCATCAATACCCCGAAAATCTCCATTGGAGAATACCTGCAGTTTGAGTGTATGGTTGAAAACAGCAGCAGCAGGGCTCAAACACTTCGACTGGAATATGCTGTACATTATCTTAAAAACAATGGTACACTAACTAAAAAAGTATTCAAGATCAGTGAGAGAATATTAGCGGCGGGTGAAAAAGTGCAGGTGATCAGAAGACAAAGTTTCAAACCCATCACCACCCGCGTTTTCTATAAGGGAATTCACCAATTGTCCATCATCATGAATGGAAAAGAAAGCAAAGCCAAATCGTTTGAATTGTCTTAACCGAAAATTCTTTCTTATTTCATAGCTCCGGATTTCAATCCGTAGCTATGAAATAAGGGTAGTTTATGAATTCATTTCACTGAGTTCCAGCCAGCGCATTTCTTTTGCTTCCAGTTCATGTGTAATGGCAATCATACGATCGCTGAGTCTGGAGATATCTTCAAAAGGCAGGTCGCCACGGCTCATCTGTTCAGTGATCTGTTCTTTTTCTTTTTCGAGCGCAGGTATTTCCTTTTCGAGTAATTCAAATTCCCTTTTCTCTTTAAAACTCATTTTCTTTTTTTCCTGCGTCTCACTGTTTTTTACGGCCAGATCCTGTTGCTTTTTTTCTGCAGCTATCTGTGCCGATTCAATGGTTAACTGCTCCTGTTCTTTTTGCCAGATGCGGTACTGGGTATAGTTGCCGGGAAAATCTCTTACTTCTCCGCCTCCTTCAAACACAAATAAATGATCCACCAGTCTGTCCATAAAATAACGGTCGTGCGAAACAATCATCACACAACCCTGGTAGTCGCTGAGAAAATTTTCCAATACCGCCAGTGTTGGCAGATCAAGGTCATTTGTTGGTTCATCCAATACCAGGAAATTGGGATTCCGAAAGAGAATGGTCAGTAATTGAAGCCGTTTCTTCTCACCTCCACTTAAGGATGACAGATAAGTATATTGTTTATCGGGTGGAAACAGGAACAGTTCCAGGAATTGTGCTGCACTTAAACTTCCGCCTTTGGCCAATGGAAAACTCTCTGCAAAACTTTTTACATATTCAATCACACGCAGGTCTTCTTTAATCTGTAACCCCTGTTGTGAGAAATTGCCAAAAATAACGGTATCGCCAATATTGATTTTACCGCTGTCGGCCGTTTCCAGTTGCTGTATAATATTGAGAAAGGTAGATTTTCCCACACCATTTTTTCCAATCACACCTATTCTTTCGCCTTTGGTAAACGTATAGTCAAACCCTTTGAGAATGGGCAGTTCGCCATAAGACTTATACACTTTTTTCATCTCCACCACTTTACCACCCAGTCTGCTCATCTTCATATCGAGCTGTAGTTTTGCCTCTTCAATTTTCTGTTTGGCCCTGGCTTCTACTTCATAAAAATTATCCTGTCTGCTTTTACTTTTGGTGGTGCGTGCTTTGGGTTGCTTGCGCATCCATTCCAGTTCTTTTCTGTACTGGTTTCGGGCTTTGTCGATACTGGCCTGTTCACTGTCGATACGGGCAGCTTTTTTCTCCATGTAGTTTTCGTAATTACCCTTATACACATACATATTCTCTCTTTCCAGTTCCCATATTTCATCACATACCGCATCTAAAAAATAACGGTCGTGGGTAACCAGCAGGAGTGTAATGTTTTCTGCATTGAGGTAATGCTCCAGCCATTCAATCATCTCTACATCGAGGTGGTTGGTGGGTTCATCCATCATCAGCAAAGTATGCTGGTGTTCAAATCCAATATCAATCAATGTTTTGGCCAATGCCACCCGTTTACGCTGTCCACCGCTCAAACTCTTTACAGGATTTTGCAGGTGGTGAATATTCAGCTTCCCCAGTATCTGTTTCACTTTTGCTTCAAAATCCCATGCACCCAATTCATCCATGCGGGTAATGGTTTCTGCAATCAGGTGACCGTCTTCCGATTCAGCGGCTGCTTCATAAGCACGGATGGCAGTGATGATGGGATGTTCCAGGTGAAAAATATTCTGCAGTACCGATTTGTCTTCATCAAATAAAGGCTCCTGTTCAAACAGCGCAACAGTGACTTCTTTATTGACCCAGCATTTACCTTCATCGGCTGTTTCCTGACCGGCCAGTATGCGTAATAAAGTAGATTTACCGACCCCATTCCTGGCAATCAGTGCAATTTTATCGCCCTCATTAATGTGAAAAGAAATATTACTAAACAGTGGATTGATACCATAACTCTTGGTCAGCCCTTCTACAGACACGTAATGCATGCGGCAAAGATAGGGGTGAGTGAGTAGTGAGCAGTCAGTAGTGAATAAAGAATCTGCATCAGCCTCACACTCACTTCTCACAGCCTCCTGATCCTTATTTCTCTGAACCAGGCTTCTCCACCATGATCCTGTAAGGCGATATGGCCCGATTGTGCGCTGCCATATGCAGCTACATCCTTCCATTTGCCATTGGCTTTATTTTTTTGCCAGCTATCATCCCATAAAGTGTATTCCACCACTTTTTTCCCGTTCAGCCAGTGTTCCACTTTACCATGATCAACAATGATGCGTGTATGGTTCCACTCGCCTGCGGGTTTGGTAGCATCTTCAACAGGCGTATTCATGGCGTAGTTGGCAGCGGTTTTCTGCCAGTCCTCGAGTTTTGCGGGGTAGCCTTTGTCATCAATTAACTGGTATTCGGGGCCACTATGGTAGCTAGCAGGAAAAGCTTCTGATACCAGGTATAAAATACCGCTGTTGGCACCGGCTGCAATTTTCCACTCAAGAGAGAGCTCGAAATGATCAAACTGTTCTTCAGTAATCAGGTCAGCATGTTGTGTATTGCCCTCTTTATTACCCTTGCAATACAGCATCCCATCTTTCACCGACCATGACCCCGTTGGTTTATTTTGATATGCCCGCCATCCGGTAAGGTTTTTACCATTGAATAAATTCTTCCAGTTTTTTTGTTGTGGATCACGGTGACGGGAAACAGCAGTAAAAATGGTTTTTTCTTTGGGTGCAGCACCTATTACTACACCTCCGCTTACGATAAGGCAAGCTTGCAGAAACATATGGTTCGACATGCGCAACAGTTAGTTTGGTTTGCGGAAGATAGGGAGAAATAGTCAATAGCAAATAGTCACTGGTGAATAGCAGATGATAAAGGGTGAATGAGGTATTTTTAACCAATTGCATTAGAAAACCATGGGCTATAAACCATCAGCCATTGGCTATCCCTTATCTTTGCAGCATGAAGCAGTTTAATGTGCCTGTTGGTTATAGGAGCCCGCTGATTAGCAGCATCAAACAGAAAAGAAAAGAGGAGGATAAACTCAAAAAAGATTTTTCTCCCACCCTACTTGACCTGGGGCCGCTTCAGATTTATCTTGCCCGTCATTTCGGGTTTTGTTATGGTGTGGAAAATGCCATTGAAATTGCTTTTCGCACCATTGAGGAAAATCCGGGTAAACGCATTTTTCTCCTGAGCGAAATGATACATAACCCCCAGGTGAATGCCGATCTGCTGACAAGGGGCGTACAGTTTTTACAGGATACCAAAGGAAAACAACTGATTGCTTTTGATACCTTGACAAAAGACGATGTGGTCATCATTCCTGCATTTGGCACCACCCTTGAAATTGAATCTATTCTCACTGAAAAAGGTATCCCAACAGAAAAATACAATACCACTTGTCCCTTTGTAGAAAAAGTATGGAACAGGAGTGAACAGATTGCTAAGAAAGGTTACAGTATTGTGGTTCATGGCAAACCCCAGCACGAAGAAACCAGGGCCACTTTTTCTCATGCTTCCTATCATACACCTACCGTTGTGGTAAATGATATGGCAGAAACTGTTGAACTGGCTAAATATATTACCGGCGAAAAAAAGCCGGAAGATTTTTATACCGAATTCAAAGGGCGTTTTTCAGCAGGTTTTGATATTGAAAAAGACCTGCAACGTATCGGTGTGGTGAACCAGACCACCCAACTGGCTACAGATACACAGGCCATATCTGATTACCTCAAATCGGTATTCATCAGGCATTATCAACTTGATTCCAATACCATTGCAGATCGTTTTGCAGATACCCGGGATACACTTTGTTATGCCACCAATGATAACCAGACGGCTGTTACCGGCATGCTGGCCAATACTGAAGCCGATCTTGCTATTGTGATAGGTGGTTATAACAGCAGTAATTCCTCACATCTTGTTGAATTGTGTGAAGAGAAACTACCCACTTATTTTATTGATGCCGCAGATAAACTCATCAGTAAAACGGAAATCCTGAACCGTAACTGGCGAACAAAAGAACAAACAAGTATACATGACTATCTGCCCGAACAAAACCAGGTTCGCATCCTCATGACCAGTGGTGCCAGTTGTCCGGATGCAGTAGTAGAATCCGTTATCAGGAAACTCGCTTCCTTTTATCAGGTGGAAGAACAATTAGCCGCACAGATCACCTCATAAATTTCATACAAAATGAACTGGATCATACTCATCATTGCTGGTTTGTTTGAAGTGGGTTTTGCCGCCTGTCTGGGTAAGGCAAGACTGGCAACAGGCAGCCATGTTATCTGGTGGTATACGGGTTTTGTGGTTTGTTTAACCATCAGCATGTTATTACTCATAAAAGCCACACAGGAATTGCCGATTGGCACTGCCTATGCTGTGTGGACGGGTATTGGTGCTGTAGGCACTGTTATCGTAGGTATTATTTTCTTTAAGGAACCGGCAGATTTCTGGCGCCTCTTCTTCATCACCACTTTGATTGCATCTATTGTAGGGTTAAAAGCAGTATCGCATTAATACCTGTTTCATCCTGAGTATGGAAAGAACCAGCCATTCGGATGAAAGTATATACAAAGACTAATTTGTATATTTAAGATATGCAAGAAAAAATAAAACCAACACTTTGGTGGGTGGCCCTGGCAGGGTGTCTCCTGGCCTGGGCAGGTATCGGCATTCAGTTATACAATACATTACAAACACGCCAGTCTTCTGTACCGGATGCCCTGATTAAATTCTTCAGCTACTTTACCATACTCACCAACTTGCTGGTTGCATTGCATTATAGTGCTATTGTGTTTGCATCTGATGCAGGCATGTCCAGGTTTTTCAGTAGGCATAGCAGCGCCACTGCTATAGCAGCCTATATTTTAGTAGTAGGTATTATCTACAATATCAGCTTACGCAGCATCTGGACTTTTACCGGTTGGGGACGCATTTCCAATGAATTATTACATACGGTTACACCTCTTTATTTTTTATTGTATTGGTTATTGATTAGGGCAAAAGAAAAACTTTCTTTCCGCGTGATTGCGTATTGGATGATATTTCCGTTGTCCTATCTCGTTTATTCATTACTCAGGGGAACTATTGTACATAGCTATCCCTATCCTTTTATGGATGTAAATAAGCTTGGGTATTCGAGTGTCATCGTAAACTGCCTGGTGGTGGCTGCTCTTTTCTTTATTCTTTTCGCCATTTTTATAGCGATTAATAACCGTTTAAAACGGTCATTGTAGTTACGCCAAACATAATGCGTGCAGTTTAATAAATTGAAATGATAAGTTTCGTTATTGATAAAAATACCCTGAACATTCCCAGGGTATTTTCATAACACTATTCTTCTTCCGTTTTATTCTTCAGTTTTCCCAATAAACTATACGCATTCTTTACTGCAAGTTTTTGTTCTTTCCAGTTCACTGTTCCATTGTCTTTCAATTCTATCCTGCCGTTTTGCACCATACCGGTTTCTATTTCGGTCATTTCAAAATTCAAACTGTCTTTGGCCAGAAAAACATATTGTTTACCCTCATAACGCACCACTGCAGACTCAGGAACAGAAAATACTTTCTTGCTGTCCAGTTCAAAATTTCCGTTCAAAAACATACCGGGTAATAATTCATGGTTGGCATTTTCAAAATGACAGTGTACCAACCCTCCCCTGTTTTCATCCACATTTCTTGTTACAAGTATAACATCAACCTCATATTTTTTTCCCGGTTTATCCGCCAGTGATACTTCTGCCCTCATGCCTTTCTTGATCAGCATGATATCTTTCTCAAATACTGTAAGTGCTGCATGAATATCATCGGGATCTACCAGTTCAAACAAAACATCAGCAGGGTTTACATATTTCCCGATGTTCACGTTCACTTTGGTGACAAATCCGTGTATGGGCGACCGCAGACTGATGGTTCTTGAAATATTGTTTACCGTTAATTTGTCCGGATCAATCCCTACAATGCGTAGTTTTTCTTCCAGCGATTTAATCAGCACCTGTTGTGTTTTATAATCGGCGATCGCTTGCTGGTATATTTTCTTACTGGTTGCATCCTGGCTGCTCAATTCTTTTTGCCTGTCTAGATCTGTTGAAAGAAAATCCATCCGGGCCTTTGCCATCAGGTAATCCTGCTGAAGCTGTACATAACTCTGGTCTTCCAGTGTAGCAATGACTTCACCTTTGTTTACCCCCATACCCGGTAGCAGGTGCGAGCTTTTCAGGTATCCGCCCAAGGGAAAGCTTACAGATACCATACTCTGGGGTGGTACATCTACTACTCCATTTACTTTTATCGATGCACTCATCATGCTTTCTGTGGCAGTACCCACTTCAATGGTTGCATTGTTGAATTGTTCAGCCGTTAAGCTCACATTTTTTTCTATGGTTGCCGATCCGGCTTCTTTGGCTGTCTCCTGTTTTTTTGTTCCACATGATAGAACGATTGCCAAAACCGGTATTAAAATATATGATCGCATACTATGATGGTTGATTGTTTTGCAATAAATAATCCAGTTCAATTTCATTAACCTGGTGTTCACGTTGCGCTTCCGCATATTGTACCTGTATGGCCAATGCCTGTGTTACCAGTGTTCCCCATTCTATATAATTGATCTGGCCATTTTTATATTGAAGTCCTGCTGTTTGAATAATGGTATTGGATTGGGGAATGGCACTGTTTTTAAAATAAGCCAGGTTTGCATTCAGCTTTTCCCTGTTTTGCAGACACTGTACCAGTCGGGTACGTAAATGAATGACTGCCATACCTGCTTCCGCCTTTATTACTTCTTCCTGGATACCGGCTGCTTCAATCTTTGCCTTTCTCGATTTATTAAAGAAGGGAACCGACATGCCCAGGGTTACAGACGAAAACCTGTTACCCGCATCAAAATAACGTTCCGATCTGTTTTTGTAGGTCATCCAACCCATAAGCGACTGGTTATTATAACCCACCAGCCATTCGGGTTTGAGCCTGCTTTTCTCCAGTTCTGTTTCCGATTTTGCCCTTGCCGCCTGAGCTTCGTACATCTTCAGTTCCGGATGGCGATTGAGCAAAGCGGTATCGTACAATTGCTGTTGTGCAGCCAGTGGATCCAATGGCTCAATTCGTATATCTTCCTGTATCAGTAAAGCCAGTTCCAACTGAACAGATTTTGTATCAGACTCATTCATCAACAACCATTGTTTGTTCTGCATTACCTGGTTATCAATCGTGGTTTTTTCCAACAGGTTGGATTCCCCTTTTTCAAAACGCAATTGCGCCATTTTCTGGTAGCTGCTGTAAATGCTGTCTGTTCTTTCAAAGATTTTTTTCCTTGCATAAAAAAACTGTAGTTGCAGGTATAACTGGGCAACCATTTTTTTCAACTGCGATTGCTGAATCACGGCATTGGCATTCGCTGTTGCGAGATAATTGTTTAACACCGATTCCTGTTTCCGGTACAAAGCACCTGATTGAAGTGTTTGCGTAACGGATATACGACTGTCGAAATTAAAACTGTTATAATTACCCAGTTCAGTCAGTATCTGTGTTTTCGGTATTTCACGTGCCGACCCTTTTAAAACTGCATAATATTTTTCCTGCAACTGGTTTACCCTTATGATCTGTGCCTGTTTTGCCGCCAGCTCTGTTAGCTCTTTAAGTCTCATCTGCCGAACAGGTGTTTGCGCAAACATTACCGATCCTGTTAGCATACAAATCATCAGCAATAATGGTTTCATAGCACTGGTTGTTTTTCTTTTTTCAAAAAGAAGGTATAATACAGGTAATACGAATAAGGTTAACAATGTGGCTGATAATAATCCTCCTATTACCACTGTTGCCAAAGGTCTTTGTACTTCCGCACCTGCCCCGTTACTCAATGCCATGGGTAAAAAACCAAAAGAAGCAACAGCTGCGGTCATTAGTACAGGTCTTAACCGGGTTTCAGTAGCTTCTAATATAATGGCTTTCAGATCCAATAAACCTTCTTCCCTTAGTCGGTTCATTTCTGTAATGAGTACAATACCATTTAATACCGCCACACCAAACAAAGCAATAAAACCAATACCCGCTGAAATACTAAACGGCATATCTCGCAGCCACAAAGCAAATACCCCTCCAATAGCTGATAATGGTATAGCTGAGAATATCAGTAAACAATATTTGAATTTTTTGAACGCAAAAAACAACATCACAAAAATGAGCAGCAATGCCGCAGGAACAGCAATCGTTAACCGTTTGGTTGCTTCCTGCAGGTTTTCAAATTGTCCGCCATAAGTAATAAAATATCCGGTTGGCAATTGTACCTGCTTACCAATTTTAGCCTGTAATTCTTCCACAATAGATTGCACATCTCTGCCGCGTACATTAAAACCAATGGTGATTCTTCTCTGCGCATCTTCTCTTTGTATCTGGTAGGGGCCATCCTGTATGCCTACCGTTGCCAGTAAATTCAGGGGCACTTGTTGTCCATTGGGTAAACCAATCAACAGGTTTTCGATATCATCTGCCTGGTTTCTTTGTTGTTTGTCAAGACGTATCACGAGGTCAAATCTTCTGTCATTCTCAAATACCTGCCCGGTAATACTTCCTGCATAAGCAGCCTGAACAGTTTGATTGATGGCTTCAATACTTGCACCATATCTTGCAATGGCTTCGCGGTTATAAGTAATCACCATTTGCGGGATACCTGTTACCGTTTCAACAAACAGATCTCTTGCACCATCAACTGTGCCGATGACAGTGCCCACTTTTGAAGCATATGCTGCAAGACTGTCGAGATCATCCCCAAATATTTTACAAACCACATCCTGTCTGGCTCCTGTCATGAGTTCATTAAACCTCATCTGAACAGGAAACTGAAAACCCGTTGTTACACCTGGTACCGCCTGTACTTTCTCTCCCATTTTTTCAGCGAGTTCATCAAAAGTTTTGGCGGAAGTCCATTCTTTTTTGTCTTTCAACACAACAATCATATCCGCCGATTCAATTGGCATCGGATCTGCTGGAATTTCTCCGGTACCCACTTTCGTAACAATTTTTTCTACCTCGGGAAATTCTTTGAGGATAATCTTAACTGCTTTCTGGCTTTCCTGTAATGTAGTAGTAAGCGATGAGCCTGTCAGCACACGTGTTTCAACGGCAAAATCGCCCTCTTCCAGTTTGGGAATAAATTCCCCACCCAGTGTATTCATGATCATGAGTGCTGCAGCAAACAGTATTACGGAACCGGAAATAATCCATACAGGTGCGGCTATAGCTTTTTTGAGAACAGGGGCATACCAGGATTGCAGTTGCTGCATCATCCGGTCTGAAATATTTTCCTTGTGTCCCATTTTCCTGCTGAGAAAAAAAGCACTCATCATTGGAACATAGGTGACAGATAAAAGAAAGGCCCCGAGAATGGCAAATGATACCGTTTGCGCCATCGGCTTGAACATCTTCCCTTCAATACCTTCCAGCGAAAGAATAGGCAGGTATACAATAAGAATAATAATTTGTCCGAATACCGCTGCATTCATCATTTTACCACTGGACTCTTCCACAGTTGCATTCATCTGTTCCCGACTCAGTTTTGTGCCAAGTGTTATGCCATTCTGTTTCGACATTTTATGCATGACTGCTTCCACAATGATTACAGCTCCATCAACCAGCAAACCAAAGTCGAGTGCACCCAGGCTCATCAGGTTACCACTTACACCAAATGCATTCATCATGATGATGGCAAACAGCATTGACAGCGGTATAACGGTGGCTACAATAAAACCTGCCCTGATATTTCCCAGGAATAATACCAGCACAAAAACAACGATCAGTGCGCCTTCCAGTAAATTGGTCTCTACCGTACCAATGGCATTGTTCACCATTTTTGTTCTGTCGAGAAAGGGATCAATCACAACACCTTCCGGTAAGGTTTTCTCAATTTGTTTGATCTTGTTTTTAATATTTCGGATTACTTTATTACTGTTTTCCCCTTTCAGCATCATCACAACGGCACCCGCTACTTCACCCTCATTGTTATAGGCCAATGCACCATAACGTGTGGCACTGCCCATTTTTACTTCAGCCAGATCACGCACCAGAATTGGAATTCCATTGACCTGTTTTACAACAATATTTCCGATATCCTCCATACTCTTTGCTAACCCGTCTGTACGGATAAACAAAACCGTTGGTCCTTTTTCGATATATGCACCTCCCGTGTTCTGGTTATTCTCCTGCAATGCTTTGAACACATCAGCAATAGTTACCCGCAGGCTTCTGAGTTTATCCGTTTTTACAGCTACTTCATATTGTTTGAGTTCGCCTCCGAAACTGCTCACATCGGCAATACCTTCTGTTGACAGCAACTGTTTTCTTACTACCCAATCCTGTATGGTTCTTAATTCCGCCATACTATACTTTCCTTCATACCCGGGTTTGGGTCTGATGACATACTGAAATATTTCTCCCAAACCTGTTGTTACCGGACCCAATTCAGGATTACCCATACCTGCCGGTATCTGCTGTCGTACCTGGGCCAGTCGTTCATTAATCTGTGTACGTGCCCAGTAGACATCGGTAGACTCGTCAAAAACAATGGTTACAAGGCTTAAGCCAAAGCGGGAAAAACTTCTTTGTTCAACGATACCCGGAACATTTCTTGTTACCTGTTCAATGGGTACAGTGATGAATCGTTCTACATCAGGTGCCCCGAGGTTAGGGGCGTTGGTTATGACCAACACCTGGTTATTGGTGATATCGGGAACAGCATCAATAGGAAGACGTGTGGTTTCAATAACACCCACTATGACGAGTGCCAGTACCATCAGTCCTACAATCAGTTTATTCCTGATTGAAAAATGAATAATTGCATTTAACATGCGCGCATGAATTTTCTCTAAGAATTATAATATATAGTCTTGCTGCCCACTATTTGATACTTAGTGACAGACACAGTCAACATACATCAACAAGTAATGTATGATCAGAAAATCATGCTAACCGCGGAGGTTGAAAAATATCTTCTACAGAAATGGAGAAAGGTGCCGCATCGTTCAACAAAGTAAATTCCTGCTGAACTTCATACGCTACCACTTCATTCATCTGTATTTTTTGTGGCGGGAGATTATTGAATGCTATCATGCAGCAATCATTCATGGTTTTGAATGGCAATTGCATGTCGCGGAGGTTGTCATCATCATTATCATCGTGCCCCATATAATGCATATGGAGAAATTTCACAAGTGTTACAGATGCATTACCGGCTTTATGCTCATAGTAGTGTTGTACCAATACGGGGAGTTTCAGCAATTGACTTGCCTCAGTTGCCCCAAAGAGGTACACAACCACCAATAATATGGCTACCAGTTTTCGCACCTGTTAAAGGTACAGAATTCTGGCAGCCATGATCATTGAATTTTTATACTATTTAAGGGCATTGAGGAATAACCATTCGAAACTCAACATCCAGCTTTTCTCCGCCATGCGATGCATATTACCTCCCAACTGGAAGCGATAGCCCATATTCAGCTTGGCCTGGCTGTTGAAAATCAGTTGTGCAGCCGGAGCAAGGTCAACAAAATACCTTTTCTTATCGTACGTACGCTGACCCAGTAATTCTACATACAGGTTAAGATTGGTTTGGTCATAACTTGTATATTTTTTGGGCAATACCAGGTAGCCTGCCGACAATGAATAATTGAATGCCTGATAAGGCACTGCTTTAGGCCCGGGGAGTGAACGCCCTTTTTGTAAAGATTCTGTAAGACTAAGGGTGGTAGATATTGCCAGCTTATGTAACAACTGTGTAGCAATAATACCAGCCTGTACACCACTCTGATCGCCTTCGAGACTCAGCTCATCATACATCGATACATTTCGGCTGTGAGATGCTTCTGCAAAAGCAGCCATTCGAAAATGACTATACATACCATCGATAGTAAGGAACCTGTATTTTGCATAGGTTCTTACGCTTTCAAAGCGTTGTGACCTGCTATACATATCCGACAATGTGGCCGCAGCATGTATCATTAGGTTTCTGTTCATACCAAACATTAACTCTGTTGTATGCCTGCTTTCTGTTCTGTCAGACATAGCACTGCCAAGCCATTTGGCTGTTTGTTTAACGCTGATTGATTTTGCCGGCATATTACTGGCCGGTTCAGAGAAAACATATAACTCCTGCGCGCTTACACACAATGTTGTAAGTAATGCAGTAACAAGAAAATTAATTTTCATAATACAGTTTAAATAATTAAATACAAACTAACCTGTAGCATTGCTACAGTACAGCATGATACACACGCTTACCGGCAGCAAACCCGGTTTCATAGGTTTTACCTGCCGTTAATTTGTATTTTTTAAACTGTTGTGCCGATACAAAACTTTTGTCAATCAATGTAAAAGTCTTTTCACCATTCAATGTTTGATCATTAGCATTGATGAACTGAAGTGTTTGGTTACCCAATTCTACTTTTGCATCTTTCTGCAATTTCAGTCCGTTAAAATTGGAAGTCACTTTTAACTGGTCTACTGAAAACCCTGCATCAATAACAGCCTTACTTAAAGCATCGAAATTGATGGCAGATCCTTCTTTAAAATATATTTCATAGGTTGATTGTTGTATATCTACCTGCACTTTTTCAACAAAGGGAACATCAGATATAGATTTAAATACTGCTTTTGAACACATGGCACAGGTAAGACCACTGGCTCTCAGATTTACTTTTTTAACCTGTGCATTTGCAATCAGGCCAACACTTAAAAACAGGAGTATGAGAATTTTTTTCATGATTATTTGTGTATTAGTAAGGCTTACCGCTGATTGATGTTCAACGGCAAGCCTATTAAGAATAATTTATTTAGTCTTGGCGCAGCAGTCTTTTGCATCTTTTGCACATTTATCGGTGCAACAGTCTTTTGAGGCAGTGCAATCTTTTGAACTACAGCAGTCTTTGTCGTGTTTTACAGATGCAGATGCTTTACGATCGTATTTACAGCATTCGTGCAGGTTATTATACGCATCATCTTTTGCAGTGAGGTCTTTGGTATCATATCCTGCATCGGCTACTTTTTGCTGTATTTTAGCTCCGTTTGTTTTGGCAGATGCATATTTTACTTTCAGCATTTTAGTGTCTTCATTCCAGATAGCAGAGCTGGCCCCGGCAGCTTTGGCCGCTTTTTCAATGGTAGACTTACACATGCCACAGTTGCCCCATACCTTAATCTCTTCAGATTTCAGCGCAGGTGCTTTTGTTTGGGCTACAGCAATGACTGTAAAAAAAGAAAATAAAATGCTTAATACTATTGATGGTGTTTTCATAACAATTTGTTTGATTGAATAAATGAATCTGTTTTATGCCAAAGGCATCACAATAAGAATAGGCTGTATCAACTATCAGTTAATACAGTTCAATAACCCGGGGGTGGGTATCAGATTCTGAAAACACAATTACGGAGATAGGTATCCTGTTCGGATAACAGGGGCGGACCATGAATATCTGCATACACTTTCGCAGATGCATAAAGGTCTACAGCATCAAAAATGCTGATGGTTTGAGGAAGGAATGTAACAGGCGTCTGGAAATCGTAAAAAGCATAGGTTGCTTTGTGGTTGTCTTCCAGCTTAATCATTTTAAACTCTGTTTTGCAACAGCCTTTACTGGACGTTTCCTTTAAAGACATTCCGCAAATACAGGTTTCAGTTGTGTTATGATTGAGGTCTACACTACTGATCTTCCCCATACAATAATGAATACTCATCACCAGTCCACTACTGATGACGAAATATACAATTGCAATGATGGAGGTAAGTACCCTTTTCATAACAGTACAAAATTAGCAAAGCTGCTCTATAATCCGGCAAAAAATCTGTTAAGGCTTTAATTGATGAAATTCCACCATATACCTACCCTTGTCCAGAGGCCGGTGTTTGGATACAGTGCCGATACCATATTGGGTTTACTGAACTCAAAACCTTTACTGGTATTCAGCGAATTGAGGTTCTCTATGCGTATAAATCCTTTAAAGCTCTTGATCCTGAAATGAAGAAACAGGTTGATATCGGGACGGTTCCGAAGGGTTTCCCTGTTCTGGTAGAAATATTTTCCCAGGAACGGAGAATAACCATCAGCTTTATACGCCGTATGATACCTGAGCTCCAGACCGGTTGATAAAAAAAGGTTGGCAAAGAAATTACCTTCAAAAGCGATCCGGTTACGGGTTAATATCAGCGGGAGATTAACAGGAGGCTGGCCGGTGGTTTGCTGTACATCTACTTCTGTGTACCAGTTCCAGTAACGCGACAACCTGAATTTCTTTTCAGCCCTAACATGTATTACATTAAACAAGGTGGCTTCCTGTTTTGCGTGAAAGAAACTATCGAAATACATATAGTTACTGATGGCATAATATGAACCTGAAACAACCAATCCATTACGCGGATTCTCATATCTGGCAAACAGACGGATACTGTTTTCTTTATTAAAATTTGTTCTGTTATCAATCGGAAAACGGCTCAATGGATCAAAAATGAAAGAGGGCGACTTGTTTACATTGTGAAACCCAACATTTAAATAGCCGGCTTTTTTTCCCAGTAAACGTTTCATGCTGATAAAAGCTTCATAGTCTCCTGCATTCAATCCATTTAAATAGAGTTCACCCCTTGCTTCAATATCCCAAACCTGGTTACGCGTACGGTTTCTGTATTCACCCAGGGCATAAATATTGTAGAAGTTTTTTCTGATCACACTATCAAACCTGCCTGCAAGGTTTTGTATAGCAATGCCGGCCTTGATAAACTGGCTCTGGTTATTCTTGTCGGGAAAAGTGAGGATACTGAACTGATTGGTAATATCTGCCCAACGATCCTGGTAGCCTATATTGATGGAATCAGGTATAATACGGCTAAAATATCGGCGGTATTGAGCTGAGTCTGTTACTTCATCATAAAACCGGAAATCATTTGCTGTAAAACGTAATGTATGTTCTACCCTGAAACGGGGATAGAATATCTTATACACAGTTGAATCTGTAATAATGGAATCTTTTTTCCCGAAATCGTAGAATTGTCTTAACAACACTACCGTTTCCTTGTACACATTACCCGTGGTAACATTTGTATTAAAAGGGTTACGGCGGGCTGTTCCGGGCCTGCCCAATCTTGTTTCGAGCTCATATGGGTCATTCAGCCGGAGACTGTCTAACATCTTAACATCCTGCAAACCTCCGTTTTCAGATGATGCTCCTTTGTTTGATAAATAAATCAGGTTCATGCCATACTTGCGATTGGGGGAACGATAATGTGTGGTAAACCTGAAATTATTATGGCTTGCGTTCTGATTTTTGACGGCTCCAGGCGCATTACTAAAACGATATTCAATTGCAAAATTGAAATTATCTTTTCTGTTTTGTGTGTGTAAAAAACTAATCAGTTGCTCTGCTTTACTCCCCAGCAGGTAAGACAGTTCTGTGTAAGGTCTCGTCGTCTGATACAAACGTGTATTTGCAGTTGTGTACTTATAGATATCATAGGCATGAAAGCCCGGATCAAAACCCGCTTTCATGAATGGTTCAAAAATCAATGATTGTGCCGCAGTTCCATAATTACCAAGACTATGAAAACGGTAAGGCAAAGGGAACCGTGTATAAAAATCATTGATAGATGAATCGATGGTTCGCGGACGTGTTGAATCGAAATAGCGATAAAAGATCGTAATTGAATCGGCCAGACTATTCCTTGTTTTCAAAGAATCATTACCCGTATTTCTCCTGATAGGTCTACCCTGTGCATCGGTTGTAATATTTGATCGCTGACCACTACTGCTACGTGTACGAAAATTACCGGTCTGTGCATGCAGACATAGTCCGATGGAAATCAACACAACCGTTAAGACCTGGTACTTTATTACACGCATGTTATTGAATGTACTGCAAAATAAGATGAATGCTTATTTGCAGGAAGTTAAAACTGGCTAACCCTTTATAGTGTTTTGACAAGTTCTGTAAATAAAAGTGTCAGTTTAGGTTCCGCATCATGTGCGGCCTGCAGCACTTCTGCATGGGTAATGACATTTTCTTCTTCACGGATACCCAGATCAGTAATAACACTCATCGCAAAAACTTTCATACCACAATGAACAGCACTGATGGTTTCCTGCACGGTACTCATACCCACTGCATCACCACCCAAAGCTTTAATCAGTTTATATTCTGCCCTTGTTTCAAAAGTAGGCCCTGTTACACCTGTATAAACACCCTGGTGAAGAGGTATCTGGTGTTTGCTGGCAATAGCCTGCACTGTATTGATCAGGTTTTTGTCATAGGGCTCACTCATATCGGGGAAACGGGTGCCAATGGCTTCTTCATTTTTACCCAGTAAAGGATTGACGATAAAGAAACTGATATGATCGTTGATGATCATCAGATCACCCACTTTAAAAGCAGCATTTACTCCTCCCGCAGCATTAGACAATAAGAGGGTTTCTACTCCCAGCATACGCATTACCCTCACCGGGTAAGCCACCTGTTGTGCCGTATACCCTTCATAAAAATGAAAACGACCACCCATGACCCATACTTTTTTCCCTCCCAGCTCTCCATAAATCAGTTTGCCCTTATGACCCTCAACGGTACTTACCGGAAAATGAGGTATATCATTATAGGCTATTTCAAACTCCGTTATAATTTCATTGGCCAGGTTCCCAAGACCACTACCCAGGATAATACCAATACTGGCTTCACCGCTCACTTTGGCTTTGATAAAGCTGGTAGTTTCTTGTAGTTGTTGCATAACTGTCGACATCAATTTCAGGTTTAGGTTGCAAATATAGCCCATACAACAGCCTGACAGACAAATCTGAGCAAGAACAGAACATAAAAAAACCATCCGGCCTGAGGCGGGATGGTTCGGAAAAGTTAAGAGGTATGACTGATTAGTTGATACGCTTAACGTTAACGGCGTTAGGGCCTTTACGACCTTCCTGCACGTCGAAAACCACTTTATCGTTTGCTTCAATCTGATCAATCAGACCGTTAGCGTGTACGAATGTTTCCTGGCTAGAGTTTTCATGCTTAATAAAACCAAAACCTTTTTCCTCATTGAAGAACTTTACAGTTCCCTGAATTTGTGTGTTCATTTGTAAAATTGTAATTATAAATAAGGCTGCAAAGATACGTGTAAATAAGTCGCCAGCCAATTTATTCAGGTAATAACAGGCTTCCCCCCCTCTTTCTAATCATATTTTAAGATACTAAACGGTTAACAATCAGGATAAAAGGCCTGTGAACCGCTCATCCTTCTCTTTTCAGAATGATCTGTTAAATCCTGACAGTCGTTATCTTAGCATACACACAAATAAATCATCATGTTACAAAGAGCTGGTTATGTTCTGGGCTTATTATTGATTTGCGCATTCACCTATGCACAAAAAATTTCCTACAAAGTTTCTTTCCCGAATGCTGTTCATCATGAAGCAGTCATCAGTGTTACCGCAAGTGGTATACAAAATAAACCCGCCATTTTCAGAATGAGCAGGTCCTCGCCGGGCAGGTATGCCACACATGAGTTTGGTAAAAATGTATATGATGTAAAAGCGACCGATAAAAATGGTAAATCCATTACCATCAATCGCATCGATGGAGATGTATATGAAGTTCCTGCTCACAGTGGTACTGTAACAGTTACTTACACCCTCTTTGCCAATCATGCGGATGGCACTTATGCCGGAATAGATCCTGAGAGCATTCATTTGAATATGCCCGCCGTATTTATGTGGATCAAAGGATATGATAAAGCACCAATAGATATCAGCTTCGAGCTGCCAAAAGAAAATAAGGGCATTGTTGCTACACAATTATTCCCAACTAGTGAACCTCACAGATTTACTGCACCAGGTTTGCAATATTTCATGGACAGCCCTACCAAAATTGGCGACCTCATCATCCGCGAGTGGCAGGTAAATAATTCAAATGGAAAAAAATATACGATCCGGATTGCACTGGAAGCTGATGCTACTGCACAGCAGGTGGATGATCTGGTAGACAGAACCAAAAAGATTGTAGCAGAATCGAAAGCAGTTTTTGGAGAATTTCCTGATTATGAAACTGGTGCGTATACATTTATCATGAGTGCGAACCCTTATATACAGGGTGACGGTATGGAACACAGAAACTCTACTATGATTTCTTCTCCTGTTGCTGTATTTAATCCGGCAGGTTTGCAGGGTGTAACCTCACATGAATTCTTTCATAACTGGAATGTAGAAAGAATCAGACCCAAAACTTTGGAACCCTTCAACTTCGAGAAAAGCAATATGAGCCATGAACTCTGGTTTGCTGAAGGATTTACCCAGTATTATGGTAACCTGCTACTGGCAAGAGCCGGCCTTATTACACCCCAAACTTTTATCAGTATTGCCGGTAGCCTGGTAAATACAAAATCAAACAGCCCAGGTGCTGTATATTATTCTCCTGTAGATGCCAGCAATCATGCCGTTTATGTTGACGCTTCTGTTTCCATTGACAAAAACAATTATGGAAATATGTTTACGTCTTACTATACATATGGCGCTGCCATGGCACTGGCACTGGATCTTGAATTACTGACAAAGACCAATAAATCGCTGGACGATTTCATGAAAGCCATGTGGCTTACACATGGAAAAGCCGAAATACCTTATACGATTCCTTCCATGCAAAAAACACTGGCTGGCATCACAGATGCAAACTTTGCCGAGCAGTTTTTCAAAAAACATATTACCGGACATGAAGCAGTTGATTACAAGTCTCTTTTCGCCAAAGCAGGATATGAAGTGAAGAAAGCCAATGAAGGAAAAGTAAATATTGGATTGAACACCCGTGCCAACGATCAGGGTAAATTAATGGTGATTTCTTCTACCACCAGAGGATCTTCAGCCTATGAAGCCGGGCTTGATATCAATGATGAGATTGTACAGTTGGACCAGACACAGGTTAAAACACCAACAGATATCAGCAATTTTCTTTCACAGAAGAAACCAGGTGAAACTGTGGTTGTTACATATAAACACCGTGGAAAAGAAAAGAAAACCACGATGACTTTAAAAGAAAACAGCAGTTTCACCATCATAGATATAGAAAACAATGGTCAGACTATCAGCGATTCGATGAAAAAAATCAGGAACAGTTGGTTTACATCAAAAGCTGAATAGTGTATTTTATTTGTTAAGACTATAATACTTGCATATGAGATCAGTACTTGTGATAGCGATGACATTATTTGTCCATTGCCTTTTTGCACAAACACCCGAAGAAAAATTAAAAGCCCTGAACATCGTATTACCGGCCCCATCTTCACCGGTAGCGAATTATGTAAAATATGTAAGAACCGGCAACCTTATTTTCCTGTCAGGTCATGGCCCTGTAAAAGCAGATGGCAGTTATATTACAGGAAAATTAGGACGCGATCTTTCGATAGAAGAAGGTTATGCTGCTGCAAAACAAACAGGCATCAGCTTATTATCTACTTTAAAAAGTGCAGTGGGTGATCTATCAAAAGTAAAACGTATTGTAAAAGTATTGGGAATGGTGAATGGTACAGATAGTTTTACCGATCAACCCAAAGTCATCAATGGTTTTTCTGATCTCATGGTGGCTGTGTTCGGCGATAAAGGTAAACATGCCCGCAGTGCTGTGGGCATGGCATCTTTACCCATGAATATGGCCGTTGAAATTGAAATGATTGTAGAAATAGAAAACTGATTTATTTTTTTGCTGTATGCAATGCCTTGTACGCATAATAGGTACTGGCTATCATCAAAAAAGCACCCAAAAAGAATGCAGCGCCTGGAAAATAAACAGGCGCTTCTTCTTTGGTGAAATAAGCAAAAAGGCTTGTCATCAGTGGCGGACCAATAATGGAGGTGGCGCTCATGAGGCTTGTTAATGCTCCCTGTAATTCGCCCTGCTCATTAGGTGGTACATGACCTGAAATAATCGACTGTAAGGCGGGTCCTGCTATTCCTCCCAAACAATATGGAACAAGAAATACAAACATCATCCAGCCCTGGGTGGCGAAGGCAAACAATAAAAGCCCTAATGCGTATAAACCCAGACCGAGGTAGATGCTTTTTTCGTTACCTATTTTTGGATTCACTACCCGCACCAACCCACCTTGTACCAGCCCTACCAATAATCCAACTACTCCTAATGAAATACCAATCATCTTAGGTGTCCAGGCAAATTTTTCACGGTTAAAAAAACTCCAGTTACTTTGAACAGCATGCCCGGCTATATAGATTAAAATAAGAGAGATGATTAGTCCTCCAACTGCCGGATATTTTTTAAGTTGTAATAATGAACCGATTGGATTTGCTCTTCTCCATTCAAACTCTCTTCTGTGTTCTTTATCTAAAGATTCCGGTAAAATAAAGTAACCATATAAACAGTTCAATAAAGCAAGCCCTGCTGCTACATAAAAAGGCACTCTGGTGCCTAGTTCACCAAGCAATCCACCAAGTAATGGACCAAGTATAAAACCTAATCCAAAAGCTGCACCGATCATACCAAAATTCTGCGCCCTGTTTTCATTGGTGCTTATATCAGCTATATAGGCCGATGCTGTGGTAAAACTTGCGCCAGTAATACCCGCAACTACTCTACCAACAAACAGCCATCCAATAGTAGGTGCAAATGAAACAAAAATATAATCGATACCAAAGCCTAACAACGACAGAAGTAATACAGGCCTTCTTCCATACTTGTCACTTAAATTACCAAGAACCGGAGCAAATACAAACTGTGTCGCTGCATATGCAAGTGTCAGTAACCCGGCATACTGTGAGGCTCTGCTGTTATCAGATGAGTGTAATAGCTCCTCTATTAAATCTGGAACAACAGGTATTATCAATCCCAATCCGGTAATATCAATCAGCAGGGTAATAAAAATAAATCCAATAGCAGCTTTTCGGTTTTTGATCATATCAGTCAGGGTGCTTGTGGTTGCAAATTTGTCGTTTTATTTCAAACAACAAAGTAATATACAGATAAAGCTGTGCTCTTACAGTTATCATTACAACAAAAAAGGAGGGGCACGATAACCCCTCCTTAACCCTTGCTCTTGAAAAACCCTACTATTGTTTCAGTTCAATAACGCCCACATTGGTGTTTTTGGGTGCCTGAACCACGATATTATTGATGGTTGTATCCTTGTAATTATTCGATCCGTTTACATACAGTGAGTAGGTGCCGTTTTTCAGACCGCGCATTTTGAATTCTCCATTTTTATTGGGTAATGCATAGGCTGTATCAGTGCTGTTGAATAAGGTAAGCACTGCTTTTGCATCCTGTGGTTTTACTTTACCCGAAACACTGGCTGTAGATTTTTCTACAAAGAAGTGAAATACAGGCTTGAGGTAAAACTTGTTATTGTTTACAATCACTACCGATCTGCTTACATCAAAATCAAGCCATAAACGAATTTTATTGGGCAGGAACTCTTCTGTTTCATGACCTTTCAGTTTGATCAGCACATAATTGGGTTTATTATCGGGCCAGTATAACGGATATGTTACGCTGTCTTTTACCACAGAATTATTGGTACCGATTTCGATTCTGATCAAACGAATGGCTCCTTTAGGAATTTCTGTTGATGCCAATAAGGTATCAACACCATTACGCAGGTTCAGGATATCGTATACTCCTGCATTGATGTTGAGATTCGTCCAAACAAGACCTGAATCTTTTCTGTTGCCGTTGGTAGAACCAATATAGGCACCCAGTCTGTCCCAGTTACAGGTATCGTTCTTACGTGTGTCTTTGGTAGTATCTACCAGTACCTGAACGGCTTTAATTTCCACAAAGACCTTATCAAAAAAACCAGGGCCATCTGTCATATACAGACTCAGGTTTTGTTTACCGGCTGGAATTTGTGCCGAATCGGTTTTCTTACAGGATGTTATGGCCAGTGCTGTGGCGAAGAACATCATTACTCCGAGGAATACTTGTTTTGTTTTCATGTGTGCTTGATTTTAGCGTAGCATTTACATCATCGGCATTATAATTTGTACATCCTGTTTTTTTATTAGAGCCAAAAGAATGCCAACTGTGTACTAAGGTTTTGTTAAAGGATATTTTAAGTCTTTGAATTATTTTTTCTCTTTATTTGTTTGCTTCACTTACACAATAGAACATACCATTCCCACCCTGCCTATGCAGCCATTTATCGTTTCATTTTTTTTCATTAGTGCCCCGTAAAAGAGGCGTTACTCATTAACAACAGCAGTAGTTGGACGAACCAGTCTTATTGAATGATAGCCAAATCTTACTTAACTTGGTTGCCACCAAACCGAATTCATGAAAAAGATACTGGCACTTGTGCTCGCGTTGCTTCTGTTCAATAATATTTTTTCCCAATCACTTAGCGACACCGAAAAAAAGATTGTAGACTGGATCAGGAACCACTCAGCCGAAGCAGAAAAGCTGCTGGAAGAGACCGTTAATATTAACAGCGGCACATTTAATATTGCCGGTGTGAAAAAAACCGGTGAAGTTTTTGCCCGCGAGCTCCAGAAAGCCGGACTTGTGACCGAATGGGTATCGCTGCCCGACTCCCTGAAAAGAGCGGGACACCTGGTTGCCAGTAAAAAAGGCACGAAAGGGAAAAAAATATTTATCATAGGCCATTTAGATACCGTTTTTGAACCTGATATGCCGGCAGGCCCTTTCAACCGTATCAACGATTCTACTGCTACCGGTCAGGGGGTAAATGATATGAAAGGTGGAGATGTAATCGTTGTAATGGCTTTACAGGCACTTCATTCCATGAACCTTTTGAAAGACGCTTCTATAGTTGTGTATTTTACCGGTGATGAAGAAGAATCCGGTAAACCAGTAAGTGTTAGCAGAAAAGATTTTATTGAAAGAGCCAAACATGCAGACCTCGCACTGGCATTTGAAACAGCACAGGGTATGAATACCATCGCCATCGGGCGTCGTGGTTTTAGTAGCTGGAAGCTGGATGTAACTGCTAAAACAGGACATTCAGCAGGTGTATTCGGACAAGGATCTGGCTACGGCGCCATTTATGAAACCGCACGTATACTCAATCGTTTCAGGGAAGAACTGGGCAATGAAAAATACCTCACATTTAATCCGGGTATTATAGCCGGTGGATCTGAAATGGAATATGATGATGAAAAGATGCGGGCAGTTGTTTCCGGGAAAACCAATATCATCTCACCGTCTGTTGTTGTAGAAGGTGATCTTCGTTTCCTGACTGAAAAACAAAGAGATCTAGCGAGACAAAAAATGGCTGCGATTGTTGCCAGCCAAAATTTGAATGGCAGTACCGCTAAAATTTCTTTTACGGATGGTATACCTTCAATGGAACCTACCAAAGGTAATGATGCATTACGTTTATGGGTAGACAAAATATCGAGGGACATGGGCCTAGGACCCGCCAATGCCGGTGACCCGGGTTCGCGGGGTGCGGGAGATATTTCCTATGTAGCCAAATATATTGATTGCATTGATGGATTAGGTGCTTCAGGCAGAGGTGCACATGCTGTGGGTGAAACAATTAACCTGAAACAATTCCCTTTACTGATACAACGCGCAGCATTACTTATTTACAGACTTACACAAAGCGAATAAAACAGTCAACCATGCGAAAACTCATCCCTTTCTTGCTATTGTTTTGTACCATCAGCCTGCAAGCGCAAAACAACAGACAGTTTTACCTGATTAAACTATACCATTTTGCTGATGCAGTTCAGCAAAAAACGACGGAAGATTTTTTACAAAAAGCATGGTTACCTGCAGTACACAAAAAGGGTATCAAACAAGTGGGCGTTTTTACACCGGTGGGAAATGATACGTCAACAAAAAAGAAGATATACCTATTCATACCACTTTCCTCACTCAATGATGTATATCGTCTAGACGATGAACTATTGAAAGATCAGTCATATTTGTCGGCTGGGTCAGCCTATATTCAGACAGCATATGATCGTCCAGCGTATAGCCGAATCGAAACATTTCTTCTACGTGCATTTTCCGACATGCCCCAAATGGGAAAACCGGTTCTATCCGGTCCTGTTGAACAAAGGGTGTATGAATTAAGGAGCTATGAAGGAGCTACGGAGAAATTATACAGGAAAAAAGTGGAGATGTTTAACCAGGGGGGAGAAATCAAACTGTTTAAAAAATTGGCATTCAACGCTGTATTTTATGGAGAAGTACTGGCAGGCAGCAGAATGCCTAACCTGATGTATATGACCAGTTTCGACAATATGGTTGAGCGTGATAAACACTGGAAAACATTTTTTGATCATCCCGAATGGAAAAGAATATCGGCTTTGCCTGAATACCAGCATACCGTAAGTAAACTGGATATTATTTTATTAAACCCGACCAGTTATTCCGATCTATAAAAGAAAAGCCCCGGTTAACGGGGCTTTTCTTTTATCTGTTTTGCAGAGAAATTTATAAACAATTGTTATACTGCTCCACTACTTTGGTAATCTGCGCATAGCTCAACTGACCAGATTTAATACTGGACTGTACACTTACGCAATCAGCACATAAGCTACCGATTACTTCAGTAAAATTCTTTTTACTTACCAGGTTGAATTTGCTGTCTAATTTCACCTGTAAATAATAATCACCTGATTTTCCTTCAGCCGTTGCAAGTACGACCGGTTCTGCACCATTATAAATTGTTTTACCGCTGTTATCTGTTACGCGGATAAATAAGCTGGCTTTGCTACCAGTGGAGACTTCCTTGTAGAAATCGTTGGCATAGGATACATACTTTTCTCCATTGAAGGTAAAGCTGCTGAGATCTGAAGGTGAATACAATTTTTTTGTTCCTGTTGATGTGGTAAAAAGGATATTTCCTTTTTTCTGCATCTGGTCTTTGATAGAACCTTCCAGGGTTTCGTTAGCAGATGTAATAATCGTGCCTTTTACTTCTGTTTGAGCAGATACCACCAGGGTCGATAAACCCAGTAGTGCGATGATGAGTGTGAATGCTTTTTTCATGGTTTTGATTTTAGATGTCTGATTTTTACTTACTAATAAGTAAGTTTTATGGGTAAAAAAATTTTATCCTTGTTTCAGTTGACGAATGATCGCTTTCTTTATTGTATCATAATCTTTTTTGCCGGTAATTCTTGCCAATTGCACCCCGGCGGCCAGGTTTGTCATCAGCAACAGGGTTTGGGTTCTGGGTGTTTCCTGGAACATAAATTCACCCGTCTTCTTTCCTGCAGCCAGGGTTTGTTCCACCAGTTTTAATACCAGTGTCACTAACTGATTAACTTTTTCCTTTACGGAAGCCGGGAGTGTATTATAATCCGATGCAATGGAACCGATGATACAAATACTGTTTGCATCTACCAGGCAGGAATAACGCTCAATAAACTTCTCCAGCGCAACCGAAGCAGATGCACCTACTGCTTTTAGTTGTTGATCGAGCGATTTGTATAAATCAATATACTGATCGATGATCTCCGACAATAAATCCTCTTTTCCACGAAAATGATAATGGATGGCTGCATTGCGTACCTGCAATTGTTCAGCAATGTCTGCATAGCTGAATGCATTGTACCCATGACTTTTGATCAGGGCAGTGCCTATACGTACAATTTCTTCCTTGGTATCGGTATTTCTTGCGGTCACAAGCTAAAATTAAGGATTACTTACTAAATAGTAAGTTTTATTCTTGACATCTTATAAACCTTTCTCCCGCTGCTTTTGCGCCTTATGTGCCCGAATCATATCCACAAAATTCTGCTTAAGTAACAGTGCATCAATTATTTGTGCAATTCGTTTGGCCTGTGCCATCTCATTTTTAACCCCTTCCACCCATTTGATAAAATAATTCCTGTTGGAAAGCGTGAGTTGCTGAAAGAATTCCATGGCTGCCGGCTCATCATCCAGGCATTCTTTCAAGGCCGGCGGAATGGCAGGTGGTGTTTTATCGACAGAGATAGATACGTCTACCATTGCTCCTTTCTTTTTATGAATTCCTTTGCGCATGGCCGCATTCACCGGCAGCATAAAAGACCCATCGCCCATTGGCATCAGGGCCACTCCTTTTATAGCAAACGCATCAATCTTTCCTTTTACCCGGAAAGTTTTTCTTGACCCGGGTTGCAATTGTTCAGCTATATCCTGCGGTACCTGTATATAGGTCCAGCCTGTTTTATCTCCTTTTTCTCCGAACTGTTGCAATATGGTTTCAAAACGTATCATTCATGCTCAAAATACATATTTGGATGCATTCAAACATAAATAGACCCCATAAATGGGGCCTATTGTATACATTGACCGGCACAACTTAGTCCTCATTCCGAAAAACAACTACTCCGTCAAAAGCGTCAATCAACACTTTCTTCGTTTTATCGATTTCGCCGGCCAATATTTTCCTGCTGAGTGTATTTACAATTTGTTTCTGAATTAATCTTTTTAATGGTCTTGCACCCATTTGTGGATCATATCCCTGTTCACTCAAAAATTCAAGTAAATAATTACTGAATTCCAGTTGTATGCCAGATTCAGCTACCATTTTCTTTAATCCATTCAATTGAATTTTTACAATGCCCATGATCTGCCTTTTAAGCAATGGGCTAAACATAATAATCTCATCTACCCTGTTCAGGAACTCCGGCCTGATGGTTCTACGTAACAATTCCATTACCTCAGTTTTAGCCTTCTCGGTTGCCTCATAAACATTCTGATCATTTACATTTTCAAATGCATCCTGTATAAGATGGCTTCCGATATTGCTGGTCATGATGATGATTGTATTCTTGAAATTCACCGTCCTTCCTTTGTTATCGGTGAGATGACCATCATCAAGCACCTGCAACAGAATATTCCATACATCGGGGTGTGCTTTTTCAATTTCATCGAGCAACACCACACTATAAGGTTTTCTCCTCACCGCTTCGGTGAGTTGACCACCTTCATCGTAACCAACATAACCCGGAGGAGCGCCTACCAGTCTCGAAACGGTGTGTTTTTCCTGGTACTCACTCATGTCTATACGGGTCATCAGGTGTTCATCATCGAAGAGGTACTCAGCCAGTGCTTTGGCCAGTTCTGTTTTACCTACACCGGTTGTACCCAGGAATATAAACGACCCAATTGGTTTTCGTGGATCCTGCAACCCTGCCCTGCTTCTGCGAACCGCATCTGCTACTGCAGCAATCGCTTCTTCCTGTCCAACCACTCGCTGGTGTAATTCATCTTCGAGATTTAACAATTTTTCTCTTTCGCCCTGCATCATCTTACTCACAGGAATACCCGTTGCTTTCGCTACATTTTCTGCGATATCTTCTGCATCAACTTCTTCTTTCATCAGTCTACGGCTTTGTTCTCCCAACTGGTTCAACTGTTCCGTAAAACTGCTGATCTGTGCTTCCTGTTCTTTTACTTTACCATACCGTATTTCAGCTACTTTTCCATAATCACCATTTCTTTCTGCCTGCTCGGCTTCCAGCTTTAGCGATTCAATAGCCGCTTTGGCCTGTTGTATTTTTTCTACGATCTCTTTTTCATTTCTCCATTTCGCTTTCAGTGTATCGCGTTGTACACTCAGGTTACTGATTTCAATATTCAGTTCCCTCAGCTTTTCTTCATCGTCTTCACGTTTGATGGCTTCTCTTTCAATTTCAAGTTGTCTGATCTGACGTTCCAATGTATCAAGCTCTTCCGGCATTGAATTCATTTCGAGACGGAGCTTGGCTGCACTTTCGTCGATCAGGTCTATTGCTTTATCCGGCAAAAAACGATCGGTGATATAACGATTGGATAATTCTACTGCCGCTATAATGGCTTCATCTTTTATTCGCACGTGATGGTGTGTTTCATAGCGGTCTTTTAGTCCTCTCAGAATAGAGATAGCATCTTCGATACCCGGCTCTTCAATCATTACTTTCTGGAAACGACGTTCCAGCGCTTTGTCTTTTTCAAAGTATTTCTGGTATTCATTCAAAGTAGTGGCACCTATTGCTCTCAGCTCACCTCTGGCCAGCGCAGGTTTCAGGATATTGGCTGCATCCATGGCTCCCTCACCACCACCGGCTCCTACCAGTGTATGTATTTCATCAATAAAGAGAATAATTTCACCATCGCTTGCTGCTACTTCCTTTACTACACCTTTTAATCGCTCTTCAAATTCACCCTTGTATTTGGCACCTGCAATCAGTTGTCCCATATCAAGTGTAAAAATGGTTTTTGATTTCAGGTTCTCCGGAACATCTCCGTTAATGATCCGCATGGCCAGTCCTTCTGCTATGGCTGTTTTACCTACGCCCGGCTCGCCTACCAGTATGGGATTGTTTTTACTTCTTCTTGATAGAATATGTAATGTTCTGCGAATCTCTTCATCGCGGCCGATTACAGGATCAAGTTTACCCTGTCGTGCAGCTTCATTCAGGTTTCGTGCATATTTATTGAGCACGTTGAATTGTGTTTCCTGTGTCTGCGATTGAATGGTATCACCTTTTCTTAAATCTTTAATGGCAGCAATCAATCCTTTTTCTGTTACGCCTGCATCTTTCAAAGCTTTTGCAGTTCCATCATTTATCTGCAGTAACGCCAGCATAAAATGTTCGGGGCTGATGAACTCATCCCCAAAATTCTTGAGGCTTGCATTGGCTTTTAGAAAAACAGTATTGAGGTCACGGCTGACAGTCTGTGCAGGTTCACCAGTCTGGTTTTTGGGTAATTTAGCCAACCCTTCTTCCAGTTTATTTTCCAGTAAAGGAATGGCTACATTGTTCTTTTTAAGTAAGAAAATAATGGGGCTTTCTTTATCTGAAAGCAACGCTTTCAGCAAATGTTCCGTTTCAATGGCTGGATTATTTCCATTGTAGGCTAACTGTTGGGCTGCCTGTATGGTTTCCTGTGCCTTGATGGTATAATTATTCAGATTCATATTTCCTGTGTTGTGTTTTAACGACTACTTATAAAAATTGCTGTTCAGATTTGCACCCGAAGTCATAATTTGTATGCAAAAACTATTCTAAGTCATTAAACGATCCATAAAACCGGAAAAGCCTGAAATTATGTCTGTAAAATTCAAATTATACTGTATGAAAGTCAGTCTGGGTCTTGTTTTCCTGCTATTCTTTCAGTCTCTTTTTGCTCAATATGATTTCAGTGCCATCGATAGTCGTCTGGAAGCTGAGAAAAAACAACTTGAAGGTCATGTAGTCGCTTTAATTTATAAGGATGGTAAGCTGATTTACCAGAAAGCAATCGGTACCGATTTCAATGCAAAAACACAGGCGCCGATTGCGAGTGCCAGCCAGTGGCTAACTGCTGCATTGGTCATGACTTTTGTTGACCAGGGTAAATTATCGCTTGATGACAAAGTGAGTAAGTATATTCCACAACTCACCAAATATTCAAAGGGATACATTACTATCCGCGATTGTCTGGCTCATTTAACCGGGATAGAATCTGAACCTATCAAGAGTTTGAAGGAACTACTCAACAGAAAAAAATATACCAACCTGGAAGAAGAAATTACAGATATCATTTCTACCAGGGAAATTGTTTCTAACCCGGGTTTACAGTTCCGTTATGATAATATCGGTTTGAATATGGCTGCAAGGGTATTGGAAGTGATTACCAAGCGAGGTTTTGAACAGATCATGGCCGAAAGAATTACACGTCCCATGCAGATGCGAAATACCAATTTCAGCAATTTTAATGCAGTGAATCCATCCGGCGGGGCCCAATCGTCCGCAGGTGATTACATGACTTTTCTTGCCATGATCCTCAATAAAGGGATGCATAATGGAAAAAGAATTTTGAGCGAAAGCGCCATTGAACAAATGGAAACAGTGGTTACCACCAGTGACATGATCAAATATACACCCAAAGCCACCCAGGGTTTTCAGTACGGTTTTGGACAATGGATCATGACAACAGATGAAAATGGGAAAGGCATTTCTTTTACCTCTCCAGGTTTATTTGGCACATGGCCCATGATTGACCGTTGCAGAAACTATGCCTGCATTTTCTTTACAGAGGGAAAACTGAATGAAGAAAAAAGAGAATTATTTCTTCATTTGAAAGGGTTGATTGATAATGTGATTCCTGCAACCTGTAAATAAAGAAACTGTTATTACTTGAGCGATCCCATACTATACAATCATTTTATCAAACAGACTGCTACTAAACTCGGCTTTGATTATTGTGGCATTGCAAAAGCAGTTGTTTTAGAAGAAGACGCCCGCAGACTTGAAGCATGGCTGCATCAAAATCACCATGGTGGTATGCAGTACATGGAGAAGCATTTCGATTTGAGGATCGATCCTTCCAAACTTGTTCCGGGAGCAAAATCTGTTATTACTGTTTTAAAAAACTATTACCCTTCAAACACACAGTCAGATCACGCACCCCGTATTTCAAAATATGCATGGGGAAAAGATTATCACGAAGTCATTCGCTCTCAACTGAATCAATTTCTTGATGCATTGAGAAAGGAATATGGAGATATACAGGGCCGGGGCTTTGTTGATTCTGCTCCGGTACTTGAAAGAAGCTGGGCCACACGAAGCGGTGCTGGCTGGATTGGCAAGAATGGTAACCTGATTACCAAAAACAATGGCTCATTCTTTTTTATCGCCACTTTGATTGTTGATATTGAACTTCCATACGATGATGCTTTTGCTAAAGACTATTGCGGCACCTGCAGAAAATGTATTGATGCCTGTCCAACAGAAGCTATTCTCGATAATAAAATAATTGATGGCAGCAAGTGTATCAGTTATTTTACCATTGAATTAAAGGATGCATTGATTCCCGCTGATATGAAAGGGAAATTTGAGAACTGGATGTTTGGTTGTGATACCTGCCAGGATGTTTGTCCATGGAACCGCTTTAGTAAACCACACAGTGAAATTGATTTTAATGCCATTCCTGCTATTCTTAACCTGAGTACAAAAGAATGGGAATTATTATCAGAAGAAAGTTTTCAACAACTGTTCCGAGATTCTCCATTGAAAAGAAGCAAGTTCAGTGGTATTCAACGTAACCTGCGGTTCTTACAGCATGAAAGCGATCATCAATAAAAAATATCTGCTTGAAAAGTTTCCCGGTAAAGGGGGCTGGACCTTTACACGTATCCCTCAAATTAAACAGGATAAGAGCCATTCATTTGGCTGGGTAAAAGTAAAAGGGACTATTGACGGGCATGCTATCAGTCAATACAAACTGATGCCAATGGGTAGTGGAAAACTGTTTTTACCTGTTAAAGCGAGTATCCGGAAAATCATTGGCAAAAAAGGCGGGCGATTATATTACCGTCACATTATATCCCGACAATGATCCGGTTTGCATACCAGGAGAACTACTCGACTGCTTAAAAGATGATCAGGTTGCACATCAAAACTTTATCCATTTAAGTGAAGGCAAACAAAAAGCATATATTGATTGGATATACCAAGTAAAAAAAGAATCAACCCGTATTGAAAGAATGGCAACAATGATTACCACTATTTCAAAGGGTTGATTGATACCAAAACCACAACTGAACCATCCTTATTCATTTACCATAAACGAAATCCTGCTTTCAGTGAGAGTCTTCTGAATGTGTATTCTTCTGTTCGCTCTGATTGACCGGTTCCTGGAAACTGCGTTGGCCAACCCCATATCCATGAAAAACGGTCATCGTATTTTTCACTATATTTCTTAATGGTATAACCGATACTAATGGAAACTGCTTTTTGTTTTCCTAAATCTATATCATAACCCAGACCTGCATCGGTATACAATCCCATTTCAAATTCACTTTTTTTGGCACCTCCCTGTATAAAGATGGTTTTATACTGATTCTCCATGGGCCAGGGTATGTTGTACCCAAGATTCGCAAATGCGAAAGCTTTCTTTTTCCTGCCAAAGTAATTCCGCAGGTCAACAAATACAGGAACTGATCTTACTGAATAATAATCCAGACCGGTACCCATTCCAATTCGCCAGTTTTTTATTACAAGTCCCCCAACAACCTGAAACTGCAGGTTGGTTGACCGGTCTCCATCCATTACACCCAATTGTGGCATCAGATAAGACTTGCTCTTTTGGATTGATTGTCCATGTACCTGTACACAGGTAGTCAATATAATCGCTATTAAAACTAATTGCTTCATGTTATTCATTTATGTGTGGCGAATCAATTTTGAGCTACCTGTATTTTGCTGATTACTTTTGCATTGGCCAGATCATGGTAATCAATGAAGTAAATGCCATCTTTAGCTACTGCTAAAGCATAGCCCTGGTAAGCTATCACATCATCCGGCTCAAAGCCTGCAATTGTTTTAATGAGGGTTATATTGGAAGCATCTGCTGCATTGAATAATTTCAACCCGTCTGTACCATCACAAATGAAAAGTGTGGAACCATCTTTTGATAATCCTTTAGGAGATTTCAAAGGATAAGTTTTGATCAGTTGAGGAGTTGTAAGACTTTTTATATTCACCACATCCAACTGATTACTGAATCCACCGCAAAAACTTCCTCCCTTTAATGTTACATAGGCGAAATCACCATCTGCAATAACAGGATCACAGGCTCGCACATGAACAAATTGTCCAAGCTTCTGTGGATCATCCGGGTTGCTCGTATTGTAGATATACATGCCCGATTGCCCACCGATAAAAAGATTGTTGTTATAGGGGAAAAGTGTTTCAATTCCACCTTGTGTCAGATCTACTTTTTTTACAAAGGCAGGTGCGTCCGCTTTTGTAACATTAAACACTTTCAGATCGTCGTGACTAACAGTATATAACCTGCTTTGCTGCAGTCCGAAGCGGGCAGTTGAGCCTGCAATACCAGTAGTAGCAGTACCTGCAAAACTGGCTGAAGCGAGACTAAAGGAAGATGCCCATAACCCTCGAATGTCAAATTCGAAATTTCCGGAAGCCGATCCCGTCAACCTTCTGCTTGTTACCGTATCTACTTTTACCCATTTCTGAATGACTTTACCTGTATCAGCAGCAAAAGCACCATAGTAACGATGTGGAAATACACCATTCAGGAATTGCTTTACACTCACATTTCTGGGATCAGTTATATCTATCGTTACAAGGTCGGTATAACAATCTGCGTACAGGTTATTTCCATTGATGGCAATATCAACACATCCGGGGATATGAATAAAAGCTAGTTTCTGTGGGTTAGAAATATCTGAGAGATCGATTACATGGATACCTTTATCAATATCATTGAGAAATAAATAATTTCCCATCAAGACGATTTTACCGGGTTTGGAAATCGATTCTGACGGTGAATTTTTAATACCGGCTTTTACCTCATCTTTGGTCTGGTAAACAGGTCGGTAAAAACTGTATGATTCCTTGACCGTGTCTTTCATACAGGACACAAATAAAATGGGTAGTGTCAGTAAGCAGTAGCGTAGTGTTTTCATACAAATAATTTTGTACTTGTCTGACCCCACCCTGCTCAACAACGTTGCATTATGGTTTTTTCCTTTGACCCAGCAGGAAAGACAGGCGCACGGATGGCCTGAAAAGATGTTGATTTACACCTGATTGTTTCGATAAATTACTCAGCATATATTGAACCTGTGGTCCGAGATAAATCTGCTTGGATTTCCCCAGGCCAATATCAACTCCACCTGAAATATCCATTTGCATGGTTCTTAACAATGATCTGTTTTGGAACAGATAGTTGTTCGTGTTCATATACCCAAGGTGAAGTCCGTTGCTACCCAGTAGTGCATTTACCCCTACGCCTGCATACCACTGCATATCTACTTTTTTAAACCATTTCAGCGACTGGTAATAACGCAGGCCCAACTGGATAAAATGATAGTATGTTGTATAGGAAGCACTGTCTTTTACACTATAATATTTATTCGCATCGTTAAAGGTGTTTATATTACTGAATTGAACAGTGCCTGTATTAAGACTTCCAACGCCTGTTCTGGTACTGTATAAATGATACCCTGCAGCTAATCCAAGCGCATGACGCTCCTTCTTTCCCATTTTCTTTTGCACTTCTACGAAAGCTCCAAATGAAAATGCATCCCTCACTACAGGTTTCATATTAGTGACCGCTCCGGCTCCTCCGGTTCCTCCACCAGTTATGGGCGCAGCATTTCCTGAAAACGCATTGTCATAAGCCCTTGAATTGGTATTCTCCAGAAGAGAACGAATGGAGTTTCTCACACCACTTGTTCCTGCATTAAACCCGATACGCCATTGCCATTTACCTGACTTTACAGTTTGTTTCTTTGTGAGTGAAGAATCGGATAAAATTGGTTGTACCGGTTCCACTTCTGCTTTTGTTGTAATAGTATCCTTGCTTACATTCTGTGTCATTACAAGTGAAGCTGTATCTGTAGCTGTTTCCGTCTGTCTTTCATTTTGCAATGTTACATTCGTAACTGTATCAAGACCTGTATTTGCTTTTACCGTAGTAGTTGATGATTGTATTTCTTTTTCATCCTTCAGTGTATTATCAACAATCTTATTTGCGGAACTTGATTTTTCATTTGACCGAACAACTATATTAGCAACTGGTGGTTGATGTTCAGCTATTGGTTTTACTTTGGTATGTGAAAGGATAGTTGGAGTAGGATATGATGATAATTTTTTATCCGGTTGTTGTGCAATATTTAGCTTGATGGTTTTATCTGCCTGTGTATCTATAGTAACCATCGCTTTTTCTTCTTTGGCGGAAGCTGATGTTTGAACAGATGAATTTCTCCTACTCTGTGTTTTATTTTTTTGGCTTAACTCAAATGTAGCTGTTTGCTCCTGTGTAAGCCACCATAAAGTGGCACCGGACAATCCTGCCAATAAAAAAAACATCCATAAAACCCAACGACGTTTGCGCTCTTTCTTTAAACTGGCGGCCACAGATTCCCATACTGCAGCATTGGGTTTCATGCGCAAGTCAGAAAGTTCTTCCCGAACCTGTTGTTCAAAAGACTTATCGGACATAACGATCTTTTTTTCCGTTTACAGAATGTTTTTCTAACCAACTAATCAATAACCCTCTGGCACGGGCATATTGCGACCTGCTGGTTCCTTCACTGATGCCAAGAATCTTGGCAATTTCAACATGTGTATAGCCTTCTACTGCATGCATGTTAAAGATGGTCTGGTAACCCGCCGGCAATTGCCTGATCAGGTTCAACAAGTCCTTCATGTGTAACTGAATGTCGGGCTGTTGATTATCCACCGGGTGAAGTTGAGAGTCCTCAAAACCCAGATCCAACTGGTAGCGGGGTTTTCTTTTCAGGTAATTGATGGCGGTATTTACCATAATACGCCTGATCCAGGCACCCAAATCTCCTTCAGACCGGTACTGGTGAAGATTCTGGAACACTTTGATGAATCCCTGCTGTAACACTTCCTCTGCATCATGCATACTTTTAGTATATCGATAACAGGTACCCAGCATTTGCTCCGCAAAGGAGTCATACAACTGCTTTTGGGCAGCCGGATGATGTTTCAGGCAGTCTTTTACCAATTTTTGCTCGTCTTGCATGCAGTGAATTCGTTGATTTGACACATTCCTTTGTTCCGGCGTTGCATCGTCCGATAAAACTGCGCAAAACTACCCCCATGAGAGGCCCCTCTGCTACCGTTTACATATTACATTTGCCGTATGAGTATTACCAGTAAGGATCAGCAGTATATCTGGCACCCTTTTACCCGGCAAAAAAACATGGCTCCGCCATTACCCATCGTGAAAGGCAAGGGAAGTTTATTGTTCGATGAAAACGGAAAGCGTTATATAGATGCCATTAGTAGCTGGTGGGTTACTTTGCACGGACATGGAAATCCCTATATCGCCGAAAAAATTTATCAGCAGGCACTGGAACTGGAACAAGTGATTTTTGCCGGTTTTACACATCGTCCGGCAGTTGAACTGGCGGAACGATTGTTACCAAAATTACCCGCACCATTTGCCAGAATATTTTACAGTGATAATGGGTCAACTTCCACAGAAGTGGCATTGAAAATGTCGATCCAGTACTGGTGGAACAAAGGAGAAAAACAACGCAATAAAATCATAGCTTTTAAAAACAGTTATCATGGCGATACATTTGGCGCGATGAGTGTAAGTGACAGAAGTGTTTTCACACTTGCATTTCATGAACTATTATTTGATGTAGTTTTTATTGATACCCCTACTGAAAATAATATCGACGATCTTAAAAAGAGCATACAACAACATGCTACACATACCGCCGCATTTATCTACGAACCATTAGTACAGGGAGCTGGGGGAATGAATATCTATGAGCCTTCCTTGCTCAACGAATTACTAAGTATCGCCAGGCACAATAATATTATCTGCATTGCAGATGAAGTCATGACCGGGTTTGGACGCACCGGAAAACTATTTGCAAGTGAGTACATGGAGCAAAAACCTGACATCATTTGTTTAAGTAAAGGACTTACTGGTGGAACCATGGCTTTAGGTGTAACAGCTTGTACCGACAAAATTTACCAGGCCTATGTTGATGATGATGCTTTAAAAACTTTTTTTCATGGACATTCTTTTACCGCTAACCCATTGGCCTGTACCGCTGCACTGGCAAGTCTCGACTTATTGGAAAAAGAAGATTGTCAGTCGCAGATTGCCTGGCTCAGCGAGGCCAATCTTCAAATGGCTGATACTTTAAGAAAAAGCTGTTTACCGATCAGCGATATCCGTAGTTTGGGTACCATCCTCGCTTTTGAAATAACGGAAGGTAAAAAAGAATACCTGAACCAGATAAGCGGTATGGTGACCAGTAAAGCCATGGCACAGGGCGTGTACATTCGCCCGCTGGGAAATACAGTTTACCTGATGCCTCCATATTGTATGACAAAAGAAGAACTCGAAAGTACTTATTTCTGTTTGACAGATATATTACAGGATATTTCTTGATTTTGGGTAACTGAATAGCAAATACTGCGAGAAATCACTATTAATGTGTATTTGGTCAGTCTTTTGATTCAATAATTTTGCAGGTAAAGCCGGCAAATAACGTTATTTGCATTTTCCTAATAAACACAGTATTAAATTCAATTCATTACAGGGTAAATTCAAATCGTATGAAAAAGTTATTTTATGGGTTTTTACTTACACTATTTGCCTTTCAATTAAACGCGCAAACCCCAGCGCTTACCAAAGGGGAAACCATTTCGTATCTCGATAAAAAAATCAAAGAATCTATTGGGCATAACTGGTCAAACAATAACGGCACAATCGGTAAGATTTCTTCTGCAAGTGTGATCCAAACTGAAAAGGGAATAAAGATTGAATTCAGAATCGATTATCAGCGAACCACCAGTTTTGAATTTAACCCAAAGTTGATCACTGCTGTAACTGAATATACAAATGGAACCAATTCACCAGTTAATGAGATCCGCCTCTCTCTAAAAGGCAATGTATGTATTCACTATAACAATGGGCAGACCAATAGTGTAGCTTATGGAAACCTCCCATATTTAAAAGCGGATGCAGACAATTTCCAGAAAATTTCCAAAGCATTTAATCATTTGAAAGCCTTACTTGCTGCTGAGGACGATCCTTTTGGGCAATAATTAAACCCTTTATTACGCTATTACAAACTTCTATATGCCAATATCAAAATCTGCTTTTATGCGCACATCTCGTTTACTGATCTGTACAATTCTGGTGAATACTGTCTTGTCTGTAACCGGGCAAACAAGTGGAAGTGGAGATGTGTCAGCTATTGAAAGCAAGGTCAACCAGATAGAGCAGAACAAACTGAGGATCGAGCAATATAAAATTCAACTCATTTCTCTCGATAGTGCATTCAGGGCTCGTTTACGTGAGATGCAGGCAGAATTGGCAGCTTTGATAAAAGAACGCGACGCTTTGATTGATGACATGAAAAAAGGCGCCAAATGCAGTCAGTGTGGAAAATACAAATCTGAATTTGAAAAACAGGGGATTGATTTTGTAAAACATTTAGGAGAAGTGAAAGGTTATGCAGTTCCTGCTACCACACCAGAACTGGAAGCCACCAGACAAAAATACAATGAGCGAATTGCACTGAAAAGAGTTCAGATTCAGAACTATGAGAAAACAGATAATGGTAAAATAGCAAAACAGAAACAGATTACCGATCTGGAAACAGCCAATCAAACCTATTGCAAAGATATCACCGCTCTCAGTAAATCTTATGATACCAAAGTATTTGCAGAAGCCAAAGCCAAGCATAAAATGTGGGCTCAGGAGTTGATGAACTATGTAGCTGATATTTTAATAGCAGAAGATAAAGTATCTATTTATAAAGCCAGGATCATTCGTTACGACAATGAGTTTCGTAAAGATTCAGATTCAATTCGTAACGCCGTTAAACAGAAAACTGAAACCGAACAACAGAAGAAGAATGATAAGATAAAAGCCAATGAAAATAATATTTATACACTGAAACAACAGCAGGAAGAATATATAGATCCATTGGAAGAAAAACTTTCTATCCTAAAAAGTGAAAAAATAAAGGTAGATCAGCAATTACGGGCTTTGAATCTGAAAGACAGCATCAGGCAGGTATTAAAAATTCAGCAGACAGGGTTAGTGAGAGATATTACAGCCATTGAAAAAGATATATTGACATACAAGACAAATACAAAAAATAAAATCACTGCTCTGGAAAAAGAAAATCAGCAATTGAAAAAGGAAGTGTGGGACCTTACCGTAAATCTTTCCAAATTACAGGACGCCGAAATAGCCAAACTAAAACCCGTTTACGACCGCAAGAAAGCAGAGGCCAATCTTGCCATTTCCAAGAGCAGTACAGATGCCAGTACTGCCCGTTCAGTTTACAGCAGTAAAATAAGTGAGTACCGGATTAAACAGCAAGACTATTTTAACCTGATCGACAAAGAAATGTACCGGATGCTTACTGCTTCCCAGAAAGTTTCCTGTAGTATTTACAATGAAATCAGAGGTAAAGTTAGCGGAGACTGGAACCAGGTAATAGGCTGTGTACAAAATATAGCTGCTTCCGCCAAGCCCTATGGCACCAATGTTTTCAATTCATATTGTGAATCTACTTTTTCAGATGGCAGTATGCTTTCCGGCTATAAAAGCTTTCTTCGTGGTTTGAGTCCGGAAGATGAAGCTGCTGTTAAAGGGGGGAGTAATGCCAACTGGTTTGATAAACTGAAAGGTCAATAAATTATTTTATTAATCGGTTTTTCGAGGCGGAGGTTTGTAATCGTAGGGAAGCATGGTAGCCAGTTTTTCCCACCAGCCCCAATAACCTGATGAAATCAAATCAATACCTTCATAATAGCTACCATTGGCTAATACGGCAATGGTTTTCTTTCGTGGTAATGATATCTCTGATACAACCGGGGTTTTAGGTTGGGCAGACAATCGGTTTGCCTGTACGTATTCATCCGGTACCTGTTTGTATAAATAAATTACCTGTAAATAGTCTTCAAAGAATAAACCCGCGGTAAAACTGTCTATCGCAAAAGCCATGCTATCGCCAGTCAATACTTTATTGATTAATACATTCATTTTTTCAGGCTGATTCATTACTTTTCGATAATACTGTGCACTGTCCAAATTACCCTGTCCAAGTATACTGTCATTTACAACAATTCTACCGGTTGAATTAGCATAAGCACGTTTGTTAAAAAGCGCTCTAACTCTTTTCTTTTCTTCCTCGCTTATTTTAATGAGTTTTCTTGCTTCGAAGCCTTCTTCAACAAGCTTATTCCTGAATACAGATCGCATAAAGTGCATAAGCGATCCGTAATAAGCATCTGCTCTTTTTTCCTCCCATCTTTTCAGCAACCTTTTTCTTTCCGTCTCCATTTCTTCAAACAAGGGATAACCCTGGAAATAAAAAATGCGGGTACTGTAATTGTATTCGAATGTTTTGAGATCGTATTTCAGTATATAACCCAGTGCACGGTTTTCGAGTACAATAGGTTCATCGGCAAAAGCCCGGAGAATATTATCTTTTTTATTGTATCTGAAGCGAACTGTTTGCGGGTTTTTGAGTTTACAGTCTTTGGCTAATGCAGATGTTCCAACAAAATTATCAAGGAAAAACTGACCGTATTTATCCCACCCGTTTTTTTCGTATGGTTCTACTATTACTTCATCAAGGATATTAATTCTTGGTTTGAGGTTTACTTCAATGATAAGTGGCAACTGTGCATACTGAATGGTTACCACATACGACTCATACCCTATACATGAAACAACAACATCGTACCTGCCCTGTGGAAAATGATCCAGTGTAAACAAACCTTCAGCGTTGGTTACAGTTCCTATAGAGGTATTACTAAGAAACACATTGGCCAGGTGTATGGGTTGTTTGGTATCGGCAGCCAGCACTTTCCCTTTCAGCACATTTTGTGCTGTTGCCTGCATTGCAAAACAAAAAAGGAGAAAAAACAATCCAATCCTCATAACCAGTTTTAAAAACAACAATTTCAATGAAAAAAGCCATCCGGAAAAATGGATGGCTTAAATATTAACCTCTTTTAACATTGTTACAGACCAAAAAGTCCGCTGTTTAATAGTTGCAATGTTTTGGTTTTGTGTTCACTGGGTACCAGCAGGGAAATATTATGTGGACTTCCTCCATAACTCACCATGGTTACCGGTATTTCCTGGATGGCATTGAACAGTTTTTGTAATACCAGTTCTGTTTGTGCTATCTCGTTACCTACAATTGATACAATGGTCTGGTTTTTCTCTACTTCCACTGTTCCGAAGGGTTCCAGTTCTTTTACAATACCTGCTAAGGCTTCATCGGTATCAATGGTAACAGATACAGCTACTTCCGATGTGGTGATCATATCAATGGATGTCCGGTATTTTTCAAATACTTCAAATACTTTACGCAAAAAACCATACGCCAATAACATACGACTGCTTTTGATTTTGATGGCGATGATACCATCTTTGGCTGCTACAGCTTTTACGCCTACACTACCTGCTTCTTTGGTGATCACTGTTCCGGCAGCATCTGGCTGCATGGTATTTAACAATTTTACCGGTACATTTTCCTGTTGTGCCGGCCAGATACAGGTGGGATGCAGAATCTTTGCACCAAAATAAGCCAGTTCCGCTGCCTCATCAAAACTCAATTGTTCAATGGCTACGGTTTTACTTACAATACGTGGATCGTTATTGTGCATACCATCAATATCGGTCCATATCTCACAAACCGATCCGTTAATGGCTGCTGCCACCAATGATGCCGTATAATCGCTTCCACCACGTTTCAGGTTATCTACCTCACCTCTGGCATTTCTGCAGATATAGCCCTGTGTAATAAATATGTTTTTATCCGTATGCTGCTGAAGGATCTGGTTCAATTTTGTTTTGATGACAGCTAACTGAGGTTCTTCATTTGCATCGATGGTCATGAATTCGAGGGCTGGCAACAACATATGCTCAATACCCTGTTCTTCCAGGTAACAACAGAAGAGTTTGGTACTCATCAACTCACCTTGTGCGAGGATGTCTTTATTCAGTGCTTCACTAAAGGAAATACGAAGGATAATATTGAGGAACTCAAAATGTTCTGAAACTACTGCATTGGCTTTTGTACGAAGGGGATCTGTTTTTACCAGGTCCAGAACAAAATTCCGGTAATGTGATTCGAGTTGATCTATCTTCTGTTTCGCCACTTCCCTGTTTCCTTCTGATAAACTGTTACTGATATCAACCAATGCATTGGTAGTACCACTGAGTGCACTCAATACCACAATCTTCGATTCAGTATCTTTTGTAATCAGTTGTGATACCTGTCGCATACGTTCCGGCTTACCAACACTGGTGCCGCCGAACTTCATTACTTTCATAAATCCTCCTCCCGGTTTAGATGTTTGTTAAATGAGGGGCAAAGGTAAAAGATGGTGGGTATAAATTTGCAGGATTTTAGATAACGGCCGTTAGTTAACCAGACTTATCCCAAATCGCTCTCCCACTGCCTTTAGATCCTCAACTACCGATGCCACAATAGGAATTCCTTTTGCTTTTCTTTCAGTCTCATACTCCCTTTCCGGATCACCTGGTATGAGTACCTTTTCATGTCCGGGTGCTGGTGTGGCATTCCTGAATCTATTGATCCAGTTATCCATATGTTGTTTAAATTCTTCTGCTGGCCTGAATGCATCAATTCGCATTGCACCAAAAAAATGTCCCAGTCCTTTACCGGGCATATTCTCCGGCATGGGTACGTAGGCGGGGAATGGTGGTGCCCAGGGACCATAACTACCTCCACTTAAAACAGCTGAAAAAATATCGACGATTGATCCCAATGCATATCCTTTATGACTACCATGTTCACGATCACTTCCAAGAGGCAATAAAGCACCTTGTTTCTTTAAAATATTGGCATCTGTTGACGCATTTCCTTCTTTATCCTGTACCCAACCCAATGGAGCTTCAGCATCTTTTCTTTGTAGGATTTCCAGTTTGCCATTGGCAGCAGTGGTGGTTGCCATATCTGCAACAAAAGCAGGTTCTGTGCCGGCGGGTATGGCTACAGCAATGGGATTGGTTCCCAGCATTCTTTCAATAGAAAAAGTTGGTGCTACCAATGCACTTGCATTGGTCATGGCCATACCAATCATATCATGCTGCAAAGCCATCATCGCATGATAACCTGCGATACCAAAATGATTGGTATTCCGTACACTTACCCATCCGGTACCGGCCATTTTTGCTTTTTCGATAGCTACCTGCATAGCATAGGGTGCCACTACGAGTCCAAGTCCTGCATCGCCGTCAACCACAGCGGTAGAGGGTGTTTCATGTACAATTTTGATATCCGGTGTGGCATTTATTCTTTGCACCTCCCATAAACGCACATAACCACTTAACCGCGCTACCCCATGACTATCGATACCCCTGAGGTCTGCAGAAAGCAGAACGGTTGTTGCAGTAGTAGCATCTTTATCAGAACATCGCATGGCTTTTAATACGCCATAGGTAAACTGGTAAAGCGATTCGTAAGAAAAAATCTGGTCCATATGTGCAAGGTACAAAACTGTTGCGTTGCAGGAGGGGGTTGAAGTAGTAAACAGTTTACAACAGAAGAAGACCGTACTAGTCTTCCAAATAATAAAACCCGTTTTTCAAGGCATAGATTGCGATGCCTGCTGTGGTTTTGACATTCATTTTTTCAAGAATCTTTGTACGATGCCCTTCTACTGTTCTGGGACTCATAAAAAGAATTTCACCAATTTCCTTACTTGTTTTCTCTTCACAAATGAGCTTAATGATTTCTCTTTCTTTATCTGAGAAAAGTTTGGGGCTGGATATATTATATGGGTTAAAGTCGCTTTTGGCAATTAACCGTACTAACCGGTTAGAAGTTGTTTTACAGTAATAAGGATTGCCTGCATACACCATTCTGATGGCTTCTGTAACTTCCCCTCGCTCTGCATTTTTAACGATATACCCCATAGCCCCGGCTTCAAGTGCATCTGTTACCATGGTATCGCTATCGAAAGTAGAGAGGGCTATGATTTTTGCATCCGGTTTTAATTGTACCATTTCGCGAATAGCAGATACACCGTCTAACTCCGGCATCCGGAGGTCTGTTAAAACAATATCGGGATGGAATTCTTTGAACAAGCGAACCAGTTGTTTTCCATTTACTGCATCGCCAACTACTTTGATGATGGGGTCTTTGGTTAACAACATGAAAAGCCCGTCACGGTAAATATCATGGTCATCGGCAATGATTACGGTTATTTGTGAAACCTGTTCCATATTAAGATTGTGGGATACTGAAATGATAACTTGTTCCTTTACCAGGTGCCGTTTCAAGATAAACTTTCCCTTTTAAAATTTCGGTTCGCCTGAGTATATTTTGCAGACCCAGTCCTTTTTTCCGCTCCATCGCCGCCTGTTGATCGAACCCGGCACCGTTATCACTGATATCAATACAGTATTGCTTTTTTTCTTCGTACATTTTTATATCGATCTGTGTTGCATTGGCATGCTTTACTACATTGTTCAATACTTCCTGTAATAAGCGATAGATATGTATTTCTTTCTCTTTGCTGACTGGCATTTCCGGAAGCTGGTAATCAAAAGAAAAACGCAGTTCTGTGGCTGCAGACAATAGATCAATCATCTCCTGAATGGCCTTAATCAATCCTTTCGACTGTAGCGTATAAGGCATAATATTATTTGAAATTTCTCTCAACCGTTTAGCGGTATGATCTATATGCCCGGTAGTTTTTCCGATGATCATCAGGTCATTTTTGTCTGTGGTATCGAGCAGGTGCAAATTCATTTTAATAGCTGAGAGCAGGGGGCCGATGTCATCGTGTAAGTCGGAAGCTATCCTGGCCCTTTCCGTTTCCAGGAGTTCTACTTCCATTCTCAACTTTTCGTTGTAAAGTTTTACTCTTTTTCTGTGTTGCCGGATAATGGTAACAAGAAAAAATAAAAGGATCAGCCCAATGATGGATGCAGTAATCAGTACCGTAAAGTAAATTCTTTCCTCGTTGGGATGCATAAAATTGCTAATGTATAAATCAAATGTGAGAAAAAATTCACAAACATCATGATAAGATACACATCTCGCATAAACTGATTACTCATTTCAGTCTGAAAAAAGAACATGCTTTCAATAAAAGCCCGAAAACTATAATACACTATACTGACCACACTGACTATAAAAATGGTGTCTTTCCAGATATTATCTTGATCTGAAAAAATAATTTTATTGGTTTGATTGACAGAACAAAAAATTAATACTATTGAATAATAAATCCTGTATACAGAAGTAGTAATGGTAATACTACTATAGATAAAATTATCATAAATCCAAACAAGTAAACCTATTATAAATAACAGAACAAATAAAAGCACATTTTTTTTTGAGCTCCAGGTATAATACATCCATAAAAAAACCGGAAATTCAATTAACACATAACAATTCGCATAAACTGCAGAATGTTGTCCTGATGCAATAACCAGTTTTATTATTACATCTCCAAGAAAAGCAAGGCCGGTAAATACTGCAAATGGAAGAAATAATTGATCAATACTTTTCCTATACAGGTATAAAAACACTATTGAGAGAATAGCCAGAAAAAGTGTACCATATGAAAATATATCGGCCAAAATAGTTAATGTTTATTTACTCAAAATTGAAGTTGGTGGGCAATATGGCGGACATCTATTTCCTTCTTCTAAAAGAATTCCTTCAGTTATATCCTCCCCTTTTTCATTTACGCCCACTAAAATAGCATGAATTGTTCCATCTGTTTGCTTACCATGATAAATACGCAAGGCTGTGCAGCCGGTTTGCGATAATAAAGCGTTCATACTTGTTATACCGAAAGTTTCCGAAACAGGCATACCCTCGGGTATAGCTGAACGATAGAGGCTCGTCATTGCGACAGCCTGTTCTAAAGAAATAGAATGATTCATATTATTTGCTTATTCTTGATTAAAACAGGAACGGGCTGATCCCCCCATGAACCAACCCGCTCTAATATCAGTTAGCGTTTTTTCCAATGGCACTAGCTGACCTGTTTTCAAGAATCAGTTTGTCAAATATTTCTTTCAACTATTCTGTTTCTTTCAACAGCAATAATATCCCGATTGGAAAAAAAAACACTACGTAGAACTACGCATTTTCTTACGTAGTTCTACGCAATATTTGAAGCAACACATTAATAATTAATGTGTTACATGACGAATTTAGAACGGTAAATCATCCATTGGCTCAGTAAGCTCGTTAGGCGAATTTACGGCTGGCTGACTATTATACGCTGGTGCAGCAGGTGCATTACCATAACTACTCTGCGACTGAGGTGCTCCCCCTTCGTTTCCTTTTGTACCGATTAACTGAATACTCAATACACGAAGAGTAAGCGTAGCGCCGTTACGGCCATCCTGTGTGGTATAGGTTCTTACATCAGGGTTTCCTTCCACATACACTTGCGTTCCTTTTTTCAGGTAAGGAACAACACCTGTTCGGTCGGTCCAGTATGAACAGTCAACCCAAACGGTACGATCTTTTTGTGTACCCTGTGCATCTTTATATCGCTCAGTATGGGCCACGGTAAAATTGATGACATTTTTACCATTTACGTTATTCAGAATGGCATCCTTGCCTAAGTTTCCGATCACTAATAATTTTATCATAACAAACAGTTTCGGTAAATATCGGGAAAATGGATATACACGATTACCGTATTTCCCGCAAATTTTGCTCTCCCCTGCCTTAATTGGATTGCTGACCGGGAAAATGGTACCCGTAACCAGACTGTTTTTCGTTTTTCGAAAACCAGTAGAGGTATGTAAGCCGTCATTCAAACGCTTATTTCGGCATGTTATCGTATTTTTGCAGACTAATATGTTGAGTCATGAGCCGTAAAGGAAAAGTGTTGGTGGCAATGAGTGGCGGTATAGACAGTACCGTTACGGCACTCATGTTACACCATGAAGGGTACGAAGTAGTGGGTATTACCATGAAAACCTGGGATTATGCCAGCAGCGGCACCAGTTCGAAAGAGACGGGCTGTTGTAATATAGATTCATTCAACGATGCCAGACAGGCCGCAGTACACCATGGATTTCCGCATTTTATTTTAGATATCAGGGAAGAGTTCGGTGATTTTGTGATCGAGAACTTTGTAGAAGAATATATGGCCGGCCGTACGCCCAACCCCTGTGTAATGTGCAATACCCATATTAAATGGCGGGCCCTGCTTAAAAGAGCCAATGCACTCAATTGCGATTTTATTGCAACCGGACATTATGCAGAAGTAAGACAACATGATAACGGTCGCTATGTTATCAGCAAAGGATTGGATGAAACAAAAGACCAGAGTTATGTATTATGGGGGCTCAATCAGGAACTACTGAGCCGTACCATGATGCCACTGGGGAAATACCACAAAAAAGACATCCGCCAAATGGCGATGGACATGGGGTATCCTGAACTGGCTAAAAAAAGTGAGAGCTACGAAATTTGTTTTGTACCCGACAATGATTACCGCGGTTTTCTCAAAAGAAATGTGGATGGGCTGGAAGAAAAAGTAAACGGCGGCTGGTTTGTTGACAAAACCGGTAACAAGTTAGGTCGTCACAAAGGCTACCCATTTTATACTATTGGACAAAGAAAAGGGTTGGATATTGCTTTGGGTAAACCAGCTTATGTAACTGCGATTGACCCCGATACAAATACAGTAGTATTAGGCGATGAAAACGATCTGGAACAAAACGATATGCTGGTTGGAAAAATCAACTGGATCAAATACGATGGAATTACAGATGGAATGGAAGCCATCACTCGTATTCGTTATAAAGATCGCGGTGCTTTATCTAATTTGTATACCAGCGAAAATGGCATACGTGCTCATTTTTACGAAAATGTAAAAAGTATAGCTCCCGGACAAAGCGCCGTTTTTTACGAAGGGAATGATGTAATCGGGGGAGGTATCATTCAACGTGGTGAATTATTACCTGGCTAAGGACCTACGATTTCTTCTTCAACAGCGCTACAAACATGCTGTCGGATTTTTGATGATACCCTTTCAGCAATTCCTGTTTCACCAGCTCGAGTGATTCATTTTGTGCTAAAAGAACACTTACGATTTCTTCATTCTCTCTTTTGAACAGTGAACAGGTGATATACAATAAATACCCGTCTGGCTTGATGGTCTGAACGATGTTCTGACTGATCTTTTTCTGTAATGCCGTAAAAAGTGTGATTTTATCAGTTCCAAAAAAATAAAGCTGTTCCGGCGTTCTCGACCATGTTCCACTTCCTGTGCAGGGTGCATCACAGATGACCAAGTCAAAAGCAGTTTCTGGGGGCTGAAAAGTAGAGGTTGATAAATCGGCCTGGAAAGCGTTGTAGCGGGTAAGTTTTGCTCTTTCAAAACGGGATTGAAGATTATGCAAGATCGAATTGCGTGCATCTGAAACGGTAAGCTCAATATTCTTTAATACATCTTTTGCCAATATTGATTTACCCCCGCTTGCAGCACAACAATCCCATACCTGTACAGGAGATGATGAAATATCGACTGGGAAAAACTGCTGTACACGCTGTGAATTCAAATCCTGTATCACAGCTTCTTCATCAATTTCCAATACCGTATCCAGTTTCGTACCATTTACCATTGACAGGCTATTATTCCCCATTTCAGTGAATGAAATTTCTGCTGTCTTTAATTTCTGCCTTACCTGATCTTCTTTTCCCGGACGTAAGCGGATGAATAGGTCTGGTTGTGTAAATTGTGCGTAGCATAAATCGGGCAGGTCAACGCCAACGCTCATCTCTTCTTTCCATGGATAAATATGCTGTATGCTGAATATGGGATACTGCTGCTCTATATAAGCTACCCTTGCTACAAGATCATCGCTCCAGTTTTTAATCCAGTCAGGTTTATATAAACCATTCCAATATCCCGGCGCTTTCTCTGCAAAGAATATTGCAATACGCAAACGCTCTTTTACCGTTACTTCTTTTAATGCATGACCCAAACGATAATAACTGTAACAAAGATGAGCAATGTATTTACGGTCTTTGGCTCCGTGTTTCTTCTCAGTAGCAAAATATTGTTTAAGATAATGAACCAATGGCGTTGTTCCATTGTATCCTTGTATCAGTGCAACGGCAGTATTAAAATATGACTGGAATCGCATCATGGGCTAAGTTCATCACATTGGATATATGTTTTATCATGATTTTGCCATCATGATAAAACATATTCCTATCAAGTTACAGTAATTTCTTTACAATCAAATTGTTAGACTTCGAGCAATGTCTTCACAGGGTCCTTACCAAAAAGGAGGAGTTCAGGATTTTCGAGTAACTCTTTTACACGTACCAGAAAACTTACACTTTCCCTTCCGTCGATGATACGATGGTCATAACTAAGTGCCAGGTACATCATCGGACGAATAACCACCTGACCATTTATGGCCATGGGTCTTTCCTGTATTTTATGCATGCCTAAAATGGCACTTTGAGGAATATTAATAATAGGTGTACTCATTAAACTACCAAATACACCTCCATTTGTTATGGTAAAAGTTCCACCCTGCAGTTCATCGGCCGTTAATTTACTGTCTCTTGCTTTACCAGCCAGTTCTACTACTTTTTTCTCTACATCGGCCATGCTCAGGCTTTCTACATTTCGCATCACGGGTACGGTAAGTCCGCGGGGAGTACTCACTGCAATACTGATGTCTGCATAATCATGGTATACCAACTGGTCTCCATCAATGTATGCATTGACAGAGGGCCATTCACCCAATGCAATCGCACAGGCTTTTGCAAAGAAGCTCATAAAGCCCAAGTTTACACCATGTATTTCTTTGAACTTGTCTTTGTATTGTTTACGCACATCCATAATACGTGTCATATCAACCTCATTAAAAGTGGTTAACATGGCCGTGGTATTTTTAGCTTCCACCAAACGTTTACTGATGGTTTTGCGCAGGTTGCTCATTTTTTCCTGACGAACATTTCTGCTAAACAATTCTCCGCCTGCCGCCAATGATTTTTTGCCAGGGTTGGATAATGCTTCCAGCACATCATGTTTTACAATTTTACCACCCGCTCCTGTTGCTTTGATGGAACTGGGATCTACTTTTTTATCAGCGATAATAGCTGATGCAACCGGTGTTGCTTTTACATCATTTGATACAGCTGTTACGGGTGCTTCATTCTTAACAGCAGGCGCTGCAGTCGGGGCTTCTTTCACAACAGCCTGACCTTCTGGTTTAGCAGCCGTTTCATCAATCTTTGCAAGCACGTCGCCAATATTCAATGTATCGCCTTCTTTACCAACAGTGGTTAGAATACCTGCCTGTTCCGCATTCACTTCGAAAGTAGCTTTCTCACTTTCCAGTTCTGCAATTACTTCATCACGTTCTACCCACTCTCCATCTTTTTTGGTCCACTTTAATAATGTTACCTCATTGATAGACTCTCCTACTGTTGGTACTTTTATCTCAATCATCGGAATTACCTGTTTATGATTTATAAATTCAAATCTGTCATTGTATCATTAAATGCCAAAAGCCGTGCTGATAATTTCAGCTTGTTCAGCCGCATGTACTTTGGCATATCCTGTTGCTGTTGCTGCACTTGCATTTCTGCTGATGACACCAAAATTGATGCTCTTCAGGTTCATCTGCAGGAAAGAAGCTGCTCCCATATTCAGGGGTTCTTCCTGTACCCAGAACCAGGTTGCTTTATTGTATTTTTTATGCAGTGCTTCCAGTTGTTTATGCGGCAGTGGATATAATTGCTCCAGTCTTACCACCGCAACATCCTGTCTGTTTTCTTTTTGTTGCTGATCTGCCAGTTCAAAATATATTTTACCGCTACAGAGCAATACTTTTTTAACCTGTGAAGCATCATGTACAAAACTGTCATCAATCAATTCCTTAAAGCCACCATTCGTAAACTCTCCAATGCCACTGTATGTACCCGGACTTCTCAGGTTGGCTTTTGGTGAAAAATTGATCATGGGTTTTCTGAAGTTCCAGGTTAACTGCCTACGCAGTGCATGGAATAAGTTCGAGGATGTGGTGATATTGGTTACCACCATATTTAATTCGGCACACATCTGGAGAAAACGTTCCAGACGGGCGCTGCTATGTTCCGGCCCCTGTCCTTCATAACCATGTGGCAATAACATCACCACACCATTTTGGCGTTGCCATTTCTGTTCACCCGCTGCAATAAACTGGTCAATCATGGTTTGTGCACCATTACAGAAATCTCCAAACTGCGCTTCCCATATTACAAGTGCATTCGGATTGGCCATGGCATAACCATATTCAAAACCCAATACACCATATTCGCTTAGTAATGAATTATAAATGCGGAACTTTTCCTGGTTGTCCTGGAAATGGTTGAGTCGGTTATATTCCACATTCGTATTTTCATCACGCAATATGGCATGACGATGACTGAATGTGCCACGTTTCACGTCCTGCCCGCTCATGCGTACAATATTTCCTTCAACCAATATGGAACTATATGCGAGTAATTCTGCAGTGGCCCAGTCAATTTTCTGCTCAGTCTCCAGCAGTTTGATTTTATCCTGCAACAGTTTTTCCACTTTTTTCAATGGTTTGAAATCGGCGGGCCAGTTCATCAGCTTATCAAATAAGCGTTTCAATTCTGCTTCAGGAATAGCTGTTGATGGTGACTGATCGAAATCTTCATCAGTGGCTTTACCCAAACTTTTCCAAACCAGTTCCGGTTGCTGATATTTATATGGTAATGGATTTTGTTTTACTTCATCCAGACGTTCCTGCAGATCTGCCCAGAATTTTTTCTCCATTTCTTTTGCCAGTTGTTGTGCATCGGGTTCACCGTTTTGCATGAGGAACTGTGTATAAATTTCACGGGGATTCTGGTGTTTGTCGATCATCGCATACAACTGTGGTTGTGTATACTTTGGATCATCGCCTTCATTGTGTCCGTGTTTGCGGTAACAAACCATATCAATGAAGATATCTGAATTAAATTCCTGGCGATAGCGTGTAGCAATCTCTGCGCATTTTACCACTGCTTCTGCATCATCACCATTGATATGCAATACAGGTGCCTGTACCATTGATGCGATAGATGTACAATAATCTGCGCTGCGGGCATCTTCAAAATCAGTTGTAAATCCAATCTGGTTATTGATTACAAAATGAATAGTACCGCCGGTATAATAACCCAGCAGGTTGCTCATCTGTAAAACTTCATACACAATACCCTGCCCTGCTACGGAAGCATCGCCATGAATCAGTATCGGTAAAATTTTATCGAAATCACTTTTATATAAAACATCTGCTTTTGCCCTTGCAAAACCCACTACGACCGGATCAACTGCTTCGAGGTGCGATGGATTGGGCATGAGTTTAAGATGGATGGTTTTATCATCGGCTGTCTGCACCTCACTTCCATAACCCATATGATATTTTACATCTCCACTACCCATTGTCTGATCCATCACGGCAGTACCTTCAAATTCGCTGAATATCTGTTCATAGGTTTTACCCATAATATTGGCAAGCACATTCAGCCTTCCTCTGTGGGCCATACCAATTACCACTTCCTGTACTTCATTATTGGCGGCAGTATTGATGATGGTATCAAGTGCGGCAATCGTTGTTTCTCCACCTTCGAGTGAAAACCTTTTCTGACCGATGTATTTGGTGTGAAGAAATTTTTCAAACATGACCCCCTGGTTCAGTTTTTCCAGGATTCTTTTTTTCTTATCGAGCGAAAGGGGTTGCGTAAACTGTCTTTCCATTTCATTGGTAAGCCAGTCAATTTTTTTCTGATCGCTGATGTACTTGAATTCTATACCTACATGCGAAGCATAACAACGTTCGAGATGGGCAAGAATATTTTTGAGTGTAGTAGGGCCCAATCCAATCAGGTTACCTGCCTGGTAAGTGGTGTTCATGTCTGCATCAGACAAGCCAAAAAAAGATAACTCGAGGTTAGCCCCCCTGTCTTTTCTTGTGCGGATTGGATTGGTTTTTGCCAATAAATGGCCTTTGTTTCTGTAACCAAGGATCAACCTGTATACCTTGATCTCTTTCATCCAGTCGATACCTTCCGCTGCAGTGGCTACCTGTCCGTTTGAACTTGCTGTACTTCCATTGGCAGTTCCATTAGCTACCGCAAAATCAAAACCCTCAAAAAATTTCCTCATATCAGGGTCAATGGCCTCCGGGTTCTGAACAAATTCCTGGTAAAGACGCTCAATAAAAGCTGGATGTGAGTTTGTGATATACGAAAAATCCTTCATGAGTAAATATTATTCTGCTGATTTTAATTACAGGTTGGCAAATATCGGTCATTGAAGGCAGAAAAAATGCCTAATTTTTAACCAAATTATGGGTGGGTGAATGTAAAAAGTTGGGAAAGTCCGAAAGTCCCGAAAGTCCGAAAGAAAGGAGTAAAAAAGGCGGTAATCGACTCCCGCGAACCCGTCTTTCGGTCTTTCGGACTTACTGTCTTGCTGACTTTTCAGCCTTTTCCGACTTTTTTCAATAAAAATTTCCCTGTTTGCCTTCCAGTCCTTACCTTTGCCGTCCTGAAAAAAACAGAACATGGCAAATCATTCAGCTACTAAGAAAGATGTAAGACAAGCTGCTAAGCGTCGCGATCGTAACCGTTATTATGGTAAAACTACCCGTAACGCTATCCGTGAACTGAAAGCCGGTACAGATACCAAGGCTTACACTGAGCAGTTGCCTGATGTTGTTTCTATGATCGACAAGTTAGCAAAGCGTGGTATCATCCACAAAAACAAAGCTGCTAACCTGAAGAGCAAACTGGCTAAGAAAGCAAACACTACTGCTTAATCCTTTACGGATTTTCAGCATACAATAGTTAACCAGCCCATCGGGCTGGTTTTTTTGTTTCTACTATACCGTTGCCGCTTTTGGTAAAATGACCGTAAACCGGTTGATCTGGTTAGGCATTGGTGAATAAACCAGCGACCCCTTATGCATGTTCAGAATTCTTTGAACTATGGTTAATCCCAGTCCGGCACCTGTTGTTTTCTTATGACGGGCATATTCCCCCCTGTAGAATGGCATCATCACTTTTTCTCTCTCCGTTTCACTTAAATGTTCGCCACGGGTTTCCACATGCACCAATACCTTATCTTCCGTTATTTCCAGTAATATTTCTACCTTTTTATTGGTTGAATAATAATAACCGTTACGAATCAGGTTACTAAACATCGATTTGAGCAGCGCCTCGTTTCCACGAATGTTAAGATCATCGTCAGATGAAGGCGTATTCAGGAACACCAGCGATATTCCCAGATCAGGGAACATTTTCATGTTGATGCTGATCTTGTCGTACAGCATTTCATCTACCCTGCAAACAGGCCATGAATGATCAAAACCTTGTTGTTCAAACTGCGAAATCAGCAATAGTGAATTCGTCAGTTCAATCATCCTTTCCTGGTCCTGTTTTAAAGAGCCTAACACAATACGGCACTCTTCTTCCGTGAGCTTGTTGGCAAGCGCCGACTCGGTATGCGACAGCATGGTAGCCAGAGGTGTGCGCAACTCATGTGAAGCATGATGCACAAAACTTCTTTGAAACTCGAATATTTTTTCCAGTCTCTCCAGCATGGCATTAAAATTCCTGGCAACAAGGTTGACTTCAGAAAAAGTGGCATTCTCTGGAATACGTTTGCGTAAATCCACTTCTGAGGTCGCTTCCATTTGTTTACTCAAGGCAAGCAATGGCTGAGATACCTGGTGACTAAATAAAAAAGAGATTGAAGTTGTAATGACCAATGCCACACCAAATACAATCAGCAAAATAAGTTTGAGGTTATTCAACCGGCTTAAACCCGGTTCATCAATACCTGTAATGACCATTCGTATTTTTTGCTGTGGTAAATACAATCCTATATACTGACGGTCGCCATCAATTTCAGTATAATCAGCGACAATATTTATCTTTTGAAAGATCCTGCTGAACCTTGAAGTATCCGTTGTTTTAGGAATGGAAAAAAGAATATTCCGGTTTGAGTCGAGGATCACGATTTCTTCTCCTTCAATAATACTACTATGTACTTCACGTATCAGTTCCAGAGATTTATTATAGTCTTCCCCTTCCAGTTTTGATAAAAGCCTGTACACTTCCAACCCCTCCGACCGCATTCTGTTATAGAAATCCTGTTGTCTGTGATTGGCATATAAAAAGTAAATACTGACAAAACAAATCAGTAAAATAATTGCTACAGCAAACGCAAACTGTAGTGCAAATCGGAGTTTAAAACTCATCCCAGGTTTACTTTATTTGATGTAATAACCAAATCCGGGTTTTGTATGAATCAGTTTTTGTTCAAATGGCTTATCAATCTTGTTGCGCAGAAAGCTAATGTATACTTCGATGGTATTGGTGCCCGTATCAAAACTCAGGTCCCATACTTTTTCCAGTATTTCTTGTTTGGAAATGACCCTGTCGCGGTTGCGTGCCAGCAGCGTGAGTAATGTGAATTCTTTTGCTGTGAGGTTAATTTGCAATTCGCCTCTTGTTACCGATTTATTCCTCATATCGATGGTGAGGTCATCAACAATAATTTTTTCATCTTCGGCCGGCTTATCCGTACGTTTGAGCAGGGCTTTTACCCTCGCAAATAATTCCTCAAAATGAAAGGGTTTTACCAGATAATCATGCGCGCCCAATTCAAATGCTTCTACTTTATCCTGTATCTGACCAATGGCAGTTAACATAACAATGGGCACTGTTTTATTGGCTGCCCTGAAATCTTTACAAAGTTCCAACCCACTTTTATATGGCAGGTTTACATCGAGTAAGATGATAGAATAAGTTTTAGATTTAAAAAAGCTTTCGGCTTCTCTGCCATCAACAGCTAAATCTACAAGATAGCCCTGCCGCTTTAATTCATCTCTGATTATCTGCCCGAGTTTGGCTTCATCCTCAACCAGTAATATATTATGCGGGTTTTCCATTACTTTGAATAAATTTTCAACTTGAAAGTAATGAAAAAAATACTGCTTCTCCTACAAGTATTCCTGACAACTGCATTATTTGCCCAGAAATGGCAAACCATTTTTGAAAAAACGGCTGGTAAAGAAACTGTTACCTATGAGCAATGTATTCGTTATTACAAAGAGCTGGATGCTGCTTTTCCCAGTATTAAGATCAAAGAATTTGGACTAACCGATGCCGGATTACCGTTACACCTGGTTTTATTCAGTACCGATTTAAAACATGATCCCGTACAGTGGCACAAAGAGAATAAAGTGGTGATCATGATCAACAATGGCATTCATCCGGGTGAACCCGATGGTATTGATGCCAGCATGATGCTTTTACGCGATCTTGTTACAGGCAAACTTAAAGCCCCTGATAATGTAGTATTAGGTATTGTTCCCATTTACAATATTGGCGGAAGTCTGAACAGAACCAGTTTCTCAAGGGTAAACCAGGAAGGACCTGTTAGTTATGGTTTCAGGGGCAATGCACAGAACCTGGACCTGAACAGAGATTTTATTAAAAGCGATAGCCGCGAAGCCAAAGAATTTGCCCGTATTTTTCAATTCCTGAATCCTGATATATTGGTGGATAATCATGTAAGTGATGGTGCAGACTATCAGCATACTATGACCCTGCTCACTTCACAACACAGCAAACTCAATTCTGCTTTGGGCGATTATCTGCACGATGTATTTGAGCCCTCTCTGTATAAAGGGATGGAGCAAAAAAGCTGGCCATTGGTTCCATATGTAAGTTTTGAAGGAGGAAATCCTGAAAGAAACTGGGTCGCTTTTTATGATCCCCCCCGTTATAGCAGTGGCTATGCTACTTTATTTCAAACTATGGCTTTCATGCCCGAAACACATATGCTCAAACCTTTTGAACAAAGGGTTAAAAGCACGTATTCATTGATGCAGACTTTTCTTGAAGAAGCTACCAAACAGGCAAGCGCTATTAAATCAACCAGACAAAAAGCCATAGAAAGCGTTCGCCATCAGCAGGAATTTCCACTCACCTATCGAGTTGATACCTCCCGTTACGATATGGTACGTTTTCTTGGTTATGCATCGGCCCAGAAACCCAGTGAAGTTACCGGCATGAGCAGAATGTATTACGACCGCACAAAACCTTATACCAGAGAGATCAAATATTTTAATTACTTCAAAGGAGAACAATTCGTTCAAAAACCCAAAGCCTATATTATACCTCAGGGCTGGCATGAAGTGATTGAATTATTGACGATCAACAAAGTGCATATGCAACGCCTGAAAAACGATTCACTGATTGAAGTGGAAGTGTCGAAAATAAGCGATTTCAGAACAGCTACCCGTGCATTTGAAAAACATTATCGCCAGTCGGGCATAAAACTCTCCACACAAATGCAAAAGATTCAGTTCCGTGCAGGAGATTACCTCATTTATACTGGTCAGGCTGCAGACCGCTTCCTGTTTGAAACGCTTGAACCCGGTGCTGATGACAGTTATTTTTCCTGGAATTTCTTTGATGCCATTCTGCAACAGAAAGAAGGTTACAGCAACTATCGTTGGGAAGATGTGGCAGCCGCTTACCTCAAAGAACATCCTGAACTGAGAGCGGAACTCGATGCCAGAAAAAAGACAGATGAAAAATTTGCTGCCAATGCAAGCGCTCAATTAGATTTTGTCTACAAAAATTCACCGTATTACGAACCTGCACATATGCGGTATCCGGTGTTTAAGATGAGATAGTAGGAGATTTTAGTTCATAATTGATGGTCCATAGTCCATAGCAGAGAATATGTTTTGCTATGGGCTATGGACCATCGACTATTAACGATCACTGACCTGCCTTTTCATACTGTAATAGCTTTCGCGCAATAAAGACGGAGAACAATACAATGGCAATGCTGAGATAGCCTACCCAGGAATAATGAACAATGGTATGGTCTGGTTTACTGATTACAATTGCGCCGGCTATCAATGAAGCTATACCTGAAAAAAGCTGTTGAATGGAGCCGTTAAAACTCATAAAACTACCCCGCTGTTCGGCAGGCACTACATTACTGATAATGGCTTGTGCGGGTATCCCTCTTCCTGTACTCAATACAAACCAGATACCTGTTACCATTAATACATAATAATATTTAATAGCAGGCATATTCGTAATCAGGAAAATAGGAATCAATGATACCAATGCAAACACGATAAAAGTATTATGCTTGCCATATTTATCAGCCAGCTTTCCGATATATGGTGATGTAAAGAACGTTGCCAGTCCACCTACCATATAAATCATATTTCGTTGCGTATCAGTAAACCCTACATTGAATTCCATATACGGATTCAAAAATGGGATAATAAGAAAATGACCGAGCATCAAAGCGCCCGATAAACCCAAGGCTACCAATTGCTTGCGGCTACTGATCACATTTTGCAACATCACCAGTGGTTTAACCCGTACTCCATGAATATGGCCCGACATAGCCGGCAGGTAACGGCTCAACAACAAAATAATGATCACTCCCAGTCCGCCAATGGCTAAAAAAGGTGTGTGCCAGCCTGCCCAACCAGCCAGGTATAATGCAGCGGGTACGCCCACAATAGATGCCAATGAAAAAGCGGAGAAAAGGATACCCATGGCCTGCCCTCTTTTTTCATAGGGGAAACTATCGGCTACAATACTGAGTACCTGCGCTCCTATGAGACCGCCAAATAAGCCGGCTGTAATTCTTGCAGCAAGCAGCAGCATATAACTGGGGGCAATACCACAACAGATGGTACCGATTATAAAACCGATATAGCCAAATAACAACACTTTTTTACGATCATACCCATCTACAAAAAAAGCGGCTGCAAAACCTGAAGCAGCTGCACTGATACTATAGGAAGCCACGATAACACTAAACTGCCCGGGTGTTATTTTGAAATAAGGCATCAGGAAATTACCTAATGGCATCATCACCATAAAATCGAGGATATGGGTAAAGTTTACGCTGGCCAGTAAAATCAATAAAATCCTTTCTTTCCAATTCATATAATCTTCTTTAAACGAGCTACAAAAGCCGGGAATAAGGTTAATAACAGCAAATAAAAAAGGTAACCCATTCGAGTTACCAGATTGCTTTTATTCTTGAAGACGTTTGACTTCGCCGCTTCCACTGATTTTTTGCGAGACGGAAGCAGCTCCCTTATAATACACCGACCCAATACCTCGAATGGTAACATCAAGCTGGTTATCTGCAAATATTTTTACATCTCCGCTTCCTGAAATTTTTACGGTTGCGTTTTCTGCCTTCATCGTTTCCGCATTACAATCACCTACACCGTTGATCTGTATCTTGGCATCTTTTGTTTCTCCACTCAATACCAATGAACCACTGCCACTGATTTCTGCTTCCAGTTCTGGCGTATTGAAATCCAGTTTCAGGTCGCCCACCCCGGATACACGCAGTTTGAGGCGATCAGACCCTGTAAACTTATTGGTACCGGTAATATTTCCTGAGCCTGATAATGTGAGTTGTTCCAGGCGATCGGTTGTAATATAAATTTTGAGTCTTTCACTATTGATAAAGCGGATATTGCTTCTCATCTTCACTACCAGCACATCATCTTCCATTTCGGTAATAATATATTGTTGTAGATTTTCATCCGCTTCCACTTTTACTTCAGTGCCACTGCCCTGGCTAAGCTCTACATCCATAAAACCGGCGAGCCGGATACGATGCGCATTCAGCCCTTTACGTTCTTCAACGGTAATATTACCATTACCTTTTACGCTTTCGCTGTCAATAAAAATGCAAGATCCGGCCATTATCATTATGGCAAATACCACCAGGAAGGTTCTCATATGATCGTTTTAAGACCCCGAAAATATTGAAAAGCTCATGCAATCGGACACCATTCCTATGGATTTTATCACCATTGATACCACTTGAGCGCCTCCAAAAATTCATTTACCTTCGCGGCATGACAGAAAAGATCCTCATCCTCGATTTTGGCAGCCAGTACACCCAATTGATCGCCCGTGCTGTTCGTGAAGCCAATGTTTATTGTGAGATTATCCCGTTTCATAAGGCTTTCACCTATGAAGAAGGGTTAAAAGGCATTATCCTGAGTGGTTCACCTTTTAGTGTAAATGAGGAAAATGCACCCAATGTGGACATTGCCGGTATGATCAGCAAAGTTCCTGTGCTAGGGGTTTGTTATGGCGCACAATTAACCGCCAAAAATTTCGGAGGACGGGTCGATAAATCCAACAAAAGGGAATATGGAAGGGCCAAACTGGAAGTATTGAAAGAAGACCAGCTGTTAAAAGCTGTTTCCCAGGGTTCACAGGTTTGGATGAGCCATAGCGATTCAATTGTTGCTTTACCTGAAGGATTTGAAATTACTGCTGTTACAGAAAGCATTCCCGTTGCCGCATTCAGAAAAACTACAACCGGCACACAACCTTTACACGGCATCCAGTTCCATCCGGAAGTATATCATTCCACCGAAGGAAAAAAAATCATTCAGAATTTCCTGATCCATATATGTGATTGTAAACAGGACTGGACACCGGCTTCTTTTGTGCATGAAACAGTAGAAGAACTGAAAAAACAAATCGGTGATCATCATGTAATCATGGCACTGAGTGGTGGTGTAGACAGTACAGTTGCTGCCACACTCATTAGCAAAGCCATTGGCAACAGGCTGCATGGCATATTTGTAGACAATGGTGTGTTGAGAAAAGATGAATTCCAGCAGGTACTCGACACTTATAAAACCATTGGTCTTAATGTTACGGGTATTGACGCGAAACAACTTTTTTATAACGAATTCAAAGATAAAACCGATCCTGAAGCAAAACGGAAAGTCATTGGTCGTCTTTTTATTGATGTATTTCAGGAAGAAGCTAAGAAAGTAGCTGGTGTAAAATTCCTTGGACAGGGCACCATTTATCCGGATGTAATTGAAAGTGTAAGTGTACATGGACCTTCACAAACCATCAAATCGCACCATAATGTGGGCGGTTTACCCGATACCATGCACCTCGACCTCGTTGAACCGCTCCGGTATTTATTCAAGGACGAAGTGAGAAGAGTAGGACTTGAAATGGGTATTCCTGCTGACATGATCAACCGCCATCCTTTCCCGGGCCCTGGTTTAGCCATCAGGATATTGGGAGAAGTAACCGAAGAAAAAGTTGCTTTGCTGCAGGCGGCTGATGATATCTATATCAAAGCTTTAAAATCGCATAACCTTTATACACAGGTATGGCAGGCTGGCGCTATTTTATTGCCTGTAAAAAGTGTGGGAGTGATGGGCGATGAACGTACTTATGAGTTTACAGTGGCGCTGAGGGCTGTTACCTCGGTTGATGGTATGACCGCAGACTGGGCTCACCTGCCTTATGAGTTTCTTGCACATGTTTCAAATGAAATCATCAATAATGTAAGAGGTATTAACAGGGTTGTATATGATATCAGCAGTAAACCACCCGCAACAATTGAGTGGGAATAGTAATCAAACATGCGAAGCCAGATAAACATCATATTATCCATTCTGATACTCATTGGCAGCCTGCATAATGCTCATTCACAAACAAATGAAAGGGTTTATAAGATTGCAGTTTTTGCACCCGTATATGTAGATTCTGCCTTTACGCAGGATGGCACTTATCGGTTAGGCAGCCAGATATTGCCTAGATATATGATGCCGGGGCTTGATTTTTACAATGGTATTATGCTGGCTGTTGATTCACTCGGCAAACAAAAAGCACCTGTTGAAGTGGTTTTTTATGATACAAAATCAGCAAAAGGAAACATTAATACTGTTATCACTGACAGCTCTTTAAATGAAGTTTCGCTGATTATTGCATCATTCAGTAACAGGTCTGAAATAAAACCATTGGCCGATTTTGCACTTGAGCATGAAATACCATTGATCTCATATACATATCCGAATGATGGCGGACTCACCGAGAATCCTTATTTCATCCTAATCAACCCTACTTTAAAAACACATATCGAGGGTATCTACCGGTATTTACAGCGTGTCTATCCAACAAGTAATCTTACCATGTTCAGGAGAAAAGGCGTTGTTGAAGACATGATACAGTCCGGCTTTAGTGATATCAGTCGAAATACACCCGGCCCTCCCTTGAAAATAAAAACGGTTGAACTCGCTGATAGTTTTACGACTAGCCAGGTTATCAGCTACCTCGACAGCACCAAACAAAACATCATCATTTGCGGCTCATTAAATGAATCTTTTGGTAGCAACCTCGTAAAAGCCCTGAGCGAATCGAGAAGATACAGGAGTATTGCCATGGGTATGCCTACATGGGATGCTCTGAGAGGGGTAGACAAGAATATTGAAGTTATTTACACCACCCCTTACCATTTTACCAGAACCGACAAACTGGGACTTGATATTACCAATATTTACAGGAATAAATTCTCCGGAAGACCCAGCGATATGGTATTCAAAGGTTTTGAAGCCATGTATCGCTTCACTAAACTCCTTATAAAGCACGAAGGACAATTACTGGCGAATATCAACGACAAAAGTTTTAAACTTTTTAATGATTTTGATATACAGCCTGTTAAACCTTATAGCAGTAATACAAATGCCGTTGATTATCTCGAGAATAAAAAGCTCTATTATATCCGCAAAATGGATGGCCAGATACGTTCTGTAAGCCAGCAGTAACACAACAAAAGTCATATTCCTTTGTTAGGATTGTGTGAAATCATTCAAAGGCAATAAAAAAGATTTACCCTCAAAAATCTGTGTAACCTGTGAGCGCCCATTCACCTGGCGAAAAAAATGGGAGAAAGTATGGGATGAAGTAAAATACTGCTCTGAAAGATGCCGAAAAACTAAATCACATGCTACTCATGGTTTTGCAGAGAAAGCAATACCAAAAGCCATTTGAAATCGATACATTAGATGATTGCAATCATCGCGTCTATTTGCCCGGAAAAATGAAAAGCAGGATCACCAAAGGACAATACATCATTGAGCAATGGCTCTCACGCAAAGGTTTTACCCCTTTTGTTTTTCAGCAAGAGGCATGGAAGCAAATTCAGGAAGGACATAGCGGGCTCGTGAATGCACCTACAGGTTGTGGTAAAACATTTTCTGTTTTTCTGGGTAGTATTATCCGGTTCATCAATGATCACCCCGACGACTATTGTTCTAAAAAAAACAATGGTCTGCAACTATTGTGGATTACACCACTGAAGGCTTTGGCAAAAGATATCGGCAGAGCCATGGAAGAGGTAATTGCTGAAATGGGGATGTCGTGGCGTATTGGTATTCGTAACGGAGATACTGACACATCCGAAAGGCAGAAACAGAAAAGAAACATGCCTGAAGTGCTGATCATCACCCCCGAAAGCCTTCATTTATTACTCGCACAAAAAGGATACCCGGATCTTTTCAAATCTTTACAGATTATAGCGGTGGACGAATGGCATGAATTGTTAGGAGGCAAAAGAGGGGTATTGGTTGAACTCGCAGTATCGCGTCTGGTGGCCATCGCTAAAAGTTACCAGACTCCCTTATCCGTTTGGGGTATCAGTGCTACTATTGGCAATCTTGAACAAGCTAAAGAAGTGCTATTATCCTCTCTGCAACAGGAAGGGACTATTATTCGCGCCCATATTGACAAACAGATTGAAGTAAAATCAATCATACCGGATGAAATTGAGAAATATCCATGGGCAGGGCACCTGGGTATTAAACTGGCAGAAAAAATTGTTCCCATCATAGAAGCCAGCAGTACCACACTCATCTTTATTAATACAAGAGGCATGAGTGAAACATGGTACCAGACTCTGCTTTCCATTGCCCCACAACTTGCAGGTGCTATTGCATTACATCATGGAAGTATTGAACAGGAATTAAGAGAATGGGTAGAAGAAGCATTACATACAAAAAAATTAAAAGCCGTTGTATGTACGGCCAGTCTTGATCTTGGTGTTGACTTTCGCCCGGTCGATACAGTAATACAAGTAGGTTCACCCAAAGGTGTTGCCCGCTTTTTGCAGAGAGCAGGCAGAAGTGGTCATAGACCTGGTGAAATGAGTCGTATTTATTTTCTTCCTACACATTCATTGGAGCTTGTAGAAGCTGCGGCTTTAAAAACAGCTATTGCTACAGGTATCATTGAAAGTCGCGAACCTGTTTTACTTGCTTACGATGTACTCCTTCAATATTTATGTACACTAGCCATCAGTGAAGGATTCAGGGCTGAAGCAATGCTGAAAGAAATAAAAAGCACTTACTGTTTTGCAGATATACAGGACCAGGAATGGCAGGATGTATTGTTACATATAACACAGGGAGGCATTGCATTACAACAATATGATGAATACAGGAAAGTTGAAATAACGGATGGAATTTACAGAATCACCAGCAGGCGTATTGCCATGCGGCATCGCATGCACATTGGCACTATTGTTAGCGATGCTATGCTAAAAGTAAAACTGATGAATGGGAAATTCATTGGTGTTATTGAAGAATGGTTTATCAGCAGACTGGAGCCGGGTACTGTTTTTACACTTGCAGGACGTAATCTGGAACTCATTGGTATCAAGGAAATGACAGTCACCGTTAAACCTTCTTCCAACAAAAAATCAATTGTCCCGAGTTGGATGGGTGGACGTATGCCGCTAAGTGCCAACCTTGGCCTTATGCTCCGAAAAACTTTTGACAAGGCGCTCAGTAAAAAAACAAAAGAACCAGAATTACTTGCCCTTGCTCCTTTGTTTGAACTACAGGAATCCTTATCACATATTCCAAAAGAAGATGAATTACTGATAGAGCATATAGAAACCAAAGACGGATTTCATTTATTTGTTTACCCTTTTGAAGGAAGGCTGGTACATGAGGCCATGGCAGCTTTACTGGCCTGGCGAATGAGCAGAACCATGCCCATTACTTTTTCCTTTGTGATGAATGATTATGGTTTTGAGTTACTGAGCGATCAACCCATCCCTTTGGATGATAGTAATGCCGCAATATTATTCAGTACAGAAAATTTATTACATGATATCACCCAAAGTGTGAATTCAATAGAAATGGCTAAAAGGAAATTCAGGGATATTGCTGTTATTGGCGGCCTTGTATTTCAGGGCTATCCTGGTGAATTCAAAAAAGCAAGACATCTCCAGTCTTCTGCCTCCCTCCTTTTTAAAGTGTTCAGTGATTATGAACCCAACAATCTCCTGCTAAGACAGGCTTATCAGGAAGTATTGGATCAGCAGATGGAGGAAATAAGATTAAGAAATGCTTTGACAAGGATTATAAATGGTAATATTAATATCCAGTTTCCAAAACAATTAACCCCCTTCTGTTTTCCCATTAAAGTGGATAGCATGCGTGAAAACATGTCATCTGAACAACTGGAAGACAGGGTAAGAAGAATGCAGCAACAACTTCTCTGACCATTGCTACCCGTATCTTTATCTTTGCACACTTTATGACAGCACCTGTTTTACATTGCATCAGAAACCATCAGTTCTGGCTCTCTCCGGAGAGGGTTTTATTCTGGGAAGAAGAGAAAACACTGATTGTATCTGACCTGCATTTTGGAAAAACAGGGCATTTTAGAAAAAGTGGTATTGCTATTCCCCAATCTGTTTACCAGCAGGATCTTCAGCGACTGTTTCACCAGATCAGCTTCTTTAAGCCATCGAGCATATTAATCGTTGGAGATTTCTTTCACAGCATAGAAAATAAAGAGATGGATTTCTTTCTGAAATGGAGAAACGACCTGTCTACACTACCCATTATATTAGTAAAAGGTAACCATGATATTCTTCAAAAAGAGTGGTATAGCAATGCAGGTATAGAAGTGGTTGACCAGTTTCAATCGAACTCCTTTTTATTTATACATGATGATAGCACTATAGAAAAGCCAGAAAATGTTTTTATGTTTTCAGGGCATCTTCATCCGGGCTGTATCATCAGAGGCGCTGGCAAACAATCACTTCGTTTTCCCTGTTTTTATTTTAATGAACAACAGGGTATTTTACCGGCATTTAGTCATTTTTCCGGACTTGCCCTTGTACAGCCCAAAAAATCCGACCACGTATTTGCTGTCGTAAACCAGTCAATCATTAAAATTCAATGATCCGGATAGCTTATCATCCTATATATGCACATCCACTGCCAGAGGGTCATCGATTCCCAATGCTCAAATATGAATTGATACCGGGTCAGTTATTACACGAAGGCACCATCACAGAAAAGAATCTTTTTGCCCCAGAACCCTGTAAACATGAAACAGTGCTGCTAACACATGATAAAGCATACCTCAACAAACTGATTCACCAAACATTATGTGCATCTGAACAAAGAAAAATCGGTTTCCCTCAGTCTCCTGAGCTAACACAAAGAGAACTCGTAATTACACAAGGCACCATCGATTGTTGCAGTGATGCTTTTGAATATGGGGTAGCTTTAAATATAGCTGGCGGTACCCACCATGCATTTGCAGACAGGGGTGAGGGCTTTTGTTTACTGAGTGATATGGCTGTTGCAGCCAATTACCTGCTACAGCAAAAGAAGGCTGAGAAAATACTCATCATTGATCTTGATGTTCACCAGGGAAATGGAACAGCAAAACTTTTTGAACTAAATAACGCTGTATTTACATTCAGTATGCATGGTGCACATAATTATCCTTTTCACAAAGAACATTCAGACCTTGATCTGCCATTGAAAGACGGCATTACTGGTACTGAATACCTCTCTCTTTTGAAAGAAACACTTCCTCAGCTGATTAACACTGTCAGGCCCGATTTTGCTTTCTACCTTTCTGGTGTTGATATTCTTGAAACGGATAAGTTTGGTAAACTCAAAGTAACACTTGATGAATGCCGGCAACGTGATGAGTTTGTATTCAATACACTTCGTACCAATAATATCCCGGTTACAGTTGCTATGGGCGGTGGTTATTCTCCAGATGTTCGCACCATTGTAGAAGCACATTGCAATACTTTCAGGCTGGCAGCTTCTTTATACTAACTCTCTGCAAAAACGTATTTCCCTGCCTGGGATTTAAATCCCAGGCTATATTTAGATTTCTTTTCTTCTTTTTTGCAGGCTCAGGTAGTCAATAAAATAAATCAGACGGAAAGTAATTTCATTACCGTGTGGTTGCTGGAATACCTGCCGGAGGTTGCCCATATAATTTTTATGAGAGGATCCTGAAATAGGGAAGTCAGCGCCCAGCCAGTTTTTCCAGCCAATAACAAATCGACTCCCGTATTTGAAATCCCAGGTATAAAACATATCCAGGTTGAATGCGTTAAAATTCTGATCATACCCACTTACATATGGTCTGGGGATCAGCCATCCTTCCGGAGATACATCAAAAAAGCTCTGATAGATTACTTTACTCCAGTAATGGCGGCCCCGAAGTGTAAGGTTCATCCTCGGTGTGAAATTATAGATACCATTGATGAGTGTAGTGAAATTGGTGATTTTTCTTCTGCCTGCTACAGGTTCACCATTAGAAGCCCGGTAAGCATAACCAAATTGCCCGTTATCTATATCGCGACGCAATTCCATATCAAGGCTAAAGTGTTCGTTAAAACGATAGCGTTGACCAATGCCGGTAACGATGTATGGGTCATTGGGTATGGGTGATTCTGCAAAACCAAAATTGAAGCGGATAAAATATCTTTTCCTGCTATCACTGCTACCACTGGCACTGGTAAACCAATAAGGTGTTTTACGGATCATGCGGCCGGATGTACGCAAATCGAAATAATCTCTTTGCCAGTCGGGTTGCCAGTTAAAATTGATGCTCAGGTCCCAGAAATTTTTAAAGAACCAGAAAGCACGTGCCTGCATCACGAAATTGGAGTAGGCAAATGGCTTATAGAGATAAGTAGGCGTAAGTGTTAAGCTGTAATTATAACTCAGGAATTTTTTTGTGGGTGTAAACTGGTTATAACTAACTCTTGCCACAGTAGTTACTTCATTGGGGGCAAGCAGAAAACCCAGATCATTGGCATCATACCGGTCCGATTCAACCACATTCTGAAACAGGTACTGAACCTTACCACTCACTTTTGCATAAGACAGTACATGGGTAAAACCATTGTAATTATCTTTTCCGGTAACATGACTATATCTTCCGCTCCATTTAAAATTGTGGCGATTATTCTTATCAAACAAACTCACATCAGCAGAACTCACATTGGCATTTCTGCTGCCACCACTTCTCCACACATTGGTATTGGTGAAAGTAAGAGAAGACCGGTTAGCCAATGCCTGGTCGAGCACAATGATATTATAGTTGGTCAAAGGTTCAGTTTCAATTCGTGTTTGCGCTCCTGTGGTTTTATCTTCCACAACAGCCTGCATGGGTGCTGCCAATGCATTGAATACACCGATACCCAGTTTCTTTTTATTTCTTCCTGAAAATTTTGATGCGTTGTATAACTGCGTAATACCCGGATTCGAAATCAGTGTGAGGTTAGGATTGTTGTTGACCATATTTCGAACCGCATTATAGCCTCCCGGTGTACTACCTACCCTTCTTGAATAAAACAGTCCTGCTTTATTAAATAATTCAATCCCTTCTGTAAAGAAGGGTCTGTTTTCCTGGAACTGCACTTCAAAGGGTGAGAGATTTAGTACCACATTGTCTGAAATGACCTGTCCAAAATCTGGTATCAGTGTGGCATCGAGCGTAAAACTTTCATTGATGCCATATTTCAGATCCATACCACCATTCCTGAGGAAATCTGTTTTGCGTTCACCTGTGGCATAGGGTACGGTTCGGGTACCTGCTGTAACATAGGGCAGGAATGATAATCGAAGTGGCGGCAGGATATTTTTTATACCCTGTACATTGCCAAACTGGTTAACAAAACCATTCTGGTTGGGATCAACTTTGTTCCAGAAAGAACTCTCATTATTTCTTCTGCTGTATCGCTGAAAATTGATGCCCCATTCCTGCACATCTTTCTTTGAAAAACGTAATGCTGAATAAGGGATTTTCATTTCTACTGTCCATCCATCTTCCTGCATCTGTATCCTGCTTTCCCATACCGCATCCCAGGTATAATCGGATGGCGGACCAAACTGTGAATTCAGGTTGGGCAATAAGCGGCCATCTGATTGTACATTTCTTGATGTTACCAGAAACTGGAATCCATTCTGGTCATCATTATAGGTATCAAAAAATATACTGAAATAGTCTACATCATTTCTTTGTTCTCCGTCTCTGGAGGTAAGCTGTTTACGGATCAGTTTGGGGTCATCGTAGAGATAAGCTCCAACATAAATGGCCTGGTCATTGTATAAAACACGCACCACTGTTCTTTGGCTGGCAGGAACGCCGAATTGCGGGCTGTTGAGAATGAAGCTATCGGCTGAAGCCGCTTCTTTCCAGGAAGCTTCATCGAGATGACCGTCAATTTTTATGGAACTATTGATTTTAAGGGCGGAAATACTTCTTTCCTGTGCTTTGGTATAGGTAATAGTAAGGCAGGCAATAATAGCAAGCAGTGTATATATGCGATTCATTGTGGCGCAAAAATAATGGAATGACCCTCTCACACGGGTAAAATTATACCAGTGGTGCTAAAACAAAGGGCTCCGTTGAATGTATTCAACGGAGCCCTTTTGGTATTTGATCAGTTTAATTTTTTCTTCAGTGTACTCACCTGTTCCTGCAGGTTATTGACCATTCCGGCGAGTTGGTTCACATCCCAACGTGGGCCGGCATTGGCTTTCTGAAGAATATATACCGCTTTCCATACTTCCAGCACATCTTCAGAGCTTACGTTGTAAGGCTCATACTGTGGGTTATCGCTGATGAGGGTGATTTTATTCTTCAGCCTGTTGTTCTTCATGATCCGCTTATATACAACGCCTTCATTCCTTGACAATACAACATATGTATTGCTATTCTTCACATCTTCGAGGTCTTCTACTTTTTCACCTACAATTACACTGCCACTGGGAGTGGGTAACATACTGTCGCCAACAATTTCAAATGCCCGGTACTGGCCTGGTGAAAGCATGGGGAGCGTAAACGTATTCAGTTCATCAACAAATTCAGGATCAGCAAAACCTGCCAGGTAACCGGCGGCAGCTTTTACAGGTACAAAACGCACTTCTGCTACTTCTGCTACCATTTTTAACTGTCTGCGTTTTTCGAGGTATGAGCCACCGGTTTTTGAAGCGGTGAGGTCTTTGAGTAAAAACTCTTCCATGCTCAGTTTAAAAATCTGGCAGATCTGTTTAACCACTTCAAGCCTGGGTTCGGCGCGCTCTTCTTCGTAGGCACCTACCAATGATCTTTTGATCTTGAGCTTGTTGGCAAACTCTTCCTGCGTCCAGCCACGAAGCTTGCGCAGGTAGCGTAAATTCTTTCCGGCATTTGACATAGCTAACTGATTTAGCTGCAAAATACTAATTTTTTTAGTTTCGCCAAAATTATTTTACCCTCCCCCTGCCCCTCCCTATAGGGAGGGGAGACGAGCGCAGCGAAGTCGGGGAGGGTTAGTATCTTGCACCCATGTCTAAAACAACCAAAAAGAAAGAACCCGTTATTCTTGTTACCAACGATGACGGTATCAGCGCACCGGGTATCCGTGCATTGGTAGAAGCAGTAAAAGGTTTGGGAAAAGTAGTAGTAGTAGCACCTGATAAACCACAGAGCGGAATGGGACATGCCATTACTATTGGTCAGTTGCTCCGTCTTCAGAAATCAAACGTATTTGAGGGAATTGAAGCTTATAGCTGTAGCGGTACACCTGTGGATTGTGTTAAAATTGCGGTGGACAAAATATTACACCGCAAGCCCGATTTGTGTGTGAGCGGTGTAAACCATGGTGCCAATCATTCCATCAATGTTATTTATTCAGGAACCATGTCAGCAGCACTGGAAGCTTCTATTGAAAGCATACCCAGTATTGGTTTCAGTTTACTCGACCTGAGTATTGATGCCGATTTTAGCGCCGCCAGTAAATATGCAAGAATGATTGTCCAGAAATTATTGGGTGGCAAAAGCCTCGATAAACATTTATGTCTGAATGTAAATATCCCTGCTGTTCAGGAAAAACTGATCAAGGGTATTAAAATATGCAGACAGGCTTATGCCAAATACGAAGAAGAGTTTGATGAAAGAAAAGACCCGCATGGTAAGAAATATTACTGGCTCACCGGAGAGTTCGTGAATTTCGACAAAGGAAAAGATACCGATGTATGGGCCCTCAAAAATAATTATGTAAGTGTGGTTCCTGTTCAGTTTGATCTTACCAACTATCAACTGAAACAGCAGCTTGAAACCAAATGGAAATTCTGATGTTTAAAAAAGACAATCTTCGCCTCGGCCTGGTACTTGGTTTCCTGTCGCCTGTACTTGGCTTCTTTATCTATTATCTGGTAAAATTCAGGCTTTTCAGTTTCCAGGAATTTTTACAGGTCATACGTACCAACCCATCTTTACTCACAGGCATCATCAGTCTTTCGCTGATTACCAATGCTGTGGTATTTACCATTTATATTAACCGGCAGAATGATAAGACGGCAAGGGGTGTTTTTATTGCTACCTGTATTTATGCATTGATAGCGCTGTCTTTTAAATGGTTTGTTTGATTTTTTAGCCACAGATTCACAGATTACTTTTTAGATAATCTGTGAATCTGTGGCTAAATTATTTAAGCTGGCATTATGAAATCAGTTTGAATGACTCTTAACTACCACTTCAGTTCTATTATTCCTCAGATATCATAAAAGTAATTGTCTTCTCAAATCTTGAAACCACAGTTTTCCCATTAACTGCAGCAGGTTTCCAGTTTGGACCTTTCGCAAACATCCGAACAGCTTCCTGCGCAGTGCCATAACCGGGATCATTCATTGCTTTTACATCACTTAGTTTACCAGATTTATCGACAATAAAAGAAACTTTTACAGCATATTTACCCGGAGGCGCCCCATTTATTACAGGGATATCTCTATTCAGGTTTCTTTCAAGGTATTTTCGCCAGGCAGTATCACCTCCCGGAAATGAAACTGGTTCCTGCTGTTGGATAAAGTCATTCACTGATTCATTAGCATTCGCTGCAAAATTGATATTAGATGAGGGGCTCCCTGGCTCATTTATTTGATTTTCACTGTGCGCTTTAAAACTGGCTGCCTTTTTGGTAGTAAGCAGCACCACACCTTTCACCTCTTCATTGGTGAATATTTTTATTGCCGCCGGGTCTTTGAAAATGTTAATCTCTTTGATCGTGTTTGGCTCAATATCATTCAACTGATTATAACTTATTTTCTCACCATTCAGCAAATACAATAAACCCTCCTGCGACTTATATTTTTCACGGAATTTGAAATAAGGATTGCTTTCCGGTTTTGACAAATCAAGATTTCCGTTCTTGTTGTTCTTTACAGATGTAAAATGTCCATCAGGTTCATCAGACGACATTGCTTTACTGGTTTCTTTACCACCTACTATTAAATCATTCTTCAATTCATTCAAATCAATTTCCCTAATCTTAACCATGGGATTTTTTTCTGCCTCAGCAAGGTATTGCTCAACAGCTTGCAAAATGGCCTTAGCAATCTTTTCCTGGTATATCTGGCTCTTTAATAAAACAACCTCTTCTTTGTGTGTAATAAAACCAGCTTCTACCAATACGGAGGGACATTTCACAGTCTGTAAAACATAAATGCCTTTGCTTCTGCTTCTGATGCCTTTAAATGTGGTTCCGCTCTGGCTTAATAAATTACCCATCCAGTTAGCCAGTTGGTAACTTTTTTCATAATCGAAAGCCTTCGCTTTGTCTGCCAGATAAATTTCAGCTCCTTTCTGTTGGCTATAGCCAATCGTTTTACCATTTTTGCGGATAGGTGCAGCACTGTTCACATGTAGTGAAACAAACAAATCCGGCGCCAACGCATTTGTTTTTTCTGCTACCTGCACTACGGTGTGGAATTCGTCAGCATCACGCGTAAGTATGATATCTAACTGCGGATTATTGTTTTTCTCCTTCAGCATTTTTGCCAACTGAAGGGTTAATACAGATTCCGTTGTTCCATCAGCACCCCTTGCGCCCACATCTTCTCCCCCATGTCCGGGATTGATAACGATGCGGTAGGTTTTACTGAGTTTCATCGGGGCTAACGTTTCCAGATCAATATCTGTTACGGTAATACCCGACTGCTGTGTTGCTTTCACATCATTAATGACACTTTGCAAGACATTTTTTACAGAAATGGGATGCTCGGCTCTGTACGCTTTGCTACGAAAAGCAAACAGCACAATAACAACCGCCAGCAGTGGTAATATTACCAGGCGACGGATATAACTGAATCTTGGGTTTTTATGATTTGTTAACATTTGCAACCTCCTTTTTATGGGTGAAAAAAAGAACGGGTGCACAAGGTCGAAACGATGTGTCGGGTATACTGCCGTTAACAGCATTTGCGCCAATGCAGCCGTGTCACCATCCTGTACCGCTTTTTTATCTGCAATGAATTCATGGATCATATCCATTTCCTTTTTGAGTAACCAGAAAAATGGATTGAACCATCCGGGAATCAACATCACCTGAATCAGCAGTTTATCAACAGAGTGTTTCTGTCTAACATGCGTCAGCTCATGTTGAAGGATCTGTTTACCCGATGCGCTTCGGATATCGATCTCTTCATTCCAGAAAATATATCGGAAAAAGGAAAAGGGCGTCCCCTTTGCCTGGGTGATGATCAGAAATACATCGCCTACCTGTTTACAGGAATGTTTTTTCAATAAAGCATAAATCCTGTAAAAGGCCCTTATTAAAAAGGCAAGAAGCATAGCAGCTATCAGTATATATAAAAGACTCACTATACCCTCCATACTCCAGTGAAACCCTTTGCTTCCAATGACTGCCTCTAACTCGGAATTATTATCCGCTACGACCGATAAAAAACGGATGACCTGCTGCTGGCTGGCATAAGTTGTTACCCATTGAATTTTAACCAGCGGAACCGTCCACGAAAACAAAGCCACGGCCAGCAGGTAAAACCGGTTATACTGATGAAATTTTTTATTTCGCAAAGCTATCCAGTAGTACCCCATCATAATGGCACTACATAGCATTACTTGCAGAAAATAATAAGCCGTACTCAGCATGCTTTTATTTTTTGGCGTTTTTAATTTCCTGTAACAAGAGTTCGAGTTCGCGTATACTGATATCTTTCTGTTTCACCATAAAAGAAACAGCTTCACTGAATGAGCCTTCAAAATAACCTTCCACCAGGTTACGTATGGTGCTGGACGAATATTCCTCTTTTGATACCAGCGGATAATAGCGGTGCATTCTGCCTACAGGTGTAATGCCTACAAAGCCTTTTTCTACCAATATTTTTAAAATAGTAGCCACCGTATTTGAATGTGGTTTGGGTTCCGGTTGCTGTTCAAGAATATCTTTCAAAAAAGCTTCTTCCAGTTTCCAGATACTGTGCATGATCTGTTCTTCTGCCTTTGTTAATGGTTTCATGGGGGGGTATTATTTTAATCGCAGAACAAACCTAAAACTAATTTTTTAGTTTTACAACTATTTTTTTAGTTATTCTGAAAAAAACTTTGTTAATAGCCGGAAAGCGTTTGGATGGATGTATTTTGCGAGGGGAAATCGTGAATGGTGAATGGTCAATGGTGAATTGTATTCTGTATTACAATTATTAGCCTCGACTCTTTTAAATTCACGATTGACCATTCACCATTCACGATGAAATACTACCTCATATCAGGTGAAGCCAGTGGTGACCTGCATGGCAGCAACCTTATCAAAGAATTGAAACGTCAGGATGCCTCGGCCGATATTCGCTGCTGGGGTGGCGATTTAATGGAAGCTGCCGGAGGCGTTCTGGTCAAACATTACCGCGATCTGGCTTTTATGGGTTTTGCTGAAGTGGTGAAAAATTTACCGACCATTTTTCGTAATATCAAATTCTGCAAAGCCGATATAACAAGCTGGCAACCCGATGTACTGGTATTGATTGATTACCCCGGTTTTAATCTCCGTATTGCTGAATGGGCCAAACAAAAAGGGTTTAAAGTGGTCTATTATATATCACCACAGGTTTGGGCATGGAAAGAAAACAGGGTAAAAAAAATGAAGCAGTGCATCGACAAAATGCTTTGTATACTTCCCTTTGAAAAAGATTACTATAAAAACAAATGGAACTGGGAAGTTGACTATGTAGGACATCCACTGGTGGAAGTAATAGAGAGGGAAGTTAAAGCTGTAAGCTACAAGCTGCAAGCTACAGGTAATCCTGCAAAAGCCACTATTGCCTTGCTGCCGGGTAGCCGTAAGCAGGAGATTGGTAAAAAATTACCGATCATGCTGAGTGTTGCTTCGCATTTTCCCGACTACCAGTTTGTGGTAGCCATGGCTCCGGGACTTGATGATAATTTCTATGCGCCCTTTCTGGCAAGTGCACCTAATGTTAGCAGTGTAAGCAATAAAACCTATGAACTGCTCATGCAATCAACCGCCGCATTGGTTACAAGTGGTACCGCTACTTTGGAAACAGCTTTATTAAAAGTTCCCGAGATTGTATGTTACAAAGGAAGTAATATCAGTTACCAGATTGCTAAACGACTGATCAGTATAAAATATATTTCGCTGGTTAACCTCATTATGAATAAACTGGTAGTGAAAGAATTGATACAGGATGAACTGAATACTGAAAACCTGGTAAAGGAATTAGAACTGATACTGGGAAACAAAGACTACCGAGAACAAATCTTAGCAGATTATAACGCATTATGGCAATCTTTATCCAACGCTGGCAATGCTTCCCATTTAGCTGCACAACATATTATTGATCTGTGCAGGCAATAGTTATCGGAGTGCAACCAATATACTGCTTCGATTATATGCTTTTAACCGGTCCAACGCATCAGCAACTTCCCGGTTCCATTTGTTTATTTTCATCACATCACGCATATTTGATACATCAGTATCAAATTCATCGTCCATTTTACGTCTTGCTATATTGATTGAATCACCCAAACGCTTTACTTCAGATTCAAATCCTGCAAAATGCAGGCTCCTTGTATCCAGCAATTGTATCAACAATCTTTTATGCAATTCAGCAATATTGAAATGAATCTGTTCATGCTTTAATAAAACAGGATCTTGCGAATGTTTTGTCCACGATGATTTTTTCATAAAAAGTGTGGAAAAATCAAATCTGGCGATGGTACTGTGAACGGATACTTTGTATTTAATTTCTGAATAAGTAAGTGCCGAAAAATGAGATTCACGATCCGGAACGCCACGGTAATCCATCCAGCGTAAATCTCTGCCCGATTGCCAGGGCAATGTGTCTGTTACCTGGGCGGAAACAGAACAGAAAAAAACATGACTGACCAGGATAAAAATACTGATGCCGGTTTTCATACCCGAAATTTACACAAATAGGCAACCTGAAAAAAGTTTACCTGAACAGTGGCAGAATCACCAACTTGAAAATGATGATCAACACTGCTACCACAAACATGATCAATGAAATACGGTTCATACCATGCATGTATTTCATCCACAGCGTACGTGGCTGATCGGGATCTTTCTTTTTAAGGTAAAGGTATTCTGCTAATTGTCTGAGGATGCCCATAAAGAACCATTTGTGCAAAAATAACAGTTATCCGCCAGTTTGCTGCTGTTCAAGCCAGGGCCTCAGATGCTGGGTAATCTGCCTGGTTTCTATGATGAAACCATCATGTCCATACGTTGATCCTATTTCCACCAATGTTGCATTGGGCAGGTGCTCCTTCATAAAACGCTGCTCGTCTAATGGACAGAGAATATCACTATCGATACCAATAATAAATACGGGTTGTTGAATTTTGTTAAGTGCTTTTATCAGATCACCCCCTCTCCCACGTGCCAGGTGATGGCTGTCCATTGACTTGGTTAATAACCAGTAAGAGTAAGCATTAAACCTGTTTACCAGTTTTTCGCCCTGGTAATTAATATACGAGGAAGCCCTAAAATCATCGATTTTCTCTGGATCCGGATCGGTTTGTGCCTGTTGAAAAATGCCATAGTTACGGTAGGTAAGCATACCTATGGCCCTTGCAGCCTTTAACCCTGCTGCACCGGCTTTATCATGGGCTTCTTTCCATGTAGCATCTGCTTCAATGGCCAGTCTTTGTGCCGTATGCACAGCCACACCCCATGCACTCTCTGATGGAGAAGTGGCAATTAAAAATAAACGCTGAATAACAGTGGGCTCCATCAATACCCATTCCAATGCCTGGTAACCACCCATACTTCCACCCATCAACAAACTAATTTGTTCAATCTGCAGGTGTTCGCGGAGCAGGATATGTGCATTGACCATATCACGAATAGTGATATGGGGGAATGATGCGAAATAAGGCTTTTGTGTTGCAGGGTTGGTACTTAAAGGCCCTGTGGTACCATAACAGGAACCCAGTATATTGGCACAAACAATAAAATAATCAGCAGGATTAATGAGATCATTATCACCTATCAAACCCTTCCACCAGTCGGCACAGTCGGCACTGGCCGTTAATGCATGACAAACCCAAACCACTTTCGATTCCTTTCCTTTCCACTCACCATAAGTATGGTAAGCAATGGTGAGAGCGGGAAGAGATAAACCCGACTCCAATGCAAACGGCTGTTTGTATTCAAAGTATTTCAACTGATTATTCCTCATTTCAACAGCAAAATAAGGGCAGGAGTGAATTACATTTGTAAAAATCTTTGAAAGGGCCAGTCAGCCAGCAGAGATCCTTCATTTTCAAATAGCCATCATGTCTGATAAAATTACCCGTACCATACGTACACAGGTGAACAGAACTCCTGAAATGGAACATTCTTCCCCGATGTTTCTTACCAGCAGTTTTTGTTTCGATGATGCAGAATCAATGCGCGCAGCATTTGCAGATGAAACGGATGATAATATTTACAGCCGTTTCAGTAACCCCAATGTGCAGGAATTTACAGATAGAATCTGTGCATTGGAAGGTGCTGAAGCAGGTTATGCTACCGCTTCGGGTATGAGTGCTGTTTTTGGTTCGTTTATGGCACTGATGAAACAGGGGGATCATTTATTATCCTGTAATTCCATCTTCGGCAGTACACATACTGTGATCTCCAAATACCTTCCCAAATATGGTATTGAATACAGTTATGTTGCTGCTTCAGCTACTGCTGAAACATGGGAAGCAGCCATTCGCCCCAATACCAAAATGATTTACCTGGAAACGCCGACCAATCCGGGTCTTGATCTGTTAGACCTAGAAATGATCGGACAACTGGCGCGTAAACATGGTATCATCCTGAATGTAGACAATTGTTTTGCCACTCCTGTCAACCAGCGTCCTATTGAATATGGTGCTGATCTGGTGGTACATTCTGCTACCAAATGGCTTGATGGACAAGGGCGCGTACTAGGTGGTGTGGTAGTAGGCAAAAAAGAATTGATCAAAGATATCTACCTGTTTTGCAGAAGTACCGGACCGGCATTGTCTCCCTTCAATGCCTGGGTATTGAGTAAGAGTCTGGAAACACTGGATGTAAGAATGGAAAGACATGCATCCAATGCATTACATATCGCTTCGGCACTGGAAGGTCATGCAGCCATCAGTTGGTTGAAATATCCTTTCCTGAAAAGTCACCCACAGTTTTCCATCGCCCAAAAACAGATGCAGAACGGCGGCGGTATTGTATGTTTTGAATTAAAGGGCGGACTGGAAGCAGGACGAAATTTTCTGAATAAGCTGAAAATGCTTTCCCTTACTGCCAACCTGGGCGATACAAGGAGCATCGCCTCTCATCCTGCCAGCACGACCCATGCAAAACTCACAGAAGAAGAAAGACAGGCGGTGAATATTACACCGGGCCTTATCAGGATTTCGGTTGGACTGGAGCACAAAGATGATATACTGGCCGATATATTACAGGCCCTGCTCTAATCTGCTTCTAATACCATTCTGTATTTCGTATTCAAATCCTGAATATCTTTAAGGATTGAGTAACCCCTTTGCATGCGCCTGAATAAAAGACGACCCCTCTTACTGGTACTTTTTATTATTTCACTGCGTCTTACCGCACAGGAAAGTTCGTCATCCGCATCGTTGATCAGGGATATTTACAGTAACTGGTTTAATGATCGCCCGTTTGCTTACCAGGAATGTGATACTTTTTTTTATTCCGACCGGGTTGATACCAATATCATTAATAAGGTAAAGCAGACTTTTTTATCTGACAAAGAATACAAAGAGTGGGACCCGGATCAGGCTGCATATGTAAAAAGAAAAACCCGTTTTACGCTGGAAGAACGACGTTATATAGTGAATCAACTGGATGCAATTAAAAAAATAAGCTGGCCCGCAAAAATGTTTCCTTTTGCTTACATGATACCATTGGATACGGTTGATCCCTTACTCACTAAAACAGATAACAGCAAAGCAAAACCACAGCAGAAAATTTGTATGGAGATACAGCATTTTACTGCCCCTTTTTTTCTCCGCAACAACACACTTTGCTTTTTTTACCTTGGTAAAAGCAGCATTTTTTCCAAAGAAGGTACTTTCTGGATCTATGAAAAAGTAGATGGCGAATGGAAACGATTGGCCAGCATTTATGAATGGTCGGCGGCTTCTAAATTAAAATACAACAACGAAATAGATTTTTTTAACTAGGCTCATTATTACTTGCCCATTGCATAGTTGATTCCTCCCAAAATATGTTGCAGAAACAATGGATCGGAATAAGATTCATGCGTATGTCCCAAACCTGTATAAAATGCACGCCCCCCAGCAAAAGAGTGGTACCAGCTAATGGGATGGTTATTACCATTTTCACCTCCGGTATAACTTGACTCATCTAACGTAATCAATACTTTTAAATCGGGTTGAATGTCTTTAAAATTATACCATTCATCCCAGCGTTTCCAGGTCTTAGGTAAATGTTTGGTAGCAGGGTGTTTGTGATCCTGGATATGTAAAACAGCATCCTGCTGTTTAGGATGACTTTTAAAATAAGCACCTACCAGTTGGTTAAACCAGGGCCAGTCATACTCGGTATCAGTAGCCGCATGAATACCCACAAAACCTTTTCCCTTCTGTATAAATTTTTTAAATGCAACCTGTTCTTCTTCATTCAATACATCTTTGGTGGTACTCATAAAAACAACTGCATCATACCCCAACAAATTTTCGTCTGTAAAAACATCTGACGTACGGGAAGTGTCTACACCAAAGCCGTTTTGTTTACCCAATAACTGTATTGCCGTCACTCCGGTAGGAATAGATTCATGGTAATATCCTTTGGTTTCAAAGAAAACGAGTACCCGCTTTTCTTTATCAAGCGGGCGCATGGCTAGCGTAACAACTATCAATAAAAACAGCAGGCTGCAGATGAATGGCAAATTCCTTCGGTTCATAAACAAGTTTGTTACAAGTTACTGATAAAACTGATGCTATAGAACAGGGATATTTGAATAGGCGGGTCGTGAATATTTCTTACATTCATTTTTCGTATCAGTTCTACTTCTGATATAAGAAAACCAAAACCAACTGCTATATGAACAGCAAAACAGGATCACTGCTGGCCTCCATGATGTTTTTTGAATATTTTATCTGGGGTGCCTGGTATGTTACCATGGGTACTTATATGGGTACGCATTTGCAGGCCACCGGTGTAGAAATTGGAGCTGCCTACAGTGCACTGGCTATTGCCACTATGATCTCCCCCTTTTTTGTGGGTATGATTGCCGATCGTTTTTTTGCCGCACAAAAAATCATGGGAGTATTACACCTGCTTGGGGCCGTTCTTTTATTTCTTGCAACAAAAATAACTGACAGTACCATCTTTTACTGGGTCATCCTGGGTTACTCCTTATTATATATGCCTACCATTGCGCTAAGCAATAGTGTTGCTTTCTCTCAAATGACCGATCCGGGTAAACAATTTCCATGGATACGCGTGTTTGGAACACTGGGCTGGATTGTAGCAGGCGTACTGATCGGACAATTGGGAATTGAAAAAACAGCTTCTACTTTTTATATGGCCGCTGCCGTTTCTCTAGGCTTAGGTTTATTGAGTTTTGTTTTACCCAATACGCCACCTAATGGTGCTGATAGCTCTGCCTCAAAAGCCATCGGAACAGAAGCATTTGTGCTGTTTAAAGAGAAACCTTATCTCATCTTTTTTATTGCAGCCATTCTCGTTTGTATTCCGCTATCTTTTTATTATGGCTTCGCCAATCCATTTCTCAATGAAATGAATTTTGAGAACGCCGCCGGCAAAATGACGCTCGGACAGGTTTCTGAAGCCGTATTCATATTGGCCATTCCTTTCCTGTTTAACAGAATCGGTGTAAAGAATATGTTACTACTGGGCATGAGTGCATGGATATTACGTTATCTATTCTTTGCTTATGGAGATGCCGGCGCCAATACCTGGATGTTATATGCGGGTATTATTTTGCATGGCATCTGTTATGATTTCTTTTTTGTAACAGGTTATATGTATACAGAGAAAAAAGCAGGTGCTAAAATTAAAAATGCGGCACAGGGGCTGTTTACCTTCGCTACTTATGGTGTAGGCATGTTTATCGGTACCTGGTTCAGCGGTTATATTGTTGATCTCTACAAAACCGGAGAAACGCACAACTGGCTTAACATCTGGTATGTACCCGCCTATATTGCCATGGGTGTGCTGGTTTATTTTGTATTGTTTTTTAAGGAAAAGAAATAAATGAGTGTGTGAATGATGAATGGTCAATGGTGAATTATTTATATTTTCGAATTCACGATTCACCATTCACCATTTGCTCATAACAATCTCTATATGAAAAAAATTGCCATGCTCGGTTCCGGTTTTATTGGCCGGTTTTATGCCGATTCGTTACAGGGTTACAGAAGCAGGGATAAGATCATTAGTATTTATTCCCGCAGAGAAGAAAGTGCGAAGAAATTTGCAGCAGATTATCATTGCGCACACTGGACCATCAATATGGAAGAAGCCATTGCACATCCTGATGTGGATGTGGTATGTATTGCTTTACCCAACAACCTCCATGAAGCGGCAGTGATGCTGTGTTGTAAACACAAAAAAGCAGTCATTACCACAAAGCCATTAGGTCGTAATGCAGAAGAAGCCAAACGCATGCTCATTGCAGTAGAAGAAGCCGGCATTTTTAATGGTTATCTCGAGGATCTTGTTTATACCCCAAAATTCATCAAAGCCATGGAGAGTGTAAAGCATGGTGCTTTGGGCAGGATACTTTGGGCAAAGTCAAGAGAAACACATCCTGGTCCACACAGTGAATGGTTCTGGGATATTGAACAGGCAGGTGGTGGCTGTATACTTGATCTTGGTTGTCATTGCGTAGAGATTACCCGTAGTTATATCGGGAAAGATATTAAACCTGTTGAAGTCATGTGTTGGGCCGATACACAGGTGAAACCTATTGATGCAGAAGATCATGCCATTGGTCTTGTAAAATATGAGAACGGTGCTATCGGACAGTTTGAAGTAAGCTGGACTTTCCGCGGCGGACTTGATCTGCGCGATGAAGTAATGGGTAGCGAGGGCACCATCTGGATCAACAGTTTTCTCCGTACCGGTTTTGATATGTTTACCACGGGTAAGGGTGCAGATTATGTAGCAGAAAAAGCAGAAAGCAATACAGGCTGGCTCTTTCCTGTAGGCGATGAACTAAATGAACTGGGTTATAACCATATGTTCATGGATATGTTTAATGCCATGGAAAAGGGTGTTGATCCCAAAGAAACATTTTATGACGGGTATGTAGTCAATGCCATTCTTGACGCTGCCTATAAATCGGCTAAAAGTAAACAGTGGGAACCTGTAAAGCTTGATATCTGGAGAGGACAGACAGGACTCTCTAAAGGAAGTCACCTTGTTTCATACGACAATGATCATTACTTGATAAAAGAAGAAATGACTCATTTCGGCACTAAAAAACTCATCCTGAAAAATAAGCAGACGGGTAAAATTAGTGAGCAGATCATTGAGTAGACCATAGTTGATGGTCCATAGTCCATGGTAGCAAGAAGAAGAACTATGGACGATGGGCCATCAATTATTCTTACAAGTTTCCCTTCTTCAGCTCTTCCACCGAGTGGTTAGCTGCCCTCGCCGTAAGTGCCATATAAGTAAGTGATGGATTCTGACAGGCAGAAGAAGTCATACAGGCACCATCTGTTACAAATACATTTTTTGCATCCCATACCTGGTTAAATGCATTGAGTACCGATGTTTTCGGATCGCGTCCCATTCGTGCTGTACCCATTTCATGAATACCATGCCCCAGTGCATGTCCGCCATCCCAGGTTCTGATATTTTTTACACCTGATGCTTCTAACATCACCTGCAGTTCAGTAATGATATCTTTTCGCATCCTTAATTCATTCTCTTTCATTTCACAATCCATGGCCAATACGGGTAAACCCCATTTATCTTTCTTCTCTTTATCAAGCATGATTTTATTTTCATGATAAGGCAATATTTCACCAAAGCCTGTTGCGCCTATGCTCCATTCACCCGGTTCTGTTAATGCATCTTTGAAACCCGCACCGATGGATAATTCTGCCACATCTCTCGACCACCCTGCCCTGCTGGCACTGCCCTGGTAACCAAAACCACGCAGGTAATCACGTTGATCATTACCCATATTTACAAATCGGGGGATATAAAATCCATTGGCTCTTCGTCCGAAATAATATTTGTCTTCATACCCTTCCACTTTTCCGGAAGCACCGATATTGTAATGATGATCCATCACATTATGCCCCAGCTCACCGCTGCTGCTGCCCAATCCACCGGGCCATATATCGGTTGCACTGTTAAACAAGACCCATGTAGAGTTTAAAGCAGAAGCATTCAGAAATACAATCTTTGCATAGTATTCGTAAGTCTGGTTGGTTTCTGCATCCAGCACTTCTACTCCTTTTGCTTTTTTACTGTCTTTATCATAAATAAGTTTTGTAACAATGGAGAAAGGTCTCACAGTAAGATTCCCCGTTTTCATGGCCGCAGGTAACGTAGATGACTGTGTACTGAAATAACCACCAAAAGGACATCCTTCCCAGCAGCGGTTTCTGAACTGGCATTGTGTTCTGCCTTCAATGGGTGCGGTAAGATTGGCCACACGACCTATGATGAGATGCCTGTTACCATTGAATGCTTTCCTGATTCTTGCTGCCACATCCTTCTCCACACAATTGAGTTCCATGGGTGGTAAAAATTGTCCGTCGGGTAAATGTGTCAATCCTTCTTTTGATCCGCTGATGCCTGCAAAACGTTCTACATGATCGTACCAGGCTGCTATATCTTTATAACGAATGGGCCAGTCGGTTCCAATACCTTCTTTGAGATTGGCTTCAAAATCAAGATCGCTTAATCTATAACTCTGCCGGCCCCATAAAACGGAGCGGCCGCCCAACTGGTAACTTCTCCACCAGGTAAAAGGTTTTATTTCTGTGTAGGGACAATCTTTTTCATTGGCCCAGTCGTCCATTACCACTTCGCTTGCAGCCCAGCCTCTGTGAAGCACAGGGAAATCTTTTTTTTGCGCTGCAGTTGTTCTTCCCCTGTATGGTAGTTCCCAGGGGTCTTTGTTGGCCGTTGTATAATCTTTGATGTGTTCGTAAGGGCGACCCCGTTCCAGCATTAAAACTTTCAATCCTTTTTCGGTGAGTTCTTTGGCGGCCCAGCCACCGCTGATACCAGAGCCAATGACAATAGCATCGAAACTATTTTGTGCAGTTGCTTTTGTATTCAGGTGAAGTGTATCTGACATGGCAGTATTTTTCGTTTGAGCAAACAGAAACGCCATTTAAATTAAGCGATTCACTCCATATTACAAGCCAGTTTCACCAGTACTTCTACCGCTTTTTCCATATCATATACACTTACCCACTCGTGTTTGCTGTGAATAGCCTGCATACCGGTAAAAATATTGGCACAGGGCAACCCCATAAAACTTAACCGGCTCCCATCTGTGCCGCCACGAATGGGTTCTTTGCGCACTGTAAGACCGGCTGCCCGGTATGCTTTTTCAGCCCTTTCATTTACCTGAGGATGCTGGTCAAGTACCTGTTTCATATTACGGTACTGCTCTTTTACTTCGAATGTATAGGAAGTGCCGGGATATTGCCGGACGATCTGCTCACACATATCACGTAACCTATCTTCATATACTGCGAGCAGTTCTGTTTCAAAATCGCGTATAATAAATTCTACTGTTGCTTTTTCTGCTATTCCCTCCAAATGAACGGGATGAACAAAACCCTGCCTTTTTTCTGTTGATTCGGGGCACCATTTAGTGGTTGGTAAAGCATTAAGCAATGATGAAACCAGTTTTAATGCATTTACCATTTTTCCTTTCGCATATCCAGGATGGGCGCTGATCCCATAAAATTGAATGGTTACGCCATCTGCACTGAATGTTTCATCTTCATAAGTGCCCAGCTCTCCCCCATCAAGTGTATAGCCAAAATCGGCACCGAGTTTTTGCATATCGAGTTTCTCCGTACCCCTGCCTACTTCTTCATCAGGTGTGAATAATATTTTGATGGTGCCATGAGGCAATTCCGGATGTTGCATGAGATAGTGAGCCATATCCATGATGATGGCCACACCACTTTTATCATCTGCGCCTAACAGGGTTAAACCGCTGGCTGTAATAATATCTTTTCCGATCTGTTGTTTGAGATAAGGATAGGCTTCTATACTAATGACCTGGCTGGGGTCATCAGGTAAAACAATCACCTGACCGGTATAATTTTTATGCAGTATAGGCTTTATGTTATTCCCACTACAATCAGGTGCTGTATCAACATGACTACAGAAACAGATGACAGGTGTTGGTTCTTTTGATGTTGAGGGGATAGTGGCATATACATAGCCATATGCATCTGTTTCAACATCGGTAATACCCATTACTTTTAATTCGTCCGCCAAAAGCCGTGATAGTGTCTTTTGTTTTTCTGTACTGGGGAAACCGGCACCATGCGGATCACTTTGTGTATCGATCTGCACATAACGCATAAAACGCTCTGCTACTGTAAATGAGTATGAATGAAGCATCCTGCAAAATACAAAAATCAATTACTGTATTACTGAATACTTGCAATTACCAATTCTGTTTTCTATTTTGTATGCAACCAAAAACAACCATATGAAAAAAACACTGATTGGCTCTCTCGTGGGCGCCGTCATTCTCTTTCTCTGGCAATTTGTTTCATGGACGGCATCCGGATTGCACAGATCTGCTGAAGCGTATACACCCAAGCAGGATAGTATTCTCCAATACCTGAGCACCCAATTTTCCGAGGATGGCAGCTATTTTCTGCCGACTGCCCCTGATGGTGCGTCGAAAGAAGAACAGGAAAAACTCTATGAAACGATGGATGGTAAACCATGGGCACAAATTCATTATCACAAATCGATGGATATGAATATGGGAATGAATATGGCAAGAGGTTTTGCCATCAATATCGTTATCCTATTATTGGTTTGCTGGTTGTTTAAAAAGATGGGAACACCTCCATTTACCACTATTCTTATGGCTAGCATTGCCATTGGATTAATTGGATTTTTCAATGGACCTTATACCAATTATATCTGGTTCCAGACACGCGATCTATACGGTCATCTTATTGATGCCATTGCTGGTTGGGGACTTACAGGCTTATGGTTAGGATGGTGGTTGAGAAGACCGTAGCCAGTTTCGAGCAACAAGCTTCAAGCTACAAGCATCGCAAACTGCTACATTTAAAATAAAATTTGTGGATACTGAGAAGTGATCAGTATTAATAATTTAAACAAGTGGTTATAAAAAGAAAGGTCGCAGTAATGATTACTGCGACCTTTCTTTTATGAGTGAATGCTTATTAAGGCATAATGATCAATGGGCTTGCTCCATCAATAGCCACCAGCTCCAGATCGAAGACCAGGTCTTCTCCTGCCAGCGGATGGTTGGCATCCAGCACTACTACTGCTTCACGTACTTCAGCAATGGTTACAGGAAAATTTTGTCCTGAGCCATTACTCATATTCAGTTGCATTCCCACTTCAGGAACCATATCGGCGGGGAAACGGTCACGCGGAAACTCCATGATCATTTCTTCCTGCTTAGGCCCATAAGCCTGGTCGGCTGGGATATGAATTGTTTTTTTCTCGCCAACAGCCATACCGGTAACGCCATCATCAAAACCGGGTATTACCATTCCGCCACCCACTTCAAACTCCAATGGTTCTCTTCCTTCAGATGAATCAAATGTAGTTCCATTGGTTAATTTGCCGTGATAATGCACTTTTACAGTATCACCTTTTTTTACTTGTTGCATACTATTTTGTTATGTGATAAAGAATACGGAACGCTGCAGCTTATCATTGACATCCGAAAAAAGGAAGAAAAGGTTAAGTTGTTATTAAAACGCGCCGAACGGCAAAAGTACAACCTGCAAAGCAAGTGCAGCCAAGTATTTTTTGTTAACTTTCGCATTTTAAAGACCCTTATATGAAGATCGTTACCCTTGTCTGTTCCTTGTCTATTGCATTGAGTCTCAACGCCCAGCCAAAGGATACAAAAGACCAGAAAGAAAAAGCTACTCCTTCAAAAGAGGATAAAGAACTTAAAATTATTCCGGCAGCACACAGAACACAAGTATACCTGCCTTTACTGAAAGGAAAACGTGTAGGCATTTTTGCCAATCATACCGCTACTATTGGTGAACGTCACCTGGTAGATACCTTATATACACTCGGTGTAAAAATTACCAAAGCATTCGGACCCGAACATGGCTTTAGGGGCACTGCTGATGCCGGCGAAAAAGTAGATAATTATATCGACCCATACACAGGTATTCCGGTTGTTTCATTGTATGGAAAGAAAAGAAAACCCAGTGCCGAAGATTTAGCAGATGTAGATGTATTGCTTTTTGATATACAGGATGTGGGCACACGTTTTTATACTTATATCTCTTCATTACAGGAATTCATGGATGCGGCATTTGAACATGGAAAGCCGCTGATGATACTTGATCGTCCCAATCCAAATGGTTTTTATGTAGATGGCCCCATACTTGATACTGCTTATAAAAGTTTTGTAGGCATGCAACCCATCCCCGTTGTATATGGTATGACCATCGGCGAATATGCCCTCATGCTGGCAGGCGAAAAATGGTTATCACCAAAAGCCAATGAGCGTTATGAATATTACAGGCGCGCAAAAAATTCTCCACCGGATACACTCTTTCATTTCCAGATCATCAAAAATCAGAACTATACACATAAAAGTCATTATGAACTGCCGGTAAAGCCATCTCCCAACCTGCCTGATATGTCATCTATTTACTGGTATGCAAGTACCTGTTTTTTTGAAGGCACTGTTTTGAGTGAAGGAAGAGGAACCGATCATCCATTCTCAATTTTTGGTCATCCTTACCTGCCCAAAAATATGTATGCTTTTACCCCCACCAGCAGAGATGGCGCCAAAGAGCCAAAACTAAAAGACAGACAGAGTTATGGATGGAACCTTTATGGGACTAAAGATGAAGTATTAAAAAAAGTGGATAATAAAATTCAGTTGAAATACCTGCTGGAAGCCTATAAGCTTTTCCCTGATAAAGAGAACTTCTTTATCAAACCAAAAAGTGAAAAGTCAACCGATTATTTTTTCAATAAGCTGGCCGGAACTGACCAGTTGATGAATCAGATTAAAGCCGGAAAAACAGAAAAAGAAATCCGCGACAGTTGGGCACCCGGCATCGCCGCCTTCAAGAAAATAAGGAAGCAATATTTATTGTATTTAGATTTTGAATAAAAGACGTGAATGTTGAATGGTCAATCGTGAGTTATTAAAATATTGACCATTCACCATTCACCATTCATCACTATGCGTATCATCTTCATGGGCACCCCCGAATTTGCCGTTGCATCATTGGACGCACTGGTTCATGCAGGTTTTAATATTGTGGCAGTCGTTACCGCTCCGGATAAACCAGCAGGCCGTGGAATGCATCTACAACAAAGTGCCGTTAAAAAATATGCAGTTGAAAAAGAATTGTTTGTACTCCAGCCTGAAAAATTAAAGGATCCCGTATTTATTACACAATTACAGGAACTGAAGGCAGACCTGCAGGTGGTCGTGGCATTTCGCATGTTACCAGAAATCGTCTGGAACATGCCTCCGATGGGAACCATTAATCTCCATGGATCTTTACTGCCACAATACAGGGGGGCAGCGCCCATTAACTGGGCAGTTATAAACGGAGAGAAAGAAACCGGGGTTACCACCTTCAAACTCAAACATGAAATTGATACAGGTAATATACTATTACAGGATCGCTTTACAATCGGACCAGATGAAACAGCAGGAGAAATACATGACCGTATGAAAATAATTGGTGCCAGTCTTTTGGTGAAAACAGTTCATGGTTTACAAGAGGGCATTTTGAAAGAGAGGATCCAGGATGAACTAATCAGCGAATCAGCGATCAAACACGCTCCGAAAATTTTCACTGAAACCTGTATCATTAACTGGGAGCAGACTTCTCTACAAATTCATAATCTTATTCGAGGGTTATCCCCTTTTCCGGGTGCAATAACGAAATTAGATGGGAAGATCTTAAAAATTTATAAGAGTACACCGGAGTATCAACAGCATACAGCTCCCGGAACTATCATAACCGATGGGAAAACTTTTTTAAAATTCGCTGCTATTGACGGGTATATTCATGTATTAGACCTGCAACTGGAAGGAAAGAAAAGAATGTTGATTGAAGATTTCCTGAGAGGTTATCGTCTGAAAGGATTTTAGGTTTTATTGGGTAATCTTCGCCTGAAGAATTTCTTTTGAAATAATTCCAAAATCTCTCCAAATCTCTTTCCCGTTTTTATAAATAATAAATGTTGGGAGTGCATCCGCTTTCACATGTTTCATCACTTCAATATCATTACCCCCATCTACTCTTACCAATTTAAATTTTCCGGCGAGTTCGGTTTCTAATCGACTGATGACAGGTTCCATTTTTTTACAAGGAGGACACCATTCGGCGCCAATATCCACTAACACTACGCCACCGGTCTGAATTTGCTGTTGAAATGTTTGTACAGACATTTGTTTCGCAATCACACCAGCTTCTAATGGCTTCCCTTCCAGTTGCCAGGCAACAGTACCACCCTTCAGGTTAAAGACTTCAGCAAATCCCTTGTTCAGCAACCATTTAGCCGCCTGTTCACTTCTTACACCAGATGCACAATACACCAGCACCAGTTTCGATTTATCCAGGTGTTTTGTTCTTTCTTCAAACTGCTGCTTGTTCAGCCAATCGGCCTGTAATGCATTTTTCAAATGGGTGGTTTTATATTCACCCGCCGTTCTCACATCCAGTAACTGATAAGTACCCGATTGCCATTTAGCATCAAATTCGGCTACTGTTATCGATATTTTCTGTTGTGCTATGCCATCACAAGATGATAACACAAACATCAACATAAATAATCCCTGAACAAATGATTTCATAACAGTTTTATTCAAAATAAGTGAGTGTAACTGTGAATTGTTGATCCTTCATATCCAAAACAGAGGCAGCAGAATTACTCATACGCAACAATAACCCTTCCGCTCCTTTTGTTTCAGGCAAAGGCCCCAAAACCCTTGCACAAATACTTTTATTATTCGATGCAGTTATCCGGACAATGGTACCAGGAGCAATGTCGTTGATGAGTACATAATATTTCCGATCGGTCCAGCCACTGATTGTTTTAAACGTAGATGCGCTGCCGGAAGATGATTTTTGAACAAGGGTAAGATCATTTTTAATGTACAGTGCTGCAAAAAAACCTTCATCAGCCCCTTGCGGTGATACTGGTATTATAGTTTCTTTTTTGGCTTCTGTTACCGGTGCTTCCGTTTTAGTTTCTGGCTTTTTTACAGGCTCGTTAATTGTAGTCGCCGGTTTATCTGGAACAGTTACTGCAGCGGTTTCAGTATTTTTTCCCTGTACATTATTTTCTGTAGGTAAAATTTTGGAAGCAATTACCTGTTCTTCATTTGTTTTCAAATAACCAACTATCACCTGTTGCCCGTTTTTAACTGCATTGTTACTCAATTTGTTCCATTTTTTCACTTGTGTTAATGGAACTTTATTATATGTCTGGGCTATTTTAAAAAGATTATCTCCTTTCCCTACCACATGATACAATGCTGTTCCGGTGTTTGAAGTTTGGATATCCTGTACTTTAAAAGGCACTTTTATGGTACTTCCTTTTGACAAAAGAGATGAAGGACTTTTACCATTAAACCGTGCCAACTGTGAAGCTGTAATACCATACAGGCGACCAATGGATGAGAGTGATTCCTTTTCACCTACTTTATGCTCAATATACATGGAATTGCCTTTGCCTTTAATCTGCAATTTCTGCTGTGCAAAAGCTGTCAACCCAATTAAAAACACCAGTATAAATAAGCAATATTTTTTCATAGACCCGGGGGATGAGAATGGCAAATTTAGGGAGTTAAACAGAGAAATAAGGAATAAGAAACATGAAAGGGTAAAGTAAAGGAGCATAATACTTTCTCATTGAATGTTTCTTATTCCTTATTTTTCATTTCTTCAGTATTCTCCATTCCTGCGGATAATAGTTATTGATGCGGTTGGGAAGAGCTTTTATCCAGCCCAGTGGCAGGTTTTCATACATCATTATATTCCATCCCTTGGGTGCCTGTAGCGAAAGATCCTGCCGACGCAGGTACTGAACTGCCTGTTCACAATCTATATGAACCTGGCTGAAAGAAGTTTTGGGCAACAGACTCATAGCCAGTTCATGCGAAGGCACTATATCTTTTCCTTTGATGGCACCTATTTCAACACCTGCTTTGCGGATGTACAACGACCCTGCCAGCACAGCAATTTCATCCAGCCATTTTTGCTGGATAACCCTGAACTGATCAGCCTGTTTGAACAGCATGTATTCATCTGACAAAGGAAGAAAAGATAAAAGCTGTTCGATTTCCTGTTTGCCGGGTTTGGCAATCGTTACATTTCTTCCATAAGATACCGCAGTATCTGTTGTTTTCTTTTTAAAAGCAGCAATAAAAAAACCTTCTCCTTTTAATTTGTCCGGGTAAAAGCGATAACCTGCAGCCTGTTTTTTTTCTGAAAAAGACTGTACAATACCCCATGCATCATCGGTCTGAACAGTTAATGATTCCATTCCCATTTCCTTCACTAACCAGTCTGCGATCATTTCATCCTCTTCCATTGAATAGGAACAAGTGGCATAAATTAAGATACCCTCCTCTTTGAGTACAGGCAGAATATCAGATAAAATTCTTTGTTGTCGCTGGCTGCATAGCTGAACATGATCAAGGCTCCATTCATCTATCGCCTCAGGATCTTTTCTAAATAAACCACTGCCACTACAAGGGGCATCAACGACCATTACATCAAAATAATTCCCCAATGATTGAAAATGGGCCGGATCATTATTGGTTACAACAACATGATCATTCCCCCATTTAGTCATATTCTCCACCAGTATGGCCGCCCGTGATTTGATGACTTCATTACTCACCAGCAACCCTTCTGAAAAAAACGATGCGAGTAAAGTTGATTTACCTCCAGGTGCGGCGCAGAGATCCAATACTTTTTTCCCGCCAGCTTCGGGTACCAGTTGTTGTAATATTTGCCAGAGAAACATACTACTTGCATCCTGCACATAATAGGCTCCGGCATGAAAGGAAGGATCTAATGTAAAAGAAGGTCTTTCGGGAAGATACAAACCCAATGGGCACCAGGGAATATGTTCACCTTCCCATTTTTTTGTTGTCCACTGTTGTTTTATGGGATGAAAGCGAATGGCAGTAACCTGTTCACCTGATTCGTGTACCTGCCTAAATGATATTTCATTAAAGCCGGCAACATGCTGAAGAGATTGAATAAGATCCTGGGGAACTGGCATATGCAAAAATATACTATTCTCATAAACACATAGCTCCGGGTTAGGTCCGGAGCTATGAATAAAATATATGAATCAAGAATTATAATGCTTTGATTTCCGCCACTAGTTTCTGCAACGCCGCTTTTGCATCACCAAACAACATGGATGTTTTTGGCTGGAAGAATAACTCGTTTTCAATACCTGCATAACCGGGTTTCATGCTGCGTTTATTTACGATAACTGTCTTTGCCTGCTCCACTTCGAGAATGGGCATACCATAAATGGGTGACGTAGGATCGGTCTTTGCAGCAGGATTCACTACATCATTGGCACCTAATATCAGTACTACATCCGTGGTTTTAAATTCATCATTGGCCTGTTCCATTTCCTGCAGTTTATCATAACTCACATCTGCTTCTGCCAGCAATACATTCATATGTCCAGGCATACGGCCTGCTACCGGGTGAATGGCATAAGTTACCTGCACGCCCTTTTCTTCGAGTAATTTTTCCAGTTCATGACAGGTATGTTGCGCCTGCGCCACTGCGAGCCCGTAACCTGGCACAATAATTACTTTATTGGCATAAGCCATACATACAGCAGCATCTGAAACTGAAATTTCTTTGTAATTACCCTGTGGACCCTGTGAAGAAGCTGCACCACCAGATGCACTGCCACCAAAAGAACCAATCAATACATTGGTCAGGCTTCTGTTCATGGCTTTACACATAAGTATGGTAAGCAGTGTACCTGCGGCACCTACAAGAATACCACCTGTTAACATGACCTGGTTATCATAAAGGAAACCACCGCAAGCAGCAGCTACTCCCGTAAATGAGTTTAATAATGAAATAACCACCGGCATATCGGCACCACCAATGGGTAACACAAATAATACTCCATATACTAATGACGCAACTGCAATGCCATAGAAAAGCCAGTAATTTTCAGCATTAAGGTTAAAGACCAGGTATCCGGCTGTTACCAGAGTTGCAGCTAATAATACCAGGTTAAATATCTGCTGACCGGGAAAAGCGAAGTCTTTGATTTTGCCATTCAGTTTACCCCATGCAATCACACTTCCCGCAAATGAAACCGCACCAATGATGAGGCCCAGGAATATGGTGATCAATGTGCCTTCATGAATTTCAATAGTTATTCCCTTTGTAAAAGCATCTTTTATATGATCAAATTCAATAAAAGAAATCAAAGCAGCACAGGCACCACCCATTCCATTGAACAGGCTCACCATTTCGGGCATGGCAGTCATTTTTACTTTTTTGGCCGCTAATACACCAACGATGGTACCTAAAATAAGTCCACCAAAAATCCATTCGTAGTTACCGAGTTTTTTTCCTTCTTCTTCGTATAAAAATATAGTACCAAAAATAGCAACAGCCATACCCACGGCGGCCACAAGGTTGCCTTTCCTGGCAGAATCGGGATGAGACAGCATTTTAAGTCCGATGATAAAGGTCAACGAACCTATGAGGTAACAAACAGTGAGCAGACTTAATTCCATATTGATATTTTTCAATCCCTGTGTGAAAGAGAGATACTATTTTTTCTTTTTAAACATTTCAAGCATGCGGTCAGTTACCACAAAACCACCTACCACATTCAGTGTTCCAAGTAATACAGCCAAAAAACCAATTACGAGTGCGATATAATTACCGGGTTCCACCTTCCCCATCACTATAATAGCACCGATGATGACCACACCATGAATGGCATTGGCCCCACTCATCAATGGCGTATGTAATACACTTGGCACACGCCCAATCACTTCAATACCCAAAAAAATTGACAGAAGTACAATGTATATAATTCCGATATGTGTTTGTACCCAGTTTAAAACAGCTTCCATTGGTATATTTGTTTAGATAATTTTTTTTCGTGAACCGTCAATGGTGAATCGTGAATGGTCATTGGCAAATAAAAAAAATAATCAATCCTCATTCACCATTGACGCTTCACGCCTCACCCCTTCACTCTCTCATGTACCACTTCTCCATCGTGCGTAATACAACATCCTTTCACCAGGTCATCTTCAAAGTTGAGGTTTAGCTTCGCCTCTTTGTCGATGATGAGTTGAAGGAAATTGAGTACATTTTTACCATATAGTTTACTGGCATCCCAGGGCATATCTGCTGCGAGGTTACTGTTACCCATGATGGTTACCCCGTTATGAACAATGGTTTCATTATTTTTTGTGGCGAATACATTTCCACCGGTAGCAGCCGCCAGGTCAATGATGACGCTGCCGGGCTTCATACTATTCAACATGGATTCATTCACCAGTAATGGTGCTTTTTTACCCGGTATCTGTGCAGTAGTAATGATGATATCAGATTTAGCTACTGATTCTGCCAGTCTTTGTTGTTGTCTTTGTTTGAATTCATCCGACTGCTCCACTGCATAACCACCTGCTTTGGATGCATCTGCAGCGCCTTCCACTTCAATGAATTTGGCACCAAGGCTCATGACTTCTTCTTTTACTGCGGGTCTTGTATCAGACACTTCCACTACTGCCCCTAACCTTCTTGCTGTTGCAATAGCTTGCAAACCCGCCACTCCAGCACCGATAATCAGCACTTTAGCAGGAGGAATACTACCTGCTGCTGTCATAAACATGGGAAAATAACGGGGAAATAAAGTTGCTGCAAGTAAAACAGCTCTATATCCAGCTATATTTGCCTGGCTGCTCAATACATCCATGCTTTGTGCACGTGTAGTGCGCGGAATCATGTCAAGACTGAATAATGTTATTTTTCTGGCAGCCAGTTGCTGCATCAATGCAGTGTTGAACAATGGCTGAAATACTCCTACAATTACCTGACCTGGTTTTAATACCTCGATTTCTGATGCTGACAGGGGGTGAATACAAAGCAATAAATCACTCTGCGATAATACCGTATTCCGATCCTGTAAAACAACCTGTTTTTCTTTGTAAACAGTATCTGCCGCGAATGCATTTTCTCCTGCGGTTTTTTCCATCCATACCGTTACATTTTTTTTCACCAGTGCTTCTGCCTGTTCCGGTAAGAGCGATACTCTCTTGTCTTTATTTGTTTCACTTAGTATACCAAGAATCATGGTTTCAATTTAGGTTTTTTTTTCTAAGGGGGCAAGGGTTTCTTTGTGCAATCGGTGTAATTGTGGTTAGATAGGATATCGACCGTTATTTACCCCATTTTACTGAATCACCGCAGAGAATATAAGCTCGGGAAGATTTCGCAGAGAGGGTCTAAAATCGGATACTGATATGTTGTTTTGTGCGGAATTCTTTTCTGAAAAAAACAATCCCAATAAAAAACAAATCAATAGAAAGCGAAACGGCTTCTTCCTCCTGTATTTCCTTCCATGCCTGTTCCATTTCTCTGCTCCAGTGAATATCATCAAAAATGAGTATACTGTATTCGTTTGTATAAGGCAATAACTGTCTGAAATACCTTACTGTTGGCTCATATCGATGATTCCCGTCAACAAACGCCATATCTATGGTCCTGTCTGCCTTCAGCCATTCGGGCAATGTATAATCAAAATTACCTCCAATCAACCTGCAATTGACGAGGCCAAGTTTTTGGAAGTTTTCCCGGGCAATAGCAGCAATTGCCTGAGACCCTTCCATTGTAGTAACCAAAGCATTTTTTTTGGCCATTGCCAGGTAACTGGTGGTAATACCCAATGAGGTACCCAATTCCAGTATATCTGCTGGAGCATACCTGTCAACCATACGAAACAATAACTGCCCGAATTTTGCAGGCTTCAACGATGATTTAGCTATTGCAGCTATTTTCCGATACGGGGAATTGTGGATTTTTGAACCTGCACCAAAATCCTCCACATGAAGTATACGCTGATCAGTTAATAATAGCTGACGAAGATTTTCGATTTGCCTGTATGCATAAAACTGGCGATCATCGTTGAGTATACGTTCTACAAAATCAAATACAAACGGAGAATGTATACCATGCCCCTTTCCATTTGATGCAGTTATATAATACCGCAGATATTTGAATACCATCTGAATACCTGAATACATGAAATCTTCTTATTTAAACAACTTTCGGATTCTCCTTTGAAAAGGCAATTCTTTCAGCAACCAAAGTAATGCATAAACGGCACAAAGCAGGCTGATGTAATTCAATATCTTAAACACAAGATCAAAGTAGTTCCATGAACCGGTTCCTCCTGCTGCAATTACAAAAAGAATAATCATCGATAACCATGGTGTATTTCTTACCCTTCTTATCAGAAATAACCATGGCAATATTACCAAAGCTGTAAGTCTGTAAAAATAGGCATCGGGTTCAAAGGGTGGCAGATCCTCAGGTTTTATACCTGTCTGCCGCATCAGTTCCTGTCCGAATTTGGCCAGATCAATCAACTGATTGATCTGGAAAACCGAGTACAAAATAAATATGAGGTTGGTGGTGGCTAGCAATGCTTTTGAATAACGCCTGTATGGTTTATACCCTAACCAGGAAAACAACAGGAGAAACGGAACAGTAAAAGCAAAAGCAGGTTCAATAAATGCCATGTACAGAAAATTTACTTACGTGTCCAAAGCTGGAAGCTGTATGAGTAAGCATGTTTTTCATTCTTTGCAAAAGTTTCATCAGATATGAGTTGCCATTCATCTGGTGCTAGTTCAGGAAAAAAAGTATCTGCTTCAGGAGCTGCCAGTACTCTTGTAAGATAAATTTTATCGGCCTGCAGCAAGGCTTCTCTATATATTTCTCCACCGCCTGCCACAAACACTTCTTTATAGTCAGCCGATGATGCTACAAACAGTGCATCATCCAAAGAATGTACGACCGTTACACCTTCAGGTTGCCAGTTTCTTTGTCTTGTGATGATAATATTCAAACGCCCCTGTAAAGGTTTGCCCGATAAAGACTCAAATGTTTTACGTCCCATGATCACAGGCATGGCCCAAGTAGTTTTTTTAAAAAACTGCAAGTCTTTGGGCAGGTGCCATAACAACTGGTTATCCTTACCAATAGCGTTATTTGTTCCGGCGGCAACGATGAGAGAAATGAGCATAGTCAAAGATAGGGGCTTTAAATGGCTGATATCTGATCGCAGATGTCTGATTTAGTTTTTGACTTTTCCTCCTTTCTCATTCCTTATTTCCTATTTCTTAATTTCTATGTTCCTTAAACCGCTACCGGCGCCTTGATATGTGGATGACACTGGTAATTTTCGAGGGTAAAATCTTCAAACTGAAAACTGAAAATATCTTTTACGTCAGGATTGATTTTCATGATAGGCAACTCATAAGGTGTTCTGCTAAGTTGCAGTTTGGCCTGTTCAATATGGTTATTATATAAATGAACATCGCCGAAACTATGCACAAAGTCGCCACACTGCAGTCCGCAAACCTGAGCCACCATCATGGTTAATAACGCATAAGAAGCGATATTGAAAGGCACACCAAGAAATACATCTGCACTGCGTTGGTATAACTGGCAACTGAGTTTTCCATCGGCTACATAAAACTGAAAAAGGCTATGGCAGGGCATCAATGCCATTTTAGGCAATTCCGCTACATTCCATGCACTTACAATCAAACGACGGCTATCCGGATTTTTTTTGATTTGCTCAATAAGATCGGTAATCTGATCAATGGTTTCTCCATTGGCACCTTCCCAACTGCGCCACTGTTTACCATAAACGGGACCTAATTCACCATTTTCATCGGCCCATTCATTCCAGATACTTACACCATGATCTGTCAGGTATTGAATATTCGTTTCACCTTTCAAGAACCATAATAGTTCATACACAATACTCTTTAGGTGCAATTTTTTAGTGGTTACAAGGGGGAACCCTTTTTGCAGATCGAAACGCATCTGGTAGCCAAAACAACTGATGGTACCGGTACCGGTACGGTCGGTTTTCTGTACTCCATGATCCAAAATATGCTGAAGAAGCTGGTGGTATTGCTGCATGGGTGCAAATTACACCACACAGGCCGATGTTATAACATCAGCGCAAGAATGTTGAGAAGCTGTGCATTTTTTACGCTGATTTTCTTCTCGCCAGTTCCTTTTTTATCAGAGCGAGTTCACGGCCCGTTTGTCCGCTCACGCTACTGTTTTCCTGCGCCCTGCGCATAAGGTATGGAATTACATCGCGAATGGGACCAAACGGCAGGTATTTGCTTACGCTAAACCCTTCTTTGGCTAAATTAAATGTTATATTATCACTCATACCAAATAACTGGGAGAAATGAATATGCGGATGATGATGAGATAAGCCTTTTTGATCGAGCAATTGTGCCGCCAGTAAATTACTTGATTCGTTATGCGATGCCACAATGACTGCAATCTTGTCTATATGATCAATTGTGTACCGTACAGCCTCGTCATAATCCCTGTCTGAAGCTTCTTTATCGGTCTGGATCGGAGAAGGATAACCCATGTCTTTTGCTCTTGCCCTCTCCTTTTCCATATAGGCACCCCGAACCAGTTTTACGCCTAAAAGAAATCCTTTCTGCTGGGCAATCTGGTGCGATAGTTTCAGAAAATGCAAACGGTCATGACGGTATAACTGTATGGTATTATACACCACTACTTTCTCCTTATTAAACAGTTCCATCATTTCCATGGTCAATCTGTCAATTGGGTCCTGTATCCAGCTTTCCTCTGCATCAATCAATACGCCTACACCTTTTTCAGCAGCCACTTCACAAATTGTATACATTCTTTCACGAACACGGTCCCACTCATCAACTTCCATTTCATGATCATGTATACCACTCCGTAAACGTGGGGCATCATTCAATATTTGCAAGAGGGCAAAACGTGCAAGTCCTGTAACTTTTATGCTGATAAAGGGAATATTAGATTGTGTTGCAGCATAATTAATCACACGAATAAATTCTTCTGTGGCATGATCAAAATTTTCTTCTCCCTCTTTTCCTTCCACCCCATAATCCAGAATGACCTGCACGCCATACTTTCCTAAAGTTGAACCCACGCCGGCTGTTTCTTCCAGCGTCTCACCTCCTACAAATTGCTTAAAAATGGTTTTGCGGATAATACCATGAACAGGCAGTCCTGTTTTCATGATAAAAGGCGTTAACCGGGTACCTAATTGTACAAACCATGGATAACCCATGGTGCTAAACAAAAATTTGGCGCTTTTCAGCTCTTTGTCTGACTTGTATGCAAACGCATTTTCTGTATTGTCGAAGGAGATATTCATTGCTAACGTTCGTTCGTAGTGCGAATATCGGTGCTGAAACGTTCAAAAAAAAGATTTTACAGGAGTGGAGGAAATTTTTCTATTATATGGCCTGGTGATTGAATGGCTGCAACACCATTTCGCTCACCACTGCACTGGCAGGTTGCTGGCAGAGAAACCAGATGGCTTTGGCCGCTTCTTCGGCCTGTACCATTTTTTCGCGCTGTACACGCAGGTCAATATTGTCCCAGAAGGGGCTGTCGACACCTCCCAAAAAGAGATTGGTGATACGTATTTCGGTACGTTTTATTTCCTCCCTTATACTTTGCATCATACCCACCAGTCCATATTTACTGGCACAGTAAGCTGCAGCGCCGGCCATGGGTGTCTTCCCAAGTACACCGGGTATATGAATAATCAATCCTTTTTTTGTCTGTTTCATGGCTGGCAGAACTGCTTTTGTTACCAGAAAGCTTCCAACCAGATTCACCTGAAGGGTACGCAGAAATTCCTCAGTGGTGAGCGTATCCATGGTTTTTATTATCCCAATACCCGCGGCGTTAATTAAGATATCAATGGGGCCATCCTGCTGAATTGCTCCAAAGGTTTCGTCGATGGAAGACTCATCTGTTATATCCAACTGAAACTGTTTATCGGGCTGAATACCTGCTTCCTCACCTGTAGCTGCAAGTTTAGCGGTATTTCGACCTGTTATGTACACATTGGCTCCCGACACCTGGAGCAGCTTCGCCAATCTCGAACCAATGCCGCCTGTTGCCCCGATGAGTAATACTTTTTTTCCTTTTAGTGATTCCATCACATCATTTTATGGACTTATAAACAATCAGCAGCCCGTTTTGTTTTATCATATTATTATGAACCGGGAAGCCAGCATCCTATTTCCACATCAGTTATTTAAACAACATCCTGCGCTTGCAGAAAATAGACCAGTATGGCTGATAGAGGAAAGCCTTTTTTTCAACCAATATGCTTTTCATAAACAAAAACTCATTTTACACAGGGCTTCTATGAAAGCATATGCCAGTTTCCTGCTTTCAAAAGGGTTTACAGTTGAGTATATTGAGGCGGCAGCCGGCCCCATCTGCGATATCAGGGAATGTATAAAGATGTTAGCTGAAAAAGGTATCCGGGAAATACATATAACCGATCCTACCGATGAATGGCTGTTAAAAAGAATCAAGTATTCCTGTAAAAAAAACAAGCTCAGTCTTTTCTGTTATACCAACCCGAACTTCATCAATACTACTACAGAGATCGATGAATATTTCTCTGATAAAAAACAATATTTCCAGACAGATTTTTATATCAGCCAGAGAAAAAAGAGAAATATACTCACCAACGAAAATAATCAGCCTGTAGGAGGCAAATGGACTTTTGATAGTGATAACAGAAAAAAATTCCCAAAAAACACTCCCGAACCCATTCAGCCTTTCCCCTCGGACAATGTACATGTAACAGAAGCAATCGCTTATGTGGAGCAGTACTTTCCCGATAACCCTGGCAAGGCAGGTAACCCATTTGGCAGCCATCTTCATTTTTATCCCATCACACAGCAGGAAGCTGAACGATGGCTACAACAATTTCTGGAGGAACGCTTCGCTTTATTTGGTCCTTATGAAGATGCCATGGTAAAAGATGCATCCATTTTACAGCACAGTGTACTTACCCCTATGCTCAATATTGGCTTGCTCGATCCGGGTATTATTATTCATCATGCACTGCAAACAGCGGCACAACAAAATATTCCGATCAACTCACTTGAAGGGTTCATCAGGCAAATAATGGGTTGGCGTGAATTTATCAGGGCTGTTTACCAGCGGGAAAATATTAAGCAAAGAACCCTTAATTACTGGGGATTTAAAAGAAAAATACCGGCTTCATTCTATACTGGCACAACAGGTATCGTACCTGTAGACACCGTTATTAAACGTGTATTGAAAAGTGGTTATGCACATCACATAGAGAGACTAATGGTGCTGGGAAATTTTATGTTGCTCTGCGAATTCGATCCCGATGAGGTTTACCGTTGGTTTATGGAAATGTTTGTTGATGCTTACGACTGGGTGATGGTTCCAAATGTATATGGTATGACCCAGTTTGCAGACGGCGGCATCATGACAACAAAGCCTTATATCAGTGGTAGTAATTATATCATGAAGATGAGTAATTATGAAAAAGGAAACTGGCAACAAATTTGGGATGGCTTGTTCTGGCGCTTTATGCATGTGCACCGCGATTTCTTTCTGCGCAATCCCCGCCTGGGTATGCTGGTGAAAACATTTGATCGAATAAAAGAAGAAAAGAAAAAAGAACATTTACATCATGCAGAGCAATTTCTGTCCTCTTTATCATAGACAATATTTTAATATCCAATAAGAAACAGATGCCAAAACGACCATGGAACAGGGTGAATTTACCGGTATATTCTATTTGCAGTAGCAATAGCAATGGTTTATTCAATATGCATATCATTACTTATGCAAGCCAGATCAGCATGCATCCCAAACGTTTTGTGTGCGGTATTTATGAAGGCACCAAAACATTGGAACATGTAATTGGTCATAAAGAATTCGTGCTGCAATTATTAGCAGAAGATCAATACAGACTGGTTGAGTTATTGGGAAAACAATCAGGACATCAGGTGGACAAAATAGCCCGTCTGGAAAAAAGAAAACTACTCAGCCATTGGAATGGATATCCGGTTTTGAAAGATGCGCTTGCGCTGATGCAGTTGAAAGTAGTAAGCAGTTTCCCCGGAGGTGATCATACCGGATTCTTATGCGATGTAGCAGCTTATAAAAATCTGAATGAAGGATCTCCCTTAACCCTCGATACATTGAGAGCACATAAACTCATCAGGATATGAATACGACTGACTTCTCAACCGACCTCTCCTCCATCAAGCGGCGCATGGCATCGGTTGATCCGCTTGCCTATGGCAAAACCAGAAATTTCTTAACAGGTGCAGTTACCCGGTTGTCTCCGTATATATCAAGGGGTGTTATTTCATTATCGCAGGTAAAAACAGAAATACTACGTAATTACTCATTCCATCAGGCAGAGAAATTATTACAGGAATTGGCATGGAGAGAATACTATCAAAGAGTATGGCAGGCAAAAGAAGATTTGATTTTTACGGACCTGAAACAGGAACAGACTGAAGTAGATCATCACCAGATGCCGGAAGCCATATATAATGCAGCAACCGGAATAGTCGCCATTGACAAAGCTATTGTAACACTATACGAAACAGGTTATATGCACAACCATCTTCGCATGTATACTGCCATGTTAAGTTGTAATATCGCAAGAGCCCATTGGGCTATACCTTCCCAATGGATGTATTATCACTTGTTAGACGGGGACCTTGCCAGTAATACATTGAGCTGGCAATGGGTGGCAGGCAGTTTCAGCAGTAAAAAATATGTGGCCAACCAGGAAAACATCAACAGGTATACCGGCAGTAATCAATCAGGTACTTTTTTATCTGTAGGATATGAGGCATTTGAAAACATGCAGGCTCCCGATGTACTGAAACCGCAATACCCATTATCATTATCCACCGGTTTACCAGTTACAGATCAGCTAATCAGAAAAGGCGATAAACTCTTTGTGTATAATAGCTATCAGCTAGATCCAGAATGGCATGCGGGGGAAGAAGGAACACGTGTGCTTTTACTGGAGCCTTCTCATTTTGAAAAATACCCGGTGAGTGAACGAGTGCTTCAATTGATCATTGATCTTGCAAAGAAAAATATACCGGAAATTCAGTTGTTCACGGGTTCATTTCATGAACTTGTCCAGTCATCCCCATCTTTCAGCATTTATTATAAAGAGCACCCGCTCACAAAACATTACAGTGGCATTCAGGAAGAAAGAAGCTGGATGTTTCCGGAAGTAACAGGATATTACCCATCTTTTTTCAGCTACTGGAAGAAATGTGAAAAGTATTTGCGATAATTCCTGAAATTCGCGAATGATTATTTCTTCCATTGAAATTTATAAGTATTCCATTCCAATGGTACCTTTTACCATTGCCACAGGTACGATGGAATATGCACAGAATATTTTCATCCGCATTCACACCAGCGATGGCATAACAGGTATGGGCGAATGTTCTGCCTTTCCCATGATTGCTGCAGAAACACAGGCTACCTGTTTTGAAATGGCCAAAGATTTTGCCAGATTATGGAAGGGTAAAAATCCACTTGAAATTGAAGAACGCCTGAATGAGCTCGATCTCTTTACAGCAGGTAACTATACCGTCAAAAGTGCTTTTGACATGGCCTTGTATGATATTGCTTCACGTAAAGCCGGTATTCCATTGTATCAGTACTTAGGTGGGCAGAAAAAGAAAATTGAAAGTGATCTTACGATTGGCATCAGCGACCCCGGCTCAATGGCCGCTACAGCATTGGAGTTTAAGCAGAAAGGTGTAAAAATGATCAAGGTAAAACTGGGCAAAGAAGTCTTCGCAGATATACAGAGAATCAAACTGATTCGCGAAGCAATTGGCCCCGATATTATCCTCAGAATAGATGCTAATCAGGGATGGAGTTATGACGATGCTGTTACTGCATTAACGGCGATGGAAACTTACCAGATACAGTTTTGTGAGCAGCCCATGAGAAAATGGAACGACGAACTATTACCCTCACTTTGTGAATTATCGGATATTCCTGTAATGGCAGATGAAAGTGTGTTTACACATCATGATGCGCAAAGACTCATCAAGAATAAGGCCTGCGACTACATCAATATCAAATTCGCTAAAAGTGGTGGTATGCGTGAAGCTATACGCATTAACCATGTTGCAGAACAAAACAATATACCCTGTATGCTGGGTGGCATGCTTGAAAGCAGAATGGCACTCACTGCTAAAGTGCATTTTGCCATGGCACATGATAATATCCGTTTTTATGACCTTGACACCTGTTTACTCGGACATAAAGAAGATCCTGTTATCGGCGGTGTGCGCTACAATGGTATGGAACTGATACTGGATGATGGCCCGGGTATTGGCGCGGACGTAGATCCGCTGTTTTTTGCCAAATACAACAGCACCACCGTTATTGTATAAAACAAAGGAACAGCGAATATCCAATTTCGAAATTGGATATTCGCTGTTCTACATTCGCTATTATATCGCTTATCTTTGCCAAAATTTTAGTCAGATGGAAGGAAAAAAAGTGAGTGAGAGTTTTACGATCATGAATGAGCTGGTTTTACCGAACGATACCAACACATTTGGTAACCTCATGGGTGGTCGTTTGATGTACTGGATGGATATTGCCGCCGGAATCGCTGCAGGTCGACATTGCAATACACCGAGCATGACTGCATCGGTTGATAACCTTAGTTTTAAAAACCCTATTAAATTGGGTAATGTGGTACATATTGAGGCCAAAGTTTGTCGGGCTTTTAATACTTCAATGGAAATTCATATCAAAGTGTGGGGAGAAGATCTTTTGCACCAGTACAAATACGAAAGCAATGAAGCATTCTTCACTTTTGTGGCACTTGATCCCAACGGTAAACCCAGAAAAGTACCCGAGTTAATTCCTGAAACGGAAGACGAGAAAAAATTATTTGATGGTGCACTGAGAAGAAGACAGATCAGGCTGATCCTGGCTGGAAAAATGAAACCCGATGATGCCAATGAACTGAAAGCATTGTTCATCAAAGAATAATTGCAACTTATTTATCGAGTTTTGACAACAGGTGATGTCTTCCACGCATCATGTAATCTTTACTCTGTTCAATGGCGTCCATTACCTGGTCAAGTATTTCCTCTACTGGTAGCGTGTAATCAATCATCATTGGTTCTTTAAACCTGATCGAGAGTGTCGACCCTTTTTTCTTGAAGCTGAGCCCTTTTTTATTAAATGCACGCCAAAAACCATTAATAACGACCGGTACCACAATGGGCTGATTATTTTTAATGATATGTGCCGTTCCTTTTCTTCCGGGTGCAAAAGGTTTGGTGGTGCCCTGAGGAAAAGTAATCACCCAGCTTTTCGTTAATGCCTGGTCAATTTTCTGGGTATCTGCTTCATCACGGTTTCTGTTTACATCTTGCCCATCTGAACGCCATGTACGTTTGATGGTAAGGGCTCCTGCCAGTTTAAATAAACGACTCAGCCAGTTTCCATTCATGGTTTCTTCAGCAGCAACAAAGTATACGTTGGTGAATGGATTCAGCAGATAGAAAGGTAGTCCAAGTCTGTTTCGACGCCTCCATTTTACGGCACAAAAAATATGAATAAACGTAATTACATCTGCGAAATAAGTCTGGTGGTTACTTACAAAAAGCACATTCTTTTTTGGCAGGTTTGTCAGGTGTTCTGTGCCCTCAATTTTAATTTTATTGACCCATGTAAGGCCCGGGTAAGAAAACAAACCAACAATTGCATAAACGATGGAACGAATCACTTTAATATGTCTCAAACGTTCAGTTATTCGCATAAAGGTTACAATTGGCAAGTCGTGCAAAATAAGGAATGTAATCAAATTGTTAAGTGATTGTTCAAAAAATGACACATACTGGTTAAAATAACAGCAACAGAGAAATACATTTGCGCTATAAATAAAATACCATGCAATTAGATACGGTGATTTTTGATATTGATGGTTTGCTCATCGACAGCGAACCATTATGGAACGAAGCAGCTACAGAAATATTCCTGGAGTATGGTGTAAGTATGACGGAGGAACAATACAAGACAACAACAGGTTTACGCACTAAAGAGTTTGTACAATGGTGGTTCCAGTACTTTAATATTGGTGAAAGTGAATTAAAAAGAGCAGAGCAGAAAATAGTAGAATTGGTACTGGCCAAGATTGAGCAAAAAGGAAAGATCATGCCCGGTGTTCAATATATATTTGATTTTTTTCATCGGAAATCATTTAAAATAGGGTTGGCTACTTCATCGCCACCCGCATTGATTGATCTTGTGGTGAATATTTGCGGAATTAAAAAATACCTGCATGCAACTGCTTCGGCTGAAGCATTGCCATATGGTAAACCTCATCCACAGGTATACCTTGACTGCGCTCATGCACTGGGCAGCAAACCTACTTCCTGTATTTGTTTCGAAGATTCATTCAATGGCATGATTGCCGCAAAAGCTGCCCGCATGAAATGCGTTATTGTGCCCCATGTTTCGCAGTTAAAAGATGAAAAATGGGGTGCCGCTGATCTTAAGCTCTCTTCGTTACAAAATTTCGGAGAGTTGCATTTTAATTTAGTCAATAGTTAATAGTTGATGGTCATAGTCGATAGTCCATGGTTTATTTACTACGGACTATCGACTATGACCATCAAACATCCCACCATCAACTAAATACAAAGCCCCGATCATTGACTGATCGGGGCTTTTATTATTTCTGACTAATCAGAGATTAGTTTCTGCTTTTCAGATTTGGGTGTGGAGCTGGTACTGTGTTAGGACCTGCATCCAGTGTACCCTGAAGATCAACTGTATTGGCATCGCCATCCTGACCATAAGTGAAGATGAAACGGCTTTCAGAAACACCTTGTTTTTCAACCAGATATTTGATAACAGCGTTTACACGATCCCAGCTTAACTGCTGAGCAGCTTTGCTTGAAGCACCGTATCCGATCACTTTAATGTTACAAGCTGGATTTGCATTAATTCTGGCAGCAACACCGTTCAGGATATTTTGTGCATCTTTTGACAGTGTAGCTTTTCCTTTGAACTGGATGCTTGGTAAGCTTCCGATATTACACTGAGGAGTAACTGCTGCAGGTTTCATGTTTGCGATCATGTCTTTGATCTCTTTGCAACAAGCTGGCTCAGGACAAGTTCCGATACCATCGTTGTTTACAGGGAAACATTTCTGTGCAGTCAGCAATTCTTTGTCTTTATAATCAGGAACGCCATCACCATCAGTATCTTTTGCACGACCATGAGAATCAACAGGAGCACCGGCTGGTGTGTTTGGTTCGAGGTCGAACTGATCAGTTACGCCATCTTTATCAGCATCAGGCAGAACAACTTTTGGCAACTTCATGTGTGAAGGAGAGTTAAGCTCGCTGTACACAAAGTTGTTGGGGTTAAGCCAGTACAATGGTTGAACTTTCTTAGCGGTGTTACCAATGTTAACGTTTACACGTGCACTGGTGAAACCAATATAGTCATTGTTGTTACCAGCTCTAACACCATCCAGGAAGTCGTAACCAGGAACAGTGAAAGTGTATTTATGTTCCAGACCAATGTTTACTTTATTGCTCAGTTTGAAAGCAATACCAGCACCCAGGTTCATACCATGGTACAGCGTGTATGCTTGTCTGCCATTGATGGTTGCACCACCAAATGTAGTAATGGTTCCAGCCTGGCTGTTAGGAAAAGTTTCATTCTGGTTGAAACCGTAGAAAAAGCTGTAACCACCTGGTTGTGCACCACCTGGTCTTTTATACAGTACGTTCGAAGCATTTAATGCATAACCGAGTAATACGTACACATTTGTTTTAGGGTTACCACGGTAATGACTTGCAGCATTCAAAGAAGCAATAACATCGAAACCTAACTGGTAAGTTCTGTTTTTGTAGTCAGGACGACCAACCGCTGCCTGGTAGGCATTAGCTGTACCTGAGTTCCATAAACCAGTTAAACCAGTTCTAACAGAAAAAGTGTGGTTCAACGCTTTGCGGAGAGATACTGTACCACCAAAACCTAATTTTGATTTGATATCACCTGTAATAGATGACGCACCAAGACCAAATCCTAATTCCCACTGGCTACGTGGTTGTGCAGGGTAAGGATACTGGTTGTTGATGAACTCATTATGCTGGGGTAATTTCTTTACTGAAATTTTGGATGTGTCTTTCCAATCCCAACCCCAATCTGTTTGAGCCATACCGATCGACTGTACCAGTACGATCAGCGCTAGTGCTAAGATGTTCTTTTTGCTTGCCATAATAATTGATTGATATTTAATGAGAACTTGTTGATATTAAGAAAACATTGCAAATTTAAGTCTTACGATACAAATACCCAATTTTCTGAGGATATATTGTTTAACCTTTTCTTATACAATCTTCGTACCAGACTCAATTTCAGTCTAAAACGCTGCATATGTGCATGTTATTATGCTGGCGTCAGACTATATTGCAGCATATTCTGACCGATGGAATTAGCAAAAAAGATAATATCAGAGGAATTAGTCCAGTTTGAGACCCATTTTCGAGAAGCGGTTAAAAGCCGGGTTGCCCTGTTAGACAGGATCATGCAATACATTGTTAAACGCAAGGGTAAGCAGCTCCGGCCCATGTTCGTACTCTTAAGTGCCCGACTTGGTGATGCGGTTAATGACAGCACTTACCGGGCAGCTTCCCTGGTAGAATTATTGCATACCGCTACACTGGTACACGATGATGTGGTGGATGATTCCCTCGAAAGAAGGGGTTTTTTTTCCATCAATGCCCTTTGGAAAAATAAAATTGCCGTATTGGTAGGTGATTATCTTCTTTCAAAAGGATTATTACTATCACTTAACAACAAAGATCATGAAGTACTCCGGATATTATCGGAAGCTGTAAGGCTAATGAGTGAAGGCGAATTATTACAGATAGAAAAAGCCCGCAACCTCAACCTCAAAGAATCCATTTATTATGAAATAATTAATGGCAAAACCGCCTCTCTTTTAGCCTCCGCCTGTGCCGCAGGGGCTTCCACTACCTTTACCGATCAGGGTAAAGTAGAAAAAATGAGACAGTTTGGTGAAAAAGTAGGCATGGCTTTCCAGATCAAAGACGATCTCTTTGATTATGGTTCTATGGATATCGGTAAACCAACAGGAAACGATATCAAAGAAAAAAAATTAACCCTGCCTCTTATCTATACACTGAATAACTGTTCTCCTGATCTCAAAAGAAAAATTGTGTATATCGTTAAAAACGAAAACACAGAAAAAGAGAAAGTGAAATTTGTAATTGATGCTGTTACTGCTTCCGGCGGTATTAAATATGCAACAGAAAAAATGTTCCAATTCAGAGATGAGGCACTCGCCATTCTTCACGAGTTTCCACAAACACCTGTGCGGGATGCATTAGAGGAATTGGTACGTTATACAACCGACAGGACCTATTAATGGAAAAAAGATGGAACATATTATCAACCGATGACACCCGCACAGAAATCCTCCAGGATGTTTTAAAGATCAATAAAACCATTTGCTCTATTCTTGTTCAGAGAGGTATTGACTCTTACGATAAGGCAAAAGATTTTTTCAGACCGCAGCTCTCACAACTACATAGCCCCTGGTTAATGAAAGACATGGATAAAGCGGTAGAACGCCTTTTATCAGCCTTTCAGCAACATGAAAAAATCCTGGTTTTCGGCGACTATGATGTAGATGGAACAACCGCTGTTGCAGCCATGTTCCAATACCTCAGCAGTATCTATGACAGCGTTGATTTTTATATCCCACACCGTTACCGTGAAGGATATGGTATTTCAAAAATGGGTATTGATCATGCAAAAGAAAATGGGTTTACATTGATTGTTTCACTCGACTGTGGCATCAAATCGGTTGACCTGATTGCTTATGCAAAAACACTGGGAATTGACTTTATTGTATGTGATCACCATTTACCGGATCAGAGCCTGCCGCCGGCAGTTGCCATTTTGAATCCGAAACAAAAGGACTGTCATTATCCTTATAAAGAATTATGTGGTTGTGGGGTTGGTTTTAAACTCATGACCGCTCTGAGCGAAAAATTATCATTACCCGAAGACACACATTATGCATATCTCGATCTTGTAGCTACTGCTATTGCAGCAGATATTGTTCCGATTACAGGAGAAAACAGGATACTGGCCTATTATGGATTGGAAAAAGTAAACAAAAATCCATGTCCCGGCATCAAAGCATTGATGCAACTGGCTGCAGTGCAGAAGACCATGCACATTACCAATCTGGTTTTCATTATTGCCCCCAGAGTAAATGCAGCCGGAAGAATGGATGATGCGCGGAAAGCTGTTCAGTTGTTTATTGAAAAAGAGCCCAACAAAGCATTGTCTTTTGCAGAAATGTTACACAGCGATAATGCAGACAGACGCGAAGCAGATAGTTCTATTACGGAAGAAGCACTGGCCCTGATTGAAAGTGATCCTGCACATACTACTAAAAAATCAACCGTCGTTTACCAGGAACACTGGCACAAAGGTGTAGTTGGTATTGTAGCCAGCAGGCTTATTGAAAAACATTATCGCCCCACTGTCGTTTTAACCCGTAGTGGAGATTATGTGGCGGGTAGTGCAAGAAGTGTAGCTGGTTTTAATTTATACGAAGCCATACATGCCTGCAGGGAACATTTACTGGGTTATGGCGGCCATTTTGCAGCAGCGGGCATGACTTTATTACCGGAGAAAGTAACTGATTTTGCCAACGCATTTGAAAAAGCAGTACAGGAACAGATTACACCTGAACAGCTGATTCCTGAAATTAATATTGATTCGGTAATACAATTTTCAGAGATCAATCCCACCATGTTCAATATACTCTGCCAGATGGAACCTTTTGGTCCCGATAATATGCGCCCCATATTTATGGCAAAAAGGGTAACTGATACCGGATTTTCAAAAATTGTAAAAGAACAGCATATACGTTTTGTGGTAAAACAACACAATATCAGCTTTACAGGCATTGGCTTTAATATGGCTGCCAAATTTCACATGCTCCAGCAACAGCAACCCGTTGATCTGGTATTTACCCTTGATGAAAATGACTGGAACGGTGAAAAAAATATTCAGCTAAAAATGATTGACCTGCGAATCAGTGACCCGCTTCAGTAACGAATTTCCACATCAGCTCCAACCGGGTATGCCGTACAGGTGAGTATTCTGCCTGCCTGGATTTCATCTTCCATTAATACATCGTTTTTATACATCCATACTTTCCCTTTTACACAAATGGCAGCACAGGCTCCACACTGACCACTTTCACAATTATAAGGCAAATCAATACGTTGTTTTTTTGCTGCCTGCAGAATGGTATCCGGATATTGCACTTTCCATGTATAAACAGATTCACCCAGCGTTGCATGAACCATATGCCAATCAGTATCGGCGGGTTTTTGAGAAACTTCGGATTTGTAGATAATGAATTGTTCTTTTTTGATTTGCTGTTCCTTTATACCCATTCCCTTCAGCACCAGCTTAATCATCAGCATATATTGAAAGGGGCCACACAAATAAACCCAGCTATCCTGAAAAGAACCAGGAAAATGCTTTTGAACAATCTCTTCTATCATCGACCCACTCAGCCTCGCGTTGCTGTAATGTGCTGCGTCACTAAACAAAAAACGAATAGCCAACCGGTCGGGATGTTTTTTAGCAAGTGATTGAATTTGCTGATAAAACAGTGCATCTTTTTCAGAACGATTACTGTATACCAATACAATTTTAACCGCCATGTTTGAAGCAAGTAATGTTTTAATCTGTGCATATATGGGCGTAATACCACTACCCGCAGCAAAAAAAATAAACTGCATGCTATCTTTTACTACAGCCGGCAAAGTAAAAAAACCAGTAGGCGAAAGACCATTCAATAAATCGCCCACCTGAACAGTATCTACCAATTTTCGTGAATAAGCGCCATTCACTACTTTCTTTACCGTTATAGTCAATGGTTCTCCGAGTTCAGGGGCGGAGGAAATCGAATAACTTCTTCTTTCTTCTTCGTTATTCCTGTTCTTAAACAGGAGCGTAATAAACTGACCCGCTTCATATTTTACCTCACCGCTTTCGGGTGCCAATACGAAAGACGCCGCATCTTCGGTTTCTTTTACAATAGACTGAACCCGGTACTGCATACTATTCTTTTGATGGAATATGAAAATAATCATATTCAGTCAGGAAGAACATCAAAAAAGCTGCTCATGATTGATGAGCAGCTTTTTTGATTTGATTGTTTTATTTATACTTTCTCCGTTTCTCCCTGAAGCAATTCGACACTTCTGTTGATGAAACTGGTGAGATCGTTTCCTTTCAACAGGCCTTGCGACAACAATGCCAGATCGGCCAGGTTTCTTACCTGCTTCTCCTTTAACGATACATTTTCCGTTTTCAGCACCTGCTGATATATGGGATGATTACCATTGATGGTAAGCGTTACCTCATCAGGCATCTGCGCATAAAATGCAGTCATACCCCCACCTACGCCTGCCATGTCTTTCATACGTCTCATAAATTCGGGGCGTGTGGCAATAACTGGTGCCGATTCGGGGCTGAGGCCTTTGATTTCTGTTGTTACATGCAGATCGGCAAAATTCAGGTTGAATAACTCTTTTAACTGTTCTGTTTCTTCTTTGTTCAACACTGTTTCATTCCCCTCCTGTTTGTCGATCAGGTTGTCAACAATATCAGCATCTACCCTTACAAAGCTCACATTTTCCCATTTCATTTCCATGGTGTTAATGAAGGCTGCATCTACCAGTGTTTCCATTTTCACCACTGTATATCCTTTGCCTTTACAAGCCTGTATATAAGCATCCTGCTGAACAGGATTGGTACTGTAAAGAATAATATGCTTGCCTTCCTTATTCTTCTGTAACACCTCCGTAGCTGTTTTATATTCCTCTACAGTATGGAATTTCCCTTCCACATCTTCCATCACCAGGAATTTGTTGGCTTTTTCCAGGAACTTGTCATCCGTCATCATACCATATTTCACGAACAGACCCAGGCTCTCCCATTTTTCTTCAAATGAACTGCGCTCATTACGGAAAATTTCTTCGAGTTTATCGGCTACTTTTTTGGTGATGTGTGCATTGATCTTTTTCACATTCGGGTCGCCCTGTAAATAGCTACGGCTTACATTCAGTGGAATATCCGGGCTGTCAATGACACCATGTAACAGCATCAGAAATTCAGGAACAATATCTTTTACTTCATCTGTTACAAATACCTGGTTACAGTATAACTGTATTTTATCTTTTTGTATCTCGTAGCTCTGTTTGATTTTCGGGAAATACAATACACCCGTTAAATTAAACGGATAATCCACATTAAGGTGTATCCAGAAAAGCGGTGTTTCACCAAATGGATATAATTCGCGATAGAATTTTTCGTAGTCTTCTTTCGTCAGTTCAGCAGGTTTTTTAATCCATATGGGATTGGTGTTGTTGATGGGCTTTTCTTCTTCCTCTTTTTTCTCCCCTGCCACAGAAAAATAAATTGATATAGGAAGGAACTTACAAAACCTTTCCAGTATACCCTTTACACGTGACGCTTCCAGAAATTCCTTGCTTTCCTCGTTAATATGAAGCACAATTTTGGTTCCACGTTCATTATAGTCTGTTTCGTATAATTCAAACTCCGGGCTTCCATCACAACTCCAGAAAACGCCACTGCCTTCTTTGAAACTTTTTGAATGGATATCTACTTTATCGCTCACCATGAATGCGCTGTAGAAACCCAATCCGAAATGACCAATGATGCTGGCATCCTTGTATTTATTTACAAATTCCTCTGCTCCGCTGAATGCCACCTGGTTGATGTATTTGTCTACTTCCTCACCCGTCATACCCACACCTCGGTCAATAATACTCAGTGTTTTTTCCTTGGTATCCAATACCACATCAATTCTCAGTTCACCGATATCACCTTTGGCTTCTCCTATGGAAGACAGGGTTTTCAGTTTCTGACTGGCGTCTACTGCATTACTTACCAGTTCCCTGAGGAAAATTTCATGGTCGCTGTACAGGAATTTCTTAATGATGGGGAATATATTCTCCGTTTGAACACGAATCTGGCCTTTTTGCATGGTTCAGTTGTTTTTGCGCAAATGAACAAAGAAAGTACCAAACGGTTGCAAACTGACAGGTTGACAAGTTATCCACTTTAATAAAATTTAATGATCAATTGATCCCGGGAAAAAATGTCATTTCGGTTGGATCGCTACATTTGTTGTCCAAAACAAACTCAAATCCATGAGAAAACTGTACCTGAGCCGCTTCATTGGAATCTTATGCCTTGCCGTAATTACTATCGTTACCCAGGCCCAAACCATCGGATGGAACTTTACCACAGCCACCCCTACCACTACTACCGCAAATATTACCGCTTCCGACATGGGCAGGGGTAATAATAATGGCAGCACCAATGATCTGATCACCAGTACTTCTGCTTCAAACACTTACCCCGGTTTTTCTGCCGGAGGTAATGCGGGTGTGGCAGCAAGAGTTGGCGTGCTGAACCAGGCCGCAAACGGAACTGCCTACTTTGAATTCACGCTTACTCCTTCCAATGGTTATACCTTCAATTTAACGGGTATCAGTTTTGGTACCAGAAGTACTGGTACGGGCCCACAGGCATATACCGTAAGATCCAGCGCTGATAACTTTGCTACAGATATTGTTGTAGGAACCATCAGCAATAACAGTTCATGGAATTTAAAAACACATACAGGTCTTACCTTCAGTGCCACAACAGCCACTACTTTCAGAATCTATGGATACAATGGTGCCGGCTCTGCCGCCGCTAACACAACCAACTGGCGTATTGATGATCTTGTTTTGTCGGTTAACGCAAATGTTCCTACCAATATATCCACCTTATCTTCTCTTGTATTGAGCACAGGTGCTATAACACCTTCTTTTGCATCCAACAATTTCACCTATAGCAGTACAGTTCCTGCTGCCGTTAGCAGCATTACCGTTACACCTGTTGCTACAGATGCTCTTGCAAACATCAGTGTAAATGGTTCGCCGGTTACAAGCGGAAATAATTCGCAGGCCATTGCTTTAAATACCGGTGTCAATAATATATCCGTACAGGTAACAGCACAGGATGGTATCACTGTTTCAACTTACAGCGTTCAGGTTACTCGCGAAGTACCGGGCAATCCCTTATTATTTGCCAACCCTGTAAGTTTTGATGTTGGCAATCAATGTATCAATACCATCACCAATGCTTCTTTCACCGTTAACGGAACCGATTTAGATGGAAGTCCGGTTACCATTACTGCACCTGCTGGCTTTGGTATTGCTACTACAGTCAATGGAAGTTTTGGAAACATTATCCAACTGAATTATACCGGCAGCACTTTAAATGCTACTACTGTTTATGTGCGATTTGCACCTGTTGCAGTTCAATCATACCAGAACAGCTTTACCCTTTCGGGCGGAGGCGCATCGGTTTCGTATCCTGTAAATGGCAGTGGCGTTAACAATAGTGCTTCGGTTAATACGCAACTCATCAGCAATATAGGTTTCAGCAATGCTTTACTTGCCGGAAATATTACCTATGCTGGTTGCTCACCCGCTTCTGCTTATGGATTTGAATACAGCAACACCAATAATTTTGCCAATGGAACCGGTACCGTAGTTTCTTCCACTAATTTATCAGGCAACAATTTTAGTGCTCTGCTCAATGGTTTAAGTGCCAATACCATTTATTATGTAAAAGCATTTGTTACAAATGCCGGCGGAACAGCTTACGGTCCACAACAATCTTTTATTACCACTGCACAGCCAGTCATCATGGCACAGCAGACCGCACTAGCCTATACCCAAAACTTTGATAATATTTCTAATTGGACCAATGGCTTTACCTCCGACAATGGTGCCATCAATTTCGGCCCTGTTGCTATAAATGCCACTGGAAGCATTCCAAATGGCATCAGAACAACCACTGCAACAAATAGTTTCAGCAGCGGATCTACCGGTGGTGTGCAGCGTGGAAGCAGCGGAAACCTTGTTTTACTGGCAACTGGCGGCACCGATAATACAAGCGCTTTGGCAGTTGATCTTTTACTCGATTTCACTGGCGTAAATGCAGGAACCATTGGTTTTAACTGGGCCTCTGTAAACAACAGTACCGGCGACAGAAAAGGATCTCTTCGTATATATGGCAGTATCGACGGTATTAATTTCTCTGAAATTACAGCAGCATCTGTTTTGAATATTACCAACAATGTTCTTACCAGCGGAACAATATCTGGAATTGCATTGCCTTCTAATTTCAGCAATCATCCAAATGCCAGACTGCGATTCTATTATTACAATGGCAGTGGAGGAACAACTGGATCAAGACCTAAGATCAGTATTGACAATCTTATTGTAAGAGGGTATACACCTGGTGATATAACTGCACCATTGGTAAATAGTTATAACCCTGCTCCAGGCTCAACAGGCATTACGCCTTTCGGTTCAATATCGCTTTCATTCAACGAAACCATTGTTCCGGGAACGGGTAATATTACTTTACACAATACCACCAATGGTACAAGTCAGGTATTCAACATAAATGATCCAGCCATTACCATCGCTGCAGAAACAGTAAGTCTGAATACGAATCTTGCTGCATTCAAATCGTATTATGTAACCATTGATGCAGGCGCTTTGGTTGACCTGGGTGGAAATGCTTTTGCTGGCATTGCTCCGAATACATGGAGCTTTAGCACAGGAGCACCTCCTACCAGTTTTAATTTTAATGATTGCGTTAATAATCTTCCCGGAGGTTTTACACAATATAGTGTTAGCGGTGCCCAGGTTTGGGGATGTACTACGTTTGGTAAAACAGGAAACGGTATTCAGATCAATGGTTTTGTAAGTGGTGCCCAGACCAATGAAGACTGGCTTATTTCACCTGCTTTTGATTTATCTGGTTTTGATTATCCATTGTTGAGTTTTGCATCGCGTGTTCGTTTTGCAGGACCCTCTTTAAAACTCATGGTCTCCACAAATTATACCGGAACGGGCGATCCTAACCTGGCACAATGGACAGAAATCAATGGCCGGTTTGCAGAACCTGAATCCGATGTATGGACCACCAGTGATCAGATTGATTTGACTGCCTATAAAACTGCAAATGTACATGTGGCTTACGTGTACACTTCCTCTCCCACTTTAAATGCGGCCAGATGGACACTTGATGATTTCAGCATTATCAACTCTGCAACTCCGGCTGCACCTGGTGTTGATATCCGTGGCGGAAATATTGATTTTGATTATGTAGCCAATGGACAAACATCTGCCAACAGAACATTCTCTGTAGAAGGATATAATGTAGCAACAGATATCCATGTAGCTGCACCAAGCGGATTTGAGATCAGTCTCGACGGCACCAGTTTTGGTTCTTCCTTAACCATTCCTGCCGCTAACGCCAATACACGCAAAACCATTTATGCACGTTTCAGACCTGTAGCTGCCGATCAAAATTACACAGGCCAGCTTAGTGCGGTCATTACAAATATCAATATCACTGTAACGGGTATGAGTTTTACAGGTACTTCATTGAGAACATTGAAAGTCGTGAACTGGAACATGGAATGGTTTGGCAGTACCGCATCTGGTTTGGGACCAACCAACAAAGATCTTCAGCAGCAAAATGTTCAGACAGTATTGAATACACTAAAAGCGGATGTATATGCACTTGTTGAAATTGTTGACACATTACGTTTTAAAGCTGTAGCCGAAGCTTTACCGGGCAATTATGGATATGTAGTAAACAGCTATGGTTCTTACGCCGATGATGTAAACGACCCCGATTATGCCGGTGCACAGAAATTAGGTTTCATCTACAATAAAGATGTGGTGAAAAAATTGAGTGCAAGACCTATCCTGAAAGCAAGTACCGGAAATGCTTTTAACAGTTGGGCCAGCGGACGTTTTCCATTCCTTATGCAGGCAGAGGTAACACTCAATGGTGCGACAAGTGTGGTTGATTTTATTGTGATACACGCCAAAGCAAATACAGGTAATACTGCAGATAAAATTGAAGGCTATGAAAGAAGAAAAGCAGGCGCCGATGAATTAAAAGATTCACTCGATGCATTCTTCCCGAACAGCCGTATCATCATACTCGGTGATATGAATGATGATTTCGACAAAACCATTACAACTGAAATGACACCGGTTACCGTGAGCTCATACAGTTCATTCCTGAATGATGCCACTAATTATACACCCATTACTTTGCCATTAAGTTTAACGGGTAACAGTTCAACCGCATCTTTCCCTGATATGATTGACCATGTCATCACTTCAAGTGAAATGAGTATTGCCTATGTACAGAATTCTGCAAAAGTGTTCAGGGATGTGTTAACGCTGATCAATGGTTATGCAAGTACCACGTCTGATCACTTCCCTGTTATTACAAAATACGACTGGCGTTATTTTAGCAAACCAACTATCAGCGTTACCGATCTTGGATTCTTTACAGATCCGGGTACATGTTCAACCACTACAACATTACCAACACCTGCTGTAACAGGTTTCAATACTATCGTGTCTATCACAAGCGATGCACCGCAAAGCTTCCCTGTTGGCGTAACAAAAGTTACCTGGACGGCCACAGATATTTATGGCAACAGCAGTATCAAAGAACAACTCATTACGGTTACCGACAATCAAAAACCAACCATCCAGGCACCTGCAGCCATAAGTGTTGTAAATGACAATGGAGCATGTTATGCAACCATTGCCTCATTGGGCGCAACTTCAGTGGCCGACAACTGCGGTATTGCATCGGTTACCAATAATGCACCGACCCAGTTCCCGGTTGGTACTACCATTGTTATCTGGACAGCGACTGATATTCACGGAAATATATCAGACACTGCTCATCAATCAATAACCGTTATCGACAACCAACCGCCAACATTGGTTACAAAATCAGCAATAGTTATGCTTGTAAATGGTGTAGCATCGGTTGCTGTAAATGACATCAATAATGGCAGTTCTGATAATTGTGGAATTGCGAGCATGAGTCTTGCGAAAACCAGCTTCAATTGCAGCAATATTGGCAGCAATTCAATACTGTTTACAGTTACAGATGTTAATGGCAACACATCATCCACTAATGTGATGGTATTTGTTACAGGTAACAATGCGTCTGCAAGTATCAGTATCACACCATCAGAAACAACCAACACCGGTGGTATTGCCAGCAATATCTATCTTGGATATGGTGCACAATCTGCTACATTGAATGTGGTTGCAACCGGTGGTGCACCTTACACTTACAGTTGGACAGGCAGTACAGGCTTAAACAACTATAATATTGCTAATCCTGTATTTGCACCAACAGCTGCAGGTAATTATCAGTTTACTGTAACCGTTACCAACGCAAACGGATGTACCGCTACAGCTTCTGTAAGCTTCTGTGTGAAAGACATAAGGGTACCGGGTAGCAATGGCAAGAAAGTGTATCTCTGCCACAACAACCAGACTCTTGAACTGAATACCAATGCAGTAGATGCTCATTTACGCAACCATTCCGGAGATAAACTGGGAAGCTGCACTCAACAGGGATGCAGTGTTGTTTATGGAAACAGTTCGGTAAATGATGCAGCAAAAGCCACTGAAGAAGTTGCTGACCAGCTAAGCGTTGTTGTATTGCCGAATCCAAGCAATCATTATTTCACACTCAAGCTGACTGCAAAAAATCAGCAAGCTGTTCAGTTACGCATAACTGATGCAAGTGGCAGAGCGGTGGAAAGCAGGAATAACTTGAATGCCAATAGTACAGTACAGGTTGGTCATCGTCTGAATCCAGGTACATATTATGCTGAACTGCTGCAAGGGCGGGAAAGAAAAGTAGTACAACTGATCAAGATCAGGTAATGAATGATCTTTAATAAATAAAAACGCCTCACTAAGTGAGGCGTTTTTATTTAATTACCCAGTACTTGTATTTGATCAATTCTGAAAGTAGTGGTAAGTTTTGCTGCTTGTGCCGGCGGATCGCTACCCTCATAACGAAATGCAATATGTATTTTCCCTTTCAAGGCATGTAAACTGATATCACCTGACGACACCCATTCTTTTGCATAACCTGAAACGGAACCCTTTGATATAATGGCATCAAATCTGTTCCACTTTGCTTTCCATGGTGAACTGCTTCCATCATAATTCGTGGAATATAAAACCTGTAATACAGCCCCATTGTCGAACCCATCTTTCGTTTGAAAACGCAATATTTCGTTGGAAGAAAAATCAAGATCAATACGCGGCATAATCAGCCAACTGATGACAGACTGTTCTCTTGTAGCAAAAGCACCGATTTCAGCATAGGTATTTCCAGATACTGTTTTTGCCAGGAAATAACGATCTCCTGTTTCCGCAATATGCATCCAGTTATGCAACTGAATGACACTATCGTTCAACTGGCCTGAAAAATCTTCCACAAACATTTGTTTGGGTCCTAGCTGTGTACACCTTAACCCATCGAGTTTTACATCACTGGTATCTCTGAGTAATAATTGTTTTTGTGTTCTGAAAATACTGTATACACCTGTTATCTCACCATTGCCTCTGGCTGTTAAAGCAGGTGCAAAACGGGCAAAACCACCGGTTCTTACATATACAGTTCCTATTCCACAGGTTCTCAGTGTATGACTTACCGCCTGTTTGTTGATGGCATCGGCATAAGGTTTTCCTGTGTCGGAACTGGCGAATTCAACATTCATCAATGTAATCAATGTGCTTTGAAGGCTGTCATCCAACTCCTTTATGGTTACTTTCTTAGGCAGCAGTATTTGCTGTAATGGCCCCTTGATCAATATTCTGTCGAATAACGGTTGGGGAACGGAAGACAATTGTGGCGACAAAGGATCAGAACGATCAACACCTGCACCCAATTGAATCATTCCTGCATAATCGCCCATCCACAACCCTTTTAGTCTTACAAATATTTTTCTGCCAACCGGGTATACATTGAACAGAGAATATCCATCCAGCCGGATGGTAATACCGCCTGTACTATCCTGTATAACGATCGATTTATAAAAATTGTCGGTCTGATCGTTGGCAATGACGACCCCTTCGATGATCAGATCATCCATGATTTTTTCGAAATTATTGAGCAGGTGCAATTTCTTAAGCGCCGCAATACTTGTATTGGAACTGACCATGGGACCATTGTATTCCGGCGGTTCATCAAATGGTTTATGACAATTACTGATACCCATTAAAAAGGGAACGGAAAGCAATAAGTAAACACAGGTTTTCATTTTCATATATCATGGGTTAAAAACTCAGTGAAACAGACAGGGCATAATTCAACCCATATCCATAAAATAATTTGGGAGGGAAACGATCAGGGTTCTTTGTTTCCTGATCAAAACGGAGTTGCTCATAACCGCCGGTAATTATGCTTTGTTTATTTAACAGGTTATTGATGCCAGCGGTACAGAAAAATCGAACTGGCTTTTTATGGTATACATTTCGAATGGAGAAGCCCTTCCCTATAAATACATTCAGCAACACAGCAGAAGCTAACCTGGACTGCTTAATGATCTTATACCATTGTTCGCTACCTTTTTGAACGCCTTCGAGTACTTCATAAGTTCTTCGCAACGGATTAAACTCCAGCCATTGGTCATTATAAAAACTGGCGTTTGCCTGCAGCAAAAAAAAATTTGCTGTGCGATAGCCGATACCTGTTCCTATTACCTGTTGAGGTGAACCGCCAATGCGAAAGTTTTTTGAATAAACTTCCATTTTATCGAGCAAAGCTTCGTTGTTATCAAGACTCACTGTTACAGATTGCCTGCTGGTAAACAGATGTAGAGCTTTGGTAAAAGCGAGTGTCCACTCCCATCGCTCATTCAGTTCCCAGGAAATAGCCGACTCAACACCTGTGTATTGACGATCGATGTTTTGTATCGCATAATTTACAAAATTCCTGTAACCGTCGTGATAAAACGTGAGAACATTCATTCCATCACGTGAACTCGTATGATAAAAGCTTACACGGGCTTTTAACTTATGTAACAATAAACGATACATGATTTCTGTATTAACCAATGTTTCGCTCATTGGATACTCCTGCCGGGTGTCGCGCATTCGCGGAGCGATATATACATTATCAAATAAAGGTGCTTTGCTTTGTGCCTGCACTAAAAAACCAAGTGTATGTTTTGCATGCAACTTCAATGTCAGCCCTAGCTTTATGTACGGATCAAAAAAATGATTCGTAACAGCATCCCCTTTCGAGTGCCGTGGAAAAAGACCGTTTCGTACCAGACCGATACGTTTAAATGCTGTTTTGGAAAAACGGATACCCAGGAGATAATCCATTCGCTTTGTCTGATGCTCCACTTCTGCCCATATATTGGTGAGTGCAATAGAAGATATATAATCATACCCATATTGATCGCCCTGGCGGAGAATACGATTCGGACGATCCATATCAAATTGAATGGCTTCCTGGTTTACCGGAAAATCCGTTTCAGCAAACTGGTTCCGGTTTACATAAAAATCTGCTCCTAAAAGGTCATACACTTTTTTATACTGATGATTTTGCTGATAGCTGAATTGAAAACCGGTCGCAATATTCCAATTGTTATTCCACCTTGCCCGGTAATGACTACTCAACAAACATCTTTTTGTATTAACCACCCTTTGCTCGAGTAAATAATGGGCACGCTTGCCTGATACAGATTGGTTTGTTCCATTTGCATCATCAATTCGTTCAAAAGAATTACGATTAATGGTATAAAGCTGCAGCCAGTTGATCTGTTGTAAGTCTTTATTCTCCCGCCATGCTTCAGTTACCTGGCCTTGCAGTAAACTATCTGTTTGATAGGCTGGCAGATAACGATAATAATCTGGTCGCGGATCTGCTGCCTGGTACCAATCCAGACCGGTATCGGTTCTTTTACCTGCTACAGCTCCCAGGCTTGTGATCCATGCCGACTGGTTATCGGGATTCCATTCGTAAGAAAGAATAGCAACAGGCATATGCTGACCTGTAAGTGCCGCATTTCTTTTCCTGCCTTGCTGGTAACCCCAGTTCGGATTATACGCTATGCCCATTAAATCTGTTACAGTTGCGGTAACAGCAGCCTGTTTGCCGTATTGCTGTATGGAGCCAAAAAGAATCAATGACAGCAACCCTGCTTTTTTAAATTGTTTATCGATGGCGGCATAATACGCTACCGATTCGTATGAGCAACCTGTTCTGTACCCTTCTGAAGCCATGCGAACATTTGTTGCCATCGCCCATGACCATCCTCTTTGATTGAATTCTGTTGCATAAGAAAAATGATAGCGATGCGTATAAGTTCTGTTGGATCTGGCATAACCCCATTGCAGTTGCTTTCGTTGTGCAAGTGCACGCATATCGGTACTGGTTGTAATACCCGGATCGCCGAGCCAGTTGTCTTGAAAACGATGGGCTGTAAAATCAATACTGTTTCGCATTACTTGTGAAAGACCGTTCCACAATGACCATGCAGGATTTCCCTGCTGAAGGTCGTTCAACAATAACCCATTGATGAGTGTAGCAGAAAGAGATGCATCGTACCCTCTATACCTGAAACGCATGGCGCTGAAATGAAAGGCTGCCATTTGCAGAAACACATCTTTCTCTCCATACAATGGCGATACTGTGGCTGCTGTTGTACTTCTTTCCTGTTCAGACATCAACACAGCGTTCGCTTCCATTGATTCCTGGCTTAGCAAAAGCTGTACTAAACTACTGTCGTATTTAGCAGGAATGGTATCTGTTTTGTTGAGTGAAGCAAGCACTTCCAGACAACAGCACAAATGAGCTGCACAAAAAATAAAACGCATCATACAAATTGTTTCACTCAAAATAGAAATCAACAAAACAACTTGCATAACCATCGATCATTTTTGCGGGAAATACGGTCATGAAAAGATGTATTTAGCGTAATCATTTTCAATTTTTTGTTATGAAAAACATCCTCTTCATACTGGCCGTATTACAATTCTCTTTAACCGCTTCATCACAAGTGAAGCGATATCAGGTTGCCGTAATTGGTTTTTACAATTTGGAGAATTTATATGACACCATTGACAATCCTTTAATCAACGATGATGATTTTACACCGCAGGGTGTAAAGAAATATAGCACTGCTATTTTCAAAGACAAACTCAATAAACTATCAAGAGTTATCAGTGAGATAGGAACAACTTATGCTGACAATGGTTTAATTATACTGGGTGTAGCAGAAATTGAAAACGACACGGTACTGCAGTTTCTTGTTCAGCATCCTGTTTTACAGAAAAGAAATTATCATATTGTACATGCTTCATCAAAAGATGCCAGAGGTGTTGATGTAGCCCTCCTTTACAATCCCTCTTATTTTATTCCGCTTGAAGCACAAAAATTATTTGTGGCTTTACCGGGTAATAGTAAGGACGAACGTTTTACAAGAGATATTTTATACTGTAAAGGTTTATTGCATTCAGATACGGTACACATTTATGTAAGTCACTGGCCAAGCAGAAGAGGTGGTCAGAAAAGAAGTGATCCGGCTCGTATGGCTGCGGCTGGCGTATGCAGAAAACATATTGATTCGATTCAGGTAAAAAATCCTGCTGCAAAACTGATTGTGATGGGTGATATGAATGATGATCCGGGTGACAGGAGTATCAGGGAAGGATTAAGGGTTAAAGAGAAAACAGCAGCACTTACACCGGGCGATTTATTCAACCCGTGGGGTAGTTGGCTGAAAAAGGGGGTGGGTACTTTGGCGCATCGGGATCGTTGGGGTTTGTTTGACCAGATCATGCTTTCGCAAAGCTGGCTCGATAAAAACAGCCCCGGTTACCATTTTTTCAGGGACCATATCTACAACCCGTCCTATCTGGCCGAGTACACTGGGCGCTACAAGGGCTATCCTATGAGAACCTGGGAGGGAAACCGGTACAGGGGTGGCTACAGCGATCATTTCCCGGTTTACATGGTTTTTCTAAGAAATGCAGCTGATTATCAATGAGTCCGGAAGACCGAAAGTCGGAAGTCCGAAAGCAGGCAGGTATTATATCTTTACAGCCGAAATAATTTCCGGTCTTCCGGTCTTTCCGACTTTTCCTTCCTTTTTTCCTTCCAATCCCTTACCTTTGCAGCCCCAAATCTGTTATTGGCAGATTTTCCCCTGACAGCAATGTTGGAGGAATCCACTGGGAAAAACCAATTTAAAAACCTAAAAATTCAGGTAATGAGTAATTACGAATTGATGGTGATTTTCACTCCGGTGCTGTCTGAAGAAGATTTCAAAGCTTCCCAGAAGAAGTACGAAGATTTCATCAAAGAAAATGGTGGATCTACTGTATTCAGCAACCCATGGGGTTTAAAATCACTGGCTTATCCGATCCAGAAAAAAACAACAGGTATTTACTGGATCCTGGAGTACAGTGCTCCAACTGATCTCAACGAAAAATTGAAGATCCAGCTTTTACGTGACGAGCAAGTAATGCGTCACATGGTAACCAAACTCGATAAATACGCCGTCGAGTACAACTACAGAAAAAGAAATGGCGGATTTGCTGTAACTGAAAAAACGGAGGGTTAATCATGGCAAAGAATGAGATCAAATACCTGACCGCTATCAAACAGGAGAAGCCAAAGAAAAAATTCTGCCGCTTCAAAAAATATGGCATTAAATACGTTGATTACAAAGACATCGAGTTCCTGAAGAAATTCATCAACGAGCAGGGTAAATTATTGCCTCGCCGTTTGAGTGGTAACTCACTGAAATATCAGCGTAAAGTATCTGATGCAGTTAAGAAAGCACGCCAGATGGCGCTGTTGCCTTATGTAACGGATCTGTTGAAGTAAAATTAATTAGTCACCTTCCCTAATCCCGGTAAAGTCGGGAGACAGAGACATGATATTCTCTGGGCTCTTGGGAACTAAACAAACAAACATGCAAGTAATTTTAATTCAGGACGTAGATAACCTGGGTGGTCGTAATGAACTGGTAAACGTTAAAAACGGTTATGCCAGAAATTTCCTGATCCCACAGAAGTTCGCTGTAGAAGCAAATCCTTCTAACCTCAAACAATTAGAAGAGCGTTTGAAAGTACAGTCGAAGAAAGAAGCGGCCATGCTGGCTGAGATCAATAAAGTGATCGAAGTGCTGAAAGCCTCTCCTGTTAAACTGGGTGCTAAAACCGGTACCAGTGGTAAAATCTTCGGAACCATTACTTCTCTGCAGATTGCCCGCGCTATCCGTGACCAGAAAGGTTACGAGATCGATCGTAAGCGTATCAGCATCGTAGACGACGTAAAAGAACTGGGTGCTTACAAGGCTTCTATTGATTTTGGTAACGGTCATGTTACTGAAGTTGACTTTGAAGTAGTAGGCGAATAATCGTCCGAAAACAAGTTTTTCCTGCCCCCACAGTGTACTGTGGGGGCTTTTTCATACCGATTTGTCGGTATTTTTTACTGATTTTGACCTAAAAAATCCCCGGGGCGAAAAAAACTTGTCAATCCCCCAAATTCCCTATCTTCGGTAGTCCAATGAAAGGTCTTCCATATCTCAGAACGTTTTTACGTAAATGTTTCAGGATTTTTGGTTGCTGGTTTCTCATTGGTTTTTGATCACTTAATTTTTAAAAAGAACATGAACATTTACGTTGGAAATCTGAACTGGAACATGACCAGTGATGATCTGCAGAACCTGTTTACTCCCTATGGTGAAGTAACGAGTGCCAAAATTGTTACCGACAAATTCAATAACGACCGTAGCAAAGGTTTCGGTTTCGTTGAAATGTCTGATGACGAGGCTGCCCGTACTGCTATCAGTGCCCTTCACGACACAGAAGTGTTAGGTCGCAAGATCGTAGTAAACGAATCTACCCCACGCCCTGAAGGTGAAAGAGGCGGCTTCAAAAAGAAGAGCTTTGGCGGCGGCGGCGGCCGTGGTGGATTTGGTGGTGGTGGCAACCGTGGAGGCGGTGGCGGATACAACCGCGATCGTGGTAACGGTGGCGGCGGTGGTGGATATAACAGGTATTAATCTACTACAACTACAGCATTTTCAAACCCCGACAGTTAACATTGTTGGGGTTTTTTATGTTTACTGATGAACATTTCTATTCCTTTCTTTAATTTGGAGGCATGAATACAGTATCTGTAATTAAAACACCTGTAGCCGGTTGTATGCGCTGGGGAAAATGGGGTACAGGTTTTTCCACCGCTGATTATCTGCAGATGATTGAAGCCTGTCTTGAAAATGGTATTACTGCTTTTGATCATGCTGATATCTATGGTGGTTATACTACGGAGGCAGAATTCGGTGCTGCTTTACAGGAAAACCCTTCTTTACGGGCACATCTGCGTATCATTAGTAAATGTGGTATTCAGATGAAAACAGAAAACCGCCCTTCACACCAGGTAAAATCGTACAATACTTCTGCCCAGCATATTATCAGTTCGGTAGAACAGTCTCTTGAAAACTTTAGAACTGATCATTTAGATTTATTGTTAATTCATCGGCCTGACCCCTTGCTGGATCCTGCCGAGGTTGCTACTGCTGTTGAGATGTTGAAGCAGCAGGGAAAAATTCTTCAGTTCGGTGTATCTAACTTTTATCCTCATCAGGTTGAAACGCTGATGAAATATACTAGGATTGAATATAACCAGCTTGAAATTTCCATTTTACATCTACCACCTTTTACCAATGGTATGCTAGATCAATGTATGCAATACCAGATTGTACCAATGGCCTGGGCTCCTTTGGGAGGTGGTATTCTGAATGATGACAGCCACCCGAGATTCAGAAGTATCATCAGCACGGCTACTGTACTGGCCGAAAAATATGAAACCGGTGTAAATGAGATTTTACTGGCCTGGTTACACAGGCATCCTTCAGGCATTTTACCCGTTATAGGTACCACCAAAATTGAAAGACTTATTCAAGCTAAAAATGCGTCTGGTATTATTTTAGAGAGAGAAGACTGGTTTAAATTGTTAGCAGCTTCCACCGGTGAAGATGTAGCGTAAGGGGTCAGCTATTTGAAATGGGAATTCGTACAGAGAACACTGTCCCTTTGCCTTCTTCACTTTCGACAGTTATTTTCCCCTTATGTTGTTCCACTATTTGTTTACAAATAGAAAGCCCCATACCAAAGCCTTTTTCGCCGGCTGTTCCTGTTCTTTTGCCATGTCCAAATAAGTCGAAAATATTTTCCTGTTTTTCCTGGGGTATTCCAATGCCGTGGTCGGTCACTGTGATATAGGCAAAATTAGGTTCTCTTTTTGTGTGTATAATAATTTCAGAATTTTCTCTACTGAATTTAACAGCATTTGTAATCAGATTGGCCATTACCCTTTCTATACGATCCACATCAATATTTACGGGCAGGTTCTCTACACAATATTGAACATTCACCCGAATTTTTTTTCCCCTTGCTCTGAATTCAAAAGAAGGATACCATTCGCTGAGTTGCTGATTCAATTCTACTTTTTTAAACTGACCCGTTTCATTTCCACTATCACTGTGTTGCAATAAATCGTTGATTAACATCAGTGCACTATGTGATGCATGATCAATCATGGCGAAGAACTTTAATTGTTCCTCTTTTGAAATATCTCCAGCCTGTATCAATTTAGTGATCCCTGAAATATTGGAGATAGGTGTTCTAAGATCGTGTGCAACAGTTCCCAAAATTCTTTCTTTCTGGTCTTGTGCAAACCTCAACTCCATATTGGCATTTTCTAACTGGTAGAGATTTTTAAAATAAATAGTTTTGAAATACAGGAGTGCCAGTATGAAGAGAAGTAAGGGTAAAAACATTTTCAAACAGGTAGCAATAATCTCCGGAATGGGTAAACTCTCCAGATTGGGTGTATAGGTCAATCTCAGAAAAACAAATACCAGTGCGGTACCCATAGCGTAAACGAGGTATTGCCAATCTTTATCAAAGAGAATAATGGCCGCTAAAATCATCAGTAAAAATCTGTATTCACCCGAGTTGTGATAGATATAAGATGCGATCATCGATAACACAGTCAGCGATACCAATACTACTACCCTCAATTGTTTATACCTGTCTTTTATAGCAATCCAAAGTGCAACACCAAAACTGATAAGTTGTGCGATATTAACCACCGCCGGAAAATATGCGTTATGTGCCAGGTTGATGATTAAGGATAGAATGGCAAAGGGCGAACCTATCAGGATAAACAGGTTAAACATGTATGCCCGCTGTGTTTCAATGAAAGATGTATCAGCGTGAACACCGGTACGTAGAAATTTCTGAAAAAGGTTTAGTTTCTTTTCCTGGGTCATTGGATATGTGTAGGGGCTAGATGTAAAGTAACGAAATAAGTAATAAGAAAGGAGTTGTTGAAGGAAAATAAAACAACTGAGTGATTTACTTATAAAAGAAAAAAAGTTGAATAAGAAACTATCAGTAGAGACTCTTAGATGATTGCATCAAACAAAAAAGCCTCACTGAATAAACAGTGAGGCTTCAATAAATATGGCAGCTACCTACTCTCCCATCCGCCTGAGGCGGAAAGTACCATCGGCCATCATTTTTGTTTAGTATACGGCAATAAAAAAGCCCCACCGGTTAAGATGAGGCTTTCAATAAATATGGCAGCTACCTACTCTCCCAGCAAAATGCAAGTACCATCGGCCATGGGGGACTTAACTTCTCTGTTCGGAATGGGAAGAGGTGAACACCCCCGGCAAAACCACCATAAGATTTTAAATCATGGTAATAAACCAGTGACAATAAGTTACATATTGGGAAGGAAATGATAACAAGAAAAAAAATAAAGCTTACGGGCAATTAGTACTACTTGGCTTTGCTGTTACCAGCTTTACACCTATAGCCTATCAACGTCATAGTCTTTGACGACCCTTAAAAGTAAACTCATCTTGTGGAAGGTTTCACGCTTAGATGCTTTCAGCGTTTATCCTGTCCGTGCATAGCTACTCTGCATTGCACCTGGCGGCACAACAGATACACCAGCGGCACGTACGACCCGGTCCTCTCGTACTAAGGTCATGTCCACTCAATTTACTAGCGCCCACCACAGATAGGGACCGAACTGTCTTGCGACGTTCTGAACCCAGTTCACGTGCCACTTTAATCGGCGAACAGCCGAACCCTTGGGACCTTCTCCAGCCCCAGGATGTGACGAACCGACATCGAGGTGCCAAACCTTACCGTCGATATGAGCTCTTGGGTAAGATCAGCCTGTTATCCCCGGAGTACCTTTTATCCTTTGAGCGATGGCCCTTCCATGCAGAACCACCGGATCACTTTAGCCAGCTTTCGCTCCTGCTCGGCGTGTTTGCCTCACAGTCAAGCACCCTTTTACTAATGCGCTCTACGTACGATTACCAACCGTACTGAGGGTACCTTTGCGAGCCTCCGTTACTTTTTAGGAGGCGACCACCCCAGTCAAACTACCCACCATGCAATGTCCCCTTGTTCAGGGTTAGGTTCTAAGCAACAAAAGGTTGGTATTTCAACGATGACTCCACAATGCCTGGCGACACTGCTTCAAAGTCTCCCAACTATCCTACACATTTGTTGCTCAAAATCAATGCAAAGTTGTAGTGAAGGTTCACGGGGTCTTTCCGTCCCGTGGCGGGTAACCGGCATCTTCACCGATACTACAATTTCACCGGGCTCGTGGAGGAGACAGTGTTCAACTCATTAGACCATTCGTGCAGGTCGGAACTTACCCGACAAGGAATTTCGCTACCTTAGGACCGTTATAGTTACGGCCGCCGTTTACTGGGGCTTCAGTCAGGAGCTTTGGCTTGCGCCGAACACCCTTCCTTAACCTTCCAGCACCGGGCAGGTTTCAGGCTCTATACGTCAACTTACGTTTTTGCAGGGCCCTGTGTTTTTGTTAAACAGTTGGTTGAACCATTTTACTGTGACCGCATCGCTGCGGTACGCTTTATCCCGAAGTTACAGCGTCAATTTGCCTAGTTCCTTCTCCACGGCTCACCCGAGCGCGTTAGAATACTCATCCCGTCTACCTGTGTCGGATTCCGGTACTGGCTGCTATACTCGCTTTTCTTGGCAGGGATTTTATGGTTTCGCTTTGTCCGAAGACTCCACTCAGGCGTACACTTCCGTCCGTACGCAACCACCACGTCCCTGCGTCACTTTTAATGCATAGCAGGTGCTGGAATATTAACCAGCTTTCCATCAGATGCCCCTTTCGGGTTTTCCTAAGGACCAGACTAACCCTGATCCGATTAACGTTGATCAGGAAACCTTAGACTTTTCGCGTTAAAGTTTTTCACTTTAATTATCGTTACTTATGCCTACATTTTCTTTTGAAATCGCTCCAGCATACGTCGCCGTACACCTTCTGTGCAGATTTCAATGCTCCCCTACCACTTCCGCACAAGGCGGAAATTTAGAACTTCGGTTCGTAGTTTGATGCCCGATTATTTTCCGTGCAGGATCTCTCGACCAGTGAGCTGTTACGCACTCTTTAAATGAATGGCTGCTTCCAAGCCAACATCCTGGCTGTTATAGAAATCCCACCTCGTTTGATCAACTTAACTACGTATTAGGGACCTTAGTTGCTAATCTGGGTTATTTCCCTCTCGGCCCTGGACCTTAGCGCCCAAAGCCTCACTGCTGCAGATATTTATTAGCATTCGGAGTTTGTCAGGGTTTGGTAGGCGGTGAAGCCCCCTAGCCCAATCAGTAGCTCTACCTCTAATAAACTTCTATATGCAACGCTGTTCCTAAAAACATTTCGGGGAGAACGAGCTATCTCTCAGTTTGATTGGCCTTTCACCCCTATCCACAGGTCATCCCAAGACTTTTCAACGTCAACGGGTTCGGTCCTCCAGTTAGTTTTACCTAACCTTCAACCTGCCCATGGATAGATCACAAAGTTTCGCGTCTACCCCAACTGACTAATCGCCCTATTTGGACTCGCTTTCGCTTCGGCTCCGTTAAATATGAACTTAACCTCGCCAGTTAGGAGTAACTCGTAGGCTCATTATGCAAAAGGCACGCCGTCACTCATATTGCAGAGCTCCGACCGCTTGTAGGCGCACGGTTTCAGGTACTATTTCACTCCCCTGTTCGGGGTGCTTTTCACCTTTCCCTTACGGTACTGGTTCACTATCGGTGTCTGAGGAGTATTTAGCCTTACCAGATGGTGCTGGCAACTTCATGCAAGATTCCTCCGGTCCCGCATTACTCAGGATACTGCTCGTCCGCATTAATTTGTACTTACAGGGCTATCACCTGCTATGGCTCATCTTTCCAGATGATTCAGTTTGATAATGCTTTCTAAATGCAGTCCTATAACCCCGGATCGGCACGCCGACCCGGTTTGGGCTATTCCCTTTTCGCTCGCCACTACTTAGGGAATCACTGTTGTTTTCTTTTCCTCCCGGTACTTAGATGTTTCAGTTCTCGGGGTTGGCTCTCTTTCGAGTAATATACCTTCAGTATATTAGGTTGTCCCATTCGGAAATCTACGGATATAACGCTCGTGTGCAGCTCCCCGTAGCTTATCGCAGCTTACCACGTCCTTCATCGCCTCTCAGACCCTAGGCATCCACCATGCGCCCTTATTCGCTTTAAAAAATTTATCAGTTATGACCTTGCATAAGAGTCATAACCTTCTTGTTATTGATTTCGCTTTCCCAATATGTCAAAGAGCTAAAGTAAAAGTGTAAAGAACCAAGATTCAAGAACCAAGATTCAGGTTACAACTTATACAGTTGCAGATGTTAAGGATTCGATCCTTTTGGCCTGTTGCCAACATCTAATGTTTGAAAGAACTTTTAAAACCGCACCCTCTCACTTATTCTACTTAATGTGGAGGATATCGGAGTCGAACCGATGACCCTCTGCGTGCAAGGCAGATGCTCTAGCCAACTGAGCTAACCCCCCATGGTTTTAGCTTCTGAGTTGAAGCTTAACTAGTAGACCCGACCAGAGTTGAACTGGTGACCTCTACATTATCAGTGTAGCGCTCTAACCAACTGAGCTACGGGTCTGATTCGGGTACTAATAGTACTTTTTAAAGAACTAAATAATGAAAGTTTGTGAAAGCAACAGCCGGTTAAAGCCGTCTCTAAAAGGAGGTATTCCAGCCGCACCTTCCGGTACGGCTACCTTGTTACGACTTAGCCCCAGTCATCGATTTTACCCTAGGCAGCTCCTTACGGTTACCGACTTTAGGTACACCCGACTCCCATGGCTTGACGGGCGGTGTGTGCAAGGTCCGGGAACGTATTCACCGTATCATTGCTGATATACGATTACTAGCGATTCCAGCTTCACGTAGTCGAGTTGCAGACTACGATCTGAACTGAGAACAGGTTTTTGGGATTGGCTTCACATCACTGTGTTGCAGCCCTTTGTCCTGCCCATTGTAGCACGTGTGTAGCCCTGGGCATAAAGGCCATGATGACTTGACATCATCCCCTCCTTCCTCACGCCTTACGGCGGCAGTTTCATTAGAGTTCCCAGCATTACCTGTTGGCAACTAATGATAGGGGTTGCGCTCGTTGCGGGACTTAACCCAACACCTCACGGCACGAGCTGACGACAGCCATGCAGCACCTTACTATCTGTGTATTGCTACAAAATGAGCTTTCACCCACGGTCAAATAGCATTCTAGCCCAGGTAAGGTTCCTCGCGTATCATCGAATTAAACCACATGCTCCACCGCTTGTGCGGACCCCCGCCAATTCCTTTGAGTTTCAACCTTGCGGTCGTACTTCCCAGGTGGGATACTTAATGCTTTCGCTCAGACACACACAGTGTATCGCGTATGTCGAGTATCCATCGTTTAGGGCGTGGACTACCAGGGTATCTAATCCTGTTTGATCCCCACGCTTTCGTGCCTCAGCGTCAATATATGCGTAGTAAGCTGCCTTCGCAATAGGTGTTCTATGTCATATCTAAGCATTTCACCGCTACATGACATATTCCGCTTACCTCCACAATATTCAAGACAGATAGTATCAATGGCAGTTCTGGAGTTAAGCTCCAGGATTTCACCACTGACTTACCTGCCCGCCTACGCACCCTTTAAACCCAGTGAATCCGGATAACGCTTGCACCCTCCGTATTACCGCGGCTGCTGGCACGGAGTTAGCCGGTGCTTATTCATCTGGTACCGTCAAGTGACGAAGAATCGCCTTTTTTCGTCCCAGATAAAAGAAGTTTACAATCCAGAGGACCTTAATCCTTCACGCGGCATGGCTGGTTCAGACTTGCGTCCATTGACCAATATTCCTTACTGCTGCCTCCCGTAGGAGTCGGGCCCGTGTCTCAGTGCCCGTGTGGCTGATCATGCTCTCACATCAGCTACTGATCGTAGACTTGGTGGGCCGTTACCCCGCCAACTATCTAATCAGCCGCACACCCATCAATAAGCGCCGAAGCTATAATAATAATGTGATGCCACATCATTATGTTACGGGGTATTAATCCAAATTTCTCTGGGCTATTCCCCACTTATAGGAAGGTTGTGTACGTGTTCCGCACCCGTTTGCCGGTCGCCATCAAATGTATTGCTACACTCATGCTGCCCCTCGACTTGCATGTATTAAGCCTGCCGCTAGCGTTCATCCTGAGCCAGGATCAAACTCTCCATTGTAAATGTTGTTTGATCTGACTTAATCTCAAATAATCGAAATTAACGTCGGATTGTGTTAATTGTTTTTGATTGCTGTTAACCTTACAAGTAAACTAATTTGTAATTATGTTTAATTGTGCTGTTGCTTCCAAACTTTCAAAGATCTTTTCGACTCTTTCGAGGCTACCCATTTTGTTGGGGTTGCAAAGGTAAGAGTCTTTATTTTATCAGCCAAAATTATTTGAAGAAATTTCAAACTTTTTTTGCTGTCAAAATCACTTTAAGAACTACCGTTTTTTTCAAACGGACGGCAAAGATAAGAGGTTAATTTTTACTGCCAAATTTTATTCGATATTTATTTTTTTGACCCCTCTTTCCTGCTTCAATGAACTCCCGTTTTGTTGAACGGGCGGCGAAGATAAGCGTGTTATTTAAACCAGCAAATTTTATTTCAAATTTTTCTGTTTTTCTTTCACCATTCACTGTAGCTGCCTTCAAAGAACACCCTCTTTTTTTATAAGCGGGGTGCAAAGATAAGCGTGAATCGTTCCCTGCCAAATCTTTTTCAAAACTATTTTACAGTTAAATGTTAAAACCCTTTACCACAAAGCATTTCAAGCAACAAAAAAAATGAAGACTATTTTTTATAGTCTTCATTTTCTCATTACTGATCCATCATCAACAATACATTTATATCGCTTCCTCATTCATTTCTTTCTACCGTTTTCAATAATTCATCCGGATAATTTACTTCCATCAAATACAATCCACGTGCCGGTGTGCTGAAATCTGCTTTACTGCAATCTTTCGCTTCTATAACTGCCCTGAACATCGCTTCCGCTTCTGCCATCGTTTGCTCCATTCTCGCCATCCGTATCATGGTACCTACAATACCCCTGATCATGCCCCTCAAAAACCTGTTTGAGCGAATATGAAACTCGAGCTCCTCATTACCCTTTGCCTCCCAGTACGCCGAACTGATGGCACAATGGTAGGTAAACACCTGTGTATTTCTTTTCGAAAAAGAGCTGAAATCCTCATATTCCATCAACACAACACAGAGATGTTCCAGTATTGCAAGGTTCAATGGATAAGGGTATAACCAACCCCTGTTGGCCAGAAAAGGGTTTTTATGCCTGTATATCAGATATTTATACACTCTTTCCGTCGCATCGAACCTGCAATGAGCTGTTTCAGCCACCTTAAATATGCCTGTAACCGCAATATCACCCGGTAACAAAGCATTGAGGTTATACTGGTGCCTGGCTGTAAGCTCCATATCTGTATCAAAATGGAAATAATTCTGAATAGCATGTACCCCAGAGTCAGTTCTGGATGATCCTGTAAGTGCAAAAGTTGCCCGGAAAAGCGTTTCCAGCGCTTTAGTCACCTGCGACTGAATGGTGTCCTGCCCATCCTGTATCTGGAAACCGGCATAATGGGTTCCCTGGTAGGCTACAGAGAGAAAATATCGCATCAGGGCGTTTTATAGGAGTTGAAAATAGCAGCTTGGACTGTATTCGCACCCATTTCTGCAGCTTTATGTACAGGCATGAGCCGGTTTTTCAGATTTCCACCTGCCATTCCAGGCGGTTTGATAGCAGGCACATATATAATCACCGTATCACTTTTGGGTGTTCCATTTACTACAAAAACCATATCTATACCTTCGGATGAAGTTCTGTCATATATTTTTGAGATTTGTGGCAATACGGTTTTTGTTCTGGGTATTTCTTTTACAGCTGCCTCCGCTTTAGCCGCCGTATCCCCTTTTTTGGTCTCTTTTTTATCTATTTGCTTTTCTATCTCTTTTGCATCATGCTGCACAACAACTTCATCTTCTGTTTTTATGTATGGTCTGGGTGCTGGGGCGACCATTTTACCCTTATTCTGTGTAAAATCTACGAGATTAAACAAACTCCAGCTATTATCCAGTTCCTGTTTTAAGGAAAACCCCAGGTCCTTTCCTTCTACTGCCAGTTCGAATTGTTGTTCAACTTCAGACTGTGCAAAGCCGATATGTATTTCATATTTACCATCAGTAATTTTGGGTATCAACAGGTAGCCACTGGCATTGGAACTAAGCGTACTTCCCATAAGCCTGAGATAAAATGGTTTGTTATTTTCTGTCTGAAAGAAAAGATAATGTGTGGCCTGTGCAGAAGTTGTACCCAACCCCATCAATAGTAACCATAATATTATACAACAACTTCGTATCGGTTTCTCTCCATTCATACCAACAAATTTACAGCTTTAATCTGCTCCTGCCACAGGAGTGAATAACCTGTCAACCATTAGTAAAATTCTAACATTCCGCTTGTGCTTCAGGTTTATCTTTAGGCCACTAAAACTCGAACATGAAAAGATTATTATTGCTGATTGCGTTTGTTCCGGCATTTGTGATGGCCCAGACTTCCGGGGCCGAGGACTGGAAAAAGGTCTACCGCTCATTTGCCACCAAGGTTAACGACCTCGTGCATACCAGACTGGATGCCAAATTCGATTATGAAAAAGCTTACCTCAATGGTAAAGTATGGATTACACTCGAACCCCATTTTTATGCTACCGATTCTGTGCAGTTGGATGCTAAGGGGATGAATATTCAACAGGTAGCGATTGTAAAAGCCGGAAAAAACATTCCACTGAAATACCAATACGACAGCCTGTTCTTAACTATTAAACTCGACAAACTCTATAAAAAAGGGGAACGATATACTGTTTACATCGACTATACGGCCAAACCCAATGAGTTTAAAGCGGCTGGCAGCGCTGCCATTACCGATGCTAAAGGTTTGTATTTTGTAAACCCGAAGGGCGAAGAAAAAGACAAACCCACACAAATCTGGACCCAGGGTGAAACAGAAGCCACTTCGGTATGGGTACCAACTATTGATCGTCCGAATCAGAAAACAACCCAGTTATTTAACCTGACTGTTCCGAATAAATATGTATCACTTTCGAATGGCAAACTGATAGCACAAAAGAAAAATGCTGATGGTACACGAACCGACACCTGGTCGATGGATCAGCCCCATGCCCCTTACCTGTTCTTCATGGGCATAGGTGATTATGCCATTGTAAAAGACACTTATAAAGGAAAAGAAGTAAACTACTATGTAGAGAAAGAATATGAGAAAGTAGCTCGTAAAATTTTTGGTGATACACCTGAAATGATGGCTTTTTTCTCTAAGAAACTCGGTGTTGAATATCCCTGGGTTAAATACAGTCAGATGACTGCACGTGATTATGTAAGTGGTGCCATGGAAAATACCACTGCTACCCTGCACCAGGAAAGTGCACAGCAGGATGCACGTGAACTTGTTGACGGTAACGGCTGGGAATCTACCATTGCTCATGAATTGTTTCACCAATGGTTTGGCGATCTTGTTACCGCCGAAAGCTGGAGCAATCTTACCGTAAATGAAAGCTTTGCCGATTACAGCCAGTATTTATGGGCAGAATATAAACATGGCAAAGACGAAGCCATGTTTGAAAATTTTAACCAGATGCGCGGATATATAGGCAGTGGCCAACAGGCCCGCGACCTGGTTCGTTTTTATTACAAAGACAAAGAAGACATGTTTGATGCTATCAGCTATAATAAAGGTGGTCGCATTTTACACATGTTACGCAACCTAGTTGGTGACGATGCTTTTTTTGCATCACTGAATAAATACCTTACAGCTAACAGATTTGGCAATGGTAATGCCCACAAACTTCGTCTGGCATTTGAAGAAGTAACCGGAAAAGATCTGAATTGGTTCTTTAACCAATGGTATTTTGGTAATGGTCACCCCCGCATTGATATCAGTTACCAATACAATGCTGAAAAACAGGAATCCAGTGTTATCATTAAACAGAATCAGGCGGGAGATAAAGTATTCAGGCTGCCCTTTACCATTGATATCTGGCATGGCCATGAAAAAACAAGACATCAGGTTTGGATGGAAAATAAAGTGGACACTTTCAATTTTGCCGTAAAATCGAAACCTGACCAGATCAATGTTGATGCTGACAAATATTTACTGGTTGACAAAAAAGACAATAAAACACTGGCCGAATTTATTCACCAGTTTAAGCATGCAGGCAACTATCTCGATCGCAGAGAAGCAGTGGCCTTTGCAGGCAACAATATCAAAGAGCCGGCAGCTGTTCAATTATTAATGGATGCCTTGAGTGATCCTTATTTCCGTATCCGTTCACTGGCTATTACCAATCTGGGTAAAGTAACGCCTGATGATGCATTAATTGCGAAGATGGAAGCGATCGCAAAAAATGATCCGAAGAGAACCGTTAAAGCCGAAGCCATTGACTTTTTGGGCAATCTGAAAAAAGAGAGTTATAAATCATTGTTCACTCAGGCTACTAAAGATTCTTCCTATACATTAGCGGGAGCTGGCCTTGATGCGCTTGCGGGCATTGATAGTGTGTCTGCACTTGCACTGGCAAAAGAGTTGAGTAAATCTCCCTCGAAAGGCAGGTTGAATGAATCTATTTCCGGAGTACTGATTACTTATGGTGATGAGAGTGCTTTTGCAGTGGTATCTGAAAGTTATGATAAAATGCCACTGGCTTTTGCTAAAGTACAGATGAGTGCCACATACGCAGCATTTGCTGCCAAGCTCACAAAAATGAATGAGTTTAAACAGGCGGTAGATGCCATTCTTGCTTTCAGAGAGCTGATTCCAGCTTCTGCCAGACCCCAAACCGATCCTACTATTCTGGGAGCGTTAAAAGCACTCATAAATGCCAAAGAAGCCGCTGGTGCAAAAGAAATGGCAGATTATGTAAAAAGCAAATTACCAGAAGAGAAGAAATAAGGAATAAGTTTTGTTTTTATACTTTCCAACTACAACCAAGAAAGAAGCCTTCCATATGGGAGGCTTTCTTTATTTATGGCTTATTCATTTTTGACCATTCGCCTATTCACCTGCACTAAACTAAAAAGCCTTCCGAAAGCGGAAGGCTTTTTAGTAATATCATTACTTTCTTATTCCTGATTTCATATTTCTTATTCCTTATTTTTCTTACCACCCCCCACTGGCGCCACCGCCACCGCTGCTACCGCCGCCGAAGCCACCAAAACCACCGCCACCAAATCCGCCACCGCTTCCTCCTCCCCAGCCGCCGCCACTGCTGCGTCTGCCACCACCAAGTATGGATGACCAGAATATTGCTTCTGCGATATCACCATATCCTTTTCTGCTCACCATTCCACCACCGCGTCCGCCGCCGCCACGCGCAACAATCATCAATACCACAAAAAGAATCAGCACAAATGTTAGAATAGATTTTCCTGATGTTCCGCCATTTCCCTTTTTTGTTCGCTTTACTTTGTATTCTCCAACTGCAGCTTTTGATAATGATTCTATTGCTTTATCTAAACCGCGGTAATAATTCCCTTCCCTGAAATTCGGACCTATATCATTCTGGATAATATTAGATGCAATGATGTCAGGAATCGCACCCTCCAGTCCATAACCTACTTCTATCCTGATTTTACGGTCCTCAATAGCCGCAATGATCAATACTCCATTATTGGTTTTTGCATTTCCGATGCCCCATTCACGAAATAATTTATTCGCATATTCTTCAACAGGGTAGCCATCAAGTGTCGGCAGGAGTACAATCGCAATCTGGTTCGATGTACTGTCATCCAGTGCCACCAATTTATGCTCCAATATTTCCAACTGTTCTTTCGACAATACATTTGCTTTGTCTGTTACCAGTTTGGGTGGATTGGGTTTTGGCAATACTTGCTGAGCCTGCGTTATCACAAAGCCCAGTAGCATGATCCATATAAAGAGTATTTTTTTCATGTTGTCCTGTTCGGTGTCGTTACATACAGACACTGATTTTATTTACCAAAAACAATATCATCAGGCAATTCATTTTTATCGCCCTGTCGATCGTATGGAAAATGAAAGGTCAATGCCGCGCCAATATCTTCAATGATGGCTGCCAGCCCATCTGCATAATGCTGTTGTCTGAACTCGGCCAGCATTTTCTTTACTTCTTCATCCCAGAATGCACTGCCTACTTTCTGGTGTATGCCTTCATCACCAAACACCGCCAACTGCCGGTCCTTCATGGCAATGTACACCAGTACACCATTACGCGCTGCTGTCTGGTCCATTTTCAGGTTAAAGAACAATTCCTGTCCGCGGTGTAAAGGGTTTACATATGCGCACCTGTTTTCAATAAAGATTCTTACTTCTCCACTGGTTTTTTGTTCTGCAGACTGAATAGCGGCAACAATTTTCTGTTTCTCCTGTTCCGAGAAATAACGTTCCGGCTTTTTTCTGAAGAGTCCGAACATGGCTGGCTGATATTAAAAGCCACAGTGTGTAACAGTTTTCAGGATAGTATCTTTTCAGATCATCACCTTCTGCAACAGCACTGTGGCTTATGTATTAAAATTTAACTTCCGGCGCTTTTTCTGCACCTGCATCTGCCTTAAAGCCTTCTTTCACTTTAAATCCGAACATACCCGCAAGGATATTCATCGGGAAAGAACGTGCTTTTATATTGTAATCAGCAACAGCTTTGTTGAAGTCGTTACGAGATACTTTGATCCTGTTTTCTGTCCCTTCCAGTTGTGCCTGTAATCCACGGAAGGCATCATTAGCACGCAGGTTAGGATAGTTTTCAGTCACCATCAGCAATCGACCCAATGCCTGAGACAATTGTCCCTGTGCAGCCTGGTACTGTTGTAATTTCTCAGGTGAAAGATCATTCGGATCAACTTTAATCTGAGTAGCACTTGCACGTGCATTGATTACATTCTGTAAAGTGGTCTGTTCAAAATTGGCTTCTCCTTTCACGGTATTTACCAGATTAGGAATCAGGTCGGCACGACGCTGGTAATCACTTTCCACGTTTGCCCATGCATTTTTTACCACTTCATCCTGTTTCACCAGGCCATTATACCCCCTGCAACCACATCCACCCAAAATAAGGATCAGGGCTGCAATGACGATTAAGGTTAAATTTTTTGTACTCATGTTTGACTTGATTTTTATGAAATTAGTTATTTATCCAGTTATTTAGATCATTAGTAGTAAGATGGTGAAAAACATTACAGTAGACCATAGTCCATGGACCTTGGTATATAGACAATCCTATCCTCCTACTTCACCGCCGCTATTCCCGGCAATTCCTTGCCCTCGAAATATTCGAGCATGGCGCCTCCGCCGGTTGATACATAACTTACTTTATCGGCAAAACCAAACTGGTTAACCGCTGCTACGCTGTCGCCACCACCTACCAGAGAAAAAGCCCCATTAGCGGTTGCTTCGGCTATTGCCACAGCAATGGCTTTGGTTCCATGCTGAAACTTCTCCATTTCAAACACACCCATCGGACCATTCCATAAAATAGTTTTGGAACGTTTGATACAGTTAGTGAACTGGTCACAGGCACTGGCTCCAATATCAAGCCCCATCCAGCCATCCGGAATATGGTTACTCGGTGCGGTGGATGTATTGGCGTCAGCCGCAAACTTGTCGGCAATAATAGAATCTGATGGCAGGTGAATACATACGCCTTTTTCTTCCGCTTTTTTTAGTAATGCTACTGCAGTATCGAGACGGTCATCTTCACACAATGAATTGCCAATGGTTCCGCCCTGTGCTTTCATAAAAGTATAGGCCATTCCGCCTCCGATGATAATATCAGTAGCTCTTTCAAGCAGGTTTTCGATGATGAGAATTTTATCACTCACTTTGGCGCCGCCGATGATGGCTGTAAATGGCTTTTCTGCCGAATGCATTACTTTTTCTGCACTGGCCACTTCCCCATCCATTACAGTTCCAAACATTCTTTTTTCAAGCGGAAAGAACTTGGCAATAACAGCTGTAGAAGCATGTGCACGATGCGCAGTTCCAAATGCATCATTTACATATACATCACCCAGCTTGCTCAGTTTTTCTGCAAAAGCAGAATCACCTTTTTCTTCTTCTTTATAGAATCGAAGGTTTTCCAGTAATAATACCTGGCCGGGCTTCAATGCATTAGCCTGTTTGCAAGCCGACTCCCCAATACAATCATCTGCAAACAATACTTCAACACCACTCAACAGTTTCGACAAGTGCTGAACTAGATGTTTGAGTGAATATTTTTCAGTGGGACCTTCTTTTGGTCTGCCCAGGTGGCTCATAAGAATTACAGATCCGCCATCACCTAATATTTTCTGAATTGTAGGAATGGTTGCACGCATACGCGTATCATCTGTTATTTCATAAGCAGCATTCAGCGGTACATTAAAATCGACCCTGATCAATGCTTTCTGCTGGTTGAAGTTGTGGTGGAGGAACTTGCTCATTGTATTAATTTGAAAATTTGGGAATTTGAAAATTTGAAAATGCAGGGAAAAAGAAATGTGGCAACTGAACAATGTCTTTTAAACATTTTCAAATTGCCACATTTTCAAATTTTCAAATTTGATTATTTAGAGATCAACCCTGCAAAATATTTCACGGTTCTTACCAGTTGGCTTACATAGCTCATTTCGTTGTCGTACCAGCTTACTGTTTTTACCAGTTGACTATCACCTACAGTCATTACTTTGGTTTGTGTAGCATCAAACAATGAACCGTAACGGATACCAATGATATCAGAGCTTACAATTTCATCTTCGGTATAACCAAAGCTTTCATTGCTGGCAGCTTTCATGGCTGCATTGATTTCGTCTGCTGTTACTTTTTTATTCAGGATCACTGCCAGTTCAGTTAAAGAACCTGTAATGGTTGGAACACGCTGTGCACCACCATCCAGTTTACCTTTCAGTTCCGGCAATACCAGCCCGATGGCTTTTGCAGCTCCCGTACTGTTGGGAACGATATTCGCAGCTGCAGCTCTTGCCCTGCGCAGATCGCCTTTCGGATGTGGAGCATCCAATGTATTCTGATCGTTTGTATAAGCATGAATGGTGGTCATGATACCGGTTGCAATACCAAACTGATCATTCAGTACTTTGGCCATAGGCGCCAGACAGTTGGTGGTACAAGATGCACAGGAAATAATAGTTTCGCTGCCATCCAGGATATTATGGTTTACATTGAAAACAACAGTTTTCAGGTCGCCAGTAGCAGGTGCAGATATCACCACGCGTTTGGCGCCGGCTTTGATATGTGCTTCGGCTTTTTCTTTATCGGTAAAGAACCCGGTTGATTCAATTACGACATCTACACCATGATTTCCCCATGGGATTTGGGCCGGATCTTTCTGTGCGTAGATTTTTACTGTTTCGCCATTTACAACGATGGCATCGTCAGTAGAAGTGACAGTTGCATCAAAACGCCCCTGTGCACTATCGTATTTCAACAGGTGAGCTAATACTTTAGGACTGGTCAGATCATTGATCGCAACAACATCAATACCTTCCATGTTATAGATCTGACGAAACACCAAACGGCCGATACGTCCGAAACCGTTGATGGCAACTTTTACTGTACTCATTTGTTTTTGTTTTAGGTATATGGCTTAAAGAGTGGCAAATTTACATGGATTGAGAGGAAAAAAGAGGATATTTTTTAAGGGTGACCATTTGTTGACTTTGGCCTGACAGCTTTCACTTTGAGCCGGAGATTTGCAGATTTAAAGTCATAATCTGTGAATCTGTGGCTAAAATCATTCCCCCGGGCAGGTGCATGGCTTTATTTTATTTCGCATCAAGTCGCTGATTTTCATAAAAAAGTGAAAAAATTTTGGCAGGTAGTTTTCAAAGCCTATTTTTGCGTCCCGATTGACAAAAAAATGCCCGGTTCGTCTATCGGCTAGGACATCTCCCTTTCACGGAGGAAAGACGGGTTCGATTCCCGTACCGGGTACAAAGGCACTCAGATCGAGTGCCTTTTGTTTTTGGTGCTTATTCACCGGATAAGCCACTTTCTACTTTTGTAGATTTTACACTCTCCAATGAGTCAGATCAGGTTTCATAGTACATTTGAACTATATTGATCACTTATAGTTATCACAGCATATGCCCATTCTTGTTCACCTGGCAGATGAAAAAAATGCAGCTACAATTTTGAAGAATGGCATTAAAACCGGCCGTTATCATTCCGGTATCTATTGCATGCCTGTTTTACAAAACTTTTTTGTTACTCATCAATGGCTAAGAGAACTAAAACAAGGTGGAGCCAAAACATTGGTGGGCATTTATTTCAGGGTGAACAGTTCAGAAAAAGTATACGCAGGTAAATATGGAAAACCTCACAGGCTTATAACCCTGGGTACGGCCATCAGAGAAATCATGGAAATGCCAGATCCTTTAGGGTATGAATTGATTGTACCCAGAAAGATTGAAGCCCATGAAATCACCAAAATAAAACACCTGCCACAAACCCTCGGCTGGCGGCATATGCCCTATAGCCATAACAAAGTCCCCTGTAACTGCGAGTATTGTCTGAAGGGTACTATCAAAGGGCGTCGAACCAAGAATCGCCTCGATGGAAAAAACACAGATGCCTGATTTTCTGTTAAAATCCTTTGTTACCAAATTTCATGCAACGCTTTATCATCTGCCTGGGTCAGTTATAAAAAAGCGAGAAAATGAAAAAGATAGTTTTATCAGCCCTGACCAGCATGGTTCTTATACTTTCTGGCTGCGAAAAAACCGAAGAGGAATTGTTACAGCAATGCTTTAAAGTAAAGATATTGGATGAAATATGCGGCACCGCCGTGGTACAAATTCAAGATGAAGCCTATTTTACATATGGTGTTAACGGTTATCAGTTAGACGGCGTAACATACAATCATGTTTTCTCTACAGAACTCAGTTGTGCCGACCTAACCAAATTTAAAACACTGGCGGCTTCCTTACGCGGACTTGTAGTAGATGTAAAAATGCTGAAGCAAATGGAATATGACCCTGCCTGCACAAGATGTGCTGCGATTGTTCCAAACGCACCTCCCAAATGGATTCCGATAAAATTTGCAGATGACTGTAAATAAACTAAAATTATTACAGAAACCACTTGAATAAGATGACCAGCGATGATAGTTTCTCCATTAATGACGCCGTCAACTTATTAAAAATCAAAACCAGTAAATTAAACTACCATGAAAAAAAATTATTTCATCCCAATGTTTATTTTCTGCACTGTATTAATACTTGGATGTGAGAAGAATGAAAAAATACACCCAACCGGTTGCGTACAGGTAAGAATATTGGATGCGGTTTGCAACAGTGCTGTTTTACAAATTACAGATCCCGCTTATTATGAATTGGGCGTGAATGGGTACCAGAAAGATGGGATTATATATGACCATGTTTTTAGTACAATTTTACCGTGTACAATTCCATCCGACAATTCCACCAGACCAAATATGGGTGTTGCAGACAAGCCATTCTACGTTCAAATACTCGAACAACCAGAAGCAAGTGATCCAAATTGTGTCTCTTGTATGGCCGTTGTAGCTAATGCCCCAAATAAAACAATACCTGTTAAATTTTCAGAAAAATGTAATTAAAAAAAGGGGATCATAAACGATCCCCTTTTTTTAATCCCCCAATAATTTTAATACTGCCTCGTTCGATAATGAATAATCGGCCAGATTATTTTCCGATACATTTTTATACCAGTAATCATATCTGTCACTTGGCTTTTCAAACTTTGTTGGCCCGAATGATACTGCTGGTTTTTTAAACCGTATATAATCTACCTGTAACAACATATCTGGTTTATCACCTGTATATCCATTGATGCCTACCTGCAACTGCATAGGCCAGTCCTGTATGTAATACCTGTCCTGTAATGTCCATGATTGCTCTCCTTCGAAACGATACATAGAAATAAATACAAATCCTACACGTACCATTCTCAATTCCACCCAACCGGTTTTTGCATTACGCAGTTTTAGGTTTGATTTACTATTGAGGGTATATTTCGACTCTACCACCTGTTGTCCCAGTTTATCGGCCACTCCTGTATTTACAAATAACCAGCTTTCCGATTTTGGTTCCAGCGGATCTTTTACCTGCCAACGCGGGGCCCGTACCATCAGCCCACCCAATGACCACTGTGTATTGGCCAATCTACCGTTCAGCCCTGTTGCTTTTACCCGCATACGAACGTCAAAATCGCCATTTACTGTCTGGTATAGAAAAGGTGCTTTCCCGTCGTTGAACCAGCCACTTGTACCGGGTTGAAAATAAAGAATACCCTCTTTGAGTTCAAAACGGTCGAGTTTAGTGGAGAACCCTTCTTTCTCATGCGCCCACTGCCAGGAAGACCTTAAAGGTTGATTGAATTCGTCGTTCAACTGCCCGATTTCCGTTACTGTTTGTGCATGAACTGCCGTGCCAGTCAATAAGACCAGACCAAGAAAAAAATTACGCATATTAGTTTATGGTTAAAGTGAAAAAATACCTCCTTGTGCAAGTTTGGGGTATTTTTTAGTAGTAAGAGAATGCGTAATAGCTCGGTTAAATTAACGTATTCCTTCTCTTCAGCATAAAGGCTTATATGAGTGCAATCGGAAACAGATAGGCGGTAGTTGCTAAAACTACGCCTGTCTGCTTTTTACCTTATCGTATCTATGTTACTTAATCACTTTCTTCCAGATGTAATTTCTGGTGATGGGCACCAGCAGCTATATGCAGTGCAAAACCAGCAATGGCAGTATCCTTCAAGATATTTACCAAAGCCAGTGCCTTCATCTCTTTATCACCCGCATTCAGGTAATTGGGAAGATGTAGTGTTAGAATAAAAATGAATAACATGATGGCTAGTAAATACGCAGAGGTCTTTACCATGCGGTTGGTAACAAATGAAACAGCTACCAGTATAAAAGCAGCACCCACTAAATATACCCATATAATTCCTCCGGGTAAGGAGGAGGGAATATATACCACCAGTTCCCGTGCATGCTGAAAATGGTAGATGCCAAAACTAATCATGACAACCACTAAGAGGTAGATCGCAATACGCGATACAATATGATAGTTTTTCATGTGTTTAATTTTTATTGATTATAGCCACATGGAATTCGCTGATATACATTCCAGTTACTATCAACTTTTGTAATAGCTCATTTCATGGCGGGCAATTTTGTTGTTTAAAAATTACAACATCATTTCCGCCTTTGCAAGCATTTGACCTTTTTTCTACTAAGATTGATGGGATTTTCTATGACGGGCCTACTACTGCCGTCCCCTCCCCGATGGTTACAGGGTAGGCATCTGGTAATACGGCATATGCTTCAAAGTATGCTTCTGATATTCTGTCTACAAAGTCGCTAACCGCTTCTTTTTTTACCAGGTTCAGGGTACAACCACCAAAACCACCACCCATCATCCGTGCGCCAATTACATCTTTGCAGCCTGTTGCAAAACTTACCAGGAAATCGAGCTCAGGGCAACTTACTTCATACAGTTCACTCAATCCTTTATGTGTGATGAACATTTTTTTCCCGAATGTCTCAAAATCTCCTCGTTTCAAATCTTCACAGGCTTCATTAACCCTTGCAATTTCTTCTACCACATATAAACATCTTTGAAATATTTTTTTATCCAGCAACTGCAATTCCTGCCCCAGTAATTCCGGTGTTGCATCTCTAAGACTTTTAACATGTGGATGAAATCTTTGAAGGTGTGCTACCCCTGCTTCACAGTCGAGGCGACGAAGATTGTATTCCGAATCAGCGAGCGAATGTTTTACACGGCTGTTGATCAGCAATAAATCATATGCTGAAGACGCAAAAGGGAAATAATTATATTCAAGTGAACGACAGTCTAATTCAATTACCTGATTGGCTTTCCCAAACATACTGGCAAACTGATCCATGATACCACAACGCACACCAATAAATTCATTCTCTGCCTGCTGTGCCATTTTCACCATCGTCATTCTGTCTAGCTTAAAACCAAATAACTCATTCAATGCAAAAATGGTAGCACATTCCACCGCCGCCGATGAAGAGAGTCCTGCGCCAATAGGAATATCTCCCCGCACTACGGCATTAAAACCGCCACACTGATACCCAGCTATCTGTAATACATCAACAATCGCCAATACATAATTGGCCCAGCCTTGCAGCGAAACAACAACAGCATCGGTATTGCCCGCATAAAACTCATTATAATCAACTGAAAACAAATGTATTTCCTGATCTGTCCTTGCACCTATAGAAATATAGACTGCATTATCAATAGAAGCGGGTAAAACAAAACCTCCATTATAATCCGTATGTTCCCCGATCAAATTGATTCTTCCGGGTGAACGAACAATGAATGAAGGCTCTCCAAAATGTTCCCTGTAAAAACGACCTGCGTCCTTTATCAATAAATTCATCCTTCCAGTTTTGTCTGATAATGCATTTCGGGAATCACTACTTCTTTAAACCCTTTTCGCATCAAGCGGCATGCAAAATCCTGCTGCACATCGTATTCACCATGTACAAGGAATAATGTTTTTACCTGTGATGCGTCCTGACAGGCTAGAAACTGGCATAGGTCTTCATAATCGCCATGCGCACTCATACTGCGCATCTGCCCCACTTCTGCCTTTACCTCATACATTTCTCCGAATATTTTTACCTGCTCTGCACCATTGGCCAGACGGCCACCCAATGACCTGGGTTCACAATATCCCACCAGAAGAATAGTATTTTTCTTATCGCTAATATTATTCATGATATGGTGTTTCACCCTTCCGGCATCTGCCATACCACTGGCCGATATAATGACACAAGGCTGTGGCAATTCGTTCAGGTATTTACTCTCATCAACGGTTTTAATAAATTTCAATCCTGGAAAATCAAATGGGTCATCATCTTTCTCCATTACTTTCCTGATCCGCTTATTAAAATATTGTGGATAGGCTTTCAGCATTTCCGTAGCTTCTTTGCTGAGTGGACTATCAACATACACCGGAATACGTGGTAACCTGTTTTCAAGATCAAGTTGATTCAGTGCATATAACAGCTCCTGTGTACGACCAACACTGAATGCCGGGATAATCAGCTTGCCTCTTTTCTGTATACAGGTCGATTCAATCCATTGCAATAAGGTATCGGATGTTCCGTGTACTTCATCATGTAATTTGTTTCCGTATGTACTTTCAAGTATAATGAAATCGGCTTGTGGAAACACAGAAGGTGAGCGAAGTATGGCATCGTTGTATCTGCCAACATCGCCACTGAAAGTAAGCTGGGTGGTTTTACCCTGCTCCGAAATTTTTAAATGAACGGCAGCACTTCCAATGATATGTCCCGCATCGGTAAACAATAATTGTACACCTTCCGTTATGGTTGTCCACTCCTCATAGTTTACCTCTACAAATAATTCCAAAGCCTTTGCCGCATCTTCTAAATCATACAATGGTTCATAGGGAGGTAATCCTTGTTTGGCTCTTCTTTTGTTGATAAACTTCGTATCATCTCTCTGAATCACAGCCGAATCTTCAAGCAAGATGCCGCCAAGTTCTTTTGTTGCCGGCGTGGCGAATATTTTTCCTTCAAAACCTTCTTTTACCAATTTGGGGATGAGACCGGAATGATCTATATGTGCATGTGATAACACGAGTATGTCTATGGATCGTGCATCAAAACCAAATTCACTGTTCAGCACATCTGTTTCCTTTCCCATACCCTGAAAAAGTCCACAGTCAAGTAATATTTTCTTACCATTCTGCAAAGTAAGCAGGTGCTTAGATCCTGTTACTGTTCTTGCTGCGCCATGAAATGCTATTTTCATATCTCTTGCTTTCGTTGATGATTACCTGGACTTAAAAGTCCATGTTACAAAAAATTCTGCTACTATTTCCTGTTGTTCATTGGTACCGATTGATCTACACACTACTGTTTGTGCTTCTCCCGTACTAATTGATTGCTCAACTGCTGCTGTTATTTTATCACCATCGGTGCAGCTAAACAATATAAACCCTGTTGCCTTTTTCAAAAAATTTCCTTCCACTTTTAACACCAGCATACTAATCCCTGGCTTTCGATGGTAGATTTGCGCAAAACCCAATATACCGGTACTCATTTCTGCAGCCATCGACTGTACGGCAAAATACATGGATCGAAAAGGGTTTTGTGAGAACCAGCTATAACGCACACCAATAACAGATTGTTCCTGGGTGAATGAACGGATCTTCAATCCACAAAAAAAAGCCGAAGGCAACCGCTGCAATAAAAACAAGCGAAACTTCAGTGGATTTGATATTTGTTTTCGGAAAACTTCAAAAGAAGGATTCATAGTAATGCGCTTACACCATAAATGTAACAAGAGCAACGGGAATGAAAGGGAAAAACATTATTTTCTTACGATTTTAATCGCAAGTGTATAGATAAAGCCAAAAGGCGGTAGTAAATAATGAATACCGAATATCCAACTTCGAAATTCAATATTGGATATTACTCTGTTCTTCTGTTCGCTAGAGCAGCAGTGCTGCCAGCATATAATCGGCGCAGAGAATCAGGATGCAGCTTACCACAACGGCACTGGTACTGGCCCTGCCTATTTCCAAGGCACCTCCTTTCACATTGTATCCATAATAAGCAGATATGCTACTTACTATAAAAGCAAACGTATAAGACTTATAAAGGGCAAAATTAATATTGTAAAGGTTCAGGTTCTGGCGTAATCCAATATCAAAAATATCTGGTGCAAGAATGCCTGCCATATTCCCTGCTGTTCTTCCCCCCCAGATCCCTAATACAGCAGAAATGGTGATGAGACAGGGAATCACTAAAAGAGATCCCAGAATTTTTGGCATCACGAGATAGCTTTTGGTATTGATACCCATAATCTCAAGGGCATCAATCTGTTCACTGATGCGCATATTACCCAACTCACTTGCAATCTTACTACCCACCACACCCGCCAGCACAATACTTACTACGGTTGGAGACAATTCAAGAATCATACTGTCTCTTACAATTTGTGCAATGGTTGCCTGGGGTACCAGTGGACTCACCAATTGATACGCCGTTTGTACGGTTGTTACCGCGCCAAGGAACAATGAAATAATCACCACAATGGGCAATGCACCTAACCCGATTTCAACACACTGGTGCATAAACTCTTTCCAGTACATGCGCCAGTTCTCTGGTTTGGTAAACATGCCTTTCAGCATGAGTAAGTATGATCCTAAATGGGTGAAAAATGACATCGCTTTGTTTTTTGCTATTGACTATGAACCATGCACTATCAACTACCTCCTATTTCTTCCTCTTTTTCAATCGTTTCCACCAGCTACTGCGCTGAACAACATCATTGGTATCCATACGGCATTTGAGCTGTGCATCCACAACAGCTACCAGCGCCATATTAATAATACTTCTTACGGTACTTCCCAACTGTAATACATGCACCGGTTTTTTAAGTCCGAGCAGAATAGGACCAATCGCATCTGCACCACCTACTTCTTTCAATAAGTTATAGGCTACGTTACCGGCAGTTAAGTTGGGGAATATCAACACATTCACATCTTCATCCACCAGTTCACTAAATGGATAATTGTCGCGTAGTATTTCTTTATTAAAAGCCATACTACCCTGCATTTCTCCATCTACCACCAGTGAAGGGTTTCGTTGCTTCAGTATACGTGTTGCTTCTGCCACCAGTTTGGCTTCGGGCGAATCGCTGCTGCCGAAATTGCTATAACTCAGCATGGCAATGCGTGGCGTTACATTAAAATTGCGCACTTCCTTCGCTACCATCATAGCAATATCGGCCAGTTCTTCTGCAGTTGGATTGAAATTTACTGTTGTATCGGCCAAAAACAAAGGCCCTTTTTTGGTCAGCAGTAAATACATTCCTGCAATCTTTTTCACACCTTCTTCTGTTCCAATAATCTGTAAAGCCGGACGAATGGCTTCTGCATAATTTTTTGTAAGACCCGATAGCATGGCATCGGCATCACCGGTTTCTACCATCATACAACCAAAATGGTTACGGTCTTTCATGATCTTCAGGCTCTCATAATGGTTGAACCCTCTTCTCTGTCTTTTCTTGAAGAACAATTCACCATAGAACTCACGCTTCGATTCCATTTCATCACTACGCGGATCGATAATCGGAAGATCCGTAATATCAATATTATACTCTTCCGCTATCCGGTTGATTTTTATCGGATCACCCAATAAAATCGGATAAGCAACACCTTCATCATAAATAATGCTGGCGGCTTTCAATATTTTTTGGTTGTCTGCTTCTGCAAAAACCAGTCGTTTAGGGTCACGTCTTGCCTTGTTACCTATTACACGCAATAACTGGTTATCGAGTCCCAGTCTTTTATTCAGTTCAAGTACATATGCATCCCAATTGGTTATTTTCTTTTGTGCCACACCACTTTCCACAGCAGCTTTGGCTACTGCAGGTGCCACGGTTGATAATAATCTTGGATCGAGTGGCTTGGGAATAATGTATTCGGGACCAAACGACATATTGGTTTGGTTATAGGCCATGTTTACAATATCGGGCACAGCCGATTTGGCCAGTTCTGCCAACGCCTTTACAGCCGCCAGTTTCATGGCTTCATTGATCTGTGTGGCTCGAACATCCAACGCCCCTCTGAAGATATAAGGAAAGCCCAGCACATTGTTTACCTGGTTAGGATAATCTGTTCTGCCGGTAGCCATGATGATGTCTTTACGAACAGCAATTGCATCTTCATAACTGATTTCCGGATCGGGGTTAGCCATGGCAAATACGATCGGGTTTTTGGCCATGTTTTTTACCATATCCTGTGTTACCACATTACCTACACTCAGACCCAAAAACACGTCTGCATCTTTCATGGCTTTATCGAGCGTGGTATCGGAACGTTTTACGGCAAATTTTTTGCGGGTAGCATCCAGGTCTGTTCTGCCTTCATGTAAAACACCATCTTTATCAAACAATATGAAGTTTTCATATTTGGCTCCCAATGCTACATATAATTGTGTACAGGCCATGGCCGCTGCACCGGCACCATTCACCACAAAACGAACTTTTTCTATTTTCTTTTTTTGCAGTTCCAGTGCATTCAATAAAGCCGCTCCACTAATGATGGCCGTACCATGCTGGTCATCGTGCATCACAGGGATGTTCATCTGCTGTTTAAGCTGCTGCTCAATATAAAAACACTCCGGGGCTTTAATGTCTTCCAGGTTAATACCCCCAAATGTGGGTTCCAGTGCTTTTACAATCTGTACAAATTTTTCGGGATCTTTTTCATTGATCTCAATATCGAATACGTCAATGTCTGCAAATATTTTGAACAATACACCCTTTCCTTCCATCACCGGTTTACTGGCTTCGGGACCAATATCACCTAAACCCAGAACGGCGGTACCATTACTGATCACCGCTACCAGGTTACCCTTGGCCGTGTATTTATAAACGTCTTCAACATTATTAAAGATTTCCTTGCAAGGTTCTGCCACACCCGGACTATACGCCAGTGAAAGATCTCGCTGGGTTTTGGCTTCTTTGGTTGGAACCACTTCAATTTTTCCGGGTCTGCCACTGGCATGGTATTCCAGTGCCTGTTCCTTCCGCAGATCTGTCTTTTTAGCCATACTGTTTTTTTTCGTTAACGGTCAACACAACATTACTCAGCTTTGGTTGTGTCACTCACTTCAGGGTCCGGCTCGCTGACCGGGCTTCCTGCGATTCAGGGGTGCAAAATACAATATAAATAAAAAAGGGGGGCTTATTTCATGAAACCGATACGATTGCGATTGTGAAGGGCCTTGTATTCAGCCTGTTCATCCAAGATATTTTCAATGGCCTCGTAAATCAGGTTTACTTGCTCATTATGGTTGGTAACTGATTTTTTTATCATTTCCACCTCATCTGCCAGCTCACTATATTGAAGCATCAGTTTCCTGACAGCAATAAACGCCCTCATAATGGCAATATTCATTTCAATTGCCCTGGGTGAAGTAAGCAGGCCACTTAACATAGCAATACCCTGTTCCGTAAAGGCAAAGGGTGCATACTTACTGTGTTTCCCCTTCCCATGCTTCTCTAAGGACGCAAATTGCGTCCTTAGAGAAGCATGCTCTTCCGGATTAATTTCGAACATAAAATCGGGTGGAAATCTGCTCAAGTTGCGTCTAACCGCCTCTTTAAGCCTTTTTGTTTCTACATTGTATAACAATGCGATGTCGAAGTCAAGTATTACTTTTTGATCACGTAGTGTATATATCTTGTGTTGAATGTGAATCGGTTCCAATGGCAGGTGTTTCCTACTAAACTATTCAACCATTCACATGAAAAAATCATTCGAACCCTAATCAGGTAATAATTCATTGAAATGATCCGTATTTCCCCCAAATTAAAACGAGACAGTCGCTCCGAGCCAGGCCATATTACCTATACCGATTTCAATGGCATTTTCATCAATATCAAAACGAGGAGTATGTACATTATGAATGATACCTTTTGCTTCATTGCGAACACCTAAACGGAAAAAGCAGCCGGGTATCACCTGTGTATAATAACCAAAATCTTCCGCCCCCATCCTCATTTCGGTTTCCAGCACATTTTCTTTGCCCATAAAAAGATCGGCCTGCTTCCAGGCGGTTTCTGTAAATACAGGATCATTGTCGACGGTAGGATAACCTACATCTATGTGCAAATCTATTTCTCCACCCATCGATTCCACCAATCCAATTGCATTTTTCCGGATTAAGTCATGCGCCTTAAAACGCCACTCCTCATCCATGGCCCTGAAAGTTCCCATCAGTTTTACTTCGCTGGGTATTACGTTGGTGGTATGTCCGCCCTGTATGGAACAAATAGATAATACAGATGGCGATAGCGGGTTTTTATTCCTTGATATAATCTGTTGCAGACTCACAATCAAATGTGAAGCAATCAACACCGTATCGGCTGTAAGATTCGGAGATGCTGCATGTCCACCCTTTCCTTTAATGGTGATATAAATTTCATCGGCACTAGCCATCACCCTTCCTTTTCTAAAACTGAGTTTACCTGTTTCCAGTCCGGGATGCACATGCAAACCAATAATTCCCTGTGGTGCTGGATTTTTTAGGGCGCCATCACGAATCATATAACTGGCGCCACCGGGATTTTTTTCTTCGCCGGGTTGAAACAGCAATTTGATCGTTCCTTCCCATTCATTTTTTAGTTGCTGCAAGATTCTTGCTGCACCCAATAAAATAGAAGTATGTACATCATGACCACAGGCATGCATTACACCTGGTTTCTGTGAACGATACGTTACTTCATTTTCTTCCTGAATAGGCAATGCATCCATATCCGCACGCAGTGCAACAACACGGCTGTCGGGATTTTTACCGCGGATAATAGCCAGCACTCCCGTAGTTGCCATCACTTCAAATTCAACACCCATTTCCTGCAATTTAGACTGCACAAAACGGGATGTTTCAAATTCCTGGTAACTCAGTTCAGGATTTGCATGCAGGTACGAACGAATGGCCACAGCATCTGCTGCATATTTTGCTGCTAAATCTTTTATCTGTTGTAATAACATGGTCCTGTTTATTGTGTCAGTTCGTCCTCCACCGCATTATATTCAATTACATCTTCTACCACATATACTCCCTGCGGATAAAACCGGTTCAGCGTTTTCCTGAACTGCTCTGCATCTTCTTTTTTTATAAAATTTCCAATTCGCACTTTGAACAATGGCGACTGGTATGATGTATAAGTTTTTTGATCGGGGAAACGGCTCAGTAACTCTGTTTTAATCCTGAATGCCTGGTCACGACTGTTGGTGCTGATGACCTGTACCCGATAACCTTTATACTGACCACTGCTGGTAAGCAGGGCTGTTCTTTTATTGATCTGTGCCTGTTTAGCCGTCAACAAATCCAACCGTGCATCTTTTTTTACCAGAATGGTATCGGCAGCACGTAGCATCTGTGTACATAAAAGAAAAAAACAGCAGACAATGTATCGGATCAAAACAGGCATACTGTTATGTTTTCAGTAAGATAAATAAATAAGTGCAAAGATAGAGGGTTGTCATTAATGATCTTGTTAATGAGTTACCTGACTGGCAGATCTATATGATTAGCCGAAGATGCTCAGAGCAGAAGAAGAAAATCTGTGCTTCTGTGGCTAACAAAAACTACCAGACAAACTCATATTAATAATTTCCCTCCCCTTTTGCACCCTGCACAATGGCCACACTGGCACTGCAGCCCAGCCTCGTAGCTCCCGCTTCAATAAGTTGTTGGGCAAAAATATGATCACGTATACCACCAGATGCTTTGATCTGGACCTGCTCGGGTAAATGCAAACGGAATAATTGTACTGCTTCTATAGTGGCTCCTTTTTCTGCATAACCAGTTGAGGTTTTCAGGTAATCGATCCCTGCCACACCGTATAATTCGCAACATTTAATGATCTCATCGTCTGTGAGCACACCCGATTCAATAATAATTTTGATCACTTTGTTTTTACTCTTTACTACAGGCATGATATGGTTGATCTCATTCGCGAGATACACCCAATCGCCATTTTTAATCGCTGAAATATTAATCACTACATCCAGTTCATCGGCCCCATCTACCATGGCCAGCACAATTTCTGCAATCTTTGATTCCACTGCTGAATAACCAAAAGGAAAACCAATTACGGTTGCCACTTTTACGGCAGTTCCCTCCAATAAGGATTTGGCTTTCTTTACAAAATTCGGCGGCACACATACTGCTGCAAAATTGTATTGCTTTGCTTCATTGCATAGCTTTTCAATATCAGCTATCAGCGTGGTAGGTTTCAGGATGGTGTGATCAATATACTGATGGAGATTCGACATAAAATCTATCTATAAAATGAAATACAAAAATATAAAACAAAACCTCCCGAAATCGGGAGGTTTTGTCTTATAAATCTTTGCCGTGACAGGCTTTGTATTTTTTCCCACTACCACATGGACAAGGATCATTTCGCCCGATCTTAGGTCCTACACTAATGGGTTGTTGTTTTACCGGTGTGGGATCATAATAATCGTTTTCGGTTGGAGGCGCATCTATATCTTCTTTACTGGTACTGAGTTTACTCAAGTCTGTTTTTTGCTGACGCCCTTCTCTCACTTCTTCCCCATCATTCAATGGAATACCAGCATGGCTCAGGAACTGTACAATATTCGTGTTCACTTCACCATCCATTTTCTTGAAAATATTGTAGGCTTCCATTTTGTAAATCACCAATGGATCTTTCTGTTCGTATGTAGCTGTTTGTACGCTTTGTTTCAGATCGTCCATAGCGCGCAGGTGTTCTTTCCATGCATCATCTATCAGTGCCAGTGTTACAGTTCTTTCTAAAGCATTCACCAGTTCTGCGCCGTTGCTGTTCAACGTTTTCTCCATATTGGCCAACACCTGCATACCTTTTCTTCCGTCGGTAAATGGTACTATCACATTTTCAATATGATTACCCTGTTCCTGACGGATATTTTTGAAAACAGGTATGGCCTGTACCATCATGTCCTGTTTCTTTCTGTCGTAATTGGTAACAGCCTGCAGGTATAATTTTTCTGCAAGTTGCTGCTCTGTTCCTTTAGCAAGTTCATCTGCAGTGATATTGGTATCGATACCAAAATTTACAATGGCTGCCAGTCTGAATCCATCATGGTCATTCTGCTCTTTGAATGAATTCACGAGGTCTTCTGCTACGGCATAAAAAGCATTATCGAGGTCAAGCGCCAGTCTTTCACCAAACAAAGCATGGCTTCGTTTGGTATACACTACTGTACGTTGTTTGTTCATCACATCATCATATTCCAGCAAACGCTTACGGATCCCAAAGTTGTTTTCTTCTACTTTTTTCTGGGCTCGTTCAATTGATTTGGTGATCATGCTATGTTGTATCACTTCACCTTCTTTGTAACCGGCAAAGTCCATGATCTTAGCAATACGATCGCTACCAAACATACGCATCAGGTCATCTTCGAGTGATACAAAGAATTGTGATGAACCCGGATCACCCTGGCGACCTGCACGACCACGCAACTGTCTGTCTACACGGCGCGATTCATGACGCTCTGTACCCAGGATGGCCAGACCACCTGCTTCTTTCACACCTGGTCCCAGTTTAATATCGGTACCACGACCGGCCATATTGGTGGCAATAGTTACCGCACCTGCCAGACCTGCTTCTGCTACAATCTGCGCCTCTCTTGCGTGCTGTTTGGCATTTAATACATTATGTGGTACCTGTTTCTGGCGCAACATTCTGCTTAGCAATTCACTCACTTCTACCGATGTGGTACCCACAAGCACCGGACGTCCGGCATCACGCAGTTTTGCGATTTCGTCAATCACCGCACCAAATTTTTCACGTTTGGTTTTGTACACCAGATCCTGTTCATCTTTACGGATAGCTGTAACATTCGTTGGAATAGCTACCACATCCAGTTTATAAATATCCCAGAACTCAGATGCTTCTGTTTCAGCAGTACCTGTCATACCCGCCAGCTTATGGTACATCCTGAAATAGTTCTGGAGTGTAACAGTAGCATAGGTTTGTGTAGCTGCTTCAATCTTTACATTTTCTTTCGCTTCAATTGCCTGATGAAGACCATCAGAATAACGGCGTCCATCGAGGATACGGCCTGTTTGTTCATCTACAATTTTTACCGCACCATCCATCACCACATACTCCACATCTTTATCAAACAAAGTATAAGCTTTCAATAATTGCTGTACGGTATGAATACGGTCTGCTTTTACCGCATAATCATTGATCAGGCTTTCTTTGTTGTGCAGTTTATCTTCTGCGCTAAGCGATTCATTTTTATCGATGGCTCCCAGTGATACACTGATATCGGGCAGGATGAAGAAGCTGGTGTCTTCTCCGGCTTTGGTGATAAGTTGAATACCCTTATCGGTAAGTTCTACTGAATTATTTTTTTCATCGATGTAGAAATACAGTTCTTCATCCGCTTTGGGCATTTCGCGCTGCTGATCAGCGAGATAGTGGTTCTCTGCCTTCTGCAATTTTACACGCATACCAGGCTCACTCAGGAACTTGATCAATGCACTGTTCTTTGGCAAACCACGGTGTGCACGGAACAAGGCGAGACCTCCATCTTTGGGATCATCGTTTCCTTCGGCAATTTTTTTCTTGGCTTCATTTAAGAACTGGTTTACTGCTCTTTTCTGTGCTTCTACCAGTTTCTCGATACGTGGTTTTAATTCGAAGAATTGTTGTTCACCTGTATTATGACCAATGGGTCCTGATATAATCAATGGTGTACGTGCATCATCAATCAATACAGAATCGACCTCATCCACCATAGCAAAATGGTGTTTGCGTTGCACCATTTCGGCAGGTGAATGCACCATATTATCTCTCAGGTAATCGAAACCAAATTCGTTATTGGTACCATAGGTAATATCGGCGAGATAGGCATTGCGACGTGCTTCTGTACTGGGTTCATGTTTATCAATACAATCTACTCTTAATCCCAGCCATTCAAAAATGGTTCCGTTCCACTCACTATCTCTTCGTGCGAGGTAATCGTTCACGGTTACAATATGTACACCTTCTCCTGCCAATGCATTTAAATATGCGGGCAGTGTTGATACCAGTGTTTTACCCTCACCCGTTGCCATTTCGGCAATTTTACCTGAATGCAGTACGCTACCACCTATTAACTGAACATCGTAATGAACCATGTTCCAGGTAACGGTAGAACCAGCAGCAGTCCAACTATTTTTGAAAATGCTTTTATCTCCTTCAATGCGGATATAATCTTTCTTTACACTCAGCTCTCTGTCGAGCGGAGTAACAGTGGATACCAGTTCGGTATTTTCTTTAAAACGTCTGGCTGTTTCTTTTACTACTGCAAAAGCTTCTGGTTGTATTTCTGCGAGGATCTCTTCAATTTTTTTATCCCTTTCTTTTTTCAGCTTATCTGCTTCCTGGTAAATAATATCCCTGTTATGGATTTCATTTTCGGGCAGGCTTTCTGCTTCCTGTTTTTTGGCTTCTATCTGTTCGTCTATGGAAACAAGATGCGCTTTAATACGTTGTCTGAATTCCTGTGTTTTGTTGCGGAGTTCATCATTGGTCAGTTGCTGGTATTGATCATAAGCCTGTCCAATTTTATGAATGATGGGCATAATCTGCTGCACATCCTTTTCACTTTTACTGCTCCCGAATAATTTTGAGATAAATTTCAACATATAACTGAGTCTGGTGTATTAGAAAATTTTAACAGTCAAAAACGGTGCGCAAAAAGTTTTTGAGCCAATTTGGCATTTTTCGACTGAGGCCGCCAAAGGTAAAGAATTTGGGTAGAGTGCGTACTCCGCTCATAAACTGGCGTTTATTTATCAAATACTTAACGGATCACTATGATTTCAAATCGTTTATGGATGTCGTTTTTCGGAATAATATCCGTCTTTATGGCACATGCACAGGTGAATCAACAGGATTCTATTGCCCGGGAACGTATTAAACTGGTACAGAATAATATGTATGTACTCGGCGCCTGGGCCGGGGCTAATATTATACAGGGTACTATTTCGGCCAGTAATACCACCGGGAGTGAACATTTCCTGCACCAGATGAACGCGTATTGGAATACCGTTAACCTGGCCATAGCAGGCGTGGGTTTACTGGGTATCAGGAAACAGATGAAACAACAGTATAGCCTGAATAGCAATCTCAGGGCCCAGCATAAAATAGAAAAAATACTGCTGCTCAATACCGGTCTCGACCTGGCTTATATAGCCACCGGCTTCTACCTGAAAGAACGGGGAACAAGGCTGAATAATGACCGCAACAAAGGTTATGGCAACAGTTTATTGCTGCAGGGCGGGTTTTTACTGGTTTTCGACCTCATTCAATATGGCCAGCACCGCAGAAATACCAAATGGCTGGAAGAGCGACAAGGTAAGCTAGAACTCGGTTTGGGCGGTAACGGACTAGCCCTTAACTACCGGTTCTGAATAACCTGTACGCATAGTGGGTAAAAAAGCAAAGTTTTGATGGAATTTCAGGCCGTTTCTGCTACTTTTGCAGCCAAATTGAAAAAGGTATCGGGGATAGTCCTTGTACCTTATTTCTTGAAAACTTGAAACTTTTTACCCCATGGCAGGTCAGTTAAAAGAAGTACGTAACCGGATCAAAAGTGTTCAGAGTACCCAGCAGATTACCAAGGCAATGAAAATGGTGAGTGCGGCCAAATTACGTCGTGCCCAGGATGCCATCACCCAGATGAGGCCTTATGCCCAGAAGCTGCAGGAAATGCTGAGTAATATCGTGAGCAATACAGAAGGCGATATGAGCATTAAACTGGCCGAAGAAAGAGCAGTAGAAAAAGTATTATTGATTGTGATTACCAGCGACCGTGGTTTATGTGGTGGTTATAATGCCAATCTGATTAAGCTGGCCAAATTAACTATTGCAGAAAAATATGCTACCCAGCATAAAAAAGGCAATGTTACCATCTGGAACATCGGTAAAAAAGGATATGAAAGCTTACTGAAAGCCGGATATAAAGCCGATGCTACCTATAAAGATATTTTCCTGAACCTGAACTTCGAAAGCGTTCAGGCTGCTGCACAGGCTGCCATGAAAGCTTTTGAAAACAAAGAGTTCGACGCAGTTGAAATCGTGTACAGCGAATTTAAAAATGCTGCTACACAACGTTTTACTGCCGAACAGTTCCTGCCCATTCCAAAAGTGGCCAATACAGGTACTTCAAAAAAGAAATCAGACTTCATTTTTGAGCCAGCAAAAGAAGAACTGATCGCCGAACTGATGCCTAAAATCCTCAATACCCAGTTATACAAAGCAGTGCTGGATTGCAATGCAAGTGAACACGGTGCCCGTATGACTGCCATGGATAAAGCCAGCGAGAACGCGAATGAACTGCTGAAAACACTGAAGATCAGCTATAACCGTGCCCGTCAGGCCGCCATCACTACTGAGCTTACAGAGATTGTAAGTGGTGCAGCAGCGTTACAGGGATAGCAGAACCTAATTTGAAAATTTGAAAATGTGGTAATTTGAAAATGATTGTTATGTTTGATTGAACTTAACAATTCAAAACCACTTGATTATTTCATTTTCAAATTTTCAAATTTTCAAATTTTCAAATTATAATGGAGATAAGCCAGATCATACCACACATTGAAGTATTGATTTTTGCGAGCGAGAAACCACTCACTTCTTTAGATATCGTAGAACTCATCAACAACACTTTTGGTTTCCTTGAAGAGCGTGTTACACCCGATCAGGTGGACGCTGCAATACAGGGTATTTGTGAAAAATATGATTCTGAGTTTTATCCGTTTGAAGTACGCGAAAGCGGCGGTGGATGGCAGTTTCTTACCAAGAAAGATTTCCATAAAACCATTGCCCAACTCAACGGCGATAAGTTCCTGAAACGTTTAAGCAATGCAGCACTGGAAACACTGGCCATTATTGCTTATAAACAGCCTATTACCAAAGGTGAAATTGAATCGATACGTGGCGTAAACAGCGATTACAGCATCCAGAAATTACTCGAAAAAGAACTCATACTCATCAGTGGCCGTAACGAGCAGATGCCCGGCAAACCACTGGTATATGCTACTTCTAAAAACTTCATGGATTATTTCGGCATCAACTCTCCCGAAGACCTGCCTAAGATCAGAGAAGTGCTGGCAGAGCAGATTGTTGAAGGTACCGTGATTCGTCCGGAAGATTTTACGGATCAACCAGTAGCCCATGAAACAGAGGTTGATGAACCTGTTATTGAGGGCGACACTTCTTTGTTAACCGTGAATGAAGACGGAGAACTCATCATCCAGGGCGATGAAGATATGAACGATGAAACCACTCCCGCAGAAGATACCGACACCCCAGCTTCCGATGAAAGCAAGGATGAGGAACAGTCTTCTGATGAAAATCCGCAATAAGAAGCTTCCGGTTTTTATGGATAACGCGAAGACAATTATCTTCGTGACATGTCTTTACAATTATCGAATGAGCAATTAAGAACCATTGCACAGGAATTCGGAACACCGCTTTACCTGTACAATGCAGACCGTATTACCCACCAGTTCACCCAGTTGCAAACCGCTTTTCAGCACAGCGACAAGGTTCGCTTTTTCTATGCCTGTAAGGCGTTAACCAATATCAGCATCCTTAAGCATATTAAACAGATTGGCTGTAATGTTGACTGCAGCTCTATTAATGAAGCTAAACTGGCCGTACATGCAGGGTTCAGCCCCGAAAATATTTTATACACCAGTAATGGTATTGCTTTCGATGAAATAGAAGAAGCCGTTGCGTTAGGCATCAATATCAATATTGACAGTCTTTCCAACCTCGAAAAATTTGGAAAAAAATATGGTCATGGCTATCCTGTAGGCATCCGTATCAGACCCAATATTATGGCGGGCGGCAATTTGAAAATATCTACCGGCCATGAGAACAGCAAGTTTGGTATCCCTATTGAGCAACTCAATGAGATTGTTCAACTCATGCAGCAATACAATATTCATATTGCCGGTTTGCATAACCATACAGGCAGTGAGATCAAAGATGTGGATGTGTTCATGAAAGTGAGCAGTGTATTTCTCGAGATGATTCCACATTTTCCTGAGCTGCAGTTTCTCGATATGGGTGGTGGTTTTAAAGTGCCCTATAAAGATGGTGATGAAGGCACCGATATTCAGTTACTCGCCAATGAAATCATGGCTTTTGAAAGAAAAATAGCAGATACTTATCAGCGAAATTTCCAGATATGGTTTGAGCCGGGAAAATTTATAGTGAGTGAAGCTGGTTACCTGCTTACCAAAGTAAATGTGATCAAACCAACTGCCACTGCCACATTTGTAGGCATTGATACAGGTTTTAACCACCTTATCCGACCCATGTTCTATGAGGCTTATCATCGTATCCGTAATATCACTAATGAGCAGGGTGAACTGAAACAATATGCAGTTGTGGGAAATATCTGTGAGACCGATACTTTCGCCTGGGATCGTGCATTGAATGAAACCCATGAGGGAGACCTGCTGGTGTTCGACAATGCAGGTGCTTACGGTTTTGAAATGGCCAGTAATTTCAACTCCCGGTTTCGTCCGGCCGAAGTGCTGGTGAAAGACGGAAAAGCATTACTCATCCGTAAAAGAGAAGTTTTTGAGGATTTATTAAGAAACCAGGTTGAAGCATTTTAAAACAAAAGAGTAGTTTGCAGTCGCATGATTGAGATTAAAAATATCAAAAAGACTTTCGGGGAACGAACCATCCTCGACGATATCAGCGCCGTAATGGAAGCTGGTAAATGTAACCTCATCATCGGCACCAGCGGTAGTGGCAAAACAGTATTGACCAAATGTATGGTTGGCTTGTTTCGTCCGGAACAGGGTGAAATACATTACGATAGCAGAGACATGCTGCACATGAACAATGATGAACGTAAATTATTGCGTCAGCAGATTGGTATGTTGTTTCAGGGTACGGCTTTGTTTGATTCGATGACAGTAGAGCAGAATGTATTGTTTCCACTCGATATGTTTACCAACTGGTCACTGGCTGAAAAAAGAAAAAGAGTAAATGAAGTGCTCGACAGGGTGAACCTGAAAGATGCGCATAAACGTTACCCTTCAGAAATCAGCGGTGGTATGAAAAAAAGGGTGGGTATTGCAAGAGCCATTGTGCTCAACCCACAATACCTGTTTTGCGATGAACCTAATTCGGGTCTTGATCCGCAGACTTCGATGGTGATAGATAAACTGATCAAGGAAATTACGGTTGAATACAATATTACGACCATTGTGGTTACACATGACATGAACAGTGTAATGGAAATTGGTGATCATATTGTGTACCTGCATCAGGGAAAGAAACAATGGGAAGGATCGAATAAGGATATTATTTTCAGTAAGGACGAGCTGTTGAATAAATTCATTTTTGCTTCAGAGTTCTTACAGGATGCCAAAGAAATGCGGATGATGGAACAAAATGGTCTGAATAAAAAGAATCAATAAGAGGTATTGCTATGAAACATGTTTTGTTGCTGTTTGTTGCTATTGCTACTACAATCGGTGTTTTTGCACAGGATGGCGGGTCAGACCTCCCTCCTTTTATGAAAACAAAAAAGTTGCCGGAGTTTAATATCCTTCAGACCGACAGTACCTGGTTTACCAAACAGCAATTACCTGAAGCCGATTTTACCATCATCGTTTATTTCAGTCCCGATTGTGGTCACTGCCAGCATGAGGCCAAGGAGATGATTAATAATATGGACAGCCTGAAAAATACCTTTATCCTCTGGGTAAGTTATCGTGATATGCCAGACATTAAAGGCTTTGCCGAGACCTATGGTTTTTTCAACCACAAAAACCTGAAAGTAGGCCGTGATCCTAATTATGCCATCCCCTCCTTTTTCCAGGTGAAATATACCCCGTACGTAGCGGTGTATAATAAAAAAGGTGAGTATTTAAAGGCTTTTGAAGGTGGTGTAGAGATGCCTGAACTGAATCGTTTTTTATCGGCCAATAAGCAGTAAATAGCGGTCCAAAAGCCAGAAAGTTCCTGTTGCAAACCATTGTCATCCCTTACCTTTGCTGCGAAAAATTTCCTCATCGCTAAATAATCATTGTTTATGAAAGTAACCGTAGTAGGTGCCGGAGCCGTTGGAGCTACCTGTGCCGATAATATTGCCCGTGCCGCTTTGGCAGAAGAACTGGTATTGCTTGATATTAAAGAAGGTCTGGCAGAAGGCAAGGCCCAGGATATGATGCAGACCGCCGCATTACTTGGTTTCGATACCCGTATTACCGGTAGTACCAATGATTATTCAAAAACTGCCGGTTCAGATGTAGTAGTGATTACCTCAGGCTTACCCCGCAAACCCGGTATGACCCGCGAAGAATTGATTGGCACCAATGCTGGTATTGTAAAAGGTGTTTGTGAGAACATCCTCAAATATTCTCCTAATACCATCATCATTGTAATCAGTAATCCGATGGATACCATGACCTACCTGGCGCTCCAGTCAACTGGTTTGCCAAAGAACAGGATCATTGGTATGGGTGGAACTTTAGACAGTGCCCGTTTCAAATATCAACTGAGCCAGCACCTGGGCTGCAGTCCTGCAGACCTGAATGCTGTAGTGGTGGGCGGACATGGTGATACCACCATGATTCCTTTGATTCGTTATGCAACCTGGAATAGTGCTCCTGTAAGCGGTTTTCTTTCAGCAGATCAGCAAAAACAAATTGTAGCCGATACCATGGTGGGGGGTGCTACTTTAACCAAACTCATTGGCACATCAGCATGGTATGCACCCGGTGCAGCCGGTGCTGCGCTAGTAGAAAGTATTTTACGTGATGAGAAAAAACTTTTTACCTGCTGCGTGAGCCTTGATGGAGAATACGGACAAAAAGATATCTGTCTGGGTGTACCTGTTGTTATTGGAAAAAATGGCTGGGAAAAAATCCTTGATTTCAAATTGAATGAAGAAGAACAGGCACTCTTTAATAAGAGCGCTGAAGCAGTAAGAAGCATGAATGATGTGTTGAAAACTTTATAATTTCCTGCTGTTCATCTCATTTAATAACCGTTCATACACAGCGCCCCGTTGGTAAAAATCCGACGGGGCTTTTTTCATAAAGTCCGGCAACCGTTTGTCATGGTTTTGTAACTGCTCATCCCGAAACGGTGTTTTACGCTGTAACATTTGTGAGTGCTTTGCGTCTGATTGAGCACCTAAAACAAAACAACATGAGACGGATTTTAGTATTGGCTGTGTTGGGATTGACTACGATTTTCAATTCAGCTTTCGCGCAAAGCAGCCACAGCATTAAGGGAAAGGTTACTGACAATTCAGGCAAAAGCATTCAGTCAGTAACCGTATCATTATTAAAAGCAGCAGACAGCAGTTTAGTGAAAGCTGATGTAACCGATGCAAACGGTGCTTTTGAGTTGGTAATTGCCCCCGCAGGAAAATACCTCCTGAATTATACCATGATTGGTTTCGAAAAAACCTATTCAAATGCTTTTGAAGTAAAAAACGGACAGAGTTTCGATGCCGGAACCATTAGCCTGCAACCTGCAGCCAATAAGCTGGCAGATGTTACCGTTACTTCACGTAAGCCTATGATTGAAATTAAAGCCGATAAAACGGTTTTTAATGTAGAGAACAGTATTAACGCTACAGGTAGTAATGCACTCGAACTTTTACAAAAAAGCCCAGGTATTCAGGTTGATAACAATGAGAACATCAGCATGAAAGGGAAAACTGGTGTGCGCATTTATGTAGATGGTAAAATGACACAACTGGGTAGCCAGGATCTGGCTGCTTACCTGAAAAGCATCAACAGTAATGATGTGGAAGCCATTGAAATGATCAGCAACCCCAGTGCCCGTTATGATGCAAGTGGTAATGCAGGTATCATCAATATACGTCTGAAGAAAAACAAGAAATTCGGCACCAATGGTAACCTGAATCTCGGTTTCATTCAGGGTGTTACACCAAAAGGCAATGGTTCTGTGAGTTTGAACTACCGCGACAAAAAAGTAAACCTGTTTAGTAATATCGGCGCTAACCTTGGCAGACAGGAAAACACTTTAGACCTTTATCGTGTTCAGCGCGACACAATTTATGATCAGAAAAGTGTTAACTGGAGCAATAACAGAAGTCTGAATGCAAAAGTGGGAGCCGATCTGTTCCTGAACAGCAGAAGCACATTAGGTTTTCTGGTAACAAGCAATTTCGGCAACACAGATTGGACCAGTGAAAGTAATACCAATATTACTTATAAACCCACCAATCAGTTCGTAAAAAAACTGGTGGCACTGAATACCATTCCTGGTAGCAGAACCAATATGAACAGCAATATCAACTATCGTTATACCGATACAACCGGTAAGGAAATCAACTTCGATGCTGACTATGGTTTGTTCCGTGGTACTGGCAGAAGTCACCAGCCTAACTATTATGTTGATCAGAATGGCAATAACTTGTCGCAGGTGGTGAACAGAAACTATACACCTACCGATATCGATATCTATACCGCCAAGATTGATGTGGATCAACCTAAGTGGAAAGGCAAGCTGGGTTATGGTGTTAAATTCTCTTATGTAAAAACAACCAATACTTTTGATTTCTTCAATGATATCAACGGTGCACCCGTAAAAATATTAAGCAGAAGCAACAGCTTTACTTATAAGGAAAATGTAAATGCTGCTTATGTAAACTACCAGCGCCAGTTGAATCCAAAATGGAGCCTGCAAACAGGTTTACGTATGGAACAAACCAACAGCGAAGGTGTGTTAACCAGAGCCGATGGAGTGATGCAGGCCGATAATACCGTTAAACGTAATTACCTTGATCTGTTCCCCAGTGCAGCATTAACATGGATGGTGAACCAGAAACATACACTGAATTTAACTTTCAGCAGAAGGATTGACCGTCCTACTTATCAGGACCTGAATCCGTTTGAAAATAAGCTGGATGAACTGACTTACGAAAAAGGTAATGCCTTCTTACGTCCGCAGTACACCAACACGGTTGAGTTATCACATACATTCAAATACATGCTGAATACAACGATTGGTTTCAGCCATGTAAAAGATTTTGCAACACAAACAACCGATACCACCAATAACGCCACTTTCGTTCAGCAGAAAAACCTGGCTACACAGCGTATCCTGAGTTTCAGCATCGGTTCTCCATTACCGATTGCTAAATGGTGGAATGGTTATGCAAATGTTTGGTACAATTACCAGATGTTTAAAGGAAAGATTGGTGAGAATGAAGTGAAAACAGATATTCCAATGTTTGGTGCGTATATGCAGCATTCATTTACGCTGGGCAATGGTTACACCGCAGAGATGAGTGGATGGTTCAGTGGCCCAAGTGTTTGGGGAGCTACCTGGAAAACGCGTTCATTAGGTGGTTTGGATCTTGGCTTCCAGAAACAGGTACTCAAAAAGCAAGGTACTGTTAAGTTGAGCGTAACTGATATCTTCTTCACCAACCCATGGACAGCTACCAGCAATTTTGGCGGATTGTATATCAATGGTAGTGGTAGAAATGAAAGCCGTACCGTTCGTTTAGCTTTCTCATGGCGCTTTGGTAACAGCCAGGTAAAAGCGGCTCGTCAGCGTCAGACAGGTCTGGAAACAGAAGCGAAGAGGATTAAAGGATAAGCATTGGTTTTTGAATATATAGCAAAAGGCTCCGGATTTTCGGAGCCTTTTCTTTTATGTTGTATGATGGAAAGCAGATGATCATGATAGGTCATGACAATCCGTGTTCTATTGCTTTTCCCTGGCAAACATTCGACAAAAAGACATGCTACTATTTAGTGATTTATAAATATGTATTTGCTGTCTTCACAATCAAGTCAATATCCTGATCCTGCATACATTTAAAATGCGCTCTCGGACAAGTCTTTGTTCCATAATTAGAACAGGGTTGACAAGCCAATCCTTTAACTATAAAATTGTGATAAGCCGGTTGGGCGTGTTTCTCTAGCTGTTCAGTTCCATAATAAGGTTCCACATCCAATGCAGGAGATGTACCACCCCAGATGGCGAGTACAGGTTTATTCAACGCACAGGCTATGTATTGCATACCTGTATCGTGTGAGATAACGAGTTTAGACTGGCGTATGATATCGGCTGATTCATGTAAACTGAATTTACCACATGCATTGTAAATTTTAACCGGATCAGTCTCTGTAATTTTATCTCCTTCTGCTTTATCTTCCTTCCCTCCCACCAGTACAATCGGATGCTGAATTTTATGACAGAGTTCTCTGAGTTTGTACACCGGCAACTTTTTGGTGTAATAGGATGCGCCAATTACAATGGCCACAAAACCTGCACTGTGTGAGAGTGGTAAATCTTCTGCCCGCACCCGTACATCGGCAGGAATAAAATAATCCATTCCCTTGCCATCGTTTTTCACACCCAATGGAGCAAGCGCATCAATACATCGCTCCACAATATGTCTGCCCGTCATTTTATTGATATGTAAACGGGTGAGTAATACTTTTTCGATTACCTCCTTGTTATAAGAAAGTACCGGCACTTTCAATGCCTGCTTTATGCGCCAGGTCCTTAAATTTTTATGCAGGTCGATGATGTGATCAAATTTTTCTTCTTTCAATGTTTTGATCAGTTGATCAAGATTTCCATTGAAGTAATGGTAGCGGTCGATATATGGATTCCCTTCTGTGACCGCTTTCATAGATTGTTTGGTGAGAAAATGAACTTCTGCGTTCTCTACCTGTTGCTTGAGGCAACGGATGGCTGGTGTGGTCAACACAATATCGCCAATGGATGAAAACCGAATCACGAGAAATTTCATGAATGCAATATTAGTCGGAAAGTCCGGAAGACCGAAAGTCGGGAAGATGTTTTTTCAAAAACAAAACCTCCGTGTAACTCTGTGCCGTACTCCTATACCTTTGTGGTTAACCACGGAGTTGTACAGAGTACGGCACAGAGTTACACGGAGGTTTTATCATATTCTTTCAGACTTCTGGTCTTCCCGACTTTCGGACTCCCGGTCTTTCGGTCTTTCTGACTTACCGACTTACTCCTCCACGTAATTCAAATCTTTATGGAAGGTTTCTTCGGTGAAGTAGTACGCTACGAGTGTGATGCTCATCACCACGATACCTGTTACAATACCACTATTAATGAGGTTCCAGCCCCATGATTTCTGGAAGAGATCGAGAAAGAGCATATTAATCAATGGTAATGCCCCACGCACCATATTAGGAATGGTAGTAGCAGCCGTTCCTCTTAAATTGGTACCAAACTGCTCAGCTCCCATCGTTACAAAAATGGCCCAGAAACCGGTACTAAAGCCCAACAATGTACAGATAGCATACATAGAGCTGTCTGAGTTATTATAACCGCTGAAGAATAAAATCAGTCCAACTATGGTGAGCATATAATAAAGCAACAAAGCTTTTTTCCTGCTTTTAAAATACTGGCTCACCAGTCCAACCAACATATCGCCAATGGCAATGGCTGCATAGGCAAACATGATGGAACGACCGGAATCGATCGTAGTGCTGCCAAACATGGTTTTCCCAAAACGATCGCTCTGGTTCACCAGAATACCGATTACATACCAGGTAGGAAGCCCTATTAAAATAGCAAATACATATTTCTTTAAACGCTTACCGTTATTAAACAGCATGAAGAAATTACCTCTTGCTACTTTCTGCTCCTTCGCCTGATTAAACATACCCGATTCTGCAACACTTACACGCAATAGCAATAAACCGATACCGAGTGCACCACCTATTTTATAACAGAGTCTCCAATCATCTGTAAACTGGTAGGTAAAATAAGCTGCAACAGCACCACTCAATCCAATCCCTGCAACCAGTGAAGTTCCTAAACCTCTTTTATTTTTGGGCAATAGCTCACTCACCAATGTTATACCTGCACCAAGTTCACCGGCCAATCCAAGTCCACCTACAAAACGACAGGCAGCATACTGGTCTACTGTCTGTACAAACCCAGTAGCAAAATTGGCGATGGAATATAAAATGATGGAACCAAACAATACACTCAGCCTTCCTTTCTTATCTGCCAGCACACCCCATAAAATACCTCCCAATAATAAACCTGTCATCTGCCAGTTGATGACACGGGTACTGTCTACCAGCATGGTTGCATCGGTAGATCCAACACCCAGCATACTTGGTTTCTTAACAATGGTAAAAAGCAGGAGATCATAGATATCAACAAAATAACCCAATGCTGCAACAATCACAGGCAGAGAAAAGATGCCGTATTTTTTTTCGGTCATGACAAGCAGGTTTGGTGTTTGAGTCCGGAAGCCCGGAAGTCCGGCGTATGTTGTTTATGCTTCTTTTTTGTCTTTCTTTTTTCCAGAGAACAGTTTAATCAATACAGGTGCAGTTGTTACCAATACGATTCCGATTACAATGACTTCCAGGTGATCTTTTAAATCGAAACCAAATTCATTGAGTATCCATTTCTGGAGAAAATGTCCGGCAAACAACATGCTGAATACCCAGGCCACACAACCTACGATATTGAAGAACACAAATTTCTTTTTATCCATCGATACTATTCCTGCAACGATGGGCGCAAATGTTCTTACAATCGGAATAAAACGGGCGATGATGATGGCTCCTCCTCCATGTTTTTCATAAAACTCATGTGCCTGCTCCAGGTATTTGCGTTTGAATAAAATATTTTCTTTCCAGTTGTACATGGCAGGACCCACCTTTCTTCCAAACCAGTAGCCAACGGTGTTCCCTGCAATACCTGCGGTGGAGATGAGTAACATAAGCATCAACAGATCGAGGTATTCATTTCCGGTAGGAATAAATTCATTGGCCAGATTGGAGCTGTAGATTCCCGCTACAAAAAGCAAGCTGTCGCCGGGTAAAAAGAAACCTACAAACAAACCGGTTTCTGCAAATACCACAAAAAGTATGAGCCATAAACCACCATGTTCAATATAAAACTGTGGTTGTAATAACTGGCTCCAGTGAAAATCGGATAATAATATCTGTAACATGAATTAGATGGTCTTAAGCGTTCATTGAAATATCGGTTGGCTCATCCAATGCGCCCTCCCACTTACTTACTACACTGGTGGCAAGTGCATTACCTACCACATTGGTGGCGGTTCTGAACATATCACAGAAATGATCGATCGGCAGTATCAATGCAATGCCTTCGGGTGGAATATTGAACATGGCACAGGTAGCAGTTACTACTACAAGTGATGCCCGTGGTACACCGGCTATCCCTTTACTGGTTAACATGAGTACAATCAACATGGTTAACTGCGTACCCAGATCGAGTTGAATACCATATGCCTGTGCAATAGCAATACTGGCGAATGTCATATACATCATACTTCCATCGAGGTTAAAGGAATACCCGAGTGGTAATATGAATGATACAATTTTATCCTTACAACCAAAACGTTCCAGCTCTTCTGTGAGTTTTGGAAACACAGCTTCGCTACTGGTAGTGCTAAAGGCTATAATCAATGGTGGAAATATGCGACGTAACAGATCGGGTAATCGTTTACCCAGAATAATAAAACCTACTGTTAAGAGTATGGCCCATAATGCAGCAATGCCAATCAGGAAATACAGGAGGTATTTACCATAGAAAACAAATACATCCAATCCTTTGGTAGCAATAACCGCGGCTATGGCTCCGAATACACCGATAGGTGCAAAGTTCATAACATAACCTACCATTTTGAGGATTACATGTGCTACGGCATCTAATCCTTTCACCACAATCTTAGCCTTTTCACCCAATGCAGCAGTAGCCACACCAAAAAAGATACTGAATACTACGAGCTGTAATATTTCATTGGTGGCCATGGCTTCAATGACACTTTTGGGGAACACGTGTTCCACAAATTTCTGTATGCTGAATTCCTGTGTTTTTCCTACCAGATCCTGCGCACCGGTAATATCTGCATTGCTCAGGTCGATGCCCTTACCTGGCTGAAACAGGTTTACCAGTAACATACCCAGTAACAAACTCACCAGTGAAGCAGAAACAAACCATAACAATGCTTTACCTCCTACCCGGCCTACCGTTTTCAGATCACCAAGTTTAGCAATACCTACTACCAGGGTAGAGAATACCAGCGGTGCAATAATCATTTGCACCAGTCGGAGAAATATAGTGGTAAAGAGTTTGAGATTTTTGGAGAATGACTGAATGGTATCAGGTGCGGCATTCTCATGTACAAAATAGCCAAGAATAACACCGGCTACCATAGCAATTACAATATATAAGGTAAGCCTGTTCGATTTTTTCATTGGGGCCTTATTAGTGCCGCAATATAGTATTTATGTTTAAATGGCCTGCCCCGGGAGCCAAATCACCGATTCTTAAAAGTTTTGGGGGCTGAAAGCAATAAATACCTATTTTGCCAAATCTTTTCTAATCAGAAACTTAACCAAACTGTACTATGAGTTTATTTGTAAAGAAACCTTTAGGCCAATTACTCGCACAGGCCGATGAGGGCGATAAAGGATTAAAACGTACCCTTGGCGCCGGTAACCTGATTGCCCTAGGTATTGGTGCTATTATCGGAGCAGGATTGTTTGTAAGAACAGCCGCTGCTGCCGGACAGGCTGCCGGTCCTGCCGTAACCATTTCATTTATCGTTGCAGCGATTGGTTGTGCCTTCGCAGGTTTATGTTATGCAGAATTTGCTGCCATGATCCCTATTGCAGGTAGTGCCTATGCTTACAGTTATGTAACCATGGGTGAACTGGTAGCCTGGATCATCGGTTGGGCCCTGATCATGGAATATGCGCTGGGTGCCGCTACTGTTTCTATTGCATGGAGCGAATACCTCAATAAACTATTGGATGGAGGTATACCCTATGAATGGTCGCATAGCCCCTTTGAGAGTTTTACCGACTCCGCTGGGGTACTTCATAAGGGTATCATAAATGCACCTGCATTGGTGATTCTTTTATTGCTCACTTTATTACTGATCAAGGGTACACAGGAATCTGCGATGGTAAATGCTGTCATTGTATTTATTAAAGTAGCGATTGTTATCCTCTTTATTGTACTCGGCTGGCAATATATACGCCCCGAAAACCATACACCTTACATGATTCCTGAAGGCACTGCTGCCGTTACTGATAGTGCCGGTAAAGTAATTGCCGATTATTCGGGTGCCTTTAAACATGGATGGGGTGGTGTTCTTGGTGGTGCTGCTATTGTATTCTTTGCCTTTATTGGTTTTGATGCTGTTAGTACCGCCGCACAGGAAGCCAAAAATCCTAAACGCGATATGCCAATCGGTATCCTGGGTTCGCTGGTGGTTTGTACCATTTTGTACATCCTCTTCGGACACGTACTAACAGGTGTAGCCAACTGGCAGGAATTCGTTGACCCCGAGAAAGGCCGTGAAGCATCTGTTGCTTATGCCATCTCTACTTATATGACCAAATACGCATGGTTATCTACCGCTGTAACAGTGGCCATCCTCGCCGGCTTCTCTTCTGTAATCCTGGTGATGTTAATGGGTCAGAGCCGTATTTTCTATACCATGAGTAATGATGGATTGATTCCAAAAGCATTTGGTGTATTGCATCCAAAATTCAAAACACCGTATAAAGCCAACTGGATCCTTTTCATTTTTGTAGGTTTATTTGCAGCTTTTGTTCCCGGACACGTAGCCGGTGACCTCACCAGCTTTGGTACCCTGTTTGCTTTTGTACTTGTAAGTATTGGTGTATGGATACTGCGTATTAAATCGCCGGATATCGAGCGACCATTTAAAACCCCATTGGTACCCATCGTACCGATATTGGGTGCCGTGGTTTGTCTGGGTATGATTGTGGCACTGGATGCACAAACCCTGAAAGTGGCTTTCGCATGAATGGCACTTGGTCTGGTAGTGTACTTCCTGTACAGTAAAAACAACAGTAAACTCCGTAAACAATCATAGAACGAAGTCATACTATTCAAAAACCCGCTCAAGCAGCGGGTTTTTTTATGGTCAATAGGCTTATTTTTGCAGCCCGTTCATTTAAACATTTATTATGGGAAGGATTTTTGAAGTACGTAAAGCCACCATGTTTGCCCGCTGGGACAGGATGGCCAAACAGTTTACCCGTGTGGGAAAAGAGATCGTGATTGCTGTAAAAGCCGGAGGCCCCGATCCCGCAACCAACCCGGCATTGCGTCGTTGCTTCCAGAATGCCAGAAGTGTGGGTATGCCCAAAGATCGTGTGGAAGCCGCCATTAAACGTGCACAGGGTAAAGACACTTCCAACTACGAAGAAATTTTATATGAAGGTTATGCACCCCATGGTGTGGCCTTGCTTGTAGAAACAGCTACCGATAACCATGTGAGAACCGTTGCCAACGTTAAAAGCCATTTTAACAAAGGAAATGGTGCATTGGGTAATAGCGGCAGTGTAAGTTTCCAGTTTAAAAAAATGGGTGTATTTAAACTCAAACCCGAAGGACTGAGTATTGATGACCTTGAATTGGAACTGATTGATTTTGGTTTGGAAGAACTGGGTGAAAGTAATGATGACAATGGAAACCCGATCATCGTTTTACGATGTGCTTTTGTTGATTTTGGCAACCTGCAGAAAGCACTCGAAGACAAGGGACTGACTCCGCTCAGCGCAGAACTCGAATGGATTCCTACCACCACCGTTCCCGTAACCGACGAACAGGCCGAAGATGTAAGTAAACTCATCGAAAAGCTGGAGCAGGATGAAGATGTGAATAAAGTGTTTCATAATATGGGATAGGAGGAGGTAGCTGCTAGCTGACAGCCACTAGCTTCTAGCTTTAAAAACGGTTTGTTACTGCTTATAAGTAACAAACCGTTTTTATTTTACAGTACACCCTATATTCCAACTAGAAGCTAGTGGCTGTCAGCTAGCAGCTTTTTTTGTAATTTCGCCTATGCAAACACTGCAACACATTCAGCACCCTGTTATTCTCTTCGATGGGGTATGTAATCTTTGTAACAGCAGTGTGCAGAAAGTTATTAAACACGATCCGGGAAGAAAATTTCGTTTTGCTTCTTTACAGGGAAAATTAGGGCAGGAAGTCTTACAACATTTTCATTTACCTGCTGATCAATTCAATAGCTTTAGTTTGTTGCAGGATGGACGACTCTATTCCAAATCAACTGCAGCTATAAAAGTAATGCGACAAATGAATGGGGGATGGAAATGGTTATCCTATCTGCTCTGGATCATTCCTTTTTTTATCCGCGATTTTTTTTACGATTTTATCGCCCGCAACCGATACAAATGGTTTGGTAAACAGGAAACTTGCTGGCTGCCGACGCAGGAGCTGAAGGCATTATTTTATGATTGATGTGAACACTGGTTTGCAGCTTCTAGCTATTAGCCTCTAGCTACCAGCTTTAAAAAATCATGTTTCGTTTATAAAGTACAACGGCGCAGATTATATCATTACTAATCTAGCAGCTAGAGGCTCGCAGCTAGTAGCTTAAAACTTGCGGCTTGTAGCTTGCACTTCTTTACTCCGCCATCACTCCTCTAACCGCATCCATTACATCTTCTGCATTGGGTTTGGAGAAATAGTCACCATCGCTGCCATAACCAGGGCGATGCGCTTTGGCAGTAAGCGTACGTGGGCTTGCATCCATCCATCTGTAACCGCCCTGTTCTTCCATTACTTTGTTGAACATATAAGCAGCAGCAGCACCAGGCACATCTTCGTCAACAAAAATGATGCGATTGGTTTTTTTGAGCGATGAGAGAATTACATGATCCAGATCAAATGGCAACAGGGTTTGCACATCTACTATTTCGCAACTAACTCCCTCTTTGTCGAGACGCTCTGCTGCATCCTGTATAATACGGAGCGTAGAGCCATAAGAAACTATGGTCACATCTTCACCTTCCCTGATGATTTCAGGAACACCCAATGGAACGGTATATTCCAGTAAATTGTCAGGCATTTTTTCCTTGAGTCGGTATCCGTTCAAACATTCAATAACAATAGCAGGATCATTGGCCTGTAACAAAGTATTGTACATTCCTACAGCCTGCACCATATTTCTGGGTACGCATACATGCATACCCCTGAGTGCATTGATCACCACACCCATTGGTGAGCCACTATGCCATATTCCTTCCAGGCGGTGACCACGTGTACGGATGATGACAGGACAGCTCTGCTGTCCACCTGTTCTGAAATGTGTGGTACATACATCATCGCTTAATGGTTGTAATCCATATAATAAATAATCCAGGTACTGAATTTCAGCAATGGGTCTGAGCCCACGTAAAGCCATTCCAATGGCTTGTCCAACAATGGTTAGTTCACGAATACCTGTATCAAGGATTCTGTCTTTACCATGTTTTTCCTGCAAACCAGCAAAGCCCTGGTTCACATCACCAATATATCCTACGTCTTCACCAAATGCATACACTTTTGCATTTGCGTTGAATAAGGCATCGAAATATTTATTCAGAATTTCATAGCCGTTAACGCTTGTTGCATCAAATGGTATCAGGGGTTTTACTTCCGCTACTTTCAGCGCACTTTTAGCACCTTCATTATAGAGATGGCTATTGTACAATTGTTTGCTTTCATCCAATAATTCCTGACGCAAGGCATTCAGGTCTGCTGCCGATGGAGAAGATGGTGCTACTTCAACGGCCAGTGCAATGCTGCGTAACACATCTCGGCGAAGCGGTTCTTTGTTATTGGCCAGTTCATTGGCCATGTGTTGAAGCTGGTTATACTTATCAATATCATTCACCATCGACTGGCGAATGAGTTCACTGGCTCTTGCAGCTTGTGTTTTGATGGGTGCGATATATTTTTCCCAGGCCATATTACGGCCTTCTTTCACGGTTTCTTTTGCTTCTGCTTCAACAGTGGCTAATTCTTCTACTGATGCGAGCCCATTTTCAAGCATCCACTCTTTCATCTTTTTAATACAATCCCATTCTTTCTCCCACTCCAATCTTTCCGGTGTTTTATAACGCTCATGACTACCGCTTGTTGAATGACCTTGTGGTTGTGTTACTTCTTCTACATGAAACAATGCAGGTTCATGTGTTTCTCTTACTTTCTGTAATGCTTCTTCAAATACCTCACACATGCCTGCATAATCCCAGGCTTTTACTTTATAAATATGAATACCATTGGTATCTGCCTGTTTCTGAAATCCTTTAAGTGCTGCAGAGATAGATCCTTTCGTGGTCTGGAAATTTTTGGGCACAGAAATTCCATAACCATCGTCCCATACAAAAACAGCCAATGGCACCTGCAATACACCTGCCGCATTAATGGTTTCCCAGAAATGCCCTTCACTTGTACTTGCATCGCCGATGGTAGTGAAACAGATTTCATTTCCATTATGACTTAAATGCTCCAACTGGTCCTGGTGTTTGCTGGCCCTGAAACAACGTGAAGCAAAAGCAAGTCCTAATCCGCGTGGCATCTGACCTGCTGTAGGTGCTATATCAGAAGAAATATTTTTGCGGTTGGCCAGATCGAGCCAGTTACCGTGTTCATCTACAAAACGGGTGGAGAAATGCGCATTCATCTGTCGACCAGAACTGAATGGATCATTTTTTGGATCGGGATCAGCATATAACTGTGCGAAATATTGTTCAACGCTTGCCAGTCCGGAAGCAAACATGAAAGTCTGGTCGCGATAGTATCCACTCCTGAAATCACCGGCCTGAAAAAATTTGGCCATGGCTATCTGGGCCACTTCCTTACCATCTCCAAAAATGCCAAATTTGGCTTTACCGGTTAACACTTCCCGACGGCCCAGTAAACTTACCTCCCTGCTGATAACTGCGATACGGTAATCTTCAATCACCGCATTCCTGAATCCGTCGAACGACAACATGTCGTTTTTATAACCCAAAGTAGAAGTTGATTCCATGCGACAAAAATAACATTACCAATGGAATGGACTAACGGAAATTAGTTTTCCGGAAAAATTGTGAATTCCGGGCTAAATCCGGCATGAATTTGGCCACTTATCCCATAAATCCGGTTTCATGCTGTAAATACAAGTCTCTAATAAAATTTTAAGGCATTGGTAAAAGCCTTAATTTAGTTTCGTTGTAACTTTGAATAGCAAAATAAATAAACATCATATGAAGAAGTTTTTATTCCTGGCCATATTAGGGCTGATTTCTACGGTTAGTGTTATGGCTCAGCAAGACATCAAATTTGCGGAGGGGTCTTTCAAATTTGGTAAAATTGAACAGAATAAACCCGTTACGCATATTTTCACTTACACCAATAATGGTGCTAAGCCTTTAGTGGTTGAATTTGCCAGTGCCGAGTGTGGTTGCACTACTCCTGAATACAGCAAAGAAGCCATTCTGAAAGGAAAATCAAGTACCATTAAAGTTACTTACAATGCTGCAGCCATGGGCGCTTTCAGCAAACGTGTAACAGTTAAGTTTGCAGGTATCAATGATCCTGTTATCTTAACCATTGAAGGTGAAGTGGTGGCTGCCAAACCAAAAGCGGCTTCAAAATAGTTTCCATACCCTGATTGATAGTTGATATTTATGTTAAGCGACCCCTGTTTGGGGTCGTTTTATTTTGGAGTGTTTTGTCCCCCCTATCTTTGCGGCATGTTAGCCATTAGTCATCGCGGACAGGCCATGCCTGCCTCCCCTATCAGAAAACTGGTACCCTATGCAGAAGCTGCAAAAAAGAAAGGTACCAAAGTGTATCACCTGAATATTGGTCAGCCCGATATCGAAACACCAAAAATGGTATTGGATGCTGTCCGGAACAGCAATTTCAAAGTACTGGAATACAGTCATAGTGCAGGTAATGAGAGCTACAGAAAAAAACTCGTTGGCTATTACCAGTCAGTGGGAATTGACGTAAACCATCAGCAGATCATCATTACTACGGGTGGCAGCGAAGCCATTCTTTTTGGTTTTATGGCCTGTCTTGATGCCGGTGACGAAGTAATTATACCCGAACCTTTCTATGCCAACTATAATGGTTTTGCTGTTGCAGCAGGTGTTAACGTGGTACCTGTTACTTCACATATTGAAAACGGATTTGCCCTGCCACCCATTGAAGAATTCGAGAAAAAAATTACAGCCCGTACAAAAGCCATTGTTATCTGCAACCCCAATAACCCCACTGGTTATTTATACAGTGCAGATGAAATGGAGCAATTAAAAGATATTATCATCCGCCATAATCTCTACCTTTTTTCAGATGAAGCTTACCGTGAATTTTGTTACGACGGTCACCAGGTAAGTGCCCTGCATTTAAAAGGGGTTGATGACCATGTAATCATCATGGACACCATCAGCAAAAGATACAGCGCCTGTGGTGGCCGTATTGGTGCGTTTATTACACGCAACCAGTCGGTACTGGACGCCGCCATGAAATTTGCACAGGCCAGATTGAGTCCACCCAGTTTTGCACAAATTGCCGGTGAAGCTGCCATTGACCTTCCCGCAGATTATTTTGATACCACCAAAGCTGAATATCGTTCGCGCAGGGATTTGCTTGTGAAGAGACTGAATGCAATGGAAGGTGTTTTTTGCCCCAATCCGGGTGGTGCTTTTTATGCCATTGCCAAATTACCGATTGATGATGCCGATGTATTCTGTCAGTGGCTACTGGAAAGTTTTGATCACAATCAGCAAACCGTTATGCTGGCTCCTGCCACCGGTTTCTATGGAACACCTGGCCTGGGAAAACAAGAAGTTCGCCTTGCATATGTATTAAATTTAAAAGACATAAATTCGGCCATGGATTGTCTGGAAGCGGCATTAAAAGTATATCCGGGTAGACAATAGACTGATTTTCATATAAATAAAGGGCAATTTCTGTTGAAATTGCCCTTTATTATTTTAATATTATTAAATAATTAAATATTTATTATTTTTACGAAAAAATCAATTTTTTTATACCAACTGTCTAAAAATATATTAATTATAAAAAAATAAACTTTGAAATAAAAATTCCCCTATTTTTGTTTTAGCAAGTGAGAGACAGCATTAATGTGGTGAATGAACAAACACGATCTACCTTTTTTCTTATATGGCAAGCAATCGAAGACGTCCCCTGTTTCTACAGGGGACTTTTATTTGGTGCCATTTCAATGTATTCTCCTTTCTCGTTTCGGAGGGTATAACAGGGTTTGGCATTCATAAGGCCATACCTCCTTGAACCCCTCATTTCAAAACTCATATAAACTTTACCATTTTCACGCCAGGCTTTTCCCCTGATCTCCTTCCCGTCTTTATACTCAATATGTTTGGCGATCGTTCCATTTACCGACCATTCTCGGAAATCGCCATTATACTGCCCCTTCGAAAAATGATATTCAAATCGTTGTTGCCCATTTTCCCACCAACCACTGTGTATCCCTTCTTTCTCTCCTTCGGCAAAATATCGCTCAGACTCTTTCTGACCATTAGAAAACCATGTGATCAATACCCCTTCCTCCTTCCCTTCATAATAACTTTGCATCCGTTGCATGCTGCCATTTTCGTGAAATGTATGTATATGTCCACTGAATAGCGTGTCGGCATAATAATAAAAACCATTACCCAATTTTAATTTTGGATCATCTGATTTAATGGAAACAGTTGGTATCAGGGGAGCCGCACGTTTTTGTATTACAATGGGCTGATCACTTACACAAGCAATCATCAGAAACGTACATATGACTGTATACCATTTCATCCTTCTTCCTGCAAACGTTTAATATCAATGATTAAATTCCTGATCTCCGCTTCAGACGTGCCTTTGTACACACCTCTTATCCTCCTTTGTTTATCAATCAGCAATACATTCTCTGTATGTAAAAAATCATTCTCCGACTGAACAGTTCCGAGGTCCTCATCAGCGAAATAAGATTGTCGCGCAATCCTGTACAACTCACTACGTTTTCCTGTTAGCAAATGCCATTGCTGCTGATTGATCTTGTATTGCAATGCATACTGTTGCAATCTGGCAATACTATCTGTTTCGGGGGTAACAGAATGAGACAATATCAATACCTCAGCATTTTCCTTATACGCTTCCTGTACAAGTGAAATATTGTTGGTAAGCCTTTTACATATACCCGGACAACTGGTAAAGAAAAAGCTGGCGACATAAATTTTCCCTTCAACGGTTTGTGCTGTTACATTTTGTCCCGACTGGTTAACAAATGAAAAAGCTGGTATCTGATGTACAGGCTTTTCCAATTCTTTCTCAGTAAACCAATGAGGTGTGAAATCTGCTGTCACATAATAGGGTAATCTTTCTTTGTGATCGTCGTTACCCGTGCAGGCCAGTAATAACACAACCAATATCAGTAAGCTATACCTGTTCATACTTTATTGTTTAGGAGGTTTAGCTGAACCGGGAGGTCCTTGTGGTCGCAGTGTTTTTTCAATCTCCACATATTTCTTGTATTGTGCATCCGTTAAAACCGCTTTGATGGCCGCATCGCGTTTTTGGGCAAGGGGTTCAATCTTTGCCTTATCGGGTGGTGGCGGAGGCGGCGGCGCCTGCGGACGCAACTTATCTGCTTCAGTAAAAAATTGTTTAAACGCATCATTTACAACTGCCTGCTGTTTTGCCGATAGCTGCAACGATGCTTTCATTTTTTCATTAACACGTTTTAAACGCTCTTCTGCAGATGGCGGTTTGGGTGGACCACCAGCGGGTTGTGCATGAAGCATAGGGCAGTTAGCTATCAGTCCAAGGGTTAACACAACTAGTTTTTTCATGATGGTAGATTTTATTGAGTGACAGTACCAGGTGTTCCATAAAAACCATTGCCGTTGATATATGGAGCGTCTGCTGTAATGTGATAATGATAAATACCGTTGGGATAATCGGCGGTTACTGCAAAGTGACCATGATAGGCGTCTAACTGACTACTGGTTAAAATCGATCCGTTCTCCATAGGGCCATATACCGGATAGCCATCGAGCAAGAAACCAATCAATGCGTTACGTCCTTTTTGCGTGGTGATAAACAGTGGCTCTACATGGTAATGGTATTGTCCTGTTTGTTGTGGATGACCGTTGTACTGATCAAAACTATTGATCTCATTGGTAAGTGGCGCATTACCAGCCGCATACTGGTTAAACAATGGAACTCCGTTAATTGAAATACCCATTGGCCCTAATGATGTAGCCACAGCAGAAGATGCTTTTGCAGGATTCAGTGGTATTTTAAATACATAACTCTGCGACTGAATACTGTTGGGGTTTTTTGAATAGTTAGGATTGGTACCATTATATGCTTCATACTGTGCATGCGTTGTGGCGAAATAAGGGCTTTTATGATCAGGTAATCCTGTACTTTTCAACACAATATAATTCCCCTCCACAGATATGGTTACCGATGAATTGAATTTCTTAAATACATCCGGCACCGTTGTGGTAGTTCCAGTACCAGTACCTGCAGTATCTTTTTTACAGGAAAGCACCAGTGTTGCTCCTGCAATCAGCAGGCAGGTTGTTTTCAGCATTAAATGTTTCATACTTTGTTTTTTTATTAGATGCCTGTCTGCAAAAAAACCTTCGGTTATGCAACATTATTTTTCGGGTGCTGGTTCTTCATGTGGTGGCGGACCATCAGGATGAGGACCTGCTCCTCTTCCGTTACGGGGTGGTGGCGGACCTTGTGGTCCTGACAGCATACGTAATACTTCATGTATAATCTTGTCAAATTTTTCTTTCTGACTGATCGTACAAATGGAGCGGATCTTTTTAAAATGATCAAAAGTTATTTTCGACAGTTCTGCATCATACCTTGCCGAAACAGTTGCAGCTTCATTTACTTCTGTCTCTGAAATACCTTCTTTTTCGAGTAAACTAAAAAAAGTTTCTTTGGCTTCTCTATTTTTTCTTCTGACTTCCCGTGTTGCCGAACGATGTTCCTCTCTGAACAGTTTTATTTGTTCCTGCTGCAAACTATCAAGTTGCAATTCTTTCACAAGGAAAGTCATGGCTCCTCCCTGAGGTGGTCTGCCCTCCTGTTGATACCCTTTTTTTGTCCACCAAAAAGCGGTCAGTGTGGCCACATTGAGCAAGATCAATAACACAAACGCTACTGTCAGCCACTTATTTTTTGTAATAAAGTTCATGAAGATTGATTTTAGTTGTTGATATCAACCGTATTGTACAAATTATACTCACTGGCGAAACCGGAAATATTTTCTTCTGTTTGCTGCGCAGTTGCCTTGTCATCAAAAAAAATATTTCCCAGTGTGAAGAGATTGAGTACTACCAGGCAACTTAATAAAGTCAATACGGGTAAAGGTTTTAATGCCCGTTGCCATACAGGCATTTGCTGGAGTTGCATTTCTTTTTCGAGCCTTGCCATTAATCTTGTCTGAAAAAAATCGGGGGCTTTTGCCCTTTCTATTTTATCAAGGCTGTTTAAAAAATCATTGGTATGTTGATGATCGGTATGCATATAACTAAGGATGTGGTGTAATGAATTAATGTCTTGTTGATTCCAGTTTTTTTCGAAGGTTCTCCCTGGCCCTGTGCATCAATGACTCTACAGCTTTTATGCTTATCTGTAATATGTCAGCTACTTCATCATAACTAAGACCCTCTGTTTTCAACAAAAGAAAACAGACGCGCTGGTTTTCCGGCAGCGATTGTATCGCTTTAAAAACAAGAGCTGCTTTTTCTTTCTGTTCCAGTTGTATGCCCGGGTGGTGAAAATGTACCGGTTCATTTACAGGTTCAGCCATTCCGATCCATAATGCCACTGCATGAATACCTTTTCTTAGTTTCTTTTTTCTTTGCCAGTCGAGTGCTTTGGTAATAGCAATCCGATACATCCAGGTACTCAGTTTTGCTTCACCCCTGAACGTTTGGATGGATCTGTATACCTGTATAAAAACTTCCTGCGCTACATCCTCTGCTTCCTGCATATCCTGTACAATACCCAGCACGGTATTATAAACCATATCCTGACAGCTCTCCACCAATTGGCGGAAAGCCTGCTCGTTACCGGCTTTCAGTTGTGGAATAAGGTCTTCTTGCTTCAAACAGGATTCAGTTAGGTAGTTAGACGGCCCAACCTACAAAATCCTTCGCCTGTGTAATAATTTTTTTCATTCCCGGCAGGCCTTGTTAACTTGCTCCTGAATCCATTTTACCAACTGTTTAACAGCCTGTAAATCAGCTTAAAGCAACAGGCAGATTGGAAAAGGTATCTGTTAGCACTATGAATAAAGCCCTGATTACCTGTCTGGCACTCTTTCTTAGTCTTTGCCAACTGCAAGCGCAAAGCTACCAGTCGACTTATGGTTCTGCTTATGCTGGCAGCACTGGTATTCGTAACAACCCTGCAGCTTCCATTAATTCGGCCTATAAATGGGATCTGACCATTTTTACAGCACAAGCCCGGGTTAGTACCAACTCTCTTTTTATGCGCAACGATTCGGCTTTTTTAAATGGTGGTTCACTGAGCAGACATTTGCATAATAACGCTGATATCAGCCTGCTGAATTTTTTATATAAACCCAATAACAAACATGCTTTTGCTTTTAACCTGAGGGCAAGAACTTATAACCATGCGCGTACTGCACCCATATTCGCCAGTGATTCTATTTACAGTATCCATGATTTTATCGTGCAAAACAGAACTACGGCTTTTTTAGAAGGTTTTGTTACCCATTCGGGTTGGTTACAGGGTGATTTTAATTATGCACGCGTGTTAAGTGAAAACCATAACAGCAAACTGACCGGAGGTATCACATTGCAGGTGATGAAAAATATTTCAGCTGCCTACGGCCGTGTGAGCAAGATGAGCTACCTCGAATCAAAGACTTCTACAGATACGGTTTATACTTTTGTAACAGGTGGTGGAGCATTTGGTTATTCATCAAATTATGATGAAACATCATCCGGAACTTCTTCTTCAGCAAAAGAATTTTTAAAGAATACTGTTTCTAATTTTGGACTTAGCCTGGGTGTTGAATATTTATTATATGCAGAATCAAACAATACCTATCAACAGAACAATGCCTTGAACTACCAATGGAAAATTGGCGTGTCTTTGATGGACCTAGGTGCCAGTCGCTATAAATCCAGTGAATTCAGCTCACAGTTCAGGAATATTGATCCGGGTATTACAGATATTACCATGGATCAAAAATTTATGAACATACAAAGTGGCCGTGATCTGCGTGATTCACTGGCTACTGTTTTCACCAGCGCCGACAGTGTATCCAAGACATTCAAAATAGGAAGTCCTACAAGGCTGGTGATTAATGTAGATCGTTCATTTGGCAATAATTTATATATAAATGCTGATCTCAATATTAACCTGCACGGAACATCGGGTTATAAAAAACTTCTTACAAGGGAAATTAATTTACTAACTGTTACCCCCAGATGGGAAACCATTAACTGGGGTTTTTATTTACCCATTCAATACAATAGCCAGGGACAGTTTCATATTGGTGCTGCTCTTAAAGCTGGTCCGCTGGTACTGGGTATCCACAATCTTCAATGGGCAAAACAAATTAAAAATCTTAGCGGAGGAGGTTACCTGATGTTAAGTATCCATCCTTTCAACAAGAAGAAAGTGATCAGTAAATTGGATTGTCCGGAATGATAATAGTGAGTGGCGAGTAGTCAGTAGTGAGTTGTCTGTGGAAATATATTTCTTCTTAATACTCACTACTGACTACTCACCGCTCACTATCCTTCACTACTCACTACCTTACGCAATCATCTGTCCCGGTACGCTAGCTAACTGACCAATTGGGGGGAATCGAAAATCTATCTGGGTAAATTTCTCCTTCAGTTTTGTGAGTATTTCAAAACTCAGTGGGTTACGAATGAGTTCTATCACCGCTGAAAACCGTTTTAATTTTTGTATATCATCGGGATCAATAGATGAGGAGAGAATAACAAAGCGAACAGAAGGGAAAATATAGGCATATTTCTCAGCAAATATTTCCATGAACTCCCATCCGTCCATTACCGGCATATGCAGATCGAGAAATACGAGTTCAGGAACATCTGACGGACCTTTACTGTTGAGCAAAAAACTATCGAACACCTGCAATGCTTTCAACCCATTACCGGCTGTAACAACTTCAGCGGCAAAGCCTGTTTTTGCAATCATTTTACTTGATACAAACAGAGATATTTCATCGTCATTTACCACCATTATTTTCCTGAACATATACTTTGTTTTAGGTTATCAATCCCTCTTCAATGCGGGTAAACAATGAAGCTATTAGGGGGGATATTGGATATTAAACCTTGCATCAACCAAATAGCGTGGCTGATTTCTTGGTCAAAGTACGTTTGAGTTAAAGCCTTACGCAATAACAGTTCCTTTTTAAAAAAGGTAGAAACACGGATACAGGAAGTAGGGTAAATACTACATATAAAATCGGCTGTCAATACAAAAGCCCCGGCATTACTGCCGGGGCTTTGCTATACAATTAGTAGTATTAATTCAGTCCACCTTTACGGGTAGCTTTTGTTGGATTAGGCCATTCACCGGGTTTACCGGTTCTTGGATTGATAGGCAGTATACTTTTTTCACGTGAAGTTTTTGAACTGTCTTCGCTGGCCATGTATGCCAGAATAGCGGTCAGGATGGCGTTATTGCGCACATCATCAAAAACGATCTTATCATAAGTATCGCGATTGGTATGCCAGGTATAGTTACCATAAGACCATCCCAGTGAACTCAGTGAAAAAGCGGGTGCTCCTGCTGCCAGGAAAGAAGCAAAATCTGATCCGCCACCACCCGGTGATCCGGGGAAATTGGTCGTGATGTGCTGACGGATATCGCCAGGTACTTTTGATAACCAGCGGTTGATGTATTCATAAGAATGCAGGAAACCCTGACCAGAAATATTACTTACACGACCCGTACCATTGTCCTGGTTAAACAATGCCTGCATATTATTTACAATTTCAGGATGATCTTCTACAAACGCGCGTGAGCCATTCAATCCCTGCTCTTCGCTTCCCCAATGACCCACAAGGATGGTTCTTTTTGGATTAGGCAGTATTTTTTTCAGGATGCGCATTGCTTCCATCATCGTTAAAGTACCGGTTCCATTATCGGTTGCACCTGTACCACCATCCCATGAATCGAAGTGTGCAGACAGGATTACATATTCATCTGGTTTTTCCGATCCTTTGATTTCAGCTATTGTATTAAAAGTGGGTTGTACACCTGTTTCTTTAGAATCGGCGCGAACACTGATCTGTGGTTTGCTACCCGATTCTGTTAAACGGAATAATAAACCATAATCTTCCAGTGCCAGATCGATGGTGGGTGTTTTCTTTGTGTTGGCGCTGAAAATTTTATTCACACCAAAACCATTCGACCAATAACATTGTACCAGACCTACTGCACCTGCATTCTCCAGCGCAACAGCTAATGTGCGTGCATTGTAACCGGTTTTAGAAATTCTTTTTGTCCAGGCCTGTGTCTGATCTGCTCTTTGCTTTTTCATTTTTTCGATCGACTCCTTGGTACCAAACTCATCCCAGTTATAATCAGGACGACCGGTAGGCTGAGGCATAGACACCAGTACAAACTTTCCTTTTACGGAAGGCAGCCATTGCTGAAAAGCAATTGAATCTGCTAGGTCTGGAATAATCACTGTTTCACCTGTTACTGTTTTACCCCCCGTACTTGGGCTCCAGGCCAGTTGTGTACCCTCGAGCGATTTGGTCCAGGGTGCTACCATATCAATATGCGTAATACCGCGATCCCATCCACGCCATTCTCCCCATTTTTCATTGCGGGCAGTTATACCCCATCCAGTGTACTTGGCAACAGCCCAGTCATTGGCCTGTTTCATTTTAGGGCTGCCTACCAAACGTGGGCCAATACCATCCATTAATTCATGGGCCAGTTTTTCCAACTGCGAATTCTCCGTTCCTTCCTTCACAATAGCATCAACAGTTGCATCTTTGATGGATTGAGGCGGACCTCCGCCGGGGCGCTGGGCAATTGCCACAGATGTGGTAAATATTGCCGCCGTAACAAAAAGCGATGCCATATACCTGATACGGCTGTTTCGCGAAAAGTTGGTTTTGGTTATCATGGCCGTAAGATAGCCAAACAGCCGGTAAAGCAAAAGGGAAGCCTCATTTTTTAGGATGAGCGGGTGGAGTAAATGGTCAAAGTCAACATTCAAAACATTGCTAGTTTTGACTTTTGGCTGCTCCTTCCTTCAGTCCAATTCCTGAGATATAAGCCTTATTAAAAAGATAGTTCCGATTGGCTAGGTTGGTCAGAAATGTTTCCAGTGCCTGGTGAATACTACTAATGTCTTTGGGTCGGGCTTTTCTTATGTCCTCATGCGAAGACCTTGGCGCTTTGGTATAGACTACAAGGCTATCCCATGTTACAGGTTTGGAAAAGCTGACAAGACAACTGGTACTTTCCATTTTTTTGTAGGGCCAGTAATGCCATCCTATATTGTTTTTTTCTAATAATTTTCGAAAAGCCAGTATCCATCTGTCATCATTTTCACCTGTTTCGCCTACATATATCGGAACATTAAACTGGTTACGAAAATCAACATATTCCTGTATTACTTCCTGTGTAGTATCGGTCCAGTATTTATGAAAACTATATACCAGTTTAGCATCGAACGGTTTTGAAAACATATTGAATTTAGAAGCCCACTGTGCCCCTTCCAAAAAGATAAGATGATTTTTATCTACCTGTCTGATGGCATTTACTATACGCTTGTACAATGGCTCAAGCAAAGGGTTAAGTTTCTCCTGGTCGAAAAAATGTGCAATAGGTTCGTTGAGCAAATCATATCCCAGAATAATGGTTTCATTTCGATACCTGTTAGCAATCCTTTTCCAGATATCAATTGTTTTCTGCTGACAGCCGCTGTCGCTATAAAGAAACGGATATCCATAACTGTTGTCAATATTATCCCCTGTCTGCCCACCCGGTGCTCCATGCATATCAAGCAATAAATACAACTGGTATTTTTTACACCAGTTCACCACTTTGTCCATATAGTGAAAACCACGTGTACTATCATTGGCTCCCAAATAAGATTCGTTGGTAAAGAGTCGGTAATCAAAAGGGAGCCGCACAGAATTGGAACCCATCTCTTTTAACAGACGGATATCTGTTTCGGTGATATAATCATCAAGGTATCTTTTCCAGAAACGGGAATTAGCCGATGGCCCTATTAACTCGAGCAAAACCTGTTCAATCATCCAGGGTGCGTTTACCTTTTCAAACTTGAACATATACCCTTCCGGCAATAACCAATTGCCCAGGTTGGTACCTTTTATAAGCATAGGGCGACCATCGGGCGTGATAATTTCTTTTCCTTTTACATTGATAAAGCCATTTTGTGATAAGCCGGAAAATGAAAAACACACAAATACAATTATCAGTAGTTTTCGCATGGCAGTAAACTTAGATCATACAATTTACCATAAAAATAATTAAGTGATAATCAGCTAAATATGCTCTGCTAAAAAATTGTTTCATTCCATATCTGTCTTTCACAAACCGCCTATCACCAAAAAATTGACCATTGTAATAATTAATATGTTTTACTAAAATATTAATTGTATTTTTGACACTTTAAATTTGTGACAGAGAGCAATCTGTCTGATAAAAATGTCCATTTAAAATGGACCCCTATTCCGGAGGACCTTATATGGCAGTATATTGGTTCTTATTAAGCACCAGGAAGCCCCCAATTCGGGGGCTTCTTTATTAAGTACAATGATCTGCTGAATTATTCTTCAGTGCACCCCTATCATATCTGTGAAGCTTACAACTAATATATGTTATGTTATAACAAAAGCCATTTAATACAAAATAGTTTTACATGTTCTTGTAATCCAATTAATAACAAGCATTACAAGTACATACATTATGAGAAAAATTCTATTAAAAGTTCATCATACATTCCGTCTTTTCTGGAAAAATGATTTATTACAAGTAAGTGGGAAGTGGCTGGTTCTCCCTTTTTTAATTCTCCTGTCAGCCGGATGTAAAAAAGTAGTTGAAGAAAGCGGAACTACAGGTCTTTGTCCGGAAGTATTATCTACCACTCCTGCAAATAATGCAACCGGTGTAAACCTAAATGCAACGATTAACGCCAGTTTCAATGAAAACATTGATCCTGCCAGTGTAAATGCGACTACATTTAGAGTACAACAAGGAACGACTCCAATTGCAGGTATACTTAGTTATACAGGAGTGACAGCCACTTTTACGCCAACGAGTAACCTGTCACCCAATACTGTGTATACAGCCACATTAACAACAGGCATTCGCGATCCGGCCAGGAATGCAATGATTGCAGATTATACCTGGAGCTTTACCACTGGTATTGGTCCGGATATCGTTCCTCCAACAGTTACATTAACCGATCCGGCTAATGCGTCGATTGGTGTATCACTCAATAAAAAAATCGCGGTGACATTTAGTGAAGCGATGGATTCTTTATCTGTTACAAAAAGCTTCACATTAGCCAACACTACATCAGGTGGAGGAAATGTAATCGGATCTGTATCTTATACTGGTCTCACAGCTGTTTTTTTTCCTACCAATGATTTATTACCCAATACTACTTACGCAGGAACGATAACCACTTCTGCCAAAGATCTTACAGGTAATTCCTTAGTAGCCAACTATGTATTCAATTTTACCACAGGAGCCGCTCCCGATGTAACACCACCTGTTATAACATCTACATTACCTACTAATACTGCCACCAATGTGCCGCTCAATTCAAAGCTATCAGCTACTTTCAGCGAAGCAATGGATCCGGCTACTATTTCAGCCAGCAGTTTCAAATTAAATCAGGGCTCTACAGCTGTTTCCGGTACTATTACTTATACAGGTATGATTGCAGGTTTTTCACCAGCGGCTAACTTGTTACCGAATACACTCTACACAGCAGTGATTACCCAGGCGGTAAAAGATCTGGCAGGTAATGCTATGACAACTGATTATACCTGGACTTTTACTACTGGTGCGGCTCCCGATATTATTCGCCCGACAGTAGTTAGTACAGATCCTTTAAATACAGCTACCGGTGTTGCATTCGACAAAAAACTGAGTGCTGTATTTAGTGAAGCGATGGATCCATTATCTATCAACACACAAACATTTACTTTACGAAATGGCAATACAGCCGTATTAGGTAATGTAACTTATAATGGTGTTACAGCGGTATTTTCACCTTTGGCAAATCTGGCGGCTTCTACAGTTTATAATGCCACGATAACCACAGGTGCTAAAGACCTTGCAGGCAATACGATTGCCTCAAATTATACATGGTCTTTCACTACTGCAGCAGCCGTTGATGTTTTAAGACCTACTGTCGTTTCTACTGATCCATCCAACAATGCAACAGGTGTAATCTTAAACAAAATGATTACAGCTACATTCAGTGAAGCGATGAATCCGGCATCACTTAATACAATATCATTTACCGTTAGGAATGGTATTGTAAATGTTCCGGGAACAGTTAGTTATTCCGGCCTCACTGCAACATTTAATCCAACTTCCAATTTACAGGCTACCACCAACTATATTGCCACCATTACCACTGCAGCCAGCGATGTTGCGGGTAATACCCTGGCTTCAAATTATACATGGAATTTCACTACGCTTACACCTCCTCCTTCGTTAGGATCTGCAGCAGCATTTGGTGCATTTGGTGGCAGTGCAGGTGTAACCAATCAGGGTTTAAATACAGTCATCAATAATGGCGGATTAGGTACTACTGCCGCTTCAACACTTGTTACTGGTTTCCATGATGGTTTAACTGCTGATGTATACACAGAGACACCCCTGAATAAAGGAAATGTAACAGGCGGAATTTTCACGGCTCCTCCTGCTCCAGGTACATCAACTTCATTTACTAAAGCACAGCTAGCCCTCTCCGATGCTACAACTGCCTATAATAGTATTTCTCCGGCCTCTAAACCTGGTGGTATAGATCCGGGTGCTGGCGAATTGGGTGGACTTACGCTTGCCCCAGGTATTTACAAATCTGCAAGCGGAACATTCAAAATAAGTAATGGCAATTTAGTATTAGACGCTAAAGGTGATGCAAATGCTGTATGGATTTTTCAGACAGATGCAGGGTTAACTGTAGGTATTGCCGGACCTGCAGGTGCACGCAGCGTAACCATGATCAATGGCGGATTAGCTAAAAATGTTTTCTGGTATGTAGGAAGCTCAGCTACCATTAATGGTGCAGGCGGCGGAATTATGTCTGGAAATATACTTGCAGCGCAAGGCGTTACCTTCTCAACTGCAGGTAATGCAGTTCAGACAGTATTAAATGGTCGCGCACTTTCTTTAAATGCATCAGTGACTATGGTAAATACAACTATCAACGTTCAATAAAATTTATGTTACCCGTAGAACCAAATTGATTCTACGGGTTAACATTACTCAAACAGCAACTATTAAACAACGCAATATGTTACACTTATATAAAACGCTTCAACAACTCATCACGCTAATACTGATGGTAAGCCTTACGGGCTTAACCGCCAGTGGGCAAAAACCGAATCGTGTTCAACCTACCTGGTGGTTTGGACAATCGGGGGCTATCAACTTCAACCAATACCGTGGCACCACACAAATGCTCAATAGTGGGCTAAGCGTTCCTACTGCTTTTCATAAAGGCAATAGTATCAGACCCTATATTTCTATTTTAACAGAATATCGTCCTAATAAAACGGTGGGTGGCATGCTGAATATTGCATGGGATAACCGTGGTGGAGAATTTGAAACGGTGATGGCACCATGTAATTGTCCTGCCGATCTTTCAACCGGTTTAAGTTATTTAGCTATTGAACCCAGCTTAAGGCTGGCTCCTTTTTCATCTGCCTTTTATGTTTTTGCCGGACCAACCATTGGTATCAATTTATCCAAAGCATTTACTTACAAACAAGAAAAACAGGCTGATACCAGGGCCGACTGGAGTGACATCCGCAAAACGGTTATTTCAGCGCAGGCAGGTTTGGGGATAGACATACCACTTTCTGCACATAACAGCGAAACACAAATGACTTTGTCGCCCTTCGCATCTTTTCAGACAGATCTTGGTAATTCTCCACGCACAGTTGAAACATGGTCTTTATATACCGTTCGTACCGGCGTTGCATTAAAATTCGGAACCAAAAAAACAGTGTTAAAAAAGGTTCCAGATGCTACAATAATTCCATCGAAAACTGAAATACCTGAAAAAGCAGTTACGGTCGTTGCGGAAAAGGAAGTAATCTTCTTTGTACGCGCACCCAAAATCGTACCCGTTCAAAGACAGGTAAAAGAAACTTTCCCTTTACGTAATTCTGTATTTTTTGATATGGGCTCAAGTAATATACCCACAAGGTATATTCAGTTAAATAAAACGGAGGCTGTAGGCTTTAGAGAAGAGGGATTACAACAAAACCAGCCCGATAACCTGAATAGAGGTCGTTCAGCCAGGCAAATGGCAGTTTACTACAATATTATTAATATCACTGGAGATCGTTTGCGGAACAGTCCAAACAGTTCTATCACTTTAACCGGCGCCTCTGCTAATAATCCGGAAGAAGGTAAGTTGATAGCAGAAAATATTAAAACCTATCTCGTTAACAATTTTGGGATTGATGCTGCAAGAATCACTACAGTTGGCAGAAGTAAACCCACGATGCCATCTGAACAACCCAATGCTTCACAGGATCTCGAATTGTTACGTGAAGGAGACAGAAGAGTTGATATTGAAAGCAGTTCCAGCGAATTATTATTACAGGTAGGCGGAAGTAATTCTCCTTTTCTTAAACCCGTGCAACTTACTTCCTATCAGGTCGACCCTTTAGATAGTCATGTAATCATGAATGTGGAAGGAGCAAATGATCTTTTAAAATCCTGGTCTGTTCAGATAACTGACGACAGGGGGTTCTCTAAGTTTTATGGTCCGTATTTTACCGACAGGGCTTCGGTTCCAGGAAAAACGATTCTAGGAGAAAATAACTCCGGCAACTACAAAATCATCATGACTGGTGAAACATTTTCAGGCCGCCCCGTTCGGAAAGAAAGCTCTGTAAGCTTAATAAAAGCTGAAGACAGTAAAGAAGAAGGCCTCCGCTACAGTATTTTATTCGACTTTGACAAAGCAGATGCGTTGACCTCTTATGAAAAATTTCTGACCGATGTTGTTACGCCTTTGATACCTGAAAACAGCACTGTCATTATTCACGGCCACACTGATATCATTGGCGACATCAAATACAACCATAATTTATCACATGAGCGGGCCATGGGTACTCAAAAGACTATACAGGATGCTCTCAACAGAGCTGGAAAGAGAAATGTGAAATTCGAAAGCTTTGGATTTGGAGAGGATGAAAGTCTTGCACCTTTTAACAATAAATTTCCGGAAGAACGTTTTTACAACAGGTCGGTTATTATTGATATTATTTCAAGAAAATAATCACTTAGTCATTTCGAGAAAAATGACCCTAAAAAATTATCAGTATTGAAAAATAAATATGCTTTAGAAAAGAATTTTTGAATCATTGAAGATGATGGTAAGTCATTTCGATTTGAACAAAATCTTCAGAATGGCTATAGTATATTTCATTAAGCATAAGGAACCTCCTATTAGGGGGTTCCTTTATATTAAATAGCCGATGCTGTTATATCAGTATATGGTGTCTACCAAAGTAATTCTCTTAAATCGATCCGTTTTCTTTCAAATGGCACTTTCTTATGTACAGGCATTTGTTGGCTTGTCAGTATTTTAAAATGGTTGAAATCACCCAGGTATTCAAATACATATTGCTCCTCTATATAATAGCGCTGGTGATGCCCGTCTGACTTCCCATTAATCTTCACTTCTACAGGTGTATTTTTCTTCAATACAGAAAGCTGGTAAGAAGCTGTTCGTTTGGGAAACCAATGGTATTTTGCTCCATTAAAGTGAAGTTCAAGTTCTTCATTGTATTTTATGTGGAGGAAATCAATACCAAGAGATGTCGATATCTGTGTATACAGATTGGAAAGTGCTTTCCAGGCAAAGAGCTTATCTCTTTCATTTTCAGAAAAATCATCGAGCAGAAATAGCAGTGAATACCTGTTTATATCTTCATACCTATCGGCCTTTTCAGGCAGGTATAATTCGCCTTGTTCAACATAGCCACTTACCGATTGTTTTTCTGGCCAACGCAACCAGTCACGTCCATTTTCAATTACCGGATCACCTTTTTCGTACATACTGGCATTTCTGTACACCTGTATTACCTGTAATGGTCTTTTTAAGCTTATCTGCTGTTTGTTTTTCATGTTCAGTAAACCTGCTTTTAAAGGGTTGAATAACAGGAAAAAGTGAGATGATTAAATGCAATCGTAAGTTGCTCTGTTAAAAAATTAAACCTATGATTATTTACAAGTCACAAGTGAGGGTATTAGTTCTTCAGTATAATATGTCTTGGTTACAAACGCTTCTTTTTCTTTACTTTTCAGCAAAGTCATTAACATGTTCATTGCTTTTTCACCTTGTTTATATGGGTGTTGTTCGACAGAAACAAGAGGTGGATAGGCCGTGTAACTGGTAATAGGCAGGTTGGCAAAACTCACAAAAATGATTTGTTGATTTACAATGATGTTATTTCTTGCAGCATACTGTGTTGCATCCATATGTACATAATCGTTAAAAGTAATAATTGCCTGTGGAAGTTTTTTCAGGCTTAGTAATTTTTTCATGGCTGCATTTGTACCTTCTTTCGACAGGTCTGTTATTTCGACCAACTGCATATCTACTTTTAGCTGATGTTTTGATATGCCTTCAATATATCCTTTTAACCTTTCTTTACTGGCTTGCAATGTATCAGGTCCATTAATAAATGCAATATTCCTGTATCCATGGCTAAACAGCCATCCTACCAGTTCAACTGTACCCTTGTATAAATTGCAAAATACTTTGTGAGCATGGCTGATGGTTGGAATACGATCAAAATACACAACGGGTATATCAAATTTTTTTAGTGCTTCCAGGTGATGGTACTCGTTAGTTTCCTTTGACAAAGAAATGATCAGTCCATCAACCCTTTGTTTTTTCATGGCTGTTACCACTTTTATTTCCCGTTCCTGTTCATCATAACTCTGACCAAATAAAATGGTGTATTCGTGTTCTATCGCTGCCGATTCAATACCGCTGATAGCCTGGGAAAAAAAATCTTCCCTGATGTATGGAATAACTACACCAATTACATGTGTCTTTTTTTGTTTGAAAAAGATGGCCTGCGTATTCGGCTCATAGCCTAATTCTCTGGCTAGTTGTTGTACCCTTTGTTTGGTGCCCAGACCAATGCGGGGATGGTTGCTCAGTGCCCTTGATACCGTAGATACAGAAACATTGAGTCTTGCAGCAATTTCCTTAATAGTTGGCAATTTTTCCACGCAGCCTGGTCGTTTGTTTCAGGTCATTAAAAGTAGGGAATAATTTATCGATATTATTCTGCGAATACTTATCCAAATATGTAGTAATGATTGCTTACCCAGCTATTATAAATAGCATATTTATTCATCTAAAGTGAATGCCGCTAATGTTACCCTTGCAAAGAAGGGCGCATAAATTTGAATACTGCTTACAAAAATCCAAACACCAATAATTCCTCTGTTCAATATTGGCTATTAAAAAAGCGCCTACAAAGTAGACGCTTTCAATGTCGGTAGCGGGATCGGGAGTTGAACCCGAGACCTTTGGGTTATGAATCCAACGCTCTAACCACCTGAGCTACCCCGCCAACTGTAAATTTTCATTTACGGGGTGCAAATATAGGGGTTCGGACTTAGTATGCCAATAATTTTGCGATCCTGTTCGCCACGCTACCGGCATTGGGTAACATACTGGCTTCCAGGGCTAAATTGATGGGTACGGCGGGTAAATTCAGTGAGCCTAATACTTCCACACGGGCATCCAGGAAATGATAACAGTGATTGCTGATGCGCAGGGCCAGGGCCTCTGCAAATGAATTGTTCTGCTGTTCTTCGCTGAGCACCAGCACTTTTCCATGTTTTTTTACCAGTTGATATATCTGTTCTTCGTCTAACGGAAAAAGTGTGCGTAAATCGAGTACTTCTACCTGGCCGGGGAAGTGGGTCGCTGCTGTTTTGGCCCAGTATACACCCATACCATATGTAATTACACAAACGGTTTCACCTTTCCTGGTTTTTTCTGGTGCAGCCGCCAGTACAATATTGGCCTTGCCTAGTGGCAATATATAATCTTTAGCTGGTTCAATGGTTTTGGCTTCTTCCGTTCCAGGTACTTTACTCCAATACAAACCTTTGTGTTCGAGCATCACTACAGGATTGGGATCATGAAAAGCGGCTTTTAGCAGCCCTTTCATATCTGCCGCATTGGATGGGTACACCACTTTAATTCCCTTCACTGTCAGGAGCGTACTTTCAACGCTGCCACTATGATAAGGGCCACCACCACCATAAGCACCAATGGGCACCCTTAATACCATACCTACCGGAAATTTTCCATTAGAGAGATAACAGGATTTTGAAAGCTCTGTTACCAACTGGTTAAAGCCGGGATAGATATAATCTGCAAACTGTACTTCTACCATCGGTTTCATGCCCAACGCCGACAAACCAGCGGTAGATCCAACTATATAGGCTTCCTGGATGGCCGTATTAAATACCCGGTGGTCGCCAAATTTATCTGCTAATGTTGCAGCTTCACGGAACACACCTCCAAGACGCGCTCCTACATCCTGCCCGTACAACAATGCTTCCGGATGATCTTCCATCAACTCTTCAATAGCATGAAGGGCCGCATCTACCATCAATACTTTTTCGGCATTTTTGGGCGCCCTTTGCCCCTTTTCTTCTCTGATAGCTGTAGGCGCAAATACATGATCTTCCACTGTTTGGGGATCGGGTTCCGGCGATGCCTGAGCCCGCTGAAAATCTGCCATCACTTTTTCTCCTGCCTCTTTTTCAATCGCACTGATGGTATGTTCTGCTATTCCTACATCTGCTAATAAAAGGCGCAGTTTGGGGAATGGATCGTATGACCCATGTTTCAACAGGTCTTCCCGGCTCCTGTAAAATTCTTTTCGTACACCACTGGTATGATGCCCCAGCAATGGCACTTTTGCATGTACCAATGCAGGTTTTCTTTCCGTTCTGGTATATTCGATGGCTTCTGCCATGGTTTCGTAGCTCCTGATAAAATCGCTTCCATCACATTGCCATCTTTTCAATCCTTTAAATCCTGCGGCAAAATCATACGCATTCATGGCCCGCACTTCTTCTGCTGATGCGCTGATGCTCCATTGGTTATCCTGAACCAGGTAAATAATGGGTAACTGTTTCAGTACGGCAAACTGCATCGCTTCACTTACCTCACCTTCGGTTACGCTCCCATCACCCAACGAACATATTACAATGGGTGGTTGACCATTTGTAACAGGAAGTTTTTCGCTTTTTATTTTTTCGAGATATTGAATTCCCTGAGCCAACCCTGTGGTAGGTATGGCTTGCATACCAGTGGCACTGCTCTGGTGTATGATAAAGGGGCGATCTGTGTCTTTGCTGCTGGGATGACAATAGTATGATCTCCCACCCGAAAAAGGATCTTCTTTTTTGGCCAGGAGCTGCAACATAAGTTCATAGGGCTGAAAACCGATAGATAACATGATGCTGTCATCACGGTAATAAGGACTTACCCAATCGCAGGGTAAGAGCTGCATACCCGTTGCCAATTGAATGGCTTCATGACCACGTGATGTGGAATGAACGTATTTACAGATTTGCCGGTTGGCGTCATAGGTATCGCACATGGCTTTGGCAGTGGCCATATACTTATATGCCTGTAATAAGATTTCCGGGGTAAGCATCTATCGTATTAACGACTTCTGGTTGATTTTATTTGATCTCAAGCTCAAACATTTTTTCCTCTTTCAGGTAACCTTCGAGGATATCGCCGACTACACATTCTCCCACACCTGCGGGAGTACCCGTAAAAACGAGATCGCCAATATTCAGTGAAAAATATTGTGAGACATGTGCAATGATATGATCGCAGGAAAAGATCATTTGTGATGTATTACCATCCTGTACCAGTTCTTTATTTTTCTGCATAGAAAACTGTATGGGCAAACGCATGGTATCAGGTTGCAATGGCATCCATTTACCAATTACGGCCGACTGGTCCCAGGCTTTTGCCTTTTCCCATGGCAACCCCTTTTTCTTGAGTTCGGCTTGTATATCTCTTGCCGTAAAATCAATCCCAACAGTTATGGCGTCATAATAGCGATGTGCATGCTGTTCCTGTACATATTTTCCATTCTTGGAAATACGCAGCACCAGTTCTGCTTCGTAATGGAGCTCATTGGTAAATTCGGGGTAATAAAAAGGTGTATTGGTTTGAAGCAGTGCCGATTTGGGTTTCATAAAAATAACCGGCTCCTCGGGTACTGCATTTCCTAACTCTTTTGCATGATCGACATAATTCCTGCCTACACAAAAAATTTTCATACACTTTGATTTAATATTAACCAGACATCTTTTCGATCACCCGGCCTGAAAAGGAATTGGTATTTTTCAAAGGATTGAAATGGATAATATTGAATATTGAAAACGTTTAACCAGCGTTTATATTATAAAAAATTCAGGTTATTTACTGTATTCATCGTTTTTTCAAGCCCGATGGTTGCAAATGCTTCTATAATTTCTACCGATTTATTGATTTTCTCCTGTACCACAGGTTGTTCTTCCGGAAACCATTTACCCAGCACAAAATCTACCTGTCTGCCTTTGGGGTATTGATTGCCAATACCAAAACGCAATTTAGGGTATTGATCGGTACCCAAGGTAAGCTGAATATCTTTTAAACCATTATGACCGGCATCTGAACCAGACCCTCTCAACCTCAATTTGCTCAATGGCAAAGCTAAATCATCTACAATCGTGAGTGTATTTCCAAGTTCGATTTTTTCCCTGTCCATCCAGTATTTAAAAGCTTTTCCGCTCAGGTTCATGTATGTGGTAGGCTTGATACAGATAAAAACCTTTCCCTTCCATTTTACTTCAGCCACTTCTGCAAGCCTGTCGAGTTTAAAAAAAGCATTGTGTTTCAATACAAATGCTGTTACCACATCGAAACCAATATTATGACGGGTATGCTTGTATTCTTCGCCGATATTACCTAACCCGATTATCAGGAACTTGTTCATAGATAACACAAAAATAATCAAGAGTTTTATGCAAGAAGGAAATAAAAAATAACCGGGTCATTGAATATCGATTTATTTTCGGCTTCCAACCTAGACCTACCAATGCGAATTCCTGGCTTTTTTGATACAATTGTCAATATAGGAGTGCATCCTGGCCTAGATGCTATCGACCGGAAAAAGGCAAGGGTACTTAATTTTATGGTGATACTTGGCCTGCTGCACAGCGTTGTTTTTATCATCATCAATTTTTTTGAAGGGCATTACTGGAATGTTGCCTTACTCTCACTCAACATAATCGGCGGATTTGTTTTCCTGGTTATCAACTATTATAGTTTTGTACAAACTGCCCGTATTATTCTGAGTATACTTTCTACTGCCAGTCTTTGCCTCAGTTCCATAAAGTTCCAGAACGGAAACGAGTATTATCTTATTACGAACCTGGTGGTCGTGAGCTTGATTTTGAAAAGAACTACCAGCATTATCTGGCTCTCATTTTTAATCATGACCTGTTTTATTTTTATCCGTTTTACAGATACCACAACATGGATGCTTGAACCATTACCTCATTCAAGGGTACTCATTAATATGACGAGTGCCCTAATCCTGGCTTTTTTAGGGTTAATTTATTACCGTTACGAACAGGCTTTTTATGAAAAACAGTTACAAAAGAGCCAGTTAACACTCGAGACAAAAAACAGTGAATTAGCCGAATCGAATATCACGAAGGAAAAACTTTTTTCCATCATAGCACATGACCTCAGATCGCCTATTGCTCAACTAAAAAACACATTGGATCTGCTGAACCGGCAATTACTCACACCAGAAGAATTCAATAAACTGGTTGAACATATTTCACTCAATGTAAAACAACTACAAGGTGGCTTAGATAATTTGCTACAATGGAGTAATAGCCAGTTAGATGGTATTGAAGTAAAAGAACAAAAAGTGGATTTTTCTGCTACCATAGGCCAGGTATCTTCACTAATGCAGGCCGAGTTGGAGAACAAATCAATACAGCTCCATATTCAATCGGATGGAGGGTTTATTTGGGCCGACTCCAACCATCTGCAACTGGTATTACGTAATCTTTTATCGAATGCCGTTAAGTACAGCTATAAAAACAGCATGATTGAAGTTTGCCATTATACTTTGAATCATGAGGCTATCATTTCAATAGCTGATGAAGGCGATGGTATGGATAAAAGTACAAGCGATAGGCTCTTTTCGGGTGCAAATATTATTTCAAAAAGGGGAACGCTGAATGAAAGAGGAACCGGACTTGGATTGAAACTCTGCAAAGAGTTTGTTGAAAAAAACAATGGCCGTATCTGGGTAGAAGCAAGGCAGCCCAAAGGAACCGTTTTCTTTGTATCCTTTCCTGCCAGCATCTAAAAAAATAACCCCGGTAAGTATTATTACCGGGGTTACAGCATTTATTTTGAAAAGAATTATTTCTTCTTCTCGTCTTTTGCAGCAGTTGCTTCTTCCTGCTTCAACTGTCGTGTCATCACTACCGATGCGATAGGAATACGAGGAGAGTTCAGAATTTCCATATTATCTGCTTTTACATCTTCAACGCGGATGTTACCATTCAGTTCGAGGTTGGTAATATCTACAGTAATGTTCTCTTTCAGATCTTTTGGAAGCGTTTTTACTTTCAGCGCTTTCATTTTTGTTACCAGTTTACCACCTTCTTTAACACCAGCAGATGTACCGGTAAATTTAAGGGGTAAAGTAGCAATCACTTTTTTGTTGTCGACCAGTTCCAGTAAGTCAACGTGGATCAGTGAATCATCTACTTTGTCAAACTGAAGATCTTTCAGGATGCATTTGTAGGTTTTGCCATCCACTTTTACCTCGGCTAACTGGAATTCACTTGTGTAAACCAAAGACTTGAAAGCCTTTGCAGGAGCAAAAAAATTGATCTCCTGTGCACCCCCGTAAATTACACCTGGCACGTTTTCCTGAGAGCGAATCTGGCGGGCGGCTTTTTTGCCATGCTCGGTCCTCAGTTGTCCTTCGATTGTAATCGTTTTCATATTTAAAATTTTGGACGGCAAAAGTAGGGAAAATCCGGGGATTTTGAGCTACAAGCTTCAAGCTACAAGCTACAAGCAGGATAAAAAAAAGAAATTCCGCATAAGTAGTTGATTTTAAACAACTTATTTATGCGGAATTAAAGGTCCAAATAGCTTGCAGCTTGAAACTTGCAGCTTGTAGCTTCTTCCTACCCTCTTCCCTTCAATTGTGAGTGTATAAAGAGGCTGGTAATACTTTTATTTTCATAGGCATTACGAATAGCTATGGCAAAGAGATCGGCTACAGATATCACTTTTATTTTGGGTGATTCGGCTTTCAAAGGAATGGTGTCGCATACAACCAGCTCTTCCAGTACACTATTTTCGATGTTCTCGTATGCTTTCCCGCTTAATACGGGGTGTGTAATGAGTGCCCGAACACTTCTGGCTCCCTTTTCTTTCAATAAGCCGGCCGCTTTGGCAAGGGTTCCGCCCGTGTCGCAGATATCATCCACTAAAACAATATCACGGTCTGCAACGTCACCTATGACCACCATACTGGCAATTTCGTTGGCGCGTTTGCGGTGTTTATCGCAAATCACCATTTCAGCATTAAAATAACTCGCAATTTCTCTCACACGGTTGGTACTTCCTACATCTGGTGCCGCAAAAGTGAGGTTCTGCAATTTAAGTTGCTCGATGTACGGAATAAAAATGGCAGAACTATCCAGGTGATCGACCGGCACATCAAAAAACGCCTGAATTTGAGCGGCGTGGAGATCCATCGTTATCACCCTGTCCGCTCCGGCTGCTTCCAACAGAGTTGCTATAAGTTTGGAGCCAATTGCGACCCTTGGTTTATCCTTCCGGTCCTGACGGGCAAACCCGTAATACGGAATTACTGCAATGATTTTATAGGCGCTGGCACGTTTGGCAGCGTCTATCATCAAAAGCAGTTCCATCAGGTTATCGGTAGGCGCATAGGTGCTTTGGATCAGAAAAACATAGTCGCCACGGATGCTTTCCATAAATATGGGCTGGAATTCTCCGTCGCTGAATTTCTGAATATTGATTTTACCAATGGGTGCACCAAATTGTTGTGCAATCTTTTCTGCCAGCTTTTGTGAACCTGTGCCGGAGAATATCTTGACAGATGGATTCATAATAGAGGGAATATGCGGCGAAGATAGAGATTAGGTTAAGAAATTATGATTTGAAAATTTCAATTTTTTTACCATGGAAAAAAATACCATCAAAGAATGGGCTTCCGATGATCAGCCCAGACAAAAATTACTCACCAAAGGGGTAGAAAGCCTTAGTGATTCTGAATTACTGGCTATACTGATCAACCATGGAATTCCGGGTAAGTCGGCACTTTCACTGGCTAAAGAATTGCTTTTGCACTGTAAAAACGACTTACATAGCATGGGTTCCATGTCGGTTCAGTCTATCTGTAAACTTGGCATCAAAGGGTTGGGTGTAGCAAAAGCTATTTCCATTACTGCTGCACTGGAACTCGGTTTACGCAGACATCAGCTGATTGTTAAACGGGATATCATCAAAAGCAGTCAGGATATTGCCGAATTCTTACGCGCCAAGCTGGCTCACAAAACGCAGGAAATATTTGCCGTTCTGTTTCTCAATCGTGCAAACAGGATAATAACGCTGGAAACCATCAGTGAAGGCGGGATTACAGGTACGGTGGTCGACATCCGTATCATCATGAAAAAAGCAGTATTACATGATGCGGTATCTATTGTTTTATGTCATAACCATCCAAGCGGCAATTTAGAACCCAGCAGAGCCGATCACCTGATTACACAAAAAATTAAAGAGGCGGCGGCTTTATTTGATATCCGTCTGCTTGATCATATCATTGTAAGCATTGACGGATATTACAGTTTTGCAGATGAAGGCAAACTGGGATAGACAGGATCAGGAGGATGAACAGGATAGATTATAAATGAATTTGAAGCGCATTTTATGCACTTTACATTCACCTATAGTTCACAGTTATATAAAAATTATGCCCTTGTATCTTGTGTATCTAAAAACATCACGCCTCATCCCAGTCAAGCCTGTGCGGTAGGCCCGCCGAAATTCATAGGTATTTCAATGTGTTCAAGATCCTGAATATCTCCATTGGCTGCTTCAAACCTTGCTATATTTTCTTCAAGTGCTTTCATAAAACGCTTGGCATGCATGGGTGTAAAAATGATCCTTGATTTTACACGGCTTTTGGGTGTACCGGGCATAACATTGACAAAATCAATAACGAACTCTGCATTACTGTGTGTAATGATGGCAAGGTTAGCGTATTCACCTTCGGCCATTTCTTCACTGATTTCAATATTCAACTGGTTATTGGGTTGCTGTTCCATATCGTTGGTTAAGAAGGGCAAAAATAGGTAAAATAAGCGCTGAATACCGGTGAGGTATATAAAAGAGAAGGCCGGTAAGAATACCGGCCGTTCTCATGTGCATGATAAACTATAAAAACTGAAAACGAGTGACTAATTATTCAATTTGAATGTACAACATTTTCTAATTCACTGCACTATTTATCCCACCAAACTTTTGCATTCATTGAGTTCGAATTGTAAGTCGCCGCAGCGCTTGCATAGTTGGTTGGATTATACAATGGTTCATTGGAACCATATGGAATTCTTCTGGGAACGGCACTTGCCGATCCGGGAACCGCAGCCATCACAGGGAATCCTGATCTGCGGTATTCTGCCCACCCCTGGTTACCATCAGGGAAATAAGACAACCATCTTTGTTCAGCAATTTTCTGCGCATCAGAAGCAAGACCTGTCAATGCGATATCAGGCTGAGCCAGATAAGTTGCAATAGTTCCTGCAGCGGTAATACCCCAGCGATTTAATTCTGCCGTAATACCACTTGCATACTGGGTGGCAGCCACTTCAGCAGTCCATCCTAAACGTGCAGCTTCTGCGCGGGCCAGGTATACCTGTCCGGCTGTCATCAAATACATAGGCATGGTCTGGGAAGTTGCCGTAAATCCATACAGGAATCCAAATGTTGGATTGGTTGTTTGCCATGCCAAAGCATCGGCACGCGTTAAACCATAAGGAAATCCTTTCGCATTGTTTGTATACACATTGATCCGTGGATCATTCTTAGCCGTTAACTGATCTGTAACTGTTTTACTAACTGCAAAGTCGAAACGCTGTGTAACGACATAATAGTTATAAATGGGGTTACGATAGTTTCCACCTGGATAAACAATGGAAGCATTATCTGCATTGTTATCAATGACACCGGCTGCAATGGCCGCTGCAAATTCAGCTTTACCTAAAGTTGCATTGGCTTTCGACATACGAAGTGCAATTGTTGCAATCAGTGAATTAGCAAACTTCTTCCATTTGGTAGTATTACCACTGTACATGATATCACCCTGAACAGTCAGACCACCATCAAATTGTGCGGCAGCTTCTTTCAGTTCTTTAATCAGGTCAGGATAAATCAACTCCTGTTTATCATAAGCAATTGTTCCTTTTCCTTTTAGCGCTTCAAAATAAGGAAGGTCGCCGTATGCATCTGTCAGCATCCAGAAATTGTATGCTTTCAGAATACGGGCGATGGCTATCTGGTTATTGTTTGAACCAAATTGAGCAGCCGCTCCCTTTGTATCGGGGTTGGTATTTACATTAATGATGTTCTGCAAATCATAGAGATCTCCAGCGTAAATTCCATCCCAATTGATGACAGGCTGTGCATACCTTGAGATATCGGTATACTGGGTTTCAGACATGTACTGACAGTACAAACCCGCAGTAGTATTGATACCGCCACCCCAAACGTTACCACCGGCACCGGCGAGTACGTTGGTCAGCAATGCTGATGTAATGGGAACAGTAGTTGCGTTAGGGTTATTATTGATGGTTCCAAAATCATCAATACCCTTACTACAACCAGTTAACAAGGTTGCAAAAACCCCTAATGCCATTGCGGCTCTTTTAAAATTCACTTGTTTCATATTAAATGATATTTAAGGGTTTTAGAAATTAAGTTTTAAGTTAAATCCAATTGAACGTGAACCTGGCAGGTTACCATCTTCACCAAATACACCACTGATCTCAGATGGATCGAAGTTTTTGGTATCACGATAGATAAAGAACAGGTTACGTGCAATTACTGAAACAGATGCACCCTGAAATACTTTTCCTACTTTACCCAGTTTTTGGGTAGGAATAGCATAACCCAAACTCAACTCACGCAGTTTTACGAAAGTAAGATCGTGTACAAATGGTTCAGCAATTTGCTGATAGTAGAATTGGTGGAAATAATCATAGGCACTGATGTATACATCCACTGGTGTTTTACCATCGGCTGCATCAACACCTCTTACACGGATACCACCACCTGCAGAAACATCATCACGAACAGGATTTCCTTTTTCATTTTTACCAGCCGTTGTATTCAACAGACCAGAGAAAGTACCCCACTGCTCAGACAATGAGAAGAATTTACCACCCACCTGGTAGTCAAATGTGAGACCCAGGTTCCAGTTTTTGTAAGTAATAAAGTTCTGTAAACCACCGGTAAGTCTTGGTACAACTGAACCCCATTCTTTTTGGGCATCAGCCTGGTACCAACCCAAACCGCCACTGAATCCGTTGGTAGTAATCAAAGGCTGGCCTTCAGCATTACGCTTGATACCACCGCCCATGAGCATACCCCACTGCTTGTCTACAAAGTGGAAAGCACGTGCAAAACGGGTACCGAATGAACCACCAGACAATGTATAACTGGTTAAACCAGGAGCCAGTGCTCTTACCTTATTATCTAAGATATAAGCAACTGTTTTATTGATTTCCCAGCTCAGGTTTCTTGTTTTCAACACACTTACACCCAATTCAACTTCTAAACCAGAACGGGTTACTCTTGCTGCGTTGATGGTTTGTGAAGTAAATCCACTTACACCACTTACAGTTACACCCAGTGGCTCATCGCTGTTGTCTTCATTATAGTACACGATATTCAGACGTACTTTGTTTTTAGCAAAACGCAGGTCCAGACCAGCTTCCCATGTAGTGGTTAATGCACCACGCAGGTTTGGATCTGGTGATCCGTTTGGAGTTGACATCAGGAAGTTGCTTCCCCATAATAATGCATTTACAGAGTAGTTCAGGTTGAGTGCGTATGGCCCGAGGGTTTTTGGTTTTTTACCCCATGAACCAAACACTTTACCAAAACTTAACCATGAAATTTTCTTGGTGAATTCGCTGAATACAAATGAAGCACCTACAGATGGAGATAACAATGAGTTATTTCCTTTGGGCAGTGTAGAGAACCAGTCGTTACGGAATGCCCATGTTAAACTGAGGTATTTTTTATATTCTACATCACCAAATGCAAACAATGAGTTCGCCTGCTGATCAGATCTTGTATTACCGATCGTAGGCGTAGTTTTTGAGTTACTGATTGCATACAGATCAGGTACGTTCAAACCTGTATTTGTATTGGCAGATACAGCCCTGTTACGGATGTTCAAACGGTTTGCACCGAGATTAGCGGTAACATCAAGGTCTCCGAATTTCTGTGTGTATGTTGCCACACCTTCAAAATTCCACTCGTTGTTTACCGTAGTACTGGTTCCGTAGCTGGCCAGCAAACCGGTTTGTCCACCGGAAGTTTCCAGTATACTTGGTGTAATATTTTCTACACCACCACTAAACTGATCTTTACGAACTGTTCCTTTGAACTTAAAGTTCTTAGAGAATTTAACAGTCAGGTTTACATCTCCATATAACCTGTCTCTTCTTTGTGCGAGATCGATGTTCTGGAAATAAGTAAACGGATTGTACCAGTAGTTAGCAGAATATACGCTGTTTCTTGGTGCAGCCGCACTCCATGAACCCGGGTTACGACGGAAGTTCCATGATGCAAATGTTCCGATGGGTGTTTTTAAGCCCGCCAGTTCACGCATGATATCGATATCAAGATCACGGTGGAACCACTGGCTGAAGTTACCTGCAGAGTTGTTTGCATATCCATCAGAGAAATCACCTTTAATGAGCTGGTTGGTATAATTCAGGTTGGCACCTAAAGTAATATACTGACCCATATCCATACTGAAAGAAGTATTCAATGTATGTCTGAGTGATTTACTGTTCTCCAGCATACCCTTGATGCTCTGGTTGGTGTATGAAACACGCAGATTGGTACCTGCTCCATTACTGTGTGTAAAACTTACGTTTGTATTGGATGTTACACCTGTGTTCCAGAAGTCTTTGGCATTGTTAGGCTGAGGCGTAAAGCTGGCTGTTTTGCCTGAACGTGCATGACCAGGTATGAAAGCATACCATGGAATATATTCAGAGCCATCAATTTTAGGACCCCATGAAGCATCGTCTGTAAAATCGCGATAACGTTTTCCGTTAAACGCCTGCCATTCTGTTGGCATACCCGCAACATAGTTAAATGTTAACCAGTCGCCATCACCACCACCATATTCATTCTGGTATTGGGGCAGGAAAACAGAACGATCAAAAGTGATCGACTGGTTTACTTCTACTCCAACACCTTTTGCTTTTGTACCTTTTTTCGTTGTAATGATAATCGCACCATTACCGGCACGGCTACCAAACAATGCAGTAGCATTTGCACCTTTCAATACGGTAATATCTGCTACATCATCCGGGTTCACATCAAATGAGTTGGTAATGGTACCGTCTACCACATAAATGGCTCCGGCATCACCCAATGAACCACCACCACGAATACGCAGGAAACCCTGGTCGTTCAGTTTGGCGGCAGATTGTCCTCTGAACTGTACACCAGCTACTTTACCGGCCAATGCATTGTTCAGGTTGGGTTGACGAATCACATTCAGTTTTTCGTCGCTGATCACCTGTGAACTGAACGGTGTTGTACGCTGAGATTTTTTTACACCAAAGGCGCTGGTAACAAATACTTCCTCCAGCTCACCTGCCAGTGTTTTAATGGAAATGTTTTGGTAAGCAGATGAAGCAGTAAACTCATAGGTCTCGTGCCCGATGGCCGAAACCGTAATTTTTGCGCCCTGCTTAACTCTTAGAGTGAATTTGCCGACTTCATCGGCTTTAACGGCATTGTTGGTGCCTTTTTCTTGGATAGTGGCATTTGGTATGGGGCCTCTGTCATCAGACACCTGACCCTGTACCACCACTGTTTGCGCAAAGCTGGATAATGTCCACAGCAATGCAGCAGCTAACAGTGTTAGACTTTTTCTCATGTGCGTTATTTTAGAATGAAGAATAATTGTTAAAATGCTTTAACAACTTCTGAGCGTTAAGGTAAGAATGTTTTTGTTCAACCGATCAAAATAATTTTGTTTTCTTTAACATTTATCATAACAAACATGATTGTCAGGTATTTAGGCGAAAAAAATGATAATATGTAAAAAAACGAAACTATATTTTTATATTCATAACATGTAGTTCAGGGCTTCACAAAGCATAGAAAAAGTTCATACTAAAGCTATTCCGGTCCTTAACCTATTTGGGATAAAAGCAGATGCAATAGGTTATTTTTTGAAAAACATTAAAATATTTACTAATGAACAAGTCTTTTTTATGCAGGAAAAGGAAGTCCTGACCTATTTGAATACTTTTGCGGCATGTTAGTATTAGATGGTAAAACTGCAGCCGCCGCAGTAAAGGAATCCCTGAAAACAAAAACGGCCATCCTCGCAGCCGAACATAAAAGAAAACCGCACCTGGCAGCCATTCTCGTGGGTAATAATGGTGCCAGTGAAACTTATGTGGCCAGTAAAGTAAAGAATTGTGAAGAAACAGGTTTTGAATCGACTTTGGTGAGACTGGACGAAAATATGGATGAAACCACGCTGCTGCAAACAATAAACCGTTTAAACGAAGATGCTTCTATTGACGGCATCCTGGTACAACTTCCACTACCCAAACAGATCAGTGAACAAAAAGTAATTGAAGCCATCGATCCGGCAAAAGATGTGGATGGTTTCCATCCCGTTAATGTGGGCAAACTGGTTCAGGGACTTCCTACCTTTATTCCGGCTACTCCCTATGGCATTATGCTGATGCTGGAACATTTTAATATTCCTACCAAAGGCAAACATGCAGTAGTAATAGGAAGAAGCAATATTGTTGGTCGCCCCATGAGTATTTTATTAAGCAGTAACCTGAAACAGGGTAATTGTACTGTTACCATCTGTCATTCACATACACCCAACCTGAAAGAACTTTGTTTACAGGCAGATATTATTGTAGCGGCATTAGGAAGACCAGGTTTCGTAACAGCAGATATGGTTAAAGAAGGTGCTGTGATTATAGATGTAGGTATTACACGCGTAGAAGACAGTACAGCCAAAAAAGGTTTTCGCATTAAAGGTGATGTAGCATACGATGAAGTAGCAGCCAAAGCCTCAGCCATCACACCAGTACCCGGTGGCGTTGGATTGATGACCATTGCAGGCCTATTAAAAAACACCATGCAGGCATATGAGCAGAGAGAAGGCGTAGTTAATAGTCAATAGACCATCTTATGGACTATGGTCCATAACTTAAAAATTATACTTATCAGCAACAACCAGCAACATACCAATTCATTACCCGTTATGGAAGCATTCTACACCCTCCAGGGTGAAGGCTTTCACCAGGGCCGTGCAGCTTATTTTATCAGGCTGGGCGGCTGCGATGTCGGCTGTGTTTGGTGTGATGTAAAGGAAAGCTGGGATGCCTCAAAACATCCACTTATAAGCATTGATGAAATAGTTGCTTCGGCATCTGTTCATCCGGGAAGATTAGCAGTTATTACCGGTGGGGAACCACTGATACACCAGCTCGATGAATTAACGACAGCTTTACACGAAAAAGGTTTTGAAACCAATATTGAAACATCCGGCTCATCGGCTTTAAGCGGACATTGGGACTGGATCTGTTTATCTCCCAAAAAATTCAAAGCTCCATTGCCAGAGATCGTACCATTGGCCAATGAACTGAAAGTGGTGATTTTTAACAAACACGATTTTGAATGGGCTGAAACATATGCTGCACAGGTTGGTCCGGCCTGCAAATTGTATTTGCAACCGGAGTGGGACAAAGCCTCCATAGTAACGCCATTGATCATTGACTATATCAAAGCACACCCGCAATGGGAACTGAGCCTGCAGGTACACAAATACATCAACGTTCCTTAACGAAAGAATTTTAACAAGCTACTCTATTGTTTTTTCCGAACTTTCAAACGTGAAAAACCATCAACTATTCATTGGTCTGCTGACCCTTTTCTTTGCCTATAACAGTGCTGCGCAGGCATATGATGCCGAAAAGGTAAAACCACAGGCGCTCACACGTTATGAAGATGCCATCAGCTTATTAAAAGATGGCGACACCCGTGCAGCAATACCTGTATTGCTTGACTGTATTAAAATCGATTCCAATTTTGTGGATGCTTATTTATCACTCGCCGGTGCTTTGGGCGAATTAAAGCAGTATCAGCGATCTGTAAGCCTCTATGAAAAAGCAAAAGCAAAAGATCCGGCTTATTTCAATGTGTATCATCTTCCTTATTCCATTAACCTTGCCGGACTTGGCAGGTTTGAAGATGCTTTGGTAGCAGTCAGCAATTTTTTATCCATCCCTAATCTAAGTGAAAGAGGTATTAAAAGTGCTCAGTACCGTAAAAGTACCTACCTGTTTGCCATTCAATATGCACAGCAACACCCGGTAACAGATTACCAGTTTGCACCAGTGAATCTGGGAGACAGTGTAAACGGTCCACGCTCAGAATATTACCCTTCTGTAACAGTTACAGATAGTTTACTTGTTTTTACCAGAAGAACCGGCGACCAGCGTGAAGATTTTATGCAGAGTTCCATCACCCACAAACGTTTTGGTAAAGCAGAACTGATTGATGGTGATATTAATATCGAACCACTCAAAGGTGCCATTACTGTTTCGCAGGATGGTGAATGGTTATTATTTGCCGGTAATTTATCCGGACCAGGCCTGGGCGGATATGATATTTATCTCTCCCAATATACGCCGCAGGGTTGGAGCGATCCACAAAACCTCGGACCTACCGTTAACACCGAATTCTGGGAAAGCTCACCTGCTTTAAGTCCGGACAAGCGGGTACTCTATTTCAGCAGCAACAGACCCGGTGGTTATGGCGGAAGAGATTTGTATATGTCTGTTCGCCAACCCAATGGCCGCTGGGGACAAGCTGTAAATATGGGGCCATCCGTAAATTCTGCGGGTGATGAACTTGCTCCTTTTATTCATGCCGATAACCAGACGCTTTTTTATACATCGGATGGTTTGCCGGGTTATGGCAATTCTGATCTGTTTGTACTGCGTAAAAATGACAAAGGTGATTGGGGAGCTCCTGAAAATTTAGGGTATCCGATCAATACCATTGAGAATGAAGGCAGCCTTGCTGTATCGGCCGATGGTTTAACAGCCTATTATGCAAGCGACAGAAGCGACAGCCGCGGCAACCTTGATTTGTATAGCTTTCAGCTTCGTCCCAATATCAGACCCAATCGTACTTTATATGTAAAAGGAAAAGTAATAGATGCAAAAACCAAACAAGGTATTCCTTCCACCGTTGAGTTAACGGATAACTACAGTAACCTGGTGTTGATGAAAGTACAGACCGATGAGTTAGGAGATTATCTTGTTACACTACCCACCGGAAAAGATTACACATTTACCGTGAACAGAAAGGGATATTTGTTTTACAGTGAAGTATATGCATTGAGTCGCAAAGAAGCCGACAGTACTTACAAAAAAGATATTCCACTCAATCCTGTACAGCTAAATGCCAGCTTTGTGTTCAACAATATTTTATTTGCTACCAACAGTTATACATTACCGGCAAACGGTTTGGTTGAGCTCCAACAATTGATACAGGTCTTACAGGATAATCCTACGTTGAAAGTAGAGATCAGTGGTCATACAGATAATACGGGTAATGCAAAAGACAATCTTACACTTTCTGCCAATCGTGCAAAAGCCATCGTTGATTACCTGATAAGTAAGGGAATTGAGCCTTTGCGATTATCGCACAAAGGGTATGGTGATACACAACCTATTGCAGATAATAGCACAGAGAGTGGAAGGGCGAAGAACAGGAGAACCAGTTTTACCGTAACAGGTTTGTAATTACTATTGACGGTTAAAAAAGTTGTTCCTTAGTTCAATTAACAATTTTTCAAACTCAAGTGCACCAATCGGTCTGCCTTTTTTGGGTTTGATAAGTTTTCTTGTTTCAGGATCAATACGTTCTGCTATAATTACCTGTCGAAATAGACGGTGCCTTCTTTCATAGGCTAATACAAGTCCGGGCAAGCCGGTAAATCCATACATAGATAATGGATAAACTAATGCAGGCGTATACCAGAAAAATGTCTTTGCATCATCTGTCTGATCAACAAGCACAGCTTTATAACAGGTATATCCTAATATTTGAATTGAGTCTTTCACTAAGTCAAACTGTTGCGCACGGTATGAAGCTTCAACCTGATACTTACCTGCATTCCAGGGTTGAGACTGTCTGAATTCCTTTTGTAATTTGAAATCAATATATAGGTTATGTGAACCAAAAGAAGAGCCTAGCGGGTTTTCATTTCTTTGTCGTTCTTTTTGGTAAAGATGGATATAGGCAACAGTGTCGGCCACAACCAACTCATAATTGGGCATCGGATGAAACCGATGTTTTTTTAAAAACCCCGAAATATGCAGCGAATCTTTTGTATCGAGGTAACCTGATAAATAGCGTACTGAAAATGGCGGTTTATAATTCTGTGCAATAAGGACACCATAAGCAAAAACAAAAATTACAACTCCTATAATCCGCATTGAATCTGTATTAAGAATATAAAAATATGATTTTAGGGTAAAAGTCTACGTATAAATACCTGTTTTCTGTGTTGGCTAAATCCTGATATTGTCGGGATGTACACACAGGAACATGTATATCAGCTATCACTTACCCGGGTACCCGATCTGGGAAATATTCTCTGCAAATCATTGATTGAACATTTCGGTTCAGCCACTGCCGTATTTAATGCAAGGCTAAAAGAACTTGCGGCCATAGATGGTATTGGCGCGCACAGGGCAGGACAAATTAAAAAATTCAGGAATCATGCTGACGCAGAAAAAGAATTGTCTGTTATCGCCGCAAAAAAAATAGCATTGCTTTTTATCACCGACGAAAAATATCCAAAGAGGTTACGCAATTGTCCGGATGCCCCACTGGTATTATTTTATAAAGGCAATGGCAATCTCAATCATCATAAAATCATCAGCATTATCGGTACCCGTCATCATACGGAATATGGACGCTGGGCCACCGAGCAAATCATCAGGGAACTACAACCCTACCAGGTTAGCATCGTGAGCGGGTTAGCATATGGCATTGATGCCATCGCACATAAAACAGCATTACAGCAACAGGTACCTACCATTGGTGTGCTCGCACATGGCTTTAATACTATTTATCCGGGACTGCACCAATCGCTTGCCCGTGAAATGACGGAACAGGGAGGATTACTCACAGAATTTTTATACAACGAATTACCCGACCGCCATCATTTCCCCAGGAGGAACAGAATTGTTGCTGGTATGACAGACGCCACCATCATTATTGAAACAGCCTGCAAAGGGGGCAGCATGATTACAGCCGATCTTGCCTTTCAGTATAACCGTGATGTATTTGCCGTACCCGGGCGTATGAACGATACCAAAAGCAGTGGCTGTTTACAATTGATAGCAGAGAACAAAGCCACTGCTTATATCAACACTCCTTTTTTTCTGGAATCAATGGGATGGATGGAAACCAGAAAGAAAAAAACAGTAGAGAAAAAATTGTTCTACGATATTTCATCCAATGAACAAATCATTCTTTCCTTATTACAGGAACAGGAGGAAATGCATATTGATGACATCTACCTGCAAAGCAAACTCAGCAGTTCCGAAATGGCAGCCGCCATATTAAATCTTGAGTTACAGAATATTATTATCCAGCTTCCGGGGAAAAAATACAGGGTTACTTGATCGTCCATGGTCCATTCACCATGCCCAAATCATTTTTTGGACTCAATATATCCGTTGCGCTATCTTTGCACATGGCAACAAGAAAATCTTCTCCCCGTAACACCGCTGCGGCTTCAAGACTCTTTGGCGAAGGCCTCACCTTCGATGACGTACTGCTGATGCCGGCTTACAGCGAAATTCTTCCCCGTGAAGTAGATATCCGCTCCCAATTAACAAAAGCAATTACACTGAATGTACCCATTCTGTCTGCGGCTATGGACACCGTAACAGAAGCTGGTCTGGCCATTGCATTGGCCCGTGAGGGCGGACTAGGTATCCTGCACAAAAACATGAGCATCGAAAAACAGGCAGAGCAGGTACGTAAAGTAAAACGCAGTGAAAGTGGCATGATCATCGACCCCGTAACGCTTTTGGTGGATGCCACGATTGGCGATGCATTAAAGCTGATGAAAGAAAATAAAATCGGCGGTATTCCGATTGTAGATGCAGGGCAAAAACTGGTAGGTATTCTTACCAATCGCGACCTGCGTTTTGAAACCGACAAAAGAAGAAAGGTAAAGGAAGTGATGACCAAAGAAAACCTCATCATAGCCCCGGAAGGAACCGATCTGAAAAAAGCTGAAAAAATCTTACGCTCCTATAAAATTGAAAAATTACCCGTAGTAAATAAACAGGGTAAACTGATCGGATTAATTACCTATCGCGACATTATGCAGCTCAGTAATTTCCCGAATGCAGTAAAAGATAACCTCGGACGATTACTCGTAGGTGCTGCATTAGGCATTACACGTGATCTGATGGATCGCGCTGCGGCCTTACAACATGTAGGTGTTGATGTAGTAACACTCGACAGTGCTCACGGACATAGTAAAGGTGTGATGGAAGCTTTGAAAGCTTTGAGAAAAAATTTCAAAAACCTGCAGATCATTGCAGGTAATGTTGGAACAGCAGAGGGAGCCAAAGCATTAGCAGAAGCTGGTGCCGATTGTGTGAAAGTGGGTATTGGCCCGGGATCTATCTGTACAACCCGTATTGTTGCCGGTGCAGGTGTTCCGCAATTAACAGCCATCATGGAAGCCAGCCAGGCATTGAAAGCAAAAGGTATTCCTGTGATTGCCGATGGCGGTATCCGTTATACAGGCGATATGGTAAAAGCCCTTGCAGCAGGTGCCAATATGGTCATGATGGGAAGTGTATTTGCTGGTGTGCAGGAAAGTCCGGGTGATACCATTATTTATGAAGGCAGAAAATTCAAAGAATACCGTGGTATGGGAAGCTTAGGCGCCATGAGCCAGGGCAGTGGCGATCGTTATTTCCAGGATGTGGAAGATGATATCAAAAAATTTGTTCCTGAGGGTATTGAAGGCCGTGTGGCTTATAAAGGAAGCCTGAGTGAAATCGTTTACCAGTATGTGGGCGGACTAAGAGCAGGTATGGGTTATTGTGGTGCAAAAAACATCAAGGCACTGCAGCAGGCCACTTTTGTAAAAATTACCAACGCAGGTATGAAAGAAAGCCATGCGCATGATATTGATATTACAAAAGAAGCGCCGAATTATAGCCGTAAGTAATAAATAATAAAGCTTTCAACAAGAGCGTCCTTTTAAAGAGACGCTCTTTCTTTTTTTATTCCGAACTTAGGTTCCAAAATATTTTGGTTTGAAAAAATCAGCATTCTTATTGAGTTCATTAAGCGGGTTGCTATTATTTGCAGCCTGGCCTGTATCATCACTCATGCCTTTGATTTTTATCGCATGGATACCGTTATTGATGGTAACTGATCAGGCAAAAACCGCTTCGCGCTTTTTTAGTCTTGCATTTTGGGGCTTGCTCATCTGGAACACGGGCACCACCTGGTGGATGTGGAACTCAACCGATGTAGGTACCATCGCCGCCATAATGTTCAACAGTATGTTAATGACATTCCCCTGGTGGGGTTATTTTCATTTGAAAAAGAAAGGAAAATGGGTGGGTTATATTTCACTCATTGCTTTCTGGATGTGTTTTGAATATATTCACCACAACTGGCAACTTAGCTGGCCATGGCTCACCGTAGGTAATGTGTTTGCATCCTATCCTGACACAATTCAATGGTATGAGTACACCGGCGTCCAAGGCGGTACTTTATGGGTAATGTTGATCAATATTTTATTGTATGAAGTCTGGTTATCATATCAACAAAAATCTATCAATAAAAAAATAACTACCTGTGTATTCGTTTTACTGTTTTTGCCTTTGCTGATATCTTATCTCATCAAACCAACCCTGAAAGAAGCAACAGTTACCGATAATGTTGTCATCGTTCAACCCAATATTGACCCTTACGGCAAGTTCAATGCCGGAACTGGCGCTGAGCAAATTCAATTATTACTTAACCTATCCAGGGAAGCCATTGACAGCAATACCAAAATGGTCATCTGGCCAGAAACAGCCATGAGTATTGCTGACTGGCAAAGTAATATTACCAATAATCTCTATTACCAGCCGGTATTTGATTTCAGCAAACAATATCCATCCGTGAGTCTGGTTTCAGGTATTGAAACATTCAAGAACTATGGCACTGAAAAAGCAACAGCTACCGCAAGAGCAGCAGGTGATGGTACTTACTACGATGCATTTAATGCGGCTGTTCATATTCGCAATGGACAGGCACTGTCTTTTTATAATAAAAGTAAACTGGTACCGGGTGTAGAATCATTACCCACATTCCTCAATTTTCTTGCGCCTGTGTTTGAACAGTTTGGTGGAACAACCGGCGGTTATGGCCGGTCTGAGTCTGCTGCTACCTTTGCTGCGTCAGGTCATCGGTATATAGCTGCACCCATCATTTGTTATGAAAGTGTATATGGCGAATATGTGGGTGAATACGTAAAAAGAGGTGCGAATATATTAACGATCATGACCAATGACGGATGGTGGGGAAATACACCCGGTCACAGACAGCACCTGCAATATGCAAGGCTACGTGCCATTGAAACAAGAAAGTGGGTAGCCAGAACTGCCAATACAGGGATATCTGCTGTCATTGATCCGCTGGGCTCCATCCGCGAAAGTCAGCCATGGAATAAAATGAGCACTATTAAATATGCAATACCGGCCATCAGCGGGGAAACATTTTATGTGAGATGGGGTGATTACTTATACAAACTGGCTTCACTCATCAGCATCTTATTACTTATCTGGAAAATCAGTAATCGCTTTACAAATAATAAAAAATGATCCAAAAACAATGCAACTGGCCTGGAGGCACGATACACTATAAAACATATGGCGAAGGTGTGCCCGTACTGTTGTTACATGGTTTTGGTGAAGACAGCAGCATATGGAACAAACAGGTAGCTGTTTTACAAAACCATTGTCAATTGATTGTTCCGGATTTACCGGGAACCGGAAGTTCAGATTGGGGAGGGGTGAATGGTCAATGGTCAATGTCCAAAGGACTCCGGTTGGAGGTGAATAAGGGGCAGTCCTTTGATTCACCATTGACCATTGACCATTCACCACTCTCCATAGAAAGCCTCTCCAACGCTATCTTTCATTTACTACAGCAAGAACATATTCAATCCTGCTATTTGCTGGGGCATAGCATGGGGGGCTATATTACGCTTGCATTTGCAGAACAATATCCATCCATGCTCAAAGGTTTTGGTTTGATTCATTCTACTGCATTTGCCGACAGTGAGGAAAAGAAAAAAAATCGCCTGCGTGGTATAGAACTCATGGAGCAATATGGTGGATACTCCTTTCTTAAAACAACCATACCTAATCTTTTTGGTGAAGCTTTTAAAAAAACAAATCCTGAAGCTGTTGAACAACTCATTGAACAGGCTGCAGGTTTTTCTACCCAATCCTTACAGGCATACTACTATGCCATGATGAACCGTCCCGACAGAACACATGTACTAAAAAGCAACTCTTTACCTGTTTTATTCGTTCTGGGCACCGAAGACGTAGCAGCTCCATTGAATGATGTATTACAGCAAACGCATCTTCCATTAATATCGTATATTCATATACTGGACGGTGTTGGACATATGGGCATGTGGGAATCAACAGATCGGCTTAATGAGTTACTCATTTCATTCATTCATCAATAGTACCCCTTTCATTTATGAAGAAATTTTTCTTCATAATGTTTTTGCTGCTGAGCACAGCACCCACTATGGCCCGTCACGTAGCTGGGGGTGAATTGTATTACGAATACCTGGGTACTGGTTCTTCTCCCAATACAAGTAGTTATCGTATTACCCTTCGCCTGTTTCGTGAATGCTCTTCTCCAGGCCCTTTACTGGAAAATGAAAGAGTGAATGTTGGCATATATGACAACAGTGTTCTGGCATATGAGTTATCACTACCTATGCAAGGCAGTGTGAGCAGGCTACGTTTAAAAACTGAATTATTTCAATGTTTGGTTGGAAACCCAGAAGTATGTTATGAAGTAGCTATTTATACCAATGTTATTTCGCTTGCCAATAACCAAAATGGTTATGTATTATCAAGACTGGGTTGTTGCAGGATAGATCGTATTTCCAATCTTGCCACTCCACTCAGTGTAGGAAGTAATTATATTACACGTATTCCCGGAACAGCTTCATTACCCGACGGGCAACACAACAGCAGTCCACAGTTTCGTGTTCGAGATACGGCACTGGTTTGTACCAATAAAAAATTCATCCTCGACTTTGGAGCCACCGATGCAGATAAGGATGATCTCACCTATTCATTCTGTGAAGGCTTTACTGCGGCCAGTGGCAGTAATAATACTGCAGTACCCAGAACACTTTCATTAGAACCGCTCTCCTATGCTTCTCCGTTCAATGGCAGCCAGCCATTAGGCGATAAAGTAAGCATTGATCCGGTTACGGGCATTATTTCAGGCACAGCCCCACCGGGTGGCCAGTATGTAGTAAGTGTATGTATTACCGAATGGCGAAACGGTGTTGCCATTGCAGAACACCGAAAAGATTTTATCCTGAAAGTAGACGACTGCGATTTGATTGAAGCTGATCTGCCGGATAAGATCATCAAATGCGATAACAATACTGTACTCTTTCAAAATGGTTCAACTTCATCTGCTATTACTTCCTATGCTTGGGAGTTTGGCGTACCGTCATCACCAAATAATTTCTCTACTCAACCCACACCCACATTTGTTTATACAGATACCGGCAGATACATGGCCCGCTTAACGGTAACCGGACCAGAAGGCTGTATTGGAACAGACAGTACAGAAGTATTGGTATATCCGGGTTTTAAAACAGACTTCAACAGTACTGGTAACTGTTTTCAAAATCCCTATCTGTTTACCGATGCTACTACCACTGTATATGGTGTCGTAAATAAATGGAAATGGAATTTCGGTGTAGATACTTCTTTGGCCGATACCTCTTTGCTTAAAAATCCTTCCTACAAATACGCAAAGGGAATGAGTGTGTTTGTTACACTGGTGTCGGAAAGTAGTAAAGGATGTATTGACAGTGCCCGTAAAGCCGTTACCATCAGGGATAAACCTTTGATTAATTTACCTTTTAAAGACACTGTTATTTGCAGTGTTGACAGTTTATTGATTCCTGTAAGTGGCGTGGGTATATTTAGTTGGTTGCCCAATACGAATATACTTGGGGCTAATACCAACCGGCCTACTGTGTTTCCCAAAGACACTACTAAATATATTGTAACCATGCTGGAAAATGGTTGTGCGAATACAGATACGGTTACCGTGAATGTGGTTGATTTCATTACGGTACAATTAGGTCCTGACACAACCATTTGCCAGACCGATGTGATTACATTAAGACCAAACACCATTGCCAGTTCTTTTGCCTGGGCACCTGCTGCATCACTAAACGATGCAACAATTCGAAACCCGCTTGCAAGACCATTGACCAATACCACCTATACAGTTACCGGTAATCTTGGAAGATGCCAGGCAACAGATCAGATCACCATTCGTGTAGCACCTTATCCGAGGGTAGATATTCTTACACGTGATACTGTTATTTGTTATGGAAGTCGTGTGCAACTGAATGGCAGTTTTACCGGAACCCAATATCGCTGGTCACCAACAAATTCTTTATTCAATGCTGCATCGCTGAATCCACTCGCGGGTCCGTCGCAGAATACCGTGTACACTTTATCGGTGAGGGATACCCTTTCCGGTTGTCCGAAAACGGTTACCGATTCTATTCGTATCAATGTGATACCCATTATTCAGGTCAATGCCGGAAGAGATACTACTATTGTTCCCGATCAGCCATTGCAATTGCAGGCGCTTGTCTCATCGGGTAACCGGTATGCATGGTCGCCCGGTTTGGGATTGAGCAGTACAACCATTCTTAACCCGGTTGTTTTATTGGGTGATGATGTGGATTCCATTATTTACCGGCTCAGGGTAAGCGATCTGGGTGGTTGTTATGGTGAAGATGAAATCAAAGTGAGGGTGTACAAAGGAAGACCAGATATCATGGTACCCAGTGCATTTACACCCAATGCTGATGGTACAAATGACATTTTCAAACCCATTACCATTGGCATTACTCAACTCCAGTATTTCAGGATCTACAACCGCTGGGGACAACTTTTATACGCTACCAGCGAACAGGGCCAGGGATGGGATGGTTCATATAGCGGTCTGAAACAGTCTTCCGGCACCTATGTTTATATGGTACAGGGTATAGATTTCACCGGTAAAACCGTGTTCAGGAAAGGAACGGTGGTATTGATCCGATGATAGCTCCGCGCTGATATTTCAATGAGAAAAGGCAACGAATCTTACAAATTGTATGTCAAAACCATACATTGATAGATTATTTGATAAGTAAAGCAGCAAAATAGCTATACTTCTTATCTTTTTGAGGTGTTGTAAACCCGTTAAAAACAGATAATGTTGATTTTACATCTGAGATGGGTTGTATTTTCACCGAATTGATCAATAATAAATGCTTGGCTTTTAGGATCTAGACGCATGAAAAAAACGCTTTTCTCCATACTTTTTTCTTTAATCATATGTTCTGCATTTGCGGGCCATATTGCAGGTGGAGAAATGTACTATAAATACCTCGGTCCTGGTAACGCAGCTAATTCATCAAGATATGAAATTACACTTCGTCTTTTCAGGGAATGTAATCCTGTAGTAGTGCCTGGAGGACCGGGTGTTGCTCAGCTTCCTCCAAGTGTAACTATCATGATTTACCCAAATACTGGTTCCAGCGCTACACCAGTTGCTACGGTTGTAGCCCCTCGTGTAACCGGGCAAGGATTTGACCCTACTTCTTTAAGTAAGGTTGGAACAAATCCTTGTTTAATTGGAACTGTAGATGTTTGTTATCAAATTGGCAATTACAGTTTCACACAGGAGCTTCCCAATACTACTATTGGTTATATCGCTATGTATCAAACCTGTTGCAGAAGTACAAGTGTTGTCAATGTTATTCCTGTTAATTTGGGCAATAATAGTTCTGGTGAAGGCGCAACTTTCACATGCAGAATACCAGGTACAAATAGTTTAGCAACAGGTACAAATTCAAGCCCTGTTTTTGCATTAAAGGATACCACCCTTGTTTGTCAGAATACGCCATTCATTCTTGATTTTGGCGCTACAGATCCAGACAATGATTCACTATCTTATAGTTTCTGCGATGCACTAAACAGAGGCGGTACAATTAACTCTGCTGATTTAAATTATATTTACCCAACTGGAAATGTTGGTTATCCGAATGGTTATAGTGGTGCACAGCCCTTAGGCCCTAATGTATCAATCAATGCAGTAACAGGAATCATTGCAGGAACGGCTCCTGCAAGTGGATATTATGTAGTAACGGTTTGTATCAATGAGTGGAGAAATGGCAACCTTATTTCTTCACACAGGAAAGATTTTGCTTTACGTGTTTCCGATTGTTCGTTAGTTGGAGCAAGTCTTAAACCATCATATATTACCTGTGATGGCTTCACGATGTCTTTTGAAAATGAATCAACCAGTCCTGGTATCAACAGCTATCTCTGGAACTTTGGCGATCAAAAAGCAACAGTACCAACTTCAACCAACCCAACACCTACCCATACTTATGCAGATACGGGTACTTATACACTTAAACTTACCGTAACAAGTACAGGTGGATGTGTAGATTCTGCCACAGCACCTGTTAGAGTATACCCCGGCTTTGTTCCCAATTTCAATGTACAGGGAACCTGTTACCTCAACACCTATAATTTTATCGATGCCACAACAACAGCATACGGCGTAGTAAATAGCTGGCGCTGGGATCTTGGCGATTTAACAAGCACTGCCGATACTTCTACCAGAAAAGATACTGCCTGGAAATACAACACACCTCAAAGTGTACAGGTAAGACTGATAACAAGCAACAGCAAAGGTTGTATTGATACCATCGTAAAAACAGTCAATATTCTTGACAAACCCATTGTTAACCTTGCCTTCAGAGATACACTGATCTGTAGTATCGATACTTTACGACTCAATGCAACGGTAGGCAACGGTTCTGTTGCATGGGTACCTGACAGAACAGCCAGTATTGCGCGGATGTCGGGCAACAATACACCTAACCCATTGGTATATCCTGTTGATACCACACGATATGTGGTAACTGTAAATGATAATGGCTGTATCAATACAGATACCGTCACCGTAAACGTGCTCGATTTTATTGATGTTGAATTAGGACTGGATACCTCCATCTGCCGAACCGATCAGTTTACATTAAGTCCGGTCAGTGATGCGCTGAGTTATCAATGGACCACATCAACAGGCGTGGCTATTACAGCCAATACAAAATATCCAACAGTACAACCCTTAACGAGTACCATGTACTATGTTACCGCCAACCTGGGTAAATGCCAGGACAGGGATTCGGTATTTGTATTGGTGGCACCTTATCCACAAGCCAGGGTAAATAACGATACCATCATTTGTTTTGGCGACAGGGTTCAACTATCAGGCAGTATTGTTGGCGCGGGCTTTGCCTGGTCGCCAACCAGTTCAATGATCAATGCCAATACATTGTTTCCTATTGCAGGTCCATCCAGAACCACACAGTATGTGTTAACAGCTATTGATACCATCGGATGCGATCGCCCTGTTTCAGATACGGTTACCATCGTAGTTACACCACCCGTAAATGCTTATGCCGGAAGAGATACTTTTGTTGTAGCAGGAAGACCTGTTCAGTTAGCCGCATCCGGTGGTACCGGTTATTTATGGCGGCCAGCAACAGGTTTAAATGATCCTACCACCGATGCACCTGTTGCCACATTACCAGCCACCATAGATTCTATCCGTTATATCGCACGGGTAACAGGAGCAGGTGGATGTTTTGCAGAAGATGATGTCATCGTTCGTGTATTTAAAACAGGTCCTGATCTTTTTGTACCATCTGCTTTTACACCCAATGGCGATGGGCTCAATGATATTATTCGCCCGGTAGGTGTTGGCGTTGCACAGTTACAACATTTCCGCGTATTTAACCGTTGGGGTCAATTGCTGTACTCAACAGCAGAATTTGGTAAAGGATGGGATGGAACTTATAGTGGCATAAAACAACCCGCAGGTACTTATGTATATGAAGCCATTGGAACCGACCAGTTAGGCAACCGCATTTACAAAAAAGGAACGCTGGTATTGATCAGGTAGTGAGGTTCGGGGCATAGATTATAGATTATAGACCATCGTCGATAGTAATAAACAATTAATTCCCTGCTATGGTCAATGGATCATGGACTATCGACGACACACTACCAACTCCCTTATCTTTGCTTCATGAACAATATCATTCTCATCACCGGAGCCACATCTGGTTTTGGTAAAGCCATTGCATACAAATTCGCAGCAGCAGGCTGGAACTGCATCCTCACAGGCAGAAGGGCAGATCGCTTACAAGAAATTGCTACCGATCTTGAAAAGAAATATTCTATTAAAGTATTATCATTAGTATTTGATGTGCAGGATCGCAAAACAGTGACAGATACACTTACTGCTCTTTCAGAAGAGTGGAAAAATATTGATGTACTCGTAAACAATGCCGGACTTGCATTGGGAAGAGACAGTTTCGACCAGGCTAACCTGGATGATTGGGATACCATGATTGATACCAATGTAAAAGGATTGATGTATGTAACCAAAGCTGTATTGCCTTTTATGACCGCACGCAAAAAAGGACATATCATCAATATTGGTTCAACTGCAGGCAAGGAAGTGTATAAAGATGGTAATGCCTATTGTGCCAGCAAACATGCAGTGGATGCTATTACCAAAGCTATGCGTATCGATTTACTTCCCCACAGGATAAAAGCCACCGCTATTCATCCCGGTGCGGCAGAAACAGAATTTTCTGTTGTAAGATTTAAGGGCGATCAGTCAAAAGCCGATGCAGTGTACGATGGCTACAAAGCATTACAGGCTGAAGATATTGCCGATATAGCTTTCTATGTTGCCACACTACCCGAACATGTTTGTATTAACGACTTAGTAGTAACCTGCCTGTCACAGGCCAATTCAATGTATTTACACAAATAATTTTAATTATGTTTTCCACCATCAGTCATTTCAAAGAAATATGGGCATCAGAAACTGAAGCAACACTTCAATGTTTACACATGTTAACAGATGAAAGTCTCAAAGCTCCTTCATTTGGGGATTATCGAAACATCAAGAGGATGGTAAATCATATCATTGCGTGTGCAGATGGTATACCATGGGAAGCCAAACTTCCAATAGATTTTATTAAGCAGGAATATCATTCCGTTCAGGAAATGACAGATGCATATAAGAAAGCAACGCTTAATGTACAAACCGGGATTCAACAGTGGACGGATCAAACTTTACAGGAAGAAACACCGATGTATGGTGAAACCTGGAAAAAAGGTTTTGCCTTATGGGTAACAGTAGTGCATCAAATACACCACAGAGGACAACTAACTGTTTTAATGAGAATGGCTGGGCTAAAAGTTCCTGGTATTTATGGCCCTAATGCCGAAGAATGGGAGACGTATAATTTACCGGCAGCAGATTAAATAATTTGAAAATTGGGGAATTTGAAAATTTGAAAATGACAGGAGTATGGCCTCAGTTCTAAATACAGGTTTGCCAAGAGAAAATAAATAGTTCTTTATTAAAGAATTCTTCCATTTTCAAATTTTCAAATTTTCAAATTCTTTAATTATTTCCTTAACAACTTCCCCCGCCGGTTTAATTTCATGAATAAGTGCACTCACCTGTCCTATTTCCAGTTCCCCTTCATTCATATCTCCTTCAAACATTCCTTTTTTAGCGCGTGCGCGACCCAGTATCATTTTTAGTTCTTCTTCAGATGCCCCGCGCAATTCAGCTTCTTTGATGGCTTCTGCAAACTTGTTTTTCAGCAACCGAACAGGTACTACTTTTTTCATGGCCAACTGCGTATCGCCTTCCTCTGCTTTTACAATAGCTTCTTTAAAAGCAAGGTGTGAGGAAGCTTCGGGTGTACATACAAAACGACTGCCTATCTGTACTCCATCTGCACCCAATACCATTGCAGCCAGCATCTGTCTGCCCGTAGCAATACCTCCTGCGGCTATCACCGGAATTTTTACGGCTGCACACACGGCCGGCACCAGCACCATCGTCGTAGTTTCTTCTCTTCCATTATGTCCGCCTGCTTCAAAACCTTCGGCTACCACTGCATCACATCCGGCTGCTTCTGCCTTTTGGGCAAACTTGCTGCTGCTTACTACATGAACTACTTTAATGCCTTTCTCTTTCAAAAAACCGGTCCATGTTTTTGGATTTCCCGCACTTGTAAAAACAATAGGCACTTTTTCTTCCACAATGATCTGTATCAACTGCTCAATATCGGGATAAAGTAAAGGAACATTCACTCCAAAAGGTTTGTCAGTAGCTGCTTTACATTTTTGTATATGTTCACGTAACACTTCGGGGTACATACTACCTGCGCCCAGCAAACCCAATCCACCTGCATTACTCACTGCACTGGCCAGCCTCCACCCACTTGCCCATATCATGCCGGCTTGTATCAGGGGGTAACGGATGCCGAATAGAGTTGTGATTCGGTTCATTTAATTTGAGAATTTGATAATTTGAGAATTTGGAAATGGAAGCATCTCCTGATATCTTTCAACCTACAAATTAAACGATTTTATTCGCTCCCAATGAGGTTCGGGCGCTAGCATTTTCAAATTTCCAAATTCTCAAATTTCCAAATTATCCAAAGTCAATCTCCGTATTATCTCCAATATTCAGACTTCTGCTGAGACCTTTTACGGAAGCATCACTGCCGATGAGGGAATTGTCTAGAACCACTTCGTATAAATTGGTGTAGGAGCCAATGATACTGTCGCGTACGATGGAATGTTTAATAGTAGTGTTCGCACCAATGGCCACATGCGGGCCAATGATGGAATTGGATATATCACAACCCTGTGCAATACTTACAGGTGGAATGATGATGGTGTCTTTGAATTCATGTTGGTCAATAATATTACCACCAAATTTTTTGAGCAGGGTAGCATTGCTTTCCAACAATGTTTCCTTCTTACCGCAATCAAACCAGTTTTTCACTTTAAATGACTGGAATTTAGCACCCCGCTTAATCATGCAATCCAATGCATCGGTAAGATTATATTCTCCGTAGGTTTTAATATCCTGTGTAAAAATATGGTGCAGGCATTCAAACAGGAAATCGGTTTCCTTGATTTTGTATAAACCAACCAACGCCATATTACTTTTAGGAATGGATGGTTTTTCAACCACCTGTTCAATAAAACCATCGTCACCTATTGAAGCCACGCCAAAATTTCTTGGGTCATCCACTTTTTTAATACCCAGCATACTATATGGACTGTTCACCACTTCTTTTACATCATACTCACAAATGGTATCACCCAATGCCACAAACACTTCATCATTCCCTACAATATTTTTTGTAAGTTCTATCGCATGACCCGTACCCTGGCGTTCATTCTGATATACAAAATGAGCTACCATATCGGGATAAGTCTGTTTTACATAATCCTGTATTTTCTCACCTAAATACCCGACAATAAAAATAAACTCATTGATACCTGCTTCTCTTAACTGGTCAACGATATAACTAAGGATCGTCTTTCCCGCAATGGGTATCAGGGCCTTGGGCTGTGTATAAGTATGGGGTCTGAGCTTAGTTCCAGCACCCGCAACTGGTATGATTGCTTTCATGGGAGGTTTATTTTGATGAATCAGGACGCACTTTTCTTTACTTAATCATGTAAATATGACACTTCATCAAGAGGTCGAAAATAGGAAAATCTGTTCATTGGGCAAGTATTGTGGAAATTTAAGGGTTTTAAGCAGCAAGCTACAAGCTGCATGTCTTCAGCAAGTGGTCAATAATAAGAACGTTCGTAATAAAAAATGCTTGTAGCTTGTAGCTTGCAGCTTGTAGCCTCCCTCTTCTTATATTTGCAACAAATTCCCTTAACATGCAAAGAGATACCCTCGTATTTGATCTGATTAAACAGGAACTCGAACGCCAACGCCGTGGCATTGAACTGATTGCATCTGAAAACTTTACCAGTTTACAGGTTATGCAGGCCATGGGCAATGTGATGACCAACAAATATGCCGAGGGATATCCGGGACGTCGTTATTATGGCGGATGTGAAATTGTGGACCAGACAGAACAACTGGCTATTGACCGTTTGAAAGAAATTTTTAACGTTGAGTACGCTAACGTACAACCACATAGTGGTGCCCAGGCCAATGCAGCGTTAATGCTGGCCATTCTTCAACCAGGTGATGCCATTCTCGGTTTGGATCTGAGCATGGGGGGTCATCTTACGCATGGTTCAGCAGTAAACTTCAGTGGCAAATTATACCAGCCACATTTTTATGGTGTGAAAAGAGAAGATGGATTGGTGGATTATGAAATGCTGGAAGAAAAAGCAAGAACGGTAAAACCCAAACTCATCATCTGTGGAGCCAGCGCCTACAGCCGTGATTGGGATTATGCGCGCATTCGTAAAGTTGCCGATGAAGTCGGTGCTTTTGTAATGGCCGATATAGCACATCCTGCTGGTTTGATTGCCAAAGGATTATTGTCAAGCCCGTTTGAACATTGCCATTTTGTAACTTCTACCACCCATAAAACTTTGCGTGGACCAAGAGGTGGAGTCATCATGATGAAAAAAGACTGGGAGAACCCATTTGGTTTGAAAGATGTAAAAGGTAATCTCCGTTTAATGAGTAACCTGATTGATATGGCCGTATTCCCCGGTACACAGGGCGGTCCTTTGGAACATGTTATTGCTGCCAAAGCCATAGCATTTGGTGAAATTTTAACCGATGAATTCCTGACTTACCAGCAACAGGTACAAAAAAATGCGCAGGCCATGGCCCAGGCATTCACCAACAGAGGGTATCAGATCATCAGCGGCGGTACCGATAACCACCTGATGCTGATTGATCTCAGAAATAAAAACATCAGTGGTAAAAAAGCAGAACAGGTGTTGGGACATGCTGACATCACTGCCAATAAAAACATGGTACCTTACGATGATAAAAGCGCTTTTGTAACTTCAGGTGTTCGTTTTGGCGTAGCTGCTGTTACCACCAGGGGAATGATGGAAAAAGACATGGAATTTGTGGTAAATGCGATTGATACAACACTCATGAATGCTGATGATGAAAATAAACTGAAAGAGATCAGAAAGCAGGTGAATGAGTTTATGAGTCAGTTTGTACTCTATCCTGAGATGGGCTGATAGTACAGCGGAATAAGGAATATTGAATGAGTAAGTGAAATTTTAAATTGTAAAGTATGATACAACGTGTACAAACATTGTGGTTGTTGGCTGCCAGCATCTGTGGTTTTGCTACTTTGAAAATGCCATTTTATGTAGGTAGTGTTGGAACCACACCCGCAGAAGAATTTACAGCCACCACCAATATGCTTTTAATGATTCTGACTGTTGCAGGAGCCATTGTAGCATTGGTTGATATCTTTCTTTACAATAACAGACCCTTACAATTCAGGGTTGGATTGGCAGGACTGGCAGTAAGCGTATTGAACATTATCCTCTATTTTGTTTATACCAAAAAATACGATACCGGAGCCATTGCACTGAGTGCCATATTCAGCTTTGCGATACCAGTATTCTTTCTGATGGCCATAATCGCTATCAGGAAAGATGAGAAATTAGTGAAGAGTGTGGATAGATTGAGATAGGCTGACCAATATTTTTTTAGCCACAGATTCGCAGATTAATTAAACTAAACTGCGAATCTGCGGCTTGTTTTTTATAGGAATTTCGCAGTATAACTTTCTTTTGATTTTTTAATACCAGACGGCACACCTGCATATACCACCTGCCCGCCCGCATCACCAGCTTCCGGACCCATATCAATTAACCAGTCTGCCGATTTGATGACATCTGTATTATGTTCAATCACAATCAATGAATGCCCCTGTTCAATCAATGCCTGGAATGAAGCAAGCAGTTTTCTGATATCATGAAAATGTAAACCTGTGGTAGGTTCGTCGAAGATAAACAGCATATGACCAGCCCCCTTTCCTTTTCCGAGGAAGCTGGCCAGCTTTACACGTTGCGCTTCCCCACCACTAAGCGTATCGCTGCTCTGCCCCAGTTTAATATAACCCAGCCCCACATCATGTAAGGGTTGAATGGCCTGCCGGATATTTTTTTCATCTCCAAAAAATTCAATGGCTTCATCTACACTCATATCTAATACGTCAAAAATGCTTTTGCCTTTGTATTGTACTTCCAATACTTCATCCTTAAACCGCTTTCCGGCACATACATCACAGGTAAGATGAACATCGGCGAGAAACTGCATTTCAACCACCTGTTCTCCTTCACCTTTACAGGCATCGCAACGGCCGCCATCTACATTGAATGAAAAATGTTTTGCCTGGAATCCACGTATTTTTGACAGCGGTTGTTTTGAATACAGGTCGCGGATGCTGTCGTATGCTTTGATATAAGTAATAGGATTACTCCTCGAAGATTTCCCAATCGGATTCTGGTCTACCAGTTCAATCTGTGAAATGTAGTCGGTGTCGCCACTAATCTTATTATGAAGGCCTACTTTTTCTGCGGGCTCTCCCTTCATTTTTTTCAATGCCGGATATAGCACCTGTTTTACCAGCGTTGTTTTACCGCTACCACTTACGCCACTCACGACACAGAGTGTATTTAAAGGGAACTGAACAGTAATGTTTTTCAGGTTATTCTGCGCTGCTCCTTCCACCGTAATAAAACGGTTCCATTTCCTTACTACAGAAGGCACTTCAATCTTTAATTCTCCCGTAAGGTATTTGCCAGTGAGGCTTTTCGGGTTATGAATAATCTCATCATAATTACCGGCTGCAATTACTTCTCCTCCCAGATGCGACGCCAATGGCCCCATATCAATAATATGATCTGCTTCACGCATCATCATTTCATCATGCTCTACCACTACTACTGTATTACCCAGATCGCGTAAAGATTTCAATACACTAATCAGTCTTTCTGTATCTCTTGAATGAAGACCAATAGAAGGCTCATCGAGGATATACAATGAGTTGGTAAGATTACTGCCAAGGCTGCGGGTCAATTGAATACGCTGGCTTTCTCCTCCACTTAATGAATTGGCCAGTCTATTGAGCGTCAGGTAACCCAACCCCACATCGAAAAGGGTTTGCAGACGCTGGTTTATTTCAAGCAGGATTCTTTTAGCCACCTGTTGATCATGTTCCGATAACTGCAATTGATCAAACCATTTTTTCAGGTCGCGCACCTGCCACTCACAGAGTTCTCCAATATGCTTTCCCCCTACTTTTACGTATAATGCTTCTTTGCGTAAACGATAGCCCTCACAACTGGTACAAGTGGTTCGTCCACGATAGCGACTGAGCAAAACGCGATACTGTACCTTGTATAAATTCTGTTCTACTTCTTTAAAAAAATCATCAATACCATGTGCGCCTCCCATTCCTTTCCATAGCTGCTGATATTGCTCTTTGGTTAATTCAGCCACCGGCTTATGGATAGGAAACCCCGCTTTACCAGCAGCTTTTACAAACTGGTCTTTCCACCAACCCAGCTTCTCTCCCTTCCATGGAGCCACAGCACCTTCATATACACTCAATCTTCGGTCTGGAATTACCAGATCATTATCAATACCCAGGACCTGGCTGAATCCTTCACATACCGGACAAGCGCCATATGGATTATTGAATGAAAAAAGATTGGGAACAGGCTCTTCGAATACAATGCCATCCAGTTCAAAACGATTGCTGAAATGATGCAGCGTTGTGCCATCTACTTCGAGATACATTTCTCCCTCACCTTCATAAAAAGCTGTGTTCACAGAATCGGACAAACGATGTAAATCTTCCTCTTCAAAATCTTTGGTTACCAGACGATCTACCAGCACATAAACAGGATTGGCAGCATTTGTTTTTGTTTTTTTAGACGGGGCTATTTTTTGCTGAAGTTCTTTATCACTGAGTTCCAATAACTCTTCAATGCGCAATACGGTTCCTTCACTGTCTACCTTACTCCAAATTCTTGAAAATCCTTTCTGCATCAGAATATTCAACTCTTCTCTTGTTTCACGATTGGCGTGTTGTTTGAAGGGCACGAGTACCAATACTTTGGAGCCTTCCTTCATGGTTTTCACGGCGGCTACTACATCGGTTACATCATCTTTCTTCACTTCTTTACCGCTGACAGGAGAAATTGTTTTACCGGCCCTTGCAAACAAAAGACGCAGGTAATCATAAATTTCTGTCATGCTTCCGACCGTACTCCTCGGTGTTCTTGTGATTACTTTTTGTTCGATGGCGATAGCCGGACACAACCCTTTGATATAATCCACATCTGGTTTTACCATTCGTGCCATAAACTGGCGTGCATAAGCACTCAGACTTTCTGCATAACGACGTTGTCCTTCTGCAAATAGGGTATCGATGGTTAAGGATGATTTACCACTACCCGAAACACCGGTTACTACAATGAGTTTATTTCTTGGAAAAGCAACTGTAACATTCTTGAGATTGTGCATCCGTGCACCTTTCACCAGAATATCTTCCATTCCTTCCTGACTGCTGGTCTTTAATCCGGCCGTTTTCGTCTTTGTTGCCATAAGTGCAGCAATTTAAACACAATAATCAAGGGTTAATTTGAAAATTTGAGAATGTGCAAATTTGAAAATTCAATCCGACCTATCATTTTCAAATGTCCAAATTTTCAAATTAGGACATTAATGGCTCCTTGTATAAAACAGATGTGAAAAATGTGAATAACCATTCGCTTGAAAAACAATGTATCCACAAAAGAAAACCGGGTCCGAAAGATGTATAATTTAACATAACTGTTTTATCATCCGGACAGTTATGTCTGGGTGGAAGGCAGGTTTTTAATATCCAATATCCTGTTTTTATTCGTACAAAAGCCTTAACTATGAAAGCATTAGACCACGCGTCTGATATTGATTTGATACGTTCCTTCCAGGATGGAGATGCTGATTCCTTTGAGGTACTGGTAAACCGTTACAAGGATAAGATCTTCTCGTCTATTCTTTTCTTTGTTAAGGACAGCTACCTGGCTGAAGACCTGTTTCAGGATGTATTCATCAAGATCATCGATACCCTGAAAAACAAACGTTATACGGAAGAGGGTAAATTTCTTCCCTGGGCTCTGCGTATTGCCCATAATCTTTGTGTAGACTATTTCCGTAAGGTTAAAAGGGCTCCTGCCATTAAAACCAGCGATAACCAGGATATTTTTGAGTTGATCCAGATTGCCGATGAGGGCCCCGAGGCCAAACTCATGCGTACCCAAAGCCATGACCGTGTTCGTCGTATGCTGGATTTGTTACCTGAAGAGCAAAGGGAAATCATCGTACTCAGACATTATGCTAATCTGAGTTTTAAGGAAATTGCACAGATTACCAATTGTAGTATCAATACAGCTTTGGGAAGAATGCGTTATGGTTTGATTAACCTTAGGAAGATGATGACCGAAAAACAGATTGTTCTGTAAGCATTTATTTCCCAAACGCTTCTTTACCACATTTCAGCCATTCCATATATTTTTTGGCATCGGGTGTATAACCAACCGGGTGGTTCAACAACCTTTCTGCTGTATCCATGATCACATACAGAGGTTGTGTAGACTGGTTAAAATTCTCCGTCTGGAATGTAGCCCATTTATCACCAACCGTGATCAACTGTTTTTGCCTGCCATCTGCCGATGTATAAGTAAACCTTTGTTCAATGGGTAATTTCTCCCTGTCATCAACATACAATGATACCAGGATGAAATTTTCTTTGATATAATTATATACTTCGGGTTGTGTCCACACATTCTCTTCCATCTTTCTGCAGTTTACGCAGGCCCAACCTGTGAAGTCCAACAGTAAAGGTTTGTTCTGCTCCTTTGCCATTTGCAATGCCTTCTCATAATCATTGATCACATTGGGTTCAAGTCCCTTTCCGTGTACATTCGCATTTCCGTAAACGCTGTAACTCAGTGGCGGTGGGAATCCACTCAAAAATTTCAGGTTGGCATATTTAGTAGATGTTACACCTGGAACAAGGTAGAGTGTAAACAGCAATGCTATTACCCCTGCCATTTTTCTGCCTGTTCCAATCTTCATGCCTTTATAATCGTGTGGTAATCGAAGTACACCAAACAAGTAAAGGGTAAGACCTAAGCCTGTTAGTATCCAGATACCTATAAACACTTCTCTTTTCAGGATACCCCAGTGCATAACCAGGTCTGCGTTCGATAAAAATTTAAAAGCCAGTGCCACTTCCACAAAAGCGAGTACTTTTTTAACGGTATCAAGCCAGCCTCCCGATTTGGGTAATGAAGCCAGCCAGTTAGGAAACATGGCGAAAAGCGCAAAAGGCAATGCCAGTGCCAGACCAAAGCCTGCCAGTCCGGAAGTAAGCTGCCATGCACCGCCACTCAATGAACCTACCAGTAATGACCCGAGAATAGGACCGGTACAGGAAAAGGATACGATGGCTAGTGTAACAGCCATAAAGAAAATACCGCCCATGCTTCCAAGTCCGCTCTTTGAATCTGCTTTACTTGCAATATTGGAAGGTAAAGTCAATTCAAAAAAGCCAAAGAATGAAATAGCGAAGACAATAAAAATGAGGAAGAAAATAATATTCAGCCATGAATTGGTAGAGATATTATTGAATATTTCAGGTTGTACATTTCCCAATAAATGAAAGGGTACACTTGCCAATATATAGATCAGGAAAATAAAAAAGCCGTATATCGCACCGTTCTTTACCGCCTGTTTTTTGTTCGATGCTTTTTTAGTGAAGAATGAAACCGTTACCGGTATCATAGGGAATACGCAAGGTGTAAGCAGGGCAATCAGTCCTCCCAAAAAGCCCAATAGAAAAATGGACAATACACCATTGTCAGCTATGGGGCCACTGGTTGCACCACAATCATTCAACGGACTTGCGAGGTTAATGGTAGAAATTTTAATACGTGCTGCAGATGCGGCAACCGCTTTACCTCCCTCGAGTACTACTTCTACTGAAGCTTCTTCTGTTTTAAATTCATCTGATTTACGAAGACTGGAACCTATGATGAATGGCAGTTTTTCCGGTATAAAGCCATCAATAGACACTCTCTGTACTATTGATACTGTGCCAGAGAAAACTGATAATGATTTCCCATCGAAAATCGGATCAGTTACCATTGCTGCTTTCTGTTCTGCAGCAGGTGTGCCGCTCAGTTTTACATTTTCATTGGTAAAAATGAACTTTAATGATTCAAGTCCTTCAACAGATGAGTTGAGTCCATATAAAAACCAACCTCCCGGTACTGTGGTCTTTGCCGTAATATCGTATACGCCTTCAGTAACTTTTTTGGATGAAACCTGCCACTGTAACATATTCGCTTCCTGCGAAAAAACGGTACCTGCCGTAACACATAGCAGCAATAAAAAGAGCGCAATTTTTTTCATCCGTCGAAGAGGGGATTATTGAAGTTTAATATCAAATGCTTTTTTAGCAGGCGGTAAACACTGAGCGTCGTCGCATACCATATATTCTATGGTTCCTGTTATATTTGTTTTAACCTTGCCTTTCAGTTTTACTGTTTGTACATATTGAACTTTATTTGACAGGTATAACACATCAGTCTGGAATATTTCGTCATACACTTTTTCCACTTTGCCCACTTCTTTTACGGCACCCGTCATAGACAGCAAAGGGTTTGCTTTAAAATTCACTTTGGTAGGAATAGGGCCACCTTTACCCGTTTTCTGTGAATAGATATGCCACTTGCCCTGTATATTGGCAGAAAGTACGACTTCATAGGTATCAGCAGTTTTTTTCTTTGCCTCAAAAGTCCAGCTAACCGGGTCTTTGATTTGTGCGCTTACCACACCGGTAACTATGGTAAATAAAAGTGTGTAAATAATCTTTTTCATAATCCTTATCAGTAATGACTGTAATCAATTAAAAACCTTACAAATTAATTTAAGCCGAGTATTTCAAATACTTTTTTGCCATCCAGGTTCATCAAAGCTGTTGATGTAGCCCTTTCAGGATGTGGCATCATACCAAATACATTATTACCGGCATTGCGGATACCTGCGATATTTCTGATGGCACCATTAGGGTTGTATGCAGCATCCACCTTTCCATTTTCATCACAATAGCGGAAGATTACCTGTCCATTGGCTTCCAGTGCATCAAGTGTAGCATCATCTGCATGAAACCTGCCCTCACCATGTGCTATGGGAATTTTTAATGCTTTCCCATCTCCATTTTTTATAAATACATTTTTGCAGATGAATTGTTGATTGGCATTCTGTAATAAAACACCCGGTAACAACCCGCTTTCACATAAAATCTGGAACCCATTGCAAACACCCAATACCTTCCCTCCTTTATTGGCAAATTCAATCACGCTCTGCATCATCGGACTAAAACGGGCAATGGCTCCACAACGCAGGTAATCACCATAAGAGAACCCACCCGGAAGTATGATACAGTCATCGGTAGTAAACATGCTCAGATCCTTATCCTTATGCCAGAGCATGATAACTTCTTTACTCAGGTCATTTTGCAATGAATCCTGCATATCCCTGTCGCAATTGGATCCCGGAAAAACAACAACACCGAATTTCATGGAGTTCTATTTATAAGTTTTGATGAGTTACTTAGTAATGACTAAGCAAATAAACATAATTTTTTTAAAACCTGTTTTTGAAGTTTCAAAGGTAAGCTTGCCTGCGTTAATGCCGGCCTAATTTTTCAACAGTTGCCAGTTGTTCATGGCAATCACTGCAAGGGCAAGGATAAACAATAAATTAGGTAAGCCCAGGTTTCTGGGATTAGCAAAAACATTGGCAGCAAAGGCGCTGATAGGAACCAACACCAGTAAACCCGATTCAAGTCCACCCAACTGAAAAATAAAGGGTACGGGTAAAAGTGTGAGTAACAAGACCATCATTACCCCCCAGTTTTTTCTGATCTGTATGACCATCCTGCCGATACTTACCTGCCAGAAAAAAAGCCCGGTTAATAATACCAAAGCCAGATAACCCAGTCCCCATAATAATGTTTTGTCATTTGATCCTGTTGGTAATCCTAAGTAAAAATCAGGTAGCATTGATCCGATGGCTGGTAATCTGTCGGTGAGGTATAAAATCGACAACACAAAGTAATAAGGTAGTACTACCCCTATCAATAATACCAGCCATTCAGCCAATCGGAAGGGACGCACCACCGCCAGTGCAAATAGTACCACCCCAATCAGTATGGCCATAGGATGATAACAGATAACAGATAACCCGGCGATAAGTCCGGTATTGAACAATAATGTTTTCGGACTTGGATGATTATACAAGCGGCTCAGCTTGATAAAAATCCATATTACCAGTGAATTCGTAACCAGCGCGGGAGAAATGGCACACCATTGTGGTAACATGGCTGTTAACAATACATAGGTCATGGCCGGTACAAATGTGGTGGACGGATACATCCTCAGCTCGTTCATAGCCATGTTCAACCTGATAGCCTGTACCAGTATCAATGCATGGTATAACAGAAAACGAACGGTAGCTGGTAATGAAAGAATATACCTGTCGAGAATAAGAGACAACAATCCGTCATTACTACCACTATTGGTATCGATGACTGGAGCTACCATCAGGAAATGAAAATGAACACCAATACTTAATACCGTTAAAAAGAAAATATTGATAAATGACTTATCGCGATATAAAAAAACCACGTGCGTTGATAAAAGGGTTAATAATCAATTTTTGCAAAACAGGTATAACCACGATACTGGCATGGAATAATCAACTGTCTTGCTCCCACCTGCTTGGCATGACGGGGCATAAAACTATAACCCCTGTCAAGATTTTTAAAGGTTGGATTACGGTTGATTTGTCCATTGGGAGCTATGCTCTGGTCAGACAATATATTATCTCTTTTCTCCTGTACATTGAAGAGGAAATGCAATTTTTCACCCGAGTTCAGTATGCCGAAACCGATGAAATTATCTGTGTTGTCATCATATTGTGATTTACGAATCACGTTACTCCATTCCATTTTCCCCTGCGGGTCAAATGAAATCACGGTTACATTATCTGCATAATACCTGGTAAGAGCGGTATTAAATGCTGATGAACGCCCCCAGGGATAATAACCCAGCGGGCTGTTCCAGGAATAATAATCAAGCTGCGACCAGTAGGGTGATCCATATAAATAATCCCATCTGTTGAGTGTATTACCCCTTGAGCTGCTATAGGCCGACTCCGAAATAACGATAAAGCCACCGTCTTTACGGAGTATGATATTTTTCAGGAAGAAATCATTGAAAGCTGCTTTCAGGTTACCCTCACCTTTTGCATCGGTTCTGAATTCATCATTAAATGTGGTGGTGGTGTTCAGCATTTCTCTCTGCATATCTTTGTCCCACAAATAATAATACAGACCATCAATATTTCCTCTGCGGAGTTTACTGAAATAAGAAGTTATAATATAATGTCTGTTGAGGTTATCTGCTTTGATCCGGATATCATCGAGGTAGATACCTTTAATAGAAAGGTCAGACAATCGAACAAAGTCTTCATTGGCTTTCTTCGTTACCAATGTTACTTTATTGATATTATCATTCTGTGAAGTACCGGATGCCCTGATACAGGCCAGGTCGCCATCGTTATCGATAATAAATTCTGACAGGAAATCGTTGCGCTGTGGCATATCAACGCCAACACGGCTTTTTTTCAACAGGTTCAGTTCTTTATCAAATAAAAGTGTGGTAAGCACATGCATTCTTTCATTACGACTGCTGATCTTGAAGATCATAATCTTCTGTTTATCATCGCTGAAGAGTATGGAATAAATCTTATTGGATGAGGCTCCGGTATTATTGGTAGTATCAAGCTGAATAGGCTCCCCGATTTTATTCCCATTTGCATCGAGTTTCACCGCCATGGCATATAAAACATTCTTGCGTTGGTATTGATAAAACAGATAGGCGAAATCAGAATAGAGCTGAAAATCGGTACTCAGTATTCTTTCGGGCAGGTAGTTAAGCTTATGCTTCTCTACCATTTTCATATTATTATCAAAAACACAGACAAAGTTCAGGTCACGGTAGTTTTTATATACCAGTATTTTACCACTGATTTTACCGATCACTTCAAAACCCATGGCACGGGCATCTTCCCTGTCGGGCTCTGAATAGGTAATTTGCTGGGCCTGACTGTTAATTGAGCCCAACAGAAATATCCAGACAAGCAATAAGCATACTTTTTTCATCCCGGCCGTATTAATTATTTCAAAAATAAGGTTTAACTACTAAGAAAAGGCCGATACAGCCCTAAAACCATTACCCGATTCCCCACATTTTTCTTTTTACCACAAAAACCTAAAACCCGGTAATGCGCTGCCTCAGGCGGGTGAAAGAAATCTTCATTTCTAAGTTAATATAGTGTTTATAGTTCCTTGTTTTTTCCTATACATTTGTTAAAGATTACGGCACTAAGGCCGGGTCTGTCTGGCGTGAGCAAGAATTTAAACAAGGTAACTTCTGCAGGACTTATCATTGCATTAGGTATTATTTACGGAGACATCGGTACTTCCCCTCTCTATGTGCTCAATGAAATCATTCATGGCAAAGTCATTAATGAGCAATTGATACTGGGCTCTTTGTCCTGTGTTATATGGACTTTGACGCTTCAAACTACCTTTAAATATGTGATCCTCACATTGAAAGCCGATAACAAAGGTGAAGGGGGTATTTTCAGTTTGTATGCTTTGGTGAGAAGGCGCAAAAAATGGCTTGTGGTACCTGCCATGATAGGTGGTGCCGCACTGCTGGCCGATGGTATTATCACGCCGCCCATTTCCATTACATCTGCTATTGAGGGTTTAAGACAATTACCTTCCCTCAGTCATATTACTACCAGTACCATTGTTGGAATTGTAATCGCCATCATTTCACTGATATTTTTTATGCAGCAATTTGGCACTGCATCAATAGGAAAACTGTTTGGCCCTATTATGTTTGTATGGTTTGCCATGCTGGCCGTACTTGGCTCCATTCATTTGCTCGATGATATTGCCATCTTCAAAGCATTTAATCCCTATTATGCCATTGACCTGCTTACCAATTATCCCAAAGGTTTCTGGTTACTGGGAGCTGTTTTCCTTTGTACCACGGGAGCTGAGGCTTTGTACAGCGATCTCGGACATTGCGGCAAAGGAAATATCCGTATCTCCTGGGTATTTGTAAAAATCTGTTTAATACTCAACTATCTGGGTCAGGGTGCATGGCTACTGGCCAACTACAGGGGTGGTGCTATTCCGGAACATCTGATTGCCGGAGGATTTAACCCTTTTATTGGTATCATGCCAGATTGGTTTAAGCTCGCTGGTATCATCATTGCCACCACCGCAGCTATTATCGCTAGCCAGGCATTGATATCGGGTTCATTTACACTGATCAGCGAAGCGATGCGTCTGAACCTATGGCCTAAAATGAAAATTCATTACCCAACGGAAGAAAAGGGACAATTATATATTCCCGGTATCAGCCTTTTATTATTTGTAGGCTGTGTGGCCATTGTATTATACTTCCAGAAATCGGCTAATATGGGCGCTGCATATGGATTGGCCATTACCATGTGCATGATCAGTACTTCCATTCTATTTGCCAATTTCCTCGTGAGCCGGCGAATTTTGCCTGCATGGATATATCTCTACCTTTTAGTATACCTGGCTATTGAAATTTCTTTCCTTGTAGCCAACCTCGAGAAGTTTATGCATGGTGGTTATGTAACACTGATTGTAGGTGGAGGGCTTTTTGCCGTAATGTATGTATGGTTCCGTAGTCGAAAAATTAAAAACAGGTATGTAGAGTTTGTACGCATGGAGCATTATATACCTATGATACAGGAACTGAGTAACGACAGAACCATCCCGAAATATGCCACTCACCTGGTGTATATGACAAGTGCAAACAATCCGAAAGAAATTGAGCACAAAATCATTTATTCCATCCTCAATAAAAAACCAAAACGCGCCGACATCTACTGGTTTGTACATGTAGATGTGTTGGACGATCCTTATACCTGCGAGTTCTCCGTTGAACATATTATTCCCAACGATATCATTCGAGTAGAATTCAGGCTTGGTTTCCGGGTGGAGCAACGTATTAATCTGATGTTCCGGAAAGTGGTGGAAGAACTCGTAAACAATAAGGAAGTAAACATTACTTCCCGCTATGAGAGTCTTGAAAAGAATAATGTGGTGGGCGATTTCCAGTTTATTGTATTGGAAAAATACCTGAGTCAGGATAACGAACTCCCCTTCTTTGAAAGAATTGTGATGAAACTCTATTTCTGGCTCAAAGAAATCAGTCTGGGAGAAGAAAGAGGTTTTGGTCTTGACCCCAGCAATGTAACAGTGGAGAAATTTCCGCTGATTGTGGCACCGGTTTCAAGACTGAACTTAAAGCGGGTATATTACGAAGGAAGTGAATTAGAATGACCCATATTTCACCTGAAGAGTTAAAAGCGCTGCTAAAGAAAGATCAGGTTTTCTTACTTGATGTAAGAGAACCTGTTGAACATAAAGATTACAATATTGGAGGAACACTTATTCCTTTGACCGATGTATTACTTCAACACCAGCAGATTCCTATCGATCGACCCGTTATTGTTTACTGCAAAAAAGGGATCAGGAGTCAGATTGCCATACAAAGACTTGAAGAAAAATTCGGCTTTACCAACCTCTTGAATTTAAAGGGTGGCATCGATGCCTGGAAGAAAATTTCTTGATTTTTTGATCTTTGATTTTATGATTTGGAACAGTGTAAATCACTAAATCAAAGTTCAAAAACTGTTATTTTTTTCGGAACTTACAGCAAACACTGCTTTTGATTATTGTTTATACGATAGGAGGTATTCTTTTATTATCAGTACTGGCTTATCTGGTACAGGAAAAACTGATCTTCAAACCTGAGAAACTCAAACACGATTTTCGGTTTGAGTATGATATCCCATTTGAAGAATTATTTTTTGAACCTGCGCCTGGTGTTCGCATCAATGGACTTCATTTTTACCGTACAGAACCCAAGGGGTTGTTGCTCTACCTGCATGGCAATACAAGAAGCATCAAAGGATGGGCTAAATATGCCAAAGATTTTTACAGGTATGATTATGATGTGGTACTTGTAGACTACCGGGGTTTCGGTAAAAGCACCGGAAAACGAACTGAGAAGGATATGCTGAATGACATGCAGCATGTATATGAAAAACTCTGTGAAAAATACCAGCAACATCATATACTGGTATACGGAAGAAGCATGGGTAGCGGGTTTGCGGCCAAACTGGCATCTGATAACCAGCCCCGTTACCTGATACTGGACGCTCCTTATTATAGTTTCAAAAAAGTAGTGGAGCGATTCCTGCCTATACTACCCATTAAATATGTTCTTCGTTTTCATTTACGCACTGATAAATGGATACAGAAAGTAAACTGTCATACCTACATTATACATGGCACCAAAGACATGCTCATACCCATTCAGCACAGCGAGAAATTACAGCAATTCAATCCACATAAAATCACCCTGATCCGTATACATGGCGGCGGACATAACAACCTGCCTTCCTTTCCGGAATACCATAATTTTGTGAGAGACATTTTGAAATATTGAAAGATGTCTGATGTCAGATATAGGATATGATGAAAGTACTAACTTGCACATCAGACATCAGACATCATGAAAATCCCCCGCTGGTTAAAGATTATCGTTTTAATATATGCGCTGATGGGTATTCTTTTTTATTCTTTTCAGCAAAAGATATTATTTCAACCTGTTGTAGTTGCACAAGACAGCAGCTATCATTTTGATCAGCCATTTGAGGAGGTATGGATACCAGCTGATGGTACTTCAGAAACCAATATGATTCATTTTACTGTTCCTGATAGTTTGCGTAAAGGACTGGTTATATATTTTCATGGCAACAGGGGCAATGTGAGAAGGTATCGCCGTTTTGTGGAACGTTTTACCAAGAACGGTTATGCAGTATGGATGCCCGATTACCCGGGATTTGGTAAATCAACGGGCGACTTAACAGAAGAAGCCATGTATGAACAGGCTTTGCAGGTATACAAAAGAGCAAGGCAGTTTTATGAACCCAAAGACATTATCATTTATGGTAAATCGATGGGGTCAGGTGTTGCTGTTCAACTGGCTTCTGTAAGAGACTGCAAAAAACTGATTCTCGAAACTCCCTATAACAGCATGCGTTCACTGGTCGGCATTTATTTGTGGATGTATCCATTGAAATCTATTCTGAAATACCAGTTCCCCTCCAATGAATACATAAAAAAAGTAACAGCTCCGGTTACCATTTTTCATGGAACTGATGATGCTGTAATTCCATACAGCAATGCCAGTAAACTAAAGAAAGTACTGAAACCAGGAGATGAGTTTATAAGTATCGAAAACGGGACACACCGTAACCTCAATAGTTTTGAATTGATGCAGCGTAAGCTGGATAGTTTGTTAAGCCAGTAGTTAATAGACCATAGTCGAGGACCATGGACTATGGTCTATTAGCTATCGACTACTTGCTTACAACTCTTTCAATTGTACCGATGACCGGGCAACTACCAGTTCATGTTTGACACCTACTTTCAATGGGTAATTTTCCCTTGAGTGGCTCACCGGGAAATCAAAACAAACAGGGTATTTGTACTTACTTACGCGTTCATGAATAAGCTCTGTAACATTTGCGCCAAAGGGAATAACGGTATCTTTCATTTCCGTGAATCCACCAATGATAAGGCCAGCAAGTTGTGAGAGCATGCCACTTCTTTCCAGTTGAATCATCATGCGGTCAATATTATACACATATTCCCCTACATCTTCCAGAAACAAAATTTTCCCTTTGGTATTGTACGATGATTTACTTCCAATCATATGTGCTACCAACGAAAGGTTACCACCAATCAGTTCCCCACTGGCATTACCAGTCCTGTTAAATGGGTGTGATTTCGTTTTATACGAAAGTTTATTTCCCTTCAATGCCTTTTTCAGGCTCTGAATATATTCGTTCGAAAACTCGCCATCGTTAAAAGCTGCTGCCATGGGTGAGTGTAAAGAAGCAATTTTGAACTGGTTATACAGATGCGCATGCAGCAATGTGATGTCACTGTAACCAATGATCCATTTGGGAGATTTCTTAAACTTTGAAAAATCCAGGGTATCAATGATCCTGCTCATACCATAACCACCTCTTCCGCACAGAATGGCTTTTACTGAGGGGTCATCGAGCATAAATTGCAGATCGGCACGTCTCTCTTCATCTGTTCCTGAAAAATAGTGGAACTGATTACCCAATGTTTTGCCAACCCTCACTTCATAACCCCATTCCTTTAATACCCTGATACAGGTTGCTGCTTTTTCTGCGGGCATATAACCAGACGGACAAACTATAGCAATTGTATCTCCTTTGAGGAGGCGGGATGGCATTTTAGTCATGGGTTTGCTAAGCTTTCTGTTATTTTTTTGGTTTCTGTTTATGGATGGTGGCGGTTGCTTCTTTCTTTCTGCCCGCATCTTTCAGTGACTTATCAATCAACATTTCAATTTGCCCATTCACACTACGAAATTCATCTGCAGCCCATTTTTCTAATGCAGCATATGTCTGCTCATCTATTCTTAGTACAAATGATTTTTTATTCCCCATAACTGAATTGATCCGTAAAGATACTAGTGATATAAACTACCTGTGTTCAATACCGGTGAAGCTGCTTTATCGCCACACAAAACTACCATCAGGTTACTTACCATGGCTGCTTTCTTTTCATCGTCCAGTTCAACTATTTCTTTTGCTGAAAGCATATCCAAAGCCATTTCTACCATCCCCACAGCTCCTTCCACAATTTTACTCCGGGCAGCAACAATAGCAGTGGCTTGTTGTCTTTGCAACATGGCACCAGCTATTTCGGGCGCATAAGCCAGGTGACTGATCCGGGCTTCTGTAATGACTATACCCGCTTTGGCTAACCGTTCATTGAGTTCGGCTTCCAATAACTCGAATACTTTTTCGCCACCATCGCGTAAAGTAATATTCGCAAACTCATCTTCAATACTGTCGTAGGGATAACTGGATGCCAGGTGACGGATTGCCGCTTCACTCTGGTTGGTCATATACTCGTTAAAATTCACCACTTCAAAAACAGCTTTGTAGGTATCCTGCACCTGCCATAAAATGACTGCTGCAATTTCGATCGGGTTACCCATTTTGTCGTTTACTTTCAGTTTGGCACTCTCCAGGCTTTTTGAACGGAGCGACACTTTCATTTTTACAAAAAGTGGGTTGACAAATGAAAGACCATTTTCTTTCAGCGTACCTACATACTTTCCAAAAAAAGTAAGTGTAATACCATAATTGGGCTGAACAATGACCAGGCCTTTAAGGATGAATGCAAAACCCAGCAAACAAACGATCATCGTTATAATTAAGCCAGCATCCGGTGAGTTATCATTTGACACATACACGATCAAAATATATAGTCCGGCCACCAGCAATACCATCGCTGCAAGGAGGGCTGTAAATCCGGAAAACCCTTTGTATACTTTTTCCATAAAATTCAATTTGATATTAAAATGATATCAAACTTACGCTTTTTCCCTTAAACGCCAAATATTCCCGCCAAAAATCCTGTAGAAGGGCTTTAGCGGTCATTCTGTATTTTTGCATCCCGGCGCATCATTTATAACCGGATTTAGAAGATTAGAGCATGAATCAACCGAAAAGATACCTGATTACAGCAGCCTTACCCTACGCTAACGGGCAGAAACATATTGGTCACCTGGCAGGCGCCTATTTACCTGCCGATATCTATGTGCGTTATTTAAAGTCGCAGAAAAGAGACGTGGTTTTTGTGTGCGGCAGCGATGAACACGGAACAGCCATTCCCATACAAGCTACCAAGGAAGGAACTACAGCAAGAGCGATCATCGACAAGTATCATCCCCTGATGGAACAAAATTTCAAGGACCTGGGTATTGCTTTCGATATTTACCACCGCACAAGTGATCCTTTGCATCATGAAACGGCACAGGAGTTTTTTACCAAACTGAATGATAACGGCGACCTGGAGATTAAAGAGTCTGAACAGTATTTTGATGAGGAAGCCAACGCTTTTCTGGCCGATCGTTATATCAAAGGAACCTGTCCGAACTGTAGTTTCGACAGCGCCTATGGCGATCAATGCGAACGTTGTGGCAAAAGCCTGAGTCCGGACGAGTTGATTAACCCGGTAAGTACACTCAGCGGTAAAACACCTGTAAAAAAACTTACCAGACACTGGTACCTGCCACTCGACAGACATGAAACTTTTTTAAGGGAGTGGATATTAAACGAACACGCCAATGACTGGCGGGCAAATGTGCTGGGTCAGTGCAAAAGCTGGATTGATGGTGGTTTGCAGCCCCGTGCCGTTACACGTGATCTTGACTGGGGTGTAAAAGTTCCATTGACGGATGCAGCAGGTAAAGTATTGTATGTATGGTTTGATGCGCCGATCGGCTACATCAGTGCCACCAAACAATGGTCGATTAATACCGGCAAAGACTGGAAGCCTTACTGGGAAGATAAAGACACCAAACTCGTGCATTTTATCGGGAAGGATAATATTGTATTTCATTGTATCATCTTTCCTGTGATGTTGAAACTGCATGGTAATATTTTACCCGATAATGTTCCTTCGAATGAATTCATGAACCTGGAAGGTGATAAAATGAGTACCAGCCGCAACTGGAAACTAGATATGCAGGATTATATCAACGATTTCATCCATAAAGAAAATGGCGGCAGCCAGATGGCGGATGTGCTGCGGTATTATCTCACACAAATAGCTCCTGAAACCAAAGACAGCGAATTCATGTGGAAAGGTTTCCAGGATGCCAATAACAGTGAGCTGGTAAGCATTTTTGGCAACTTTGTTAACCGCACTTTTGTACTAATGCACAAATTATGCGGTGGAAAAGTACCAGCCTTTCACCAGGAGATAGCTGATGAACTGGATCAGTCAACAATGGCAGATATAAAAGCGACTGCCGAAAAAGTAACCGGTCTTTTAGAGGAATACAAATTCAGGGAAGCCTTGTTTGAAGTGATTAACCTTGCCCGAACAGGTAACCAGTATATGCAGAAAAAAGAACCCTGGATCGTAGCCAAAAGCCTTGCTGAAAATCCGGCGGCGCAAAAAAGTATTGATAACTGTTTGCATATCTGTTTACAGTTAACAGCTAACCTGGCCATACTTATCAACCCCTTCCTTCCTTTTACGGCAAAGAAAATGTGCCATATGATGAAAGTGGTTGATAAAATGCTGGATTGGGAGCATGCAGGAAGCCTGAAACTATTGAGTGTTGGTTATACACTTCGCGCACCGGAATTATTATTCAGAAAAATAGAGGACACTGAAATCATGGAACAGGTGGAAAAATTAAATGCAGCCAGTGTGAAAAAAGAAAATAGTGAGCAGGCAGTAGTAAATAGTGAAGTGAAGACCATTACGGTGAAGCAGGAGATTGTATTCGATGATTTTGCAAAGATTGATTTAAAAGTGGGTACCATTGTATCGGCTGAAAAAGTAGAGAAAGCCGACAAACTGCTTAAATTACAGGTTGACCTTGGTTTTGAAACAAGAACCATTGTTTCGGGTATTGCATTGCATTTTAATCCTGAAGATATTGTCGGGAAACAGGTAACTGTAGTTTCCAATCTGGCGCCACGTAAAATGAGAGGTATTGAAAGTAACGGAATGATATTAATGGCTGAAGATGCCAATGGCAAATTGCATTTCATCAATCCCGAAGAAAAAATTAATCCGGGTAGTGGGGTGAGTTAAATACAAAAAGGGCCAATCTGAACGATTGGCCCTTTTTGTATCAGCTATAACTGGCACATTCTTTTAATTCTCTTTCGGAATAAGCCAGCTTATATTGTTTTAATACATCATCTGGTACACCATTCCATTTGTTAGGTACATTTCCTCTGTAATCGAGGTCTTTAACACCTATTTCAGATGTATAGAAACCGGTAAGCGTTAAATCTCGCATCAGGTTAAAAAATGCCACACCTTGTGCCATTTCAGGTTTTGCTTTTTCAGGGTAAGCAATCTGGTCGATCAACTGTATTCTTTGTTGTTCAGAACAATCCGCAAATGATTTTTCAAATTGTTTGAAGCATTGCATATCGAGCCAGCGTAATCCTCCACGCATGGGTGTCTGATGTGAGGGCATATCTTTCACAATAAATTCCAGGAATTCGGGAACTTTTGCGTCGCTGGCACTACCACTAACAGCATCTTTCGGAACAATGATATCTGCGAGGATGGTAATTGTAGACATTTCATGTGCTGTAAAGAATTTTGCTTCTTTACTGAGTTTTTCGAGGTAGGCTTTTTCCTCCGCCATCCTGTCTTCCACATTAATGCCATCAATGGTACCGGTAGCCTCTTTTTTCTCCGCAGGTTTACAGGCATCCACCAATACACCTGTTGCTACCGTACCTACGACCAATGCTTTTATGGATTTTCTTCTGTCCATGGTATTATTTTTTGTCCCGCCTGAGGCGGAATTGATTTACAGATTTTGTTTTTTCATTTCATCAATGATATACTCCGATGCACGCATAGAAAGTGCGAGGATGGTCCAGGTGATATTTTTATCGGCCTGTGAAGTAAATTGGCTTCCATCCACACAGAAAAGGGTTTTACAATCATGCGCCTGACTCCACTTATTGAGTGCGGAACTTTTTTTATCATTCCCCATTCTTGCAGTACCCGCTTCATGAATAATATTACCCGGATTGGCCAGACCATAATTATTGGAAGCATCATCATCTCCTCCCCAGGTAATAATGGCACCCATTTCGTGCATGATTTCCTTGAAAGTTTCTTTCATATGCTTAGCCTGCTTGATCTCATGATCTGAATGTGTGGTATGGAAACGCAATACAGGTATACCATACTTATCTACTACTTTCGGATCGATCTCACAATAGTTATCAATACGTGGAACTGCTTCACCACGGCCAGCCATTCCCACACCTGCTCCATAGAAATAACGTACGTCTTCCTTCAGTGAAGCACCATAACCTCCGGCATCTTTTTTCACACCATTCACCGCATATTTTCCATTCATGCCCTGCATACCAAAACCAAAACCATAGGCAGGTTGTCCCATTCCACCCCAATATTCAATATGATATCCGCGTGGGAAGTCGAGTTTTTTGTTGTCGAGCCACCAGGGGGTATATACGTGCATACCACCTACTCCATCTTCATTATATCGTTTACGTCCGAAGAGTTCAGGTAATACACCACCTAATGCGGCACCTGTTGAATCGTGCAGGTATTTACCAACTACATTACTGCTATTAGCTAATCCATTCGGGTGACGCTGTGATTTTGAGTTCAACAGTAATCTTGCAGTTTCACAGGCACTGGCAGCCAGTATTACTACTCTGCCGCTTACCTGGTATTCCATCATATCTGTCTTATCTACATAAGATATTCCTGTAGCGATTCCTTCTTTGTTGGTGATGACTTCTCTCGCCATGGCCTGCGTAATCACATCCACATTACCTGTTCTTACTGCAGGTTGCACCAGTGCTGATGAAGAAGAAAAATCTGCGGCAGCTTTACAGCTACGTCCGCACTGCGCACAGTAAAAACATTCACCACGTTCTTTATTGATTTGTTTGGTGAGGATGGATAACCTTGAAGGAATAACAGGCACACCAATACCCGTTGCCGCTTTTTTTATCATCAGTTCATGCAAACGCGGTTTCGGCGCCGGCAGAAAAATACCATCTGGGTCATTCGGTAATCCTTCCACTGAACCAAATACACCCAGTAACTTATCAATCTTATCGTAATAAGGCTTTACATCATCGTAACTGATGGGCCAGTCATCTCCAAGTCCGTCAATACTTCTTCTTTTAAAATCTTTCGGACCAAAACGCAGCGATATTCTTCCCCAGTGGTTGGTACGTCCACCAATCATACGGGCCCGCCACCAATCCCACTTGTCGCTGCCTTCTGCCATGGTATAAGGTTCTCCATCAATTTCCCATCCCCAGAAACAGCCATCAAAATCGCCAAAGGGACGATACTTGGTGCTTGCTCCTCTTCGGGGAGACTCCCATGGATTTTTAAGTTGAGAAGAATGTTTGGCAGGATCATAATCAGCACCTGCTTCAAGCAAACAAACTTTAAGTCCGGCATTGGCCAGTACATATGCGGCCATACCACCACCTGCCCCCGAACCTACGATGACTGCATCGTATTGTTTGGGTTGTTTTTTAATTTGAAGGTCTCCCATATTGCAATTTGAAAATTTGAAAATGTAACACCCGGACCTCTTGTCCTTTATGTCTTGTTTTCCTTGATTTACTTACTACTTTGTTATTTCCCCACGATTTATGAGTTCGGTTTTAATCTTTTTCAGGTTGGTGATATTACTGATAAAGAGAGGCAAGAAAACAAGTGGTAAAATAGAGATAGCACCAAACCCTTTGGTGAGGGTTATATATACGCCTGATGCAACCATCACCATAAACATCCCTGATAAAATGCCTGTAGCCAGTTTCATGGCCTTATAATTTTTTTTCAGGTTTTCGGTGCTTATTTCTGAAATAGGCTGCGATTTCATTGGTTGGCATTTTGGTGTGTCGAATATAGTTTTTTTAGGAGAGAATGTCAGTTAAAAACAGAGAAATAACCAACAAAAAATAAGAACCCTTCCCAGATTACAGTTTTTAGTTTCAACAAGTGATTGGCATCTATTGCCCGTTACCTTCTTTCACCCTTATATTCCACCAATATGAAAGTTTCATTTTTGCTTGCAGGAATTATTGGCTGTTCTGGTTTATCTGCACAGCAAACCCCTTCTGCCAGCATTGTTAAAACCAGCCAGGCCGTTAAACATGATGTATCTAAACCTTTTAACCAGCTTTATAAAGAAGCAGCTAGGGTACAACATGAACCTGAAAATACATCAGGATTGAATAGCGCTGTTTTGAATAAAAAGATATTGGATCAAAAAGCCATTGCGGTTGAACAAACCCGTTTTGGCAGTAAGACTGCTCCTTTGCTGGTGACCAGCTTCGATGGATTGGGTGAAAGTTTTACCGGCCCGCAGGGTACTGCTGTAATGCGTAATCCTTCTGATAATTCATTGGCTGTGGGATTGGATCATGTGGTACAAACCGTTAATTCCCGTATGGCCATCTTCACCAAAAAAGGAAAAAAATATACTGTATCAGGTCAGGTATTATATGGGCCTGTTGAAACAAAAAATGTATTTCGTGGTTTTGGCGGCCCCTGTGAACAAATCAACAATGGAGATGCTGTGGTGCGTTATGATCAGCTGGCCGACAGGTGGCTGATTGTTATGCCTACTTTCCGAAAAGGTATTTCAAGAAATATTGATACTACTACCGGTGCCAAAAAAATATTACCTCAACCCGGCGAAGCCGCACAACTTTATCAACCGCCTGCACCCGCTACTCCCGCAAACAACGTTCCGCCTGCACAACGTCCTGCCGGACCAAGACCACCCGATAAAGGCACATACTGTATGTGTTATGCCATCAGTACCACACCAGATCCAATGGGAACTTATTACCGTTATGAATTTGAGCGCGATCTGTTTCCCGATTACCCGCGCCCGACCGTATGGCCCGATGGTTATTATACCACTACCAGTACAGGTGATGATGTAATTGAAAAACATGCTTATGTTGTTGACCGCAGTAAAATGCTGAAAGGGGAAGATGCGAAAGAACAATCCTTTATTATTAAGGATGTAAACTTTATCATCAATGCCGATCTTGATGGAAAACAGTTACCACCTGCAGGTGCTCCCAGTATTATGCTGGCAGCAGGTGGCTCGCAACTGAAAAAGGTATTGGGTGATGATGGTATTTATGCCTGGAAATTTTATGTAGACTGGAAAGATTTTTCAAACACCCGTCTGGAAGGTCCTGTAAAAATTGATGTGGCACCTTATGAGTACCTAGGTGGCGGCCAGCTTACCAAAACTGTTCCGCAGCCCGATACCGATCAACGGCTCGATTCACAAGGCGATAAACTGATGGCCCGGCTTGTATACCGCAGAATAGGCAATCGTGAATCTGTTGTGGGCGTGCATTCTGTGAATACGTCTGCAGGCGGCGGTGGTGTTCGCTGGTACGAATTTTTAGTGAATAAAGACCGCAGTCTGCAATTATACCAGCAAAGCACCTATGCCCCCGATACAAATTACCGCTGGATGGCCAGTCCGGCGATTGATGGAAAGGGCAATATTGGTATTGGTTATTCTTTTGGAGGTAAATCAGATTATCCTGGTCAGCGTTTTGCAGGCCGTTATTATGGCGATCCGCTGGGTCAGTTAACATTGAATGAAGTGGTACTGGTACATGGCGAAGCTTCTCAAACCAATACCCTGCGCTGGGAAGATTATACCCAGACTGCTGTTGACCCGAGTGATGATGAAACCATCTGGTATGTAGGTGATTATTTGAAGAAAGGCGGGCGTAACTATTCCACTAAAATCGGGGCTTTTAAACTTACAAAAGCTCCTAAAAAATAAATCTAACCCAGCCCGGGATTGAAATCCCGGGCTGGGTTAGATTTATTTTAATATTGTCCGGTGCTCAGGAGTACCAGTGTACAAGCTTCTACAGGTTCTATCCCTTTTTCTTTTGCCAGCGCTTCGAGCTCTTCATTTTCTGTACCCGGGTTGAAGATGATTCTTTTGGGTTTCAATGAAAGAATATAATCGTAATACTGCTGTTGCAATTGTGGATTGAGGTAGAGTGTTACGGTGTCTGTACCCTCTTCAGCAGGATGTCCTGTTATTATGGAAATGTCTCCAATCTGTCCCTTTTTATTTCCAATGGCCACCACCGGGTGACCGTTTGCACGCAACCTGTTTACTGCAAGGAAACTATAGCGGGCGGGGTTTTCTGATGCGCCAAGTACAATTGTTTTTTTAGACATGACTTACCTGTTTGTAATAGTGATGAATATATTTCCAGTAACGTATGGCAGCGATGTCTACCAGCAAAAAATAAAATGCTAGAATATAACTATAATACGTTTTAGCAGCCGGTAAGGGTATTTTGAAATTACCCGAATAAACCCATCCGAAAAATAAAACTGCAAGCATTGTTCCAATCAGAATATTTTTACGAAAGAAGCCTTTGCATTCCTCGGCAGCCAGTAACAGATTAATCAATGTACTCACCATTTGCCATACACCAATAATGAGCAAACCCAATCCGTGTACCAGCAAAAGCATATAAAAATCATTCACCTTAAACAGCGAGGAGAAAAAGAAAATAAAAGGCAGTACCGATAATATCCATACCAGCATCTGTCCATAAATATCTGCATTACTCCATATCGATTTATTCATATCATTTTCTCCTCAACACTTCCAGGTAACAAATAACCAGGTAATAAAAGGCCAGTACAGGCGTAATAAATAACAGTAAATACAATACCCATATCATGATGGTTGCAGACAGCAGGCTTATCAGGAAAACTCCCAGTATTATCAACAAAGCATACTGGTAAATTCTTCTCCCCAGGAAATTTTGGTTCCATCGCTGAAGGAGGTGAATACTCATACTGAGTAATTGCCATCCACCTATACCCAGGAAAAAAGCCATCATGGCTAACTCCGTATCAAAAAACCAGGTGGCTCCAATGATTACCAGAGCCGCTGACTGAATGATAATATCGGCTTTTTTGAAAGCGGTTTGATTGAATGACATGAATCAAAAATAACATTAATTATGCTGGCAACCTCTCCTTCTCCTCCACTGGAATCCTAAGGATGTGTAGGGAAAATAAAGTCGTTTAACAGTAACATAAATAGTTAAACAAGCAATTGTTTTGTATTGTCTGTAACTTTCCCCCATGAAATATCTACTCCTTTGTCTGCTGCTTTATTTTACTATACAGACGCAGGCCCAGATTAAACCTTTTCGTTTTGCTTTTATTTCCGACACCCATATAGGTTCCCCCAATGGCAGTGCCGAAGAGGATTTGAAAAGAACCGTGGCCGATATTAACCAGATGAACGATATTGCTTTTGTGGTATTAACCGGCGATATCACCGAACTGGGAACCACCGAAGAAATTAAAAAAGCCAGGGCCATTCTCGACGAATTAAAAGTACCCTACTATATCATACCGGGCAATCACGATACAGGCTGGAGTGAAAGTGGTGGTGTAGCTTTTGCTGAAATATTCGGGTACGACAAATTTGTTTTCACCTACAATGGTATCCGGTTTTTCGGGTGCGCTTCCGGTCCTTATGTACGTATGAGTGATGGACATGTTCCCCGTGATGCTGTTAACTGGCTGGATAAGGAACTGAATAAAACAGACAATGACAAACCCATTATTTTCCTGAATCATTATCCGCTCGACAATGGTTTAGACAACTGGTATGAAGTAATTGATCGTCTCAAACAGAAAAACACCATTGCGGCTTTGTGTGGCCATGGTCATGCAAACAGGGCCATGAATTTTGAAGGCATTCCTGCTGTTATGGGCCGGTCAAACCTGCGCGCCAAAGCTGAAATCGGGGGGTATAACCTGGTGGATGTAAGAACAGATTCCATCCTGTTCTCAGAAAGAAGACCAGGTCAACAAACACTGGCTTCCTGGACCGGTTTAAAGATCGAAAAACATACTTACCAGAAAAGTCCGGCCAGTTTACGTCCTTCCTATACAGTAAATGACAGCTTTCCACAGGTAAAAGCCAAATGGCTGTACAGCTCAGAAGCCAATGTTATTTCAACACCCGCCAGCAATGGTCAATTGGTATTTTTTGGCAATAGTCTGGGAAATATTACGGCTATTGATATAAAGACGGGTAAAAAGAAATGGGCCTATCAAACGGGTGGTTCTGTATTTTCTTCTCCTGCCATCGACCAACAGAAGATGGTGGTTGGCTCAGGTGATGGTTTTGTGTACTGCTTCGATGCAACAAAAGGCAAATTATTGTGGAAATACAAAGCCAATGCTGCAGTGCTGGGGTCACCATTAATCAAGGACGGCATTGTATACATTGGCGCCAGTGATCATGGCTTCCGGGCCATTGAACTCAAAACGGGCAAAGAGATATGGCATTTTACAGAACTGGAAGGTCCGGTTATGAGCACCCCTGTTATTCATGGCAACCAGGTTTTATTTGGCGCCTGGGATCGAAACCTCTACGCCCTGGATCTAAAAACAGGCAAACTCAACTGGAAATGGAACAATGGATCAACCGTACGTAATTATTCACCTGCTGCCTGTATTCCGGTTATTAAAGATGATGTAGTGTATATCGTAGCTCCCGATCGATACCTTACGGCCATTGATATTATTACGGGTGCTACTTTATGGAGAAACAACGAAGCAACTGTAAGAGAATCGATCGGTATTGCTGAAAACGGGCAATGGATCTATGGTAAAACCATGAATGATTTGATCGTGGCATTCCCTACTTCACGCGAAAAGCAGGCTGTAGCCTGGAAAATAGACTGTGGTTTTGGCTATGAACATGTTCCTTCTATGCTCATTGAAAAGCAGGGTATTGTTGTATTTGGTACCAAGAGTGGCCGCGTATACGCCATTGACCCCATTCAAAGAGCGAAGAAATGGGTGTATAAGATTGATAATTCGATGGTGAATACGGTGAATGTGCTAAGCCGTAACCGCATATTGGCTGCCACCATGGATGGAAAGCTGAGTCTTTTGGAAGTGGCAGAATAAAATGTGTATTGACCTTAAAAATTTTTTACAGCAACTATTCATTTTAATTCACAAATAATTTTCTAACTTTCATACCTCATCATTTACAACAACAAACTAATACCATCATGGCAAAAGCTAAAAAGAAAGCCGCAAAAAAAGCAGCTCCTAAAAAAGTTGCAAAAAAACCTGCAAAGAAAGCAGTAAAAAAATCTGCTAAGAAAGCTGCTCCAAAGAAAAAAGCAGCCGCTAAAAAGAAAGCAGCCCCAAAGAAAAAAACAGCCGTAAAAAAAGCGGTGAAGAAAGCAGCCGCCAAGAAAAAGGCAGCACCAAAAAAGAAAGCAGCCGCTAAAAAGAAGGCAGCGCCGAAGAAAAAAGTAGCCGCAAAAAAAGCAGCGCCAAAAAAGAAGGCAGCCGCTAAAAAGCCCGCAGCCAAAAAGCCTGCTGCTAAAAAACCAGCCGCCAAGAAAAAAGCAGCGCCAAAAAAGAAGGCAGCCGCTAAACCAGCACCAGCCCCTGTAGCAGCACCTGCTCCTGCACCGGCTCCTGCTCCTGTTGAAGCACCAGCACCAAGTAATCCAGAGATTCCTTTCAACGCTTAATTCAGCTTTTACAACAAGTATATAAATCCTGTTACGTTTGTAACAGGATTTTTTATTTCGCTGATCTGAGTCAGAATGATTGGTTTTAAAATATCTTTATAGGGGTTCGAACCAAAATCTTTTCACCAAAACTTTCATACATGCGCACCTGGCTACTGGCTATTTCCTGTTTACTCTTCTGCAGCATTCAGGCACAAAACAGTTCATCTAAAATTGCCGACAAAACAAAAAATATGAAACGGTATGATGGTTATTTCACTTTCTGGTGGGATGCCAATGCCGGAAAAATCTGGTTGCAGGTGGATAAATTCAACCAGGAATTTTTATACGTAAACTCATTACCTGCCGGTCTCGGTTCAAACGACATCGGATTGGATCGTGGCCAGTTAGGTGGTACCCGTATTGTTTATTTTCATAAAGTAGGCAAGAAACTGTTGATGATTCAACCCAATTACCGTTATCGAGCTCTCTCCAATGATGAGAAAGAAAGAGAGGCAGTACAGGAATCCTTTGCCCAGTCTACTATTGCCGGTTTCAGCATTGACGAAGATGAGGGTGACAAAGTATTGGTTGATGCCACTTCTTTTTTCCTGAGAGATGCACATGGTGTAGCCGATAAAATCCGCAGTATGCGTCAGGGCACTTATACTTTTAACGAATCGCGCTCCGCCATCTTCCTGCCCAATACCCGTAATTTCCCTTTAAACAGTGAGTTTGAAGCTACTATTACTTTTACCGGCGGTAATGATGCAGGTCGTTATGTAAATGCTGTAACACCTTCCAGTGAAGCCATTACGGTTCGTATGCATCATTCATTTGTACAATTACCCGACAATAAGTATACACCTCGTAAACAAGATATACGCAGTGGTTATTTCGGTATTTCTTATTTCGATTTCAGCAGTCCTTTTACGGAACCCATTGAACAGATGTTCATTTCAAGACACCGGCTCGAAAAGAAAGACCCTACAGCGGCTATTAGCGATCCTGTGGAGCCGATCGTCTATTATCTTGACAACGGAACACCCGAACCCATTCGTTCTGCATTACTCGAAGGAGGCCGCTGGTGGAACCAGGCTTTTGAAGCTGCAGGTTATCGCAATGCCTTTATCGTAAAAGTATTACCTGATGATGCCGACCCTATGGATATCCGTTACAATATGATCAATTGGGTACACCGTTCTACCCGCGGATGGAGTTATGGCGCTTCTGTTACCGACCCCCGCACTGGTGAAATCATAAAAGGACAGGTTACTTTAGGCTCCTTACGTGTTCGACAGGATCATCTTATTTTCACCGGTTTATTATCTCCTTATGAAACCGGCAAACCTGTTCCCGCCACCATGCGTGAAGCTGCTTTGCAACGTTTACGTCAGTTGTCAGCCCATGAAATTGGTCATACACTTGGACTACAACATAACTATGCATCCAGTTATAACAATCGTGGGTCGGTGATGGACTACCCTCATCCCAATGTTTTTGTGAACAGTAAAGGCGAAATAGATTTCAGCAAAGTATATACCAATGAAATTGGTGAATGGGATAAACGTGCCATCATCTATGGTTACCAGGATTTTCCTGATGGCGTGAACGAAAATGAGGGATTGAAAAAAATTCTGGAAGAAAATACCCGGCAGGGATTGTTGTTTATTGCAGATGCCGATGCCCGTGCTGCCGGTGGACTTCACCCTTATGCGCATTTGTGGGACAATGGCAAAGATGTAACCGATGAACTGAAAAGTGTATTACAGGTTCGGCAGAAAGCACTCGACCAGTTCTCCGAAAATGCGATTAAAGAGTCTGTGCCCATGTCAAGACTGGAAGATATACTCGTTCCGGTTTACAATTATCACCGCTACCAGATTGAAGCTGTTTGCAAACTTATTGGCGGTATGAACTACAGTTATAATGTTCGGGGTGATGCACAACAAAAGCCTCAGGTACTTGATAATGCCATCCAGCAAAAAGCATTACAGGCTGCACTGGATTGCCTGAATCCGGATGTGCTTACTTTACCAGACCGCATCAGTATGCTCATTCCTCCACGTCCGCCCATGTATTATGGTGTTGGTGAAACATTTGCCAAACGTACCGGTATGAGTTTCGATCCTATGGCTGCTGCAGAAGCGCTGGCCCATTTCGAGCTTGGCTTTTTATTCAATGCAGAAAGGGCCAACAGGCTGGAACAATTCAAGGCACAGGCTGGTACTATTGGCTGGAGTGATGTACTGGATGCCATCATCAAAAAAACATGGATGGGTAAAAAACAGGATGGACTGAAAGCACAGGTTCAGGCACAAACACAGCAAATAGTTCTTACCTGGTTACTGGCACTGAGCCAGGATAATACGGCCAACTACCAGGTAAAATCCATTTGCTTTGATCGTCTCAACAGCATAAAAAGCTACGCCAAACAACAAGCTGCTGTTAATGCAGCTTTACGCCCGCATTACCTGTATGCGATTGAGCGAATTGAAAAACCCAAAGACATTGAGCTTCCCCAGCATCGTGAAATAGCACCAGGGGCGCCGATTGGATGTGAGTGGGAGTAAATAAGTGAGTGGTGAGTAGTCAGTAGTGAGTATAAAGTTTATGATAAAATAAAGCCGCCGTTAAATATTTAACGGCGGCTTTATTTTATCATAAGGTAAGTCACTCACTATTAAACCAACATTCTCAAAGGCTCTTCCAGCAATGATTTCAGTGTTTGCAGGAAAGCTGCTCCTGTAGCACCGTCTACTGAACGGTGATCGCAACTAAGGGTTACTTTCATGATATTACCCGGCACTACCTGTCCATTTTTCACTACAGGCACCTGGGCTATACCACCTACAGCCAGGATACATGAATCGGGCGGGTTGATAATGGCAGTAAACTGATCAATACCAAACATACCGAGGTTAGAAATGGTAAATGTGCTTCCTTCCCAGTCGGCGGGTTGTAATTTTTTATCTTTTGCTTTCTGTGCGTATTCTTTTACTTCTACCCCAATCTGGCTTAATGATTTTGTATCGGCAAAACGTACTACCGGAACCAGTAATCCGTCTTCCACTGCAACAGCCACACCAATATTGATATGATGATTGTAACGGATGGTATCGCCCAACCAGCTACTGTTTACTTTTGGATGTTGTTTCAATGCAAGTGCAGTTGCTTTCAGCACCATATCATTAAAACTGATTTTTACAGGAGCCACTTCATTGATTTTGGCACGGGCCGCAACTGCAGCATCCATATCAATGGCCATGGTAAGATAGAAATGTGGCGCCGTAAACAAGCTTTCACTCAAACGACGGGCAATGGTTTTACGCATTTGCGATACAGGTACATCTTCAAAACTAACCTGTCCGGACGGAGCTGCAGCAACAAGAGGTGACGCTGTTTTCGCAGCAGGAGCAGCAACTGGTGCTGCAGATGGCACAAATGCATCTACATCGTTTTTGGTAATGCGTCCATTATCACCTGTACCTTTTACATAACGAAGATCAATTCCTTTTTCATCGGCTATTTTTTTAGCCAGTGGTGATGCGAATATTCTTCCTTCATTTACAACTGCCTGTGCGGCAACTGGGGCAGCTACAGGTGCGGCCGCAGGCGCAGGAGTTGCAGATGGAGCAGGTGCTGCAGGAGCGGCTGCCTGAGTAGCGCTTCCTTTCACAGCTTTTACAATAGCATCTACATCCAGACCGGGTTTTCCGATAATGCAGAGCAGATCATTCACCAGTATTTTTTCACCGGCTTTGGCACCCTGGTATAATAAAACCCCGTCTTTATAACTTTCCAGTTCCATGGTGGCTTTATCGGTTTCGATATCGGCCAACACTTCTCCTTTCTTCACTGTATCACCCACATTCTTATGCCATCCAGCTATTACACCTTCAGTCATGGTATCGCTCAAACGTGGCATCAAAACCACTTCCTCCATATTCGACACATCAATAGTTGCTGTTGAGGTTGCGGCAGGTGCTTCTGTGGCTGCTGCAGCAGCAGGAGCTGCTGTAGCGGCCGGAGCAGGGGCTGCTCCACCTGCATGTTGGGCAACCAGTGCTGAAATATCTTCACCTGCTTTTCCAAAAATGGCCAACAGGTCATTCACCTGTAATTTGCCCCCTTTGGGCGTTCCTATATGTAATAAAATACCATCCTGGTAGCTTTCCAGCTCCATGGTAGCTTTGTCTGTTTCAATTTCTGCCAGGAGATCACCTTTCTTAACTGCATCACCTACATTCTTGTGCCAGGCGGCAATAACACCTTCTGTCATGGTATCACTCAGTCGGGGCATTAAAATCACTTCTGCCATATAGTTCGATTGCTCTTTTGTTTGAAGGCGTGAAATTAGGAAAAAAGCTGCAAGCTTCAAGCTACAAGCTGCAAGGCCTTCATTTTGACCATTATTTTAGGCTTTACCCTTATTTCAAAAGTCTGATTACTGCCCCTGGGCCAGACTATAGGCTTTTTTATCGCCCCAGGCATTTAGCAGTTCTGTTGAACAGATTTTGAAATCGGCCGACAGTCTTTTATACAATTCCAGTATGTCTACCTGCGTTAAAGGCACTTCACCCACACTTTCAAAACGACAGCCATACTGGTTTACCAGGTTGGTAAATGATGAGCCTTTGGGCCAAACCTGTGTACCCCTGTTGCTGATGGTTACCAGTTTGAAGAGATCCAGTGTATGCTGTAAACATTTTTCTGCTACTGCAAGCGGTTGTTCATTGCTTTCAATAAATACGTCCACCCCAATGATATTTTCCACTGCCGTTTCCAGACTCTCCAGCATCGGATTTTTCTCCAGTTTAAAAATGGTGGGTGTTGCCGGCTGATCGGCCAGCAATGGCTTAGGGTGATGTACAGGCAATTTGCCGAAATTGGCAATGATCGCTTCCGAAAATTGGGTAGTGTTTACCGATGGGATATTTTTATCGCCGAAATCACCTGTATGAATACCACTTTCAAGCGTATATAGGAGTGCGTTTTCAATCATAGCGGCTGTTTGCATCAAACCTAAATGTCTCAGCATACCGATACCGCTCAACAGCAATGCCGTTGGGTTTGCGATGTTTTTTCCGGCAATATCAGGTGCTGTTCCATGTACTGCTTCAAAAATGGAAATATGATCGCCGATATTGGCTGAAGGAGCAAAACCAAGTCCGCCAACCAGTCCGGCGCAAAGATCACTCACAATATCGCCCTGCAGATTGGTGAGCACCACCACATCAAATAAATCGGGACGACTTACCAGTTTCATGCAGAGATCATCCACAATTACATCATCTGCCTTTAATTCAGGATACTCTTTAGCCACTTCATAAAACACTTCCAGGAATAACCCGTCGGTAATTTTCATGATATTGGCTTTATGTCCACAGGTGATTCTGCTGGCACCTTTCTTTTTCGCCATTTCAAATGCATACTTAATCACCTGCATGCTGCCCGGGCGGGTAATAAACCTTCTGCTCAATGCTACATCATGGGTAAGCATATGCTCGATACCACCATAGGTATCTTCAATATTTTCTCTTACAATCGTAATATCAATGGGAATACCAGCTTTGCTGAATACCGTATCTACACCATGCAGGGTCTGGAATGTGCGTTTATTGGCATAAGTGTTCCAGGTTTTACGGGCGGTTACATTCACACTTTTCACACCCTTTCCTTTAGGAGTTTCCATTGGTCCCTTGAAAAGAATACCCAGCGATTCAATGCTTTGCTGTGCTTCGGGGGTCATTCCGTTACTGTATCCCTTGTCGAACACCCATTTACCCATATCCACAAAATCATATTCCAAAGGCACTTTAGCGGCGGTAAAAACCGATAAAACTGCGTCCATTATTTCTGGGCCAATCCCATCTCCTTTTGCTACAGCAATCCTGGTCATAATTCCTCTTTTTTAAAGTGCTGCGAAGGTAAGGGATGAGAGGTATTTTTTGTGTTAAAATAGTCCATAGTTAATAGTCCATGGGCCATTGGCTATGGCCTATGGACTATCAGCTTATTTTCCTTATTTTTACCCTATTCAAACCAACCTTATGGTATCCAAAATTTCAGAAGGGGTAGAGATCAGTGTGGAGACTTTTTTCCAGTCTGACTATAGTAACCCACTGAATGGGGAGTATATGTTTGCTTATCGGATTACCATTGAAAACCATAATAATTTTACCATCAAATTGTTGCGCCGTCACTGGCATATTTTCGACAGTAATGGCGAACACAGAGAAGTTGAAGGTGAAGGTGTAGTAGGTATTCAGCCTGTCTTACAACCGGGCGAACATTACCAGTATGTGAGTGGATGTAATCTTCGAACGGAAATGGGCAAAATGCACGGAACCTACCAGATGGAAAATCAACATACCAAACAGTTCTTCGAAGTAAATATTCCTGCTTTTGATATGATTGTTCCTTCTAAAATGAATTAATTCCCATAGCTAACCCCTCAACCCTTTATTATAAACAGGTGTTAGGGATTAGGAGTTAGCCATTAGGGAATTAGTGGATATCAGGGCTTATACTTCGCTTCTTCAAATATTTTTTTAGCAGACGTCTCCATCAGCATTTTCATATTGCCTTGATCTTTCTGCTGCGACATCCATTTTTTGACGATCTGCCCTCCCACAAACTGACCAATAAAACCAGGTGATGCCTGTCCTAATGTAGGCGTATTGGGCGCTTCGTTCATATAGTCACGAATTATTTCGGGGTCATTGATAAAAAGCAGGTTGTTCTGTATAAAAAAGCTCCAGATATTTTTTTCATTCTCAAAACAGCCCTCCAGTTGCTTTTGCGTGTATCCTGTTTTCAATGAGTCAGCTGTATAAGGCATGAGATGGTCAAGCAGGTATAATCTTTTACCAGCTTCTATCATCTGCTCAACCAGGGGTTTATCTACATACATAGGCGGATACAAATCATCGATCACATTTTTGATGGCATTAACAGAAATATACATTCTGTCGAATCTTCTCGAAATATATCGCGGATACAATTGCTGTCCTTCTTCCGTAAGGTATAATGGATGATTACTGCCTAAATACAATTGTAAGCCCACACCCAGTCCATCAGGTGTAATAATGCTGCCATAGCTGTTAAGTGGTCCTATAAATGTGATGATTTTTTCAGGCAGGCGGTATTCTGGAAAATAATGTTTTACCAAACGAAGTCCCTGCTGTATTTCATTTGTCTCTTTGGCAAGATCAGTAAACTGTGTGCTCACATCTTTAGCCATTGTCTGGTAAGTACGAATAAAAAAAGGGATATCCGTTAAAACCGCATCAGGTGAACTGCCGAGAATGTTAAAGAGGAAATCCTGCGTAAAACCATGGTATTCTGCAGTGAGTTCCTGTAAAGACTCCGCCAACTTAGTTGTATCGAGTGTAAAAAAAGATTTTTCAAACCGTTGCAGGCTTACGGGAGCCTGTATCGCCGACACATCGGGAACATTGGGTTTATTGCCACAGGCAAGACTTATCATCATTAACAGTACCGCGTACCACCGGTTCATAGTTTAGCTGGTTTTTACAAAGATGCTGATAAAACCTTGAGTCAAATCAAGGAACGCTGTAAAACCTATGCAAAAGTTACTGAACTTTGCACCTGAAGCTTATTAAACAGGTGTTTGTATGAAGATCAGTATCGCACAGCAGAATTATCATATCGGAAACTTCGAAGCCAATACAGCTAAAATAATCGGTGCCATCAAAGAGGCCAAAAAAGCAGGTGCCGATATCATCATGTTTAGTGAAATGAGTGTGTGCGGCTACCCTGCCAGAGATTTTGTGGAGTTCAGTGATTTCATCAATAAATGTTATGAAGCGGTTGATCTGATCAAAGAACATGCAGATACCATTGCCGTATTGATTGGCTCACCCGCCCGCAACAATATACAGAAGGGAAAAGATCTTTTTAATGCAGCATTCTTTCTGTATGAGAAGGAGATCAAGGCAGAAATTCATAAAACACTATTACCCACTTACGATGTGTTTGATGAGTACCGTTATTTTGAGCCGGCTTATGAATGGAAAGTCGTTCCCTTCAAAGGAAAAAAATTAGCGATTACCATTTGTGAAGATATATGGAACATGGGCGATAATCCATTATACAGGATTTGTCCGATGGATCAACTGATGGAACAATCACCTGACCTGATGCTCAATATCAGCGCTTCTCCTTTTGATTATACACACGATGAAGACAGAAAGTCTGTCATCAAAGCCAATGTTCAGAAATATAAGATTCCGATGTTCTACTGTAATGCAGTGGGTAGCCAGACAGAAATTGTGTTTGATGGCGCTTCACTTGTATTTGATAAAGATGCCAATCTCTGTGCCGCATTACCCATGTTTCAAGAAGCCATGGTTACACTTGAACTGAATAATGATGGCAGTATACAGGCACCTATACTAGAACCTGCAAGCCGTGTACCAGATAAAGAACTCAATCCCGCTACACTTGAACCCGAATTAAATATTGCACAGGTATATGATGCGCTCATCATGGGTATTCGTGATTATTTTTCAAAAATGGGTTTCAGCAAAGCTATACTGGGTTCTTCGGGTGGAATAGATTCGGCCGTTACGCTTGCCATTGCCTGCGATGCATTGGGCGCAGAGAATGTTAGGGCTATTCTTATGCCATCACCCTATTCAACTGACCATTCTGTTAACGATGCGGTAGAACTGAGTAAAAACCTTGGCAATCCATACGATATCATCCGCATTGATGAAGTTTTCAATGCATTTACAAAAACACTTGATCCGGTGTTTAACGGCTTGCCTTTTTCGCTGGCTGAAGAAAATATACAGAGCAGAACAAGGGGTAATCTACTCATGGCCATTGCCAACAAATTCGGTTACATATTATTAAACACATCCAACAAAAGTGAACTGGCAACCGGTTATGGTACTTTATACGGCGATATGGCCGGTGGTTTAGGCGTACTGGGCGATTGTTACAAATTGCAGGTGTATGCGCTGGCCAGATACATCAACAGGCGAAGAGAAATCATCCCTGAAAATATCATCAGTAAAGCGCCCAGTGCAGAATTAAGACCCAACCAGAAAGACAGCGACAGCTTACCCGATTACAGCCTGCTCGACCAGGTACTCTATCAGTACATTGAAAAAAGAATGGGGCCGGGAGAAATTAAAGCCATGGGGTATGATGCCGCATTGGTTGACCGTACATTGAAAATGGTGAACAATAATGAGTACAAACGAAACCAGTTTTGTCCCATCATACGTATTTCACCAAAAGCATTTGGTGTGGGAAGAAGAGTACCGATTGTTGGGAAGTATTTGAATTGATTGATTACTCATGTATTACCATAATCGGCACATGACTATGATACGCTAATTTTTTCGTAGCACTTGCATGGAATAAGCCTTCAAATAATCCATGTTTTTTAGGTATCGTAATAATCAGGTCGACCATTTTTTCCAAGGACACAATATTTACTGCTTCCATAAAATTACTGTTGTTTTCAAACAGGTATTGAGGATTGTATCCTTGTAACAATGTGTCCAGCATCAGGCTTTCAAAAGGTGTATCGGGCGACCAGTTCTGGTTCTCCTTATCAACATGTAATACAAAGAGTTTGGCACTGGTAGCATCCAGTATTTGTTTGATGGGCTGTACAGGTGTTGCCTCTACCACTTTGTTGAAATCGCAGACCATCATTACTTCTTCTATTTTGGTGAAAATGGCTTTGGGCGGAACAATGATCACAGGTACTGTTCCATTCTTTGCCACACTCAATGCATTGCTACCAATGATTTTTTCTTCAATCAGGTTACCTCCTGTTACACCCATTACAATCAGGCCGGCCCCTGTTTCCTTGCATATTTCATCCAAGCCGTTTCCCAGATGATCGTACCTAGCTAAAGTATTTACTTTAATGTTAGAAGCGCAGAATGGACAAACAACAGACTTGAAATGTTCTAATGCTTTTTCACTGCTGTCTTTCAAAGTATCAATATCGGGCATCACCACCGTGGGCACCATCGGGTCTATGTTTATGGGCGCTTCGTAGGCATGGTACAGAATTACTTCTTCAGCTTTTAACTGTTCTGCCAGTTTAAAGGCATAGAGGGCCGCATTTTTTGCTGCGGAGGAGAAGTCGGTTGGAACAAGTATCTTTTTCATATCACCTATTTATGTAGTAAACCTAACAAGAACCATGCGCGAAAAACATGACATTGGTCAGGCCGGCAGTTGTTTTTTATCAGTTTCTATAAGTAATCCTTTGTTTAGACCGTTTATTGTTAAAAGCTGTTAATCACATATAATTCACCCACAACCCTTTTTGACGCTTGTTATCTTTGCCCCGAAATATTACCTGCATGAAAAAACTTTCCTTGTTATCGTCGGCCATGCTAATGATCGTTTTTATCATTACAGGTTGCAAAAGCCTGTCTTTTACACAAAAAACATTACCGGCCGAAATACCCGTTCAGGATTATTCAAAATCGATTGTGGTGATTGATGCCGGTGATGTATACACACCAGGTCTCGCCATCACCAAAAAAAGAGAAGCTGTGGTTACCAGTATCAAGAATATGTATTTCTCCAACTTACCTGATGTACTCAGGAAAGATTTACAAATTCCCGCATTCAGGGATACCATTCTTACCGATGAGGAAAAAACAAGGTTATTACAAAATGATGATGCAGTAAGACTAAAACTTGCCACTAAATACGGGGCCAATATTTTCATCATCTTACAAAATTATGAAGGTGGCTTTAACCAGGATGAAGTAGTACGTACCAAAAACAATGATGGCAGCACCAATAAAACTGCCTACTATTCTGTTTTCTTCAACACAGATATTACCGTTATCCAGGGCGATCAATTATTTCGCAAAAGAATTGTAGCCAGCAGAGAACATTCTAACCGTTCAGTACTCAGCGGTCTGCTGGCAAGAGGCCCCGGTTATGAAGCCAATAAAAAAGACATTATTTCCATGGCAAACAGAAATGCCGCTAATGTATCTGGTTTATTCAGGGAAAGAAGAGGTATGATGAATGGAAGAGGAGAATTTATTGAGCAAAACAGGTAGAAGAAAGTTTATGGTCCATAACCAATTGTTTTTACTTATGGACTATCGACTATGGACCATGGACTACTTTACAACCGTTCAATAATTCCTGCAATACCCTGGCCACCACCCACACAGGCAGTAACCATTCCGTATTTCTTATTCAGTCTTTTCATATCATTCAATAACTGAACTGTTAATTTACAACCAGTACAACCTAATGGATGTCCCAATGCTATGGCACCTCCGTTGATGTTTACGATATCGGGATTCAATCCAAGTTCCCTGATGACTGCAAGCGATTGTGAAGCAAAAGCCTCATTTAATTCAATCAGTTCAATATCATTCAAACTCATCGATGCCTGTTTCAACACTTTTGGAATGGCCGCCACAGGACCAATACCCATGATACGTGGATGTACACCTGCAGATGCACAATTCACCAATCGGCCAATAGGTTGTAAGCCAAGTTCCACAACCATTCTTTCACTCATTACAATAACAAAAGCGGCTCCATCGCTTGTTTGAGAGGAGTTACCGGCAGTAACAGATCCACCCATGGCAAATGCAGGTTTCAGTTTGGCCAGTGCTTCGATATTCGTGTCGGCACGTACACCCTCATCCGTATCAACCACATAAGAACGAACGGCTTTTTTTCCCTTTTCATTCAGGTAGGTTTCTTCTACCGTAATGGGCAGAATACCGGATTTGAAATAACCATTCTCGATTGCTTTCATCGCTTTCTGGTGCGATTGATAGGCAAACTGGTCCTGGTCTTCACGATTCACTTTAAATTCTTTGGCCACTGCTTCGGCAGTGAGACCCATACTCAAATAATAATCAGGCTCTTCTTTGGCGATGGAATAAGCCGGAACAGTTTTCCAACCCGCAGTAGGTACCAGGCTCATACTTTCGGTTCCACCGGCGATGATACAATCTGCCATTCCGGTGCGAATTTTTGCCGTGGCGAGCGCAATACTTTCCAACCCACTTGCACAATAGCGGTTAATGGTAAAACCAGCCACATCAATGCCCAGTGCACGTGCTGAAATAATACGGCCAAACTGTAAACCCTGTTCCGCTTCCGGAACGGCATTACCCACAATAACATCATCTACCCGTTTTGCTTCGAGCTGAGGCACAGTTGCCATCAATCCTTTGATTACTTCAACAGCCAGATCATCGGGACGAAAAAAACGGAATCCACCCCGTTTGCTTTTGGCCACTGCGGTTCTGTAACCGGCTACTATATATGCTTCCTGCATAATCTTGGTTTTACCTATCAAATGTAAGGATTTTTTTAAAAAAGTTGTTTATGCAACCAAATTTAACGGAATCGGGTTGCGGTTCATATCCGTTCGGCTGGTCGCCAAATGCGCCTTATCTTCGCGGCATCATGCTATACCCGCTTATCAGACAATTACTTTTCAGTTTTCCACCTGAAGATGTACACTATTTTTCAATGGATTTGTTGAGGTCGGCCTGCTCGTTGAGCCCTGTTAAAAAACTGATCAGCAGTAGCTTCACCTGTAAAGATGCCGCCTTACACAAAGATGTTTTTGGGCTGCATTTTACCAATCCGGTTGGATTGGGTGCCGGTTTCGACAAAAATGCACTTTACCTGAATGAACTGGAAGCTTTGGGGTTTGGGTTTGTGGAAATTGGTACGGTTACCCCCCTGCCTCAGCCCGGTAACGATAAACCACGCTTATTTCGTTTACCTGCCGATAAAGCTTTGATCAACCGGATGGGATTTAATAATAATGGCGTAAAAGCTGTGGCAGGAAGACTGGCTGCCAGAAAAAAAGAAAATTCGACATTGATTGTTGGCGGAAATATTGGCAAGAATAAAGTTACAGCCAATGAAGATGCCTGGAAAGATTACAGCATTTGTTTTGAGGAACTGTTTGATCATGTAGATTATTTCGTGGTGAATGTAAGTTCCCCTAATACACCGGGTTTAAGGGCTTTGCAGGATAAAGATGCACTCAAACAGATTTTTTCTGTGTTACAAAACAGTAACCAGGCAAAAAACAAACCCAAACCCATCTTACTGAAAATTGCACCCGATCTTACACAGGAGCAATTAGATGATATTATTGCGCTTTCATTTGATGTTAACCTCGATGGACTGGTAGCTACCAATACAACGATCAGTCGTGAAAATTTAGCTACACCGGAACAAACCATTACTAAGATTGGTGCAGGCGGATTAAGTGGAAAGCCGGTTCGAAAAAGATCAACAGAAGTAGTACAGTATCTATCAAAAGGAACAGGAGGCAAAATTCCCATTATTGCGAGTGGTGGTATTTTTACTGGTGCTGATGCGGCAGAAAAAATAAATGCAGGAGCCACACTGGTTCAGGTCTGGACCGGGTTTATTTATGAAGGTCCTTCTATCGTAAAAAATATTTGCAAACACTTATTACAAGCATAAGCCAACTATATGGAACATTTATTTACCTCTGAAAGTCTGATCAGTTTTCTGATACTGGTAATCCTCGAGATTGTGCTCGGTATTGATAATGTAATTTTTGTAAGCATTATCATGAACCGTATGGAGAAAAAGCAACAGAAAAAAGCCCGTATGCTCTGGATGATCATGGGCATGAGTACCCGTATTGTTTTATTATTTGGTTTAGGCTGGTTGCTTGCACAAAAAGGCAAACCAGTTGTAAGTGCTTTTGGAAAAGATTTTGATCTGGCAAGTCTTGTTATGCTTGCCGGTGGTTTATTCTTATTGTACAAAACAGTAAGAGAAATACACCATAAACTGGAAGGAGAAGCAGATGAGGCTGTAGGAAAATCAACCAAAAAACTCAGTTTTGGTACGGCTATTTTTCAGATCATGCTGATTGATATGGTATTTAGTTTCGACAGCATCATTACGGCTGGTGGTACTGCCAAACATATTGAAATCATGATTGCTGCTGTAGTGGTGGCCATGATCGTTATGTTTTTGTTCAGCTCCAATATTTCCAATTTCATACATAAACATCCTACACTGAAAATGCTGGCCCTCTCTTTTTTGGTGATGATTGGTTTTGTGTTGATTGTGGAAGGCTGGGACAGTGTAAATGCACACCAGTTACACCTGAAAAATTATGTGTACTTCGCCATGGCATTTTCTTTTATTGTGGAACTACTGAATATGCGGATGCGAAAAGCCTATCGCAAACCGGTAGAATTACGCGATCCAAAACTCCCCGAATCTGATTCTACAGAATAACCCCTGCGGTTATCTCTGTGTTCTCTTGTTCTCTGCGGTGAAGCATATGTGAAATTTCACCGCAGAGAACACAGGGTTTTGCCAGAGATGATTGGTGATTAACAAATATTTTTTGGAGAAAGACTTGGAAATATGAAAATCCAATAGTTACTTTGAATCTCAAAGTGCTTTTATGAAAGAGGAGCAAAAACATATCGATGCCCTGCACGACATCAAGGACATGATGAACAGGAGCAGCCGATTTATCAGCTTAAGCGGATTGAGCGGCATCAGTGCGGGTTTATGCGCATTGGCTGCTACCATTTATATCTGGCCTGTGTGGTTAGCCGTTAGAGGCAAACTCCAGACAACTGATGAAATACAGATCTATCCTGAAACCAATGTTCAAAGTCTGCTTATTTCAACAGGAGCCATCACTTTCTTATCTGCTTTATTGCTGGCACTGCTCTTCACCTGGATGCGCAGTAAGAAAACAAATACTTCTATCTGGGGTAGTACAGCCAAGAGATTAATGATCAATACCGCTATTCCTTTGCTGGCAGGTGCTTTGGTTACTTACCGTTTACTGGAACTCGATTTGGTAGGACTGATCGCCCCTTCCTGTCTCATATTTTATGGACTGGCTTTGCTCAATGGCAGTAAATACACGGTATCTGAAATCAGGTGGCTGGGTATTTGTCAGATTATACTGGGTATCGTTAATTTATGGTTTATTGGCTATGGGCTCATTGCATGGGCCATTGGCTTTGGAGTTTTACATATTTTATACGGCGCACTGATGTGGTGGAAATATGAACGCGTATGAACAACCCGATTGAACACCTGAATAAAGTTTTTGACAGCCGCATAAGGCTGGGTATCATGAGTGCCGTGATGGTGAATGATGAGGTAAACTTTAATGAGCTGAAAGAACTGATACAGGTTACGGATGGTAACCTCGCCAGCCACCTGAAAACCCTGGAAGAACACAATTATATAAAAGTGAATAAAGGATTTATTGGCCGGAAAACCAATACCACTTATGCTGTTACCAAATCGGGAGAGAAAGCTTTTAAAAGCCATTTGGAGGCATTAGAAAAAATGATCAAAGGCATACAGTAAATTTTTTTATCTATTCACTTTGAAATACAAAGTACTTTTAGAATGAGCAATATTATCACCACCTGTTTTAAATTATGGATAACAACAGTATTGCTGTTTGACATAGGGGTAAATATTTACTTTCTGATCCACTCAGGTTTTTCAGTAGCAGATATCATTTTACGGGCCTTGATCATTCTGATTGTTACTGTATTACTCAGCATACCCGTATTCCTTGCTTACCTACTCGTATTACCACCCATCAATAGGATAAGACAATCTAACAAAATCAAAACATATCATATAGCACTCGTTAACATAACACTAGCCTTCCTCTATACAATTTTTTATGCATCCAATTTTTTACGTTACAAACCTGATATAAGTGACATCATCGAAGCCCTTGTTTTTTTTTGCGGACTAAGTGTGGCTAGTTTATCCTCGTTAATTATTAACAAGTCATTTCTACAAAATAATTTTTTTACTCCATATTCAAATCAATCCATCATGTACACACAAAACGACAATCCGACACCTCCCCTAACAGGGAATAATAAAATTCTCTACAAAGCCATCGTTACCGGCATCCTGATTATGGTAATGCTGATACCCATGATTTTTGTTTCCAACCTTGTCAGTGAAAGATCTGTAAGAAGAGCTGCAGTAGAAAAAGATGTGAGCAGTAAATGGGCAGCACCACAAACGGTTTCAGGTCCTTATTTGCATGTACCCTATAAAAAAATGATTGCTGGCTCTGATGGAAAACCATTTGCTTCTGACGGCTATTTTTTTATGCTGCCCGAGCAACTTTCGATCATTGGCAATATTGATACGGAAGAAAGAAAACGTTCTATCTACAAAGTGTTATTATACAAAACCCAGGTTTCGGGCACTGGCAGTTTTCAGTTACAAATACCCAAAGACATCAAAGCAGAAGAAGTACAATGGAACGAAATCAAATTATGCATGGGCATCAGTGATTTCAAAGGCATTGAACAAAAAATCGATATCAATTTCAACCATCAGCAACTGAGTCTTTTGCCGGGTTTGCCCAATTCCGATATCGACAGCAATGGTTTATCTGTTCCGGTTCAACTATCTGTTACCGATATAGGCAAAACCTTTACATTCAGTACCAATATTGCTTTGCGAGGCAGCGGTCAACTGCATTTTATGCCACTTGCAGGTAATAGCCAGTTTAGCCTTCACTCAAAATGGTTAAGTCCTTCTTTCGATGGGAATACCATCCCCACCAGTCGAAAAGTTGATAAGAACGGTTTTTCCGCGAACTGGTCATTCAACAAAGCCAACCTGCCTTTCAGCACTTTGGTTACAGATGCCAAAAACATCAACACATCACTTGCATTTGGCGTGAGCCTGTTACAACCTGGCAATGAATATGCACAAACAGATCGTTGTAGTAAGTATGCTATATTATTGATTGGCCTCAGCTTTGCACTTTTCTTTATCATGGAAATCATGCAGAAAAAACCGGTGCATCCAGTTCAGTATGTACTGGTAGGAATGGCATTGATCATCTTTTATACATTATTGCTTTCGATCAGTGAAATCGCTTCATTCGACCTGGCTTATTTTATTGCAGCATCTGCAACTATTTTATTGATTACTGTTTACATAAACAGTCATTTCCAGCAGGCTAAAACAGCCGCTTATTTTACATTACTCTTATCGCTGTTATACGGTTTCATTTTTATTCTGTTACGTTTAGAGGACACCGCTTTACTCGTTGGTAGTATCGGACTCTTTATTATACTTGCCGTTGTCATGTATGCAAGCAGGCGCATCAACTGGTACCAGCCAGTTTCAACAACAGCATCTGCTGTTCCGGAATAGTTTTTTTGGGGGGTGGTTTATAAACAAAAGTCCCGCCAGGTGGCGGGACTTTGATATAAGCAAGCAATCGAAAAGAGACTATCCATGAAGTACTTCCCTGGAGATCACTAATTTCTGGATCTCGGAAGTTCCTTCACCAATAGTACACAATTTTGCGTCACGATAGAACTTTTCTACAGGAAAATCTTTTGTGTAGCCATATCCGCCGAAAATCTGTACAGCTTCCGTGGCTGTTTTTACCGCTATTTCACTGGCATAATACTTAGCCATAGCACCTTCTTTGGTCACTTTCTGACCCCTGTTCTTAAGGTCACAGGCCTGCCAGATAAGTAATTCTGCGGCCATGATTTCTGTGGCCATATCGGCCAGCTTAAAGCTGATCCCCTGGAAATTACAAATGGGCTGGTCGAACTGGTGTCTTTCTTTTGAATACTGCAAAGCAGCTTCATAAGCTCCTTTGGCAATACCCAGCGACAGCGCCGCAATTGAAATTCGTCCTCCATCCAGTATTTTCATGGCCTGCCGAAAACCATCCCCAACTTCGCCCAAACGGTTTGCATCCGAAATACGGCAGTTTTCGAAAATCATTTCTGCTGTTTCACTGGCACGCATACCCAGTTTATTTTCTTTTTTGCCGGCAGAAAAGCCAGGTGTTCCTCTTTCTACAACGAACGCTGTAGAATTTCCGCTGGTTCTGGGTTCACCTGTTCTACAGATCACGACAGCGATATCTCCACTTTTTCCATGTGTGATCCAGCTTTTTGTACCATTGAGTACCCAGTCATTCCCTTCTTTTACCGCCACCGTTTTCATATTACCGGCATCGCTACCGGTATTGGGTTCGGTAAGCCCCCATGCCCCAATCCATTCGGCTGTGGCTAGTTTGGGCAACCATTTATTTTTTTGTTCCTCTGTTCCAAATGATAAAATATGATTGGTACATAAAGAATTATGAGCAGCCAGACTCAACCCAACGGATCCACAGACTTTTGAAATTTCCTGGATAATGGCATTGTATTCAAAATAACCCAGACCTGCTCCTCCGTAATTTTCCGGCACAAGTACGCCCATCAGTCCCAGTTTACCCATTTCCTTGAAAACGGATACCGGAAATTCCTGGCTCTCATCCCATTCCATCAGATGTGGACGGATGTATTGCTGGGCAAAATCGCGTGCTGTTTGTGCTACCTGTTCTGTAAGTTCTGTAGGCCTGAATTCCATAGCGCTTAGTTTAAAATAGACGAAGGTTGCCCCACTAAACAATCGTTATCAAGGCAACCTTCTGAAAACAAACGACCGTTTGTTAGTTTTCATTGCAAAAGAATGTCTTTTATGGATACCGGCCAAAAAAGGTTGTGGTCTTAACAGTTTTTTATTCAAGTTGAAATGCTTTTTGGAGTGCGGTGAAGAAAGTTTGATTCATGCCTGGCAGGGTTTCCAATTCCGACCAGTTGCTGAAATTGCCTTCATCCTGTCTTCTTTTTACGATTTCACGGGCCAAACCATCGGGCAGACCGGCTTTTTGCATCAATTGATAAGCAGATGCCCTGTTCAGCAACAATTTGGTGATGGTACGCTCATTTAATTGGAGATAGGATTTAATCAGTACTAAAGTACTGTCGGTTAATCCGAATACATTTTGTAGTTCTTCCATCCTCGCAAAACCAAGCGACTGATTTCTGTATTTGATGATACGCCCAGCTATCTTTTCCCCGATTCCGGGTAAAGCTTTCCAGTCTTCCAAACCTGCTGTGTTAATATCTATCACAGCAATGGATGGTTTTGTAATTGGCTGTTTTGTTTCTGTATCGGGTAGTTGTACAAAAGGAATAAGCTGCGTGGCTTTTTCCGGTTCTAATCCCCATATCTTTCTTATATCTGCTGCCTTATAAAATCTGCCTCCTTTGTTCCGGTAATGGATGATACGATTCGCAAGTTTTTCTTCCAAACCCAAACGCACCCAACCTGCTACATCGAGTGTATTGGGATTGAATGGAAATAACTCCACAGATTTTTCAGGTGACAGCACTAAAGATTTTACTGAGTGGCTGTTGGACGCTTCATGCAACAATTGCAAACCTGCAGCCAATGTTTGATCTGCCAGCTTCAATTCTTTTTTCGGGAAAACATAAGGCAGAAAAATGAGTGTCAGGCAAAGGGCAACAAGCCATCCAATACCAGTTCGTTCTTTTTTGGTAAAGCTGAAGTAAGGGCGCCATTTGTTTTTCATACAATAATTGATTGTATGCCTTTCTTCGCTGTGTGATGAAATGATGTTTAGAGCTCGAGCTTCAGCCCATCATAAGCCAGTTGCATATGAGAAGGTAATTCTGCATTAATGTTTTGGTGTTTCCCAAGCTGGTGACTGATATGTGTGAAATAGACTTCAGGTATTTCCAGTTCTGTTGACAGTTCAATGGCTTCCTGTAAAGTAAAATGAGACAGGTGCGACTGTTTACGCAACGCATTTAAGACCAGCACTTTTGATCCTTTGATTTTTTCTTTTTCCCTTTCGTCTATTCTATTGGCATCCGTGATATAGGTAAAATCACCAAAACGAAACCCGAGTACAGGCATTTTATGGTGCAATACTTCAACAGGTATTACCGGTATATCTCCAATCAGGAAGGGTGTATCATCGATGGTGATAAGATTCAATTCCGGAACACCTGGGTATCTGGTATCGGAAAATGCATAATAATAATCACGCCGTAATGCCTCTTCAGTAAGTGTATTGGCATAAATATCCATGGGCTTTTTAGTAAAATAATTATAGGCCCGTATATCATCTAATCCGGCAAGATGATCTTTGTGGGGATGTGTGTACAAAACCGCATCCAGGCGCCGGTTATTGATACGCAGCATCTGGTACCGGAAATCAGGTGTGGTATCTACTACAACCGATGTTTGCTGAGATTGTACAAGGATACTGCTTCTTAAGCGTTTATCTTTTTTGTCGGGAGATGTACATACTTCACAATCGCATGCAATCATGGGCACACCACTGCTGGTACCTGTTCCTAAAAATTCTATGGTTAGTGTTGGAATGGCCACGCCTCAAATCTATTGAAATAAGGGCAGATATGTCTACCGTATTTCCCGCAAAAAATCAGGCTTCGGTAGCAGATTTTTTAACCACTTCTTCATAGAGTTTCTGCGACTCAAGTGTAAGTTTATCGTAGTCGATGGATAGTTGAGGAATGATTTCCATCAGTGTATTGATTCGCCCTTCAATATTCAGAAACTTATTCAACACCACAATACGTTTGGCTTCCAGCAGGCACCATCCACTTTGAAAAGTACCTCTTTCATAACGCACCACATATGCCGATTCTCCTAGAATATCTTCCAGCTTGTCTAAAGTAGTTTGAGTGTATTTCATCCTGATTGCTGTCTTTTCGTGATCCAATAACGCAACAAATGTACCATTCGGGCAGGGTTTACTGATGGCAGAGAGAGATTAGTTATTCACACCAAGCTGTGAGCTATGAGCTTCTAGCTACTAGCTGCCAGTCAGAAAACACAATTATACTCACTAATAGCTGGAAGCTGGCAGCTCGTAGCTCACAGCTTCCTCCTCACTGCTTACTCACCATCTTAATAATTGGTACCACCATTTCTTCGAGACTGATACCGCCGTGCTGGAATGTATTACGGTAATAATTCACATAATGGTTGTAATTATTGGGATAACAGAGAAAACCATCTTCTTTCGCAAAAATATAGGATGAATTTACATTGGGCACCGGCAATCCCGCTTCTTTGGGATCACGGAACGCTAATACATCCCTTGCTTCGAAATTGAGGTTACGACCATGTTTATACCGAAGGTTAGTGGTGGTTTGCTTATCACCAATTACTTTATGCGGTGTTTTTACCCTTACACTACCATGATCGGTAGCAAGTACTACTTTAATGGGTTTATCTGCTACTTTCTTGAGTGCCTGGTGTAATGGACTATGTTCGAACCAGCTTTTGGTAAGACTTCTGTAACTGGCTTCATCACTTGCCAGTTCTTTCAACACTTCCATTTCGGTGCGTGCATGACTCAGCATGTCTACAAAATTGTACACAATCACATTCAAGTCGTTCTGCATCAGGTTGTGCATATTGTTTACCAGGTGCTGCCCATCCTGGTGGTTCAATATTTTATGATAACTCACTTTCAAATCATCTTTTTTCAGCCGCTTTAACTGTGCACGGAAAAAAGTTTCCTCCTCATTGTTTTTGCCGCCTTCATCGTCATCATTCTTCCATAGCTGCGGAAATTGTTTTTCAATTTCCATTGGCATCATACCGGCAAAAATGGCATTGCGGCAATATTGTGTGGCAGTAGGAAGAATGGAGTAAAAAGTTTCTTCTTCCAGTATCCTGAAACTTTCTGCAAATATGGGTTGTATGGCTTTCCACTGATCGAAACGGAGGTTGTCTATCAGCACAAAAAAAGTAGGTATGCCTTTCTCCACATGAGGTAATACTTTAAACTGGAACAACTGGTGACTCATGATGGGTGATGCACTTGACTTGGGCGATATCCATGATGCATAATGTTTGCTGATGAATTTAAAGAATTCGGTATTGGCCTCCTGTTTCTGTGTCTGAAATACTTCACGCATTTCAGGACTATCGCTTTTTTCCATTTCCAGTTCCCAATACACCAGTTTTTTATAGATCTCCATCCACTGGTTAAAATCAGGATTATCATTCAATGCCATAAACAGTTCCCTGAACTGCTGCTGATAAGCACTGGTAGTCGTTTCAGCCACCAGCCTTTTGTTGTCGATGATTTTTTTTAAACTCAGCAATACCTGGTTCGGATTCACCGGTTTAATAAGGTAATCGCTGATCTGTCGTCCGATCGCCTCATTCATGAGGTTTTCTGTTTCATTTTTGGTGATAAGCACTACCGGAATACTGCCATTCACTTCTTTGATACGAACCAATGTTTCAAGACCTGTGATGCCCGGCATGGTTTCATCCATCAGTACCACATCTACAGGATTGTTTTTCACATATTCAATAGCATCGAAACCATTGGTAAGTGTGGTTACATCATACCCCTTCTGTTCCAGAAATATTTTTTGCGACTGAAGGCTTTCAATCTCATCATCAACCCATAAAATGCTGGCTAGTGGCATAAGCAGTGCTTAATTGTTACGATCACCGGGTTGGCCGGGATCAGTTCAAAATAATCAAAAAAAGGTTAAGCGTAACAATTTCCAATAGGCACTGGCTGTTTGAGGACAGCTTTATGCCGTAAATCTATTTCATTCCTGCATATCAATCATCTCTTTGTATTTTTGCCAACTGCCCCGGTGGGCGATTTAACAAATCAACAACAGGTATGTCCGAGCAAAAAAGAAAAATCATCAATGACCCGGTTTATGGTTTTATCACCATCAATCATCCATTGATATTTGATATCGTTTCACATCCTTATTATCAGCGTCTGCGTCGCATCAAACAAATGGCCATGGCGCAACTGGTATATCCGGGTGCCGTTCATACACGTTTACATCATTCACTGGGTGCTTATCATTTAATGGGTAATGCCGTAAATGAACTGAGAAGCAAGGGCATCGATATTTCAAATGAGGAAGAAATAGCCGTTAAAGCTGCCATACTATTACATGATGTGGGTCATGGTCCCTTTTCACATGCACTGGAACATGTAGTGGTACAGGGTGTACATCATGAACAGTTGTCTTTACAGATTATGCAGAAAATGAACCGTGATCTGAACGGACAACTCGCTCTTGCCATTGCCATCTTCACCGATCAATACCACAAACCTTTTTTACACCAGTTAATCAGCGGGCAGTTGGATGTAGACCGGATGGATTACCTGAGTCGCGACAGTTTCTTTTGCGGTGTAAGTGAAGGTGTGATTGGCTACGATCGTATTCTTAAAATGCTCACAGTACATGATGGCCAGTTGATGATTGAAGAAAAAGGCATTTACAGTGTTGAAAAATTCCTGGTAGCGAGAAGACAGATGTACTGGCAGGTATACCTGCATAAAACCGTTTTAGGGGCCGAAAAAATGCTGGTGAAAATACTGGAAAGGGTTCGCCACATTTATCAAACAACCGACGAAGCATTACAAACCCAATCGGCATTGGATTTTTTCCTCGGCTCTTTCAATGGACAAATGAATGATGAAACACTCGACCTTTTCTGTTCACTCGATGACCACGACATCATGCATGCACTGAAAAGATGGGCCAAACACCCAGACAGGATATTGTCTTTACTGTGTAGTCGTTTTTTAAACCGTCAGCTTTACAAATCGAGAATACAGGCCGATACTTTTGATCGTGGTTTTGTACAAGCAAAAGAAAAACAGGCTTCAGAACAATTTGGCATTCCACTTGCAGATATTCACTATGTATGTTTTACGGGTGAAGCCACCAATACCCTCTACCAGACAGTTGATGAACGCATCAATATATTGTTCAGGGATGGTGAGGTAAAAGATATTTCTCAGGTTGACAATGCCCTGATTCATCAAAACCTTTCTGCACCCGTCAAAAAAAATTACATTTGTTTATTGACTTAGTGATAGCTGATAGTCGATAGTCCATAGTTAAGTATCCCCTGCCTATGGAACATGGACTATTGACTATCCACTTTGTTCTAAAGACTAAATCACGCTGTATGCAATTTACCGCTGCGCAAATTTCAATGTTGATCAATGGCAAACTGGAAGGTGACGCCAATGTAGCTGTTACTTCTTTTGGTAAAATTGAAGAAGCTACTGCCGGACAACTTTCCTTTCTGGCCAATCCTAAATATGAAGAATACCTCTATTGCACCAAAGCTTCCGTGATTATTATCAATGAATCTCTCTCATTAAAACAGGCGATTGGCAATACACTTATTCGTGTACCCGACGCCTATTCTGCTTTTGCAACACTCCTGGGTAAATACCAGGAACTAATGACTCAGCAGTTAACAGGTATACAGGAACCCAGTTATATTGCTAAAACAGCGCAGATTGGTCAGGATGTTTTTGTAGGTGCTTTTGCGCATATTGGTGAGCAGGTACAGGTTGGCAACCATGTAAAAATATTTCCGGGTGTGGTATTGGGTAATAATGTGCGTATAGGTGATCATACCATTATACATGCGGGTGTGAAGATTTATCACGATTGTGTAATTGCCGACCATGTAGTTATTCACGCAGGCTCGGTTATTGGCAGTGATGGCTTTGGTTTTGCACCGCAACCTGACGGAACTTTTAAGAAAGTACCACAGATTGGTAATGTACTGGTAGAAAGTTATGTGGAGATTGGTGCCAATACAACCATTGACCGGGCTACCATGGGTTCTACCATCATACGTTCAGGAGCCAAACTTGATAACCTGGTTCAGATTGCACATAATGTGGAAGTGGGTTGCAATACCGTTATTGCTGCACAAACGGGTGTAAGCGGAAGCACTAAAATTGGCAAATCGGTTATGATTGGAGGTCAAACAGGTATTGCCGGACATATTACCATTGCGGATGGCAGTAAGATTAACGGGCAAAGTGGTATCACCAAAACCATCAAAGAGCCCAACCGCACTTTAACCGGTACGCCAGCCGATGATTTTACCCGTTCCTTACGTGCCCAGGCCCATCTCCGTAACCTGCCCGACCTCGAAAAAAGGGTTAAAGAACTGGAAAAAATGGTGGAACAACTGCTTGCCGATCGTGTAAATGCCTCATAAAGCATCTATTAACCATCCTGAAATCTTATTTTTGCGCTATATTTTACATCATGGGCTGTGGTGTAGATGATTGATCATCACCCTCCCATGAAAGAATCCATTGGATTCAACGGAAAAAACAACAGCATGGACAACAACTTCAATCCCGACAAACAACATACGCTTAGCAGTGCCGTAAGCATCAGTGGCACAGGTTTACATACAGGTGTTTTGGTTGATATGACACTCAAACCAGCCAACCCGGGTTTTGGTATCCAGTTTCAGCGTGTAGACCTGGCAGGTCAGCCTATTATCAAAGCCGACTGCGATCTGGTCACCGATACCAGCCGTGGTACCACTTTACAGGTGGGCGATGCCAAAGTAAGTACGGTAGAGCATGTACTTGCTGCATTGGTGGGGATGGGTGTTGACAATGTGCTGATTGAACTAAATGGACCTGAAATTCCCATCATGGACGGCAGCTCTGCTCCTTTTATTGAACTCATTGGAAAAGCTGGTGTGCTCGAACAGGAAGCGGCAAAAGCCTGGTACAGCCTTGATGAAAACATTTATCATTACGATGATGCCAAGCGTGTTGAAATGGTAGCATTGCCTGCACTTGATTACCAGATTACCACACTGATCGATTTCAACAGTCCTGTTTTAGGTACCCAACATGCCGGTTTGAAAACCATCAAAGATTTTAGAACAGAGATTGCACCCTGCCGTACTTTCTGTTTCCTGCATGAACTGGAAATGCTGCTCGATAACGATCTCATCAAAGGTGGCGACATCAACAATGCCATTGTGGTAGTAGACAAACCGATTACAGATGCAGAAATGGCGCGACTGGCCAAGGTCTTCAAACGTGATAAGATTGAAGTGAAAAGTGAAGGGTACCTCAATAACCTTGAACTCCGTTTCCCCAATGAACCGGCCCGTCATAAATTATTAGATGTAGTGGGCGATCTGGCTTTGATTGGTTATCCGATTAAAGCAAGGATCATCGCGAACCGTCCGGGGCATAGCAGTAATGTGGAGTTTGCTAAAAAGATCAAACAGTACATCAAAAAGAACAAACATGTGAAAGATGTACCGGTATATGATCCTACTATGCCTCCCATTTTCCCATTGGAAAAAATTGAAAAAACATTACCACATCGTCATCCATTCTTATTAGTAGATAAAATCATTGAATTAACGGATACACATATTGTGGGTGTGAAAAATGTAACATTCAATGAATGGTTTTTCCCGGGCCATTTCCCAGGTAATCCTGTGATGCCCGGTGTTTTACAAATTGAAGCACTGGCACAAACAGGTGGTATTCTCTGTATTAACTCAATGCCTGAAGGACAATACGATACTTATTTTCTGAAAATAGACAATTGTAAATTCAAACAAATGGTTCGTCCCGGTGATACCATGTTATTAAAAATGGAATTTACAGGACCCATACGCAGGGGCATCTGCGAAATGAGAGGCACTGTGTATGTGGGAGGAAAAGTGGCGACTGAAGCAGATCTTGTCGCACAAATCGTTAAAAGACCTTAATTTATACCCTTACCCAATTTAATAACAGAACCCAGCTACAATGACGCATCCTTATACCTACATAGATCCCAATGCGAGGGTCGCCCCGAATGTAAAAATTGATCCATTCACGGTGATCCATGGAGATGTACAGATTGGTGAGGGCACCTGGATTGGCAGTAATGTTACCATCATGGATGGTACAAGAATTGGCAAGAATTGCCGAGTGTTTCCGGGAGCAGTACTGGGCGCTATTCCACAGGATTTAAAATTTTCCGGTGAAAGAACCACCGTTGAAATCGGTGATAATACCACCATCCGCGAATTTGTTACCATCAACCGTGGCACCACCGATCGCTGGAAAACCAAAGTAGGTAATAACTGTCTTATCATGGCTTATAGCCATATTGCACACGATTGTTTGATAGGTGATAATTGTATTCTGAGTAACAGTGTACAGTTAGCCGGTCACGTTGTAATGGGCGATTGGGCCTGGATAGCTGGCGTGAGTGCTGTTCACCAGTTTGTAACCATTGGTCAGCATGCTTATATTGCCGGAGGCAGTCTGGTGAGTAAAGATGTGCCCCCTTATATAAAAGCCGTGCGTAACCCATTGAGTTATGGTGGTGTCAACAGCGTAGGTTTGAAAAGAAGAGGTTTTGAACTGGAGAAGATCAATCATATTCTCGATATCTATCGTATCATTTTCAATAAAGGACTTAACACTTCACAGGCATTAGAGTTTATTGAAGAAGAATTAACCGCCAGTGATGAGAGAGATGAGATCGTTACTTTTATCCGTGAAAGTGGCAGAGGTATCATCAAACGTTTTACCAAAGGCGCTACTGAAGAAGATTAAACACAAGTCCATTATTTTATTTTCAGTTTTATGCAGATTCAACTCTCGGATGCAGGTAAAAAATTTAACCGGGAATGGATATTTCGTGGAGTTAATTTCATTTTTCAACCCGGCAAGGCCTATGCCATTACCGGCCCGAACGGAAGTGGAAAAAGTACATTACTTCAGGCCATTGCAGGCAGCCTGAACCTTAGCGTAGGAAAAATTGCCTGGCAGTTGCGCAGTGCTGACATTGCTGACGACAAAGTGTATCAGCATTTATCGCTTTCCGCCCCTTATATAGAATTGATTGAAGAAATGACTGCTAAAGAATTTTTACAGTTTCATGCTTCATTTAAACCGTTACTAACAACTGTTACAATTGATAGCATACTTCAGGAAATCGGGTTGGAAAAAGCAGCCCATAAACAAATCCGTTATTATAGTAGTGGCATGAAACAGCGGGTGAAACTTGCACAGGCTATTTTCAGCGATGTTCCCTTATTATTACTAGACGAACCCTGTACCAATCTTGATCGTTTGGGATATGATTTATACCATCAGTTAGTGAATGATTATTGTAAGGGTAAAACCATTATCGTAAGCAGTAACGATCAGATGGAAATTGATTTTTGCGAAGAAAAAATACAGATCACTGATTATAAGTAGTTGTTATTTCATCCACTGGAAATAGAAAATACTTCCCTCTCCTTCTTTCGATTCAACCCATATTTTTCCACCCTGCTCTTCTACAATAATTTTCAGGAGATTTAACCCGATACCCGTACTACTGTCTCGCTGCGACTGGTTACTGGTTATTTCAAACAATTTGAATATCCGGTTTTTATCTTCTTCAGCTATACCCGGGCCATTGTCTTTTACATAGAACTCATGTAAAGAATCCTGTTCAGTATAACCAACCTGTATTAAGCCCTGGGGCTTATCATTATATTTAATGGCATTACTCAACAGGTTCTGAAACACCTGTTCGAGTTTAACTTTTTTGGTAACCAGAATTGGCAATTGATTGAGTAATTGTATCTGTATATGTTTCGGCGGAAACAATAAAGCAGACAATTGTTGAACCAATTGATGCACATCCACTTCTTCAATTGTTTGCTGTGATAAGCTGGTAGTAGAATACTCCAATAAAGCCATAATCATTTCGGATAATCGACCTGATGCCTGGTACACCATATCCACATTCTCTTTTACTTCTTCATTCGCACGTATATATGGATCGCTCTTGATGAGTTCGAGCATCATGATAACGGAGGAGAGCGGCGATTTGAGGTCGTGTGATACGATGTAAACAAATTTTTCCAGCTGTTTGTTAATCCGATCCAGTTCTGTCAACGTTGATTTTAACCGATGCTGGTTAAAATAAAGTTGTTCAAACACGTTTACTTTGGCTCGAACCACATTTATATCAAGTGGTTTTTGTAGATAGTCAACCGCACCTTCTGCAAATCCTTTCAATACATATTGCTCTTCCCGACTGAGTGCAGTTACAAAAATGATGGATATATCTTTTGTCCTTGGATTGGACTTTAGTATCCGCGCCACTTCAAACCCATCCATTTCAGGCATCTGCACATCGAGCATGATAAGTCCTATATGCTCATCTTTCAATACCTGTTTTAATGCTTCATTACCTGATTGAGCTTTGATAAATTTCCGGCCGGGCCTGAGCAATATCTCTTCCAGCGACAACAGGTTTTCAGGTCTGTCATCAACAAGAAGAATCGTAAAATCATGTTGTGGTATGGGAGGTATATTCATCTCTGACAGCAATATAATTATAATTCATGTAAGCGTTGTTTCATTTGCTCTTCTGTCAGCACTTTTACTTTTCCTGAAATAGCAATAGCCGCAGACGGCATGGCAGGATATTGAGCTGATGCCGGATCCTGCACCCAACATTCAGCTCCCAATTCAGCAAGTACTGATATTCCTTTTGCACCATCGGCATTGGCTCCGCTTAGTAAAATTGCCAATACTTTTTTTCCATACACCATGGCTGCACTTTCAAAGCTTACGTCAATTGATGGCCTGCTGAAATGAACTACATCAGAATAATCCAGGCTAAAACAGTCCTCCTCTTCAAATAGCAGGTGATAATTCTGGGGTGCGAGGTATATTTTACCCTGCCCGATCGGTTGTTTATCTTCCGGTTCTGTAATTTTTTTGACACCTGCTTCTTTTGCCAGTAATTTATCCAGTTCACTGATTACATTTCGCATACGATGAATAATCAGAACCACCGGAATGGGTTGGTCTTTTTTTAATACTTTCAGCAGCGATATACAAACAGGTATACTACCTGCCGATCCGCCAATAATGATGATATCGTACACTTTTTCTTTCAATACATTCAGTGCTTTTTCCTGAATAATTTAACAGCAGGGTCTACTACTGTAAACTTTGCTTTCTGCTCAGAAAATAATAAACTCTCTTTCATACCTAAGCCAAGAAAACCTAATGAAGAAAGGCTTTCGTAAAACAGGCGAAGCACTTTACTCTGTAACTGCTTATTAAAATAAATCATCACATTCCTGCAAAGGATCAACTGGAACTCATTGAATGATCGATCTGTTACCAGGTTATGTTGCAGAAAAACTACCCGCTCTCTTATCTCTTTATTAATCAGCACATGGTCATATAATGCAGTATAGTAATCGGAAAAATCATTCATTGTGCCTGTTTGCCTATAATTCACTGTGTACTCTCTCATATGATGCATAGGCAGCACCCCTGCTCTTGCTTTTTCTAGATTAGCTGCGTTTATATCAGTTGCATAAATTCGTGTGCGATGTAATAATCCGGCTTCAAATAACAAAATACACAATGAAAAAACTTCTTCTCCGGTTGAACAGCCTGCATGCCAGATATTAATTTGCGGATAAGTGGCCAATACTGGCAATACTTTCTCGCGCAATGATTTGTAAAACAAGGGATCACGGAACATTTCTGTTACGTTTACAGTGATGGTTTCAAGAAATGCATTAAATGTCAGTACATCACCTGCTAAAATCTGTATCAGTTGCTTGCCATCAACGACCTGCTTTTCATCCATAAACTTATGGATTCTTCTTAGCAAAGAACTTTTAGAATAACCCGAAAAATCATACCCATACACATGATCAAGCATATGTAATAACTGTTCAAACTCATGTGCCGTAAGCTCTGGTCTACCCGGTATTCCCATCCGCATTCGTTTATTCTTCTTTTATTTCGTCAACCAAACCCTCATCAATGATAATAATTTCTGCATGTCAACAGGTTTGGTAATATAATCTGAAGCTCCAGCTGCTATACATTTATCCCTGTCGCCAGCCATGGCTTTTGCTGTTAGCGCGATAATCGGAAGATGGTGCATTTTCAGATCTTTCCTGATACGCTGCATGGCTTCATAACCATCCATTTCCGGCATCATGATGTCCATCAGTACCAGATCTGTATCGGGATGTTTTTTCAATTGCTCCAAGGATTCACGTCCGTCACCTGCTGCCAATACCTGCATTTTATTTGACTCAAGTACAGCACTCAATGCAAACACATTACGCATATCGTCATCTACTACCAGTATTTTTTTATTGATTAACGTATAATCACTAACAGGGGTCAGCAACTGCCTTGTTACTTTTGTTTCCGCACCTTCCATCTTATGAAGAAACAGTTCCAGTTCATCCAGTAAGCGGTTATTGGCTGTAACGGCGCTTCTGATGATAATGCCAGAAATTTTTCTGAACTCCATTTCATCAGTTGCAGTAATATCTTCATCGAGGTGTATGATGATCGGTAGTTTTTTATCAGACAGGTGCCGGTGAATATGTTTTGCTTCCTGCAATTGTATGGATGCACCAATATGAATAATCACACAATCGTATGAGTGCTTATCAATACAGGCTGCTGCTTCCTGTATTGTTGTTACCTGCTCAAAATGAAGTTTATATTCTTTTTCAGCCGCTAGTTGATGCAGATGGTCTTCTTCAAAATGTATAGCTGATATAATCAATACCTGTTTTAAACCTTTTCTGATATGATCGCCCAACATACCGAAAGCCCGTTCCAGTGTATCTGTATCAATGGGTTTTTTTAAATAAGCCATTACATCGGCCTGTTTAAAACGGCTATCGTCAAAAGCAGATATGATGTGAACTGGTGTATGTTTCAGTTGTTCATCGCTCCTGATATGTTTTAAAATTGTCCATCCATCCATTACCGGCAACTGAATGTCGAGAATGATTGCATTGGGTTTATATTTCCTTGCATAGTACAACCCTTCATCTCCCTCTAATGCAATGATTACCTGGTACCCTTTGTGCCTTGCATAGTCTCGTATAATGGTAGCAAAATTTATATCATCTTCTACAATCAGCATCAGGCGTTCACCCTTTTTTAGTTGCTCCCTGTCGTCTGCAATTACCGTTTGCTCGCGTATCTGTTCTGCAGGCAACAACTGATCCTTTAATAACAATTCATTCATATGCTCCTCTTGAGAACCAGTGGATGCGTTGCCTTGAAACTGAAGTGGAACTTCTAATATGAATACACTTCCTTTATTGGCTTCGCTCTGCACATTGATGGAACCTCCCAATAATTTCATCAATTCAAGGCTGATCGATAACCCTAGTCCCGTTCCTCCATATTTTCTGCTGGTGGAGCCATCTGCCTGCTGAAATGCTTCAAAAATAAGTTGCTGTTTTTCCGGAGGAATACCAATACCCGTATCTGACACGCTAATCAGTAACGTGTTCTTATCAGGTGATAAACGGAAACCTAACCCAACATTACCTTCAGCAGGTGTAAATTTGAACGCATTGGATAAAAGATTTTTAATTACCTGCTGCAGACGTTGTTTATCTGTTTGAATGGATGATGGTACACCTACACCTGCTTCTACTGTAAAATTAATTTTCTTCTCGGCTGCCACTACAGAAAACAATTGTGTAATATCCTGCGCTATAGACTCCACTGAAACATCTTCTATCAGTAAATCAACTTTACCTGATTCAATCTTTGAAAGATCAAGTATGTCATTAATCAGTTGCAGTAAATCGTTACCGGATTTATAAATGATATTGGCGTACTCGATCTGTTTCGCATTCAGGTTTTGTGCATTATTATCTGCCAGCAACTTGGCCAGTATCAGTACACTATTCAGTGGCGTTCTCAATTCATGCGACATATTGGCCAGAAACTCCGACTTATACCTGCTGGTATTTTCCAGTTCTTTTGCTTTCAGGGTTAGCGCATGTCTTGCATTTTCAATCGCTTCATTTCTTTCTTTCAGTTCAAGGTTAATCTGCTTCAATTCTTCTTCCTGTGTTTTCAATTCTTCTTCTGAAGCCTGCAATTCTTCGGTTTGACGGCTCAATTCATCATTGGTCTGTCTCAATTCTTCCTGTTGCTCTAACAATGCTTCTTTCTGTTCCTGGAGTTCGTCCAGCAGTTCGTTGATTTTATCTCTTGACTGATATGAATTAATCGCTGCCGAGAGAATATCGGTGCTGCTTTTTAACAATGAAATCTGAAGTTCTGTAAAGGATGAAAAACAACCAAGTTCAATCAACCCTTTTAATTCTTCATTCATCCATAAAGGCACGTATGCGATTTCTCCATTGCCGGTAACCTGTCCGAGTGAAGATTCTACTTTCCAATAATCGGGAGGAATATTTTTTACAATAGAAACGGTTTTCGAATTTGCAGCATTACCCACAATCCCTTCGCCAATTACAAAAGTTTTGCGTGAAGCGGCACTAACGGCTATAGATGCGGAGGTGATGAGTTTTTTATTATCACTGTCAACAAAATAGATTACACCAGCAGGCACTTCCAGGTATTGAACAAGTGCAGTGATAATCCGATTAGCGAGTTCAGATGAACTATCAACTACCTGTAAGCGGTTGTTGATATAACTCATACCTTCCAGTACCCAGTTTTTTTCCTGTGCCATTTTACTGGCTTTTTCCGTTTCCTCTAAAGTAGATTGTAAGCGAAGACCCGCTTTATACCTGCTTTTCAATGTCTGTATCACAGCATTAATCAGTAGTAATACCACTATCAGCAGAACACTGATCCCTATATATAAAATAAGCTTTGTTCTTTCATTATACCCTGCTACAACTGATTCTCTTTTTATGAGCAGGTATTCTTCTTCAATTTTTATTTTTTCTAATTGCTTGGCTATCAGGTTTAACCTACCCTCTTCTTCTAATATGATGGTCCTGAAAACTGCTACTGGCATACTGGGCTGAATGGCTCCCTCTGTTCTCCAATAACGAAACAAATCTGTTACCATTGAATCAAGTGATATTACATTCTGTACCTGTGCTGCATTATCGGTTACCAGTTCCCGAAGCTGGTTCATCCGATTAGGAATGTATACAATTCCTTTTTCATACGCATTCATATCAGCAGGCGCAGCCGTAACCCAATAGGCTCTTCTTCCACCCCTGATTTGCATGATCGCAAAACGAATATCTCTTACATATGAAATTGCCTGGTGTGTATGTCGAACTGTTTCGGCTTCTTTTGCCTGCTTTTCAAGAGAATCAATGGTAATAAACCCTACCAGGAATACCAGTAAAACGGCAATACCTAAACCGGAATACAATCGGAGGGGCAAAGAGCGGATCATTGAATAAGAATTGAATTTTAAATGATTTTGTAAGATAGGCAAATAAATGATTATCAATACCCTTCATCAACTATCCCAAACAAAAAGCCCCGGAACATTTTCCGGGGCCAATTATTACTTTACTGAATGCAAATCAGAATGCCGGATCAGCAGGTGTATTTGGGTTACTGTCTCTTTCACGGAATGGGTAAGGAAACAGGTTACGTTTGCGTTCGGTATTGGGGCGACCAAAACGACGCATATCTTCCAATTTCATTCCAGACAGGTATAATTCGATACAACGATTGCGATAGATCTGTGTCAGCAGTTCTGCAACAGTTGCCGGAGCCACAGGACCTAAATCGGCACCAATACCCAACGGATCATTGGCAGCTTTTTTTGTGACAACTTTATTCAATTCCAGTATTCCATTAACCAGATCAGGTGTTGCCTGTCTTGCATACGCTTCTGCTTTGATCAATGTCATCTCGCCCGGATAGTATAAAGGAATAGCAGCAGTTGCTGTGTTCCAGAAACCATTTAACCTGAAACGTGGATTGATGGTGGCATTGATTACGGTATAAAACGGAATACGTTTATCTGCCAGGTCTGGTGCAATGGCTACCGGAAGACCTAATGTAGAATCAACCGGCTGGTACACGTTATTGGTAGAAGTTACAAAATTGAATACAGGATTGGGGTTGGCTGCTTCAAAGTTCATGGTTGAACGTTTGGTCAGATCAACCGCATTCGCAGCAGCCAATGCAGCAGCATAGTTACCTGCAAACAAGGAGTAACGCGCTTTGAGTGCATACAATGTGTTTACAATATCAACACCTGCAGGAACATCGGCTGCAAAACCGGTTGAAATAGCATTGGCACTGATAGCTGCCAATGCTTTATCAATAGCTGCTATGGCTTTGGTAAAACCTACGGTTCTATCTGAGAAAGTAGTGGTGGCTGTTCCAACAGTATCAGGTACTTTTTCCCAGTAGCTTGACAGACATCCCATCGACAAAGCTTTGTAAATGGTTGCATAACCAATCAGACCACTTGCATAACCTTTATCAGACAATTGAGTTGCGGCATTGATCACATTATTGGCATCAAAGATGATCTTATTGGCTGTTGTCCATACATTACCCAATAAGGCATTGGTACCATCTACAGCCGTACCACCCGTACTGAACTGAAACTCAGATGTATTACCCGGATTCATCAGGATGGTCTCATTGGTGATTAACCCAGTGGCGTCAGACATGCCATAAGCTACGTTGGATGCATAGGTTCTTTGTAAGCCTACGACCGTACCTGCCAGTCCTTTTGCAGAACTGAATACCTGATCGGAAGTGGCTGCATTCGGATTGCTAAAGTCTTTTTTACAACCCGCTGTTGTCAACAGCAATGCTGCAAGACCTGTATATAATGATATTTGAATACTCTTTTTCATACAAGTAATTTTTAAGGATTAAAATTTAGCCTGGATACCAAAACTGAATGTGCGAGGAATAGGCACCGCACCAAAATCAATACCACGAAGTATGGTGCTTTGTCCACCGGCATTCACTTCCGGATCGTAGCCATTGTATTTATCCCAACTGATCAGGTTACGGCCACTGAAGCTGATGCTCAGATCGCTGAATCCTTTTATTTTACCAAAGTTATAGCTGAGCGACAGTTCGCGCAGTTTAACATAGCTTCCGTTGTCAACACGCCATTCTTCAATAGCATAGATACCACTGATATAACCTCGTGGTAACTGACCGCGATGCTCCTGTTCTGCTACTTTACCATTACCCACACCCTGACGTGTACGGAAATCGGCATTGAATACATCTACTCCCTGAACCGCATCAATCTGTGCGCGCAGGCTCAGTTTCTTGTAAGTCACTTCATTTACCAAACTGGCTGTGTAATCAGGATTTGGATCACCGATTATTTTACGCAGTACGGCTCCACTTGGCAAACCAGCAGTTCTACCTGTAGTGTAAGTAGTGGCCGTATTCTGCACACCTCTTTCAGTTTGAGGAATACCACCTGCATTTTTCAACTGCGTACCATCTGCATTCATTGCAAAGAACGTTCCGTAGAAAACACCTACAGGTTGTCCTTCGATAATCGCAACCGGCGCACCCGCATTGGTACTTAACAGTGTAAGTGCCTGACCAATACGATTTGCTTTATTACGGTTATGGTTATAGATGGCAGTGATATTCCAGGTTAAGTCTTTCTTTACGACTGGTGAACCTGTTAATACGATTTCATAACCCTTATTTTCCAGTGATCCGAAATTATCCAGCAAGCTGCTGAATCCGGAAGTGGGTGCAATAAAACGGTTGATGAGCAGGTCTTTTACTTTCTTGTTATAGATGTTCACTGTAAGACCAATCCTGTTATTCAGGAACGACATGTCGAAACCTAATTCAACTTCCTGTTGTCTTTCCGGTTTCACATTTTCATTGGCCAGTGTACCACTTGAGTTCAACGCTGTTCTGCCAAGGTAGGATGATGAGCTATAGGTATTGAATCTTGAATAAGCGCCAATACCGGTAAGGTTTCCGCTTTCACCATACGCTAAACGTACTTTAAACAGATCCCACCATTTCGATACGCCAGACTTAGCCCAGAAATCGGTTCCTGAAATTACATAGCTACCACTTGCTTTATAGTAAGTCTGGTTGCGTTGATTTTTCCCAAATACAGAAGATCCATCCACGCGCATGGCACCCGTAATAAAGAACTGGTTACGGTATTTAAAATTCTGCTGTATATATGCACCTGAGATAGATAACTCACTGCGTTCATCTACGCCGCCTAAAATGGTACTTGCACCATTTACGGTTTGTACAAATGGAGCAAGTCCCCTTCCCTGTAATAAAGAATAATTGTTCTTTTCATATTGCTGCGAAAAACCAACCTGTGTTACAGAGTTGATATTGTTGGTGATATTTCTGCTATAGGTTGCATTCAGGTCGTGGTTTATAGCAAAGAAGCTATTGTTACCCGTACTTGCATAACCATTCTGCGTAGGATCGAGTGTTGGTCCACCACCAAAGAAAGCTGTACTCACATTATAAGCGAATGGTGGAATATAGGTGGTACCATTCTGAGAATAGTTATCGATACCCATGGTATAATCAACCGTTAAACCCGTGATAGGCCGGAGTTTCAAACCCAGATTGGCAATCAGGCGATTGGTAACCTGGCGTTGTTTGATGTCTTCAATAACAGAAACCGGGTTAGCGCGTCCACGCTCACCTACAGCCTGTATATTTCCCAATGCATCTCTTTTCCAGATATCGTGAAAATTACCAATGATGGTTACGGAGTTCATGGGTGAAAAGAATGAATTACCATCTGGTTTTTCATTCGCTGTACTGTTTACATAATTCAGACCCAGGTTAAAACTTGCCCATTTATTAAGCACCTGGTCAATATTGCTGCGGAAACTATAACGCTGGAAATCGGTATTTCTTACAATACCCTGGTTATAGAAATATGAACCAGATACATAATATTTGGTTTTATCATTACCACCACTGATGGAGATATTATTATCTGTACCGTTGGCGTTCCGGAAAATATAATCCTGGTAATCGTAGCGTGTTACAGGTGTGGTAGTCGTAACTGCTGGAGAGAGAATATCCTGTGTCAATGCACCCGGACCATCTGTAGGGCCACCAAATTTAGTGGGGGCCTGGTTTACATCCAGTTTTTTCCGCAGACTGCTTGTAGTAAAGCTGGTAGAGAAGCTTACTGTAGGAGCGCCACTTTTCCCTTTTTTGGTGAATATCTGAACAACACCGGCATTGGCACGGCTACCATAGATAGCGGCAGCTGCTGCGCCATTTAATACTTCTATTCTTTCGATATCGTTTGGATTGATATCTACCAATCGGCTCTGACCGATACTTCCTACAAAATTACCTCCGTCGTAGTTGGCAGAAGTATTGGTAACACGGTTGGTGGCGTTGTTCACGATCACTCCATCGATAATGTATAATGGTTCTGATGATGATGAAATGGAACTGATACCACGCAGACGAACAGATAAACCACCTGCAGGGTCACCTGAGTTTTGAGAAATCTGGGCACCGGCTGTTTTACCTTGCAAAGCAGCCAGTACATTTCCGGTTGCACCTTTGTTCAGATCTTCCGCATTTACAGAACTGATATAGCTTCCCAATTGCCGACGCGTAGTACCCTGAGAGTTTCCGGTTACGATTACCTCATCGAGTTTGGAAACGTCTTCTGCAAGTTCAGCATTCACCGTATAGCTGTTATTAGCGCCGGTTACTGTTAAAGAAGATTGTTGTGTTTTGAAACCGGTACTGGAAAACACAATGGTGTATGTACCAGGTTTAAGTGCAGCCGTAAAATTAAATGTACCTGATGCATCTGTTGCAGCACCTGTACCATTTTCTCTTACAACTACAGAAGCTGCTTCAACAGCAGCACCGCCTTTGGCGGTAACTTTTCCGGATATGCGTACCTGCGCAATACCGGCTGCCATAAATAGTGTAGTCAGCATCAGCAAGCATGCTGCTTTTACACTACCCGGCTTCATAAGCGGTGTTATTTTCATATTTCAGCGTTTATAGATGGTTACAAAATAGTAATACCATGTTTTTTATACAGATCAAATAAGGGGTTTGATGGATCCAACTCAGTGACCATTGTATCGATCTCATCCAATCCGCAAATCGTTAATTTCTGGTGTGTGTTTATTTTCTCTGCGATGGATAACACAACCGTTTTCTCCGCCGCCTGTATCATAGCTTTCTTCACCTGTATTACTTCCCAGTCGTTATCGGTAATACCTGTTTCATCGATGGCATTGATCCCCATGATACAGAGATCTGCTTTAATACCACTGATTTTCGAAATAGCTTCACCGCCCACAGCAATCTGAGAACTTTTCGAAATTTTATCACCCAGAAAAATTACTTCAATGTTTGGATGCTGTGCATACTCATGCGCAGCCGGAATACTACCCGTAAAAAATGTGGCATTGAGGTCGGAAGGAAGTAAACGGGCCATCTCAATAATGGTAGTGCCTCCTGTTGTCAGAATAAACATATTGTTCCTGATGAGGGGAACAACTTTTTGCGCAATCAGCCTTTTACTGTCGGCCTTATATACATCTGATTTGAGAAAAGAACTATGAAAAGATTTCGACAATGCTCCGCCGTGTACTTTAATGATCTTATCCATATCGGCGAGTTCATTCAGGTCGCGGCGTATCGTATCTTCAGATACGTTGATTTCATTACTCAGGTCAGAGGAAAGTATACGGTTGTGCAGGTCAATCTGTCGGAGTATATAAGCTTGACGTTCGGTTTTCAGCATAGCAGCATGGATATAATTATCCTAAAATTAATGCAGGAACTTGCGCATTTCCAAAAATTTCTTGCAAGAAATTGCAGAAAAATGCGTTTTTAAGTCTAATTTAAACCCATGAACCAGAATATAGAGGCATTATATAAAATTGCAAATAAGCCTGAAAGATTGATAATTGGTTTGATGAGCGGCACTTCTGTAGATGGTCTTGACGTTGCTTTATGCCGTTTTTCGGGTCAGGGGATGGATACAAACCTGCAATTGCTTGCATTTGAGACAGTCTCCTATAACGCTGCATTTAAAAATCAGATCAAATCTGTTTTTTCCAAGCGGCAGGTTGATCTTGAAAAAGTGTGCCTGCTCAATGCATGGGTTGCTCTGGAACATTCGGCAATTATTCTCAACTGTTTGCGGAAATGGCAAAAAGAACCTGCTGAAGTAGACCTGATTGCCAGCCACGGACAAACCATTTATCATGCTCCGAAATTTCTGCATCCAGATGATGAATTTGGCAATGCCACTTTACAGATAGGTGATGGCGATCATATGGCAGTTGCTACCGGTATTATTACACTGAGCGATTTCAGACAAAAACATGTAGCAGCAGGAGGTGAGGGCGCTCCATTGGCTGTTTATGGCGACTACCTCATTTTCAGTAACAAAAACGAGAACAGGATTATGCTGAATATTGGAGGCATTGCCAACTTTACCTATCTCCCATCAAGCCTCAATGCCAGCGCCGTTTTCAGTACCGATGTAGGAACAGGCAACACTTTGATGGATGCGTATATCCAGGAATATTTTCCCGGTAAATACTATGATGAAAATGCAGGCCTTGCCAAACAAGGCACTATTAGTAACACATTATTGCATGCGTTAAAACAAAACCCGTTTTTTACCAACGACTTTCCCAAAACCATCGGCCCCGAACTTTTTAACCTGCAATATTTAACCGATGCCTTACAAGCTTCAGGTAATACAAATCTGTCGCATGCAGATATCATGGCCACACTTAACCGCTTTTCTGCTGACATGATTGTAGATGCTTTGCAAAGAAGTATGGGTACGAAAAGAGATTTTGTAGCTTATGTAAGTGGTGGTGGTATGCACAATCCATTACTCATGCAACACATCAAAGAACAATTACCCGGCATTGTTTTCAAAAACACCGAAGAGCTTGAAGTGAACCCCGATGCTAAAGAAGCCGTTCTCTTTGCCATTCTTGCCAATGAAGCAATTTGTGGTGGTGAGGTAAAACTGGGAGCAGGGCGTAATGGCATACCTGCTGTAAGCATGGGTAAAATCAGTTTCCCGAAATAACATCAACAACCTCTCCTTCCCCCATTCTCCCACGAGAACAGTTCGCTTTTATTGTGGTTTACTATTTACTATACTTTTTCACAGTTAGAAAGAGAGAAGGGAAGATTTGTTTGCCTGAAAAAATGTATTTTAATACCAAAAAAACATGAAACCATATTTTCTCTTTACCGTTCTGATTCTTACAGCTCAACTTCTTTCTGCACAAACAAACCAGATCGAAAAAAAGAAATTTCATTTTGGACGTGAGCAGGATACAACTGCCGGTTATGCGCAGGTGATAAAAGTTGACAATATATTGTATGTATCGGGTACCGTATCAAGAGATATAACTCCGGAAGGTATTCAGCGCATATATCAGACAATTGAAAGAAGCCTGAATCATTTTGGTGCCAGTCTTCAAAATGTGGTAAAAGAAAATTTATATACCACAGATATCGAAGCCATGAAAACACATAATGAAGCCCGCAAGAAAATGTACAAAGGCGATTATCCTGCAGCTACCTGGGTTCAGATCAGCAGGTTATATATGCCCGATGCAAAACTGGAAATAGAAGTGATTGCACATCTACCGAAAGAGAAATAGATTTTATCGCCTGCTGGCAATCAACAGATTCAAATCAGTAAACTTCAGATCGAAACGCTGGCTGATATAAAAATCGGTAAGTGCTCCTTTGAACATGTATATCCCTTCGCGCAGATTAAAATTGTGCCATACCATTTCTTCGAGCCCACCTTCATCGCTGATGGATAACATCAAAGGCATTAACACATTACTGATGGCCTGACTGGCTGTTCTGGCAAAACCACTGGGGATATTGGGTACGCAATAATGGATTACATCATGTTTTACAAAAGTGGGTTGCTGGTGACTTGTTAATTCGCTTGTTTCGAAACAACCACCCCTATCAATGGCCACATCAATAATAATACTGCCCGGACGCATGGCTGCCACCATTTCTTCTGTAACGACAATGGGTGCCCTTCCGTATTCATTACTCAATGCACCCACAGCTACCTCACAGGTCTTTAATTGTTTGGAGAGAATTCTGGGCTCCAGTACACTGGTCCAGATACGCTGACCTAAATTATTCTGGAGTTGCTTTAATCGATACACATTGTTATCAAATACTTTTACGGAAGCTCCTAATGCCAATGCATTACGTGTGGCAAATTCTCCTACAATACCAGCCCCTACAATTACTACTTTGGTGGGAGGAATACCGCTGATACCACCCAATAAAACACCTTTGCCTTTATTGAAACTACTCAGGTACTGTCCGGCTATCAGCATCACCGCACTTCCTGCTATTTCACTCATGCTTCTTACAATGGGGTATGTGCCGCTTTCATCTTTGAAATTTTCAAAACTCAAAGCGGTTATTTTTTTCTCCATCATTTTCTCGATATACTCTTTCCGTAGCGCCGATAAATGAATGGGAGAAACAATGGTCTGGTTCATTTGCAGCAATGGCATATCTTCTGCAACCGGGGGCGCACTTTTCACCAGAATGGGGCATTTGAAAATGGCCTCACGCTCGTACACAATGCTAGCGCCGAGTTCTGCATAATCCCTGTCTGAATAATGGCTTCCCTCCCCTGCATCATGCTCAACCACTACCTGATGGCCATTTGATACCAGTACACCAACAGCATCGGGTGTTAAAGCGATCCGATTTTCCTGGAAAGCAATTTCTTTTGGAATACCAATATGCAGTTTAGCACCCTGGGGTTTTACGTCCAGTGTTTCTTCAAGGGTTTCATAAGAAAACGATGTGCTGATTGAAGGTTTGCTGGTGGCCATTGCTTTGTATTGGTTGGTTGTATGCTTTAGAGAGGATTAAAGTTAACGCATTCCCGGCAGAATCATATGGCTTCTGCATCAGTGTACAAACGCCTTGTTGTGGTATCAAGCATTTGTAAGTACACATGAAAGGTATCGTCTGGTAAAAGTGCCGCGGCTTTTTCGGGCCATTCTATAAAACAATACTGACCGCCCATCAGTTGGTCTTCAATTCCTGCCTGGATGGCTTCCTCCTCATCTTTCAAACGATACCAATCCATATGCAATAATACCCCTGCTTCTTTACCCTGGTACTGATTAACAATGGCAAATGTGGGACTACTGATAGCATCCTCCACACCCAGGTACTCACACAAAGCATGGATAAATGTTGTTTTGCCTGTACCCATTGCTGCATGAAAGGCCCATACTTTATGTTTTTTTCCTTCTGCCCATAAAGCTTTTGCCACCTGCCCTATCTGTGCCATTCCGAAAATTGCATCCATACTGCAAATGTACGTTTTGGTGCGGGAAAGGAGAATGCAAGAACGAAAGTCCGAAAGTCGGGAAAGACCGGAAGTCTGAAGTAAAGGGGTGCAGTAATTAAACCCTGATGATCCTCTTATACTATCTCGGTTCATTGAAATATAATCATAGACTAAAACAACAAGTTCTTCCGGACTAACCGACTTTCGGACTCCTCTCTCCTGTTCTGCAACATAGATGTAATAATATTCTTCTCATATCGAAAGAGCCAGCTATTACGATTTGGTAAATTTGCAACGTGAATTGATCACCTCTAATATTTGAATGATGGAGAAAGTGAATTGGAAAGTAGAAGGAATGACCTGTACCAACTGTGCCCTTACAGTAGATAAATACCTGCAATCGCAGGGTATGAAAAATGTACGCGTAAATTTTATTGGTGGTGATGTAAGTTTTGAAACACCTGAAAACATTTCAACAAAAGATATTGCAAAAGGAATCAACGGCCTCGGTTATCATGTAGCCAATCATGGACATGATGAAGATCTGCGCCCTAAAAAATTCCTGTCAACCCATTTACAACGTTTCTGGTTTTGTTTTGTTTTTACGGCTCCATTAATGCTGCACATGATTCCTGGTGTACATATTCATGTACTCATGAATCCTTATGTACAACTGGGTTTAACGATTCCCGTTTTTTTAGTGGGTATGGATTTTTTTGGCAGAAGTGCCATCAAAAGTATATGGAAAGGCATACCCAATATGAATGTACTGATTGCCATAGGCGCAGTTGCTGCATTTGGTTATAGCTTATATGGCACCATCATTGGCCGCGCGGAAGAATTTTTATTTTATGAAACAGCCGCCACCATTATTACGCTGGTATTCCTGGGCAACTGGATGGAAGACCGTTCTGTTGAAACAACACAGACTGCTCTGAAAAAACTGGCCACTACACAAAAATCCATGGCCAACATGATCGCTTACGACGATCAGCACCAGGAACATATTTTTCCTGTTGAAAGTACCAGCCTGAAAGTAGGTGATCTCTTACTTATTAAAAGCGGTGAACAGGTACCCATGGATTGTAAAATTCTCTGGGGCGAGGTACAGGTGAATGAAGCCATCATCTCGGGTGAGAGTGTACCTGTATTCAAACAAATGAAGGACCATTTGATTGGCGGAAGCATCGTTGAAAGTGGCACCGTAAAAACCTATGTTACCGCTGTAGGAGAAGATACTGTTTTATCGGGCATCCTTAAAATGGTTCGTGAAGCACAAACAGAGAAGCCTCCCGTGCAGCAACTGGCTGATAAAATCAGTGCCATTTTTGTTCCAACAGTTATAAGTATTGCACTTATTACCGTATTGGCGAATTATTTCCTTGCCGATCATAGTTTCAGCACCAGTCTCTTAAGAGGTATTGCTGTGCTGGTGATCTCCTGCCCATGTGCCATGGGACTTGCCACACCCGCTGCCATTGCTGTTGGGCTTGGTCGCGCAGCACGAAACGGTATTTTATTTAAGAATGCCAAAAGTCTGGAAATATTTAAAAGTATTAAACAGGTGGTGTTTGATAAAACAGGTACGCTCACAACAGGACATTTTAGTATTGTTGGTTTTTCATTGCAGCACTCTTCTGTTTCACAGGAGGAATTTCAACGTATTGCTTTTTCACTCGAAAAATATTCCAACCATCCTATTGCCAATGCTATTGCCCGCAACTGGAAAACAAAAGATGAAATCAGGTGGGCCAATATTGAAGAAGTGAAGGGATTGGGTATGAAAGCAATTGACAAAGAAGGCAATCAGTATATCGCAGGCTCATTTAAAACAGCTACACAGTTTACCAATGATGCTTCACACAATGTATATATTATCCGCAACAATGAGTTATTGGGTTGGATAGATGTGGCTGATGAAATAAGACCAGAATCAAAAACGGTCATCAGTACATTAAAAGCAAAGGGTATTCGTACCATTTTATTAAGCGGGGATCAGCAAGACAAATGTGAAAAAGTAGGAAGAGAATTAGGCATCGATACCATTATTGCTGAACAAACACCGGAACAAAAACTGGAAAAGATTGCAGCCTTCAATGCTGAAGTACCAACAGCCATGGTAGGCGATGGTATCAACGATGCTCCTGCATTGGCCAAAGCTACAGTTGGCATATCGCTCAGCGATGCTTCGCAGGTGGCCATGCAAAGTGCACAAGTGGTGTTGATGAATCATGGACTCAAAAATCTACCGCTTGCACTCGGGCTGGGTAAACATACTTATATCACCATCAAGGAAAATCTTTTCTGGGCTTTTGCGTACAATGTTGTCGCCATACCTGTTGCTGCACTGGGTTACTTAAACCCTACATTTGGTGCACTGGTAATGGGATTGAGTGATGTGGTGCTCGCCATTAATTCTGTGAGATTGAATTTCAAGAAAGTAATATAAAAGGAATCAAGGAACACCAACCCATCATTTACCATCCGAACTGATAACTTACTGAAGCTACCAATGAACGGGTAAGTCCGTCGGGTCTTGTATCACGCACCACAAAAGGTGTTGCCAGACTTAATTGTAAAGATTGATGCTGGCTGATCCGATAACCCAACTGCAGATTTGCATTGAGTGTAAGACCCGATGAACCCTGTATATTTTCTCTTTTACCAAACACATTCTCATAACTATCCTCACCCAAATGGTAGATGGCTAAAATATTGGGATTAAACTTCCATTTAGCCGTTTTCGATTGAAGCGGATATCCAATACGCCACAATACATCGGCTTTTCTGCGAAACAGGTTGGTGGTAGGAAACATTCCTGGCAATGGTGCCTGCTCCATGATAAAGCTATTCCGGTTTTGTTGTACAACAGGTAACTGAAAGGCAATATTCACATCCAGTTTTCCTGCAGTAAAAGCTGTGCCTGCAATCAGATCATAAGTACCCAAACTGGTCTGATACACCATGGGCAACGACACATTCCGAATCTTCAGGTTCGACTGGTTGAAGGGCAGTTTAACGCCACCCAGCAGGTGTATTATTTTACCCGTTGATGTTTTAATACCATAGCGAAGAGTTGAATAAAAATCGCCCAAGTTAAATACGCTGCCATACGCTCCGTTTACATATGCCAGCACAACTTTATTATCCCATTGTAGCTTTTTTGATAACTGTCTGGAATAACTGACTGACAAAGTAGCCAGGCTGGTATTCTCTTCTCCCTGCAAATAAGCAAGCTCGGTTTGTATGTTATTTTTATCGGCTGCAGCTGGTCGTAAAGGAATGGTACAAAAACCTGCATCGCTGCAACCCTGTGCAGACAATTGATTAGTGGTCGCCACTACAAAAAGTAAACCCAGGAGAATGATTTGTTTTCTATTGAAGACTTGCATAGCTAAACAGATGATTGTATTGTTGACAATGAATAAGTACAAAGGGATATGCAGACAGATTGGTACCTGCAGGAATTGGGTAATACTGAGTACCGGTATTTGACTGAAGATTGCCGAGGTTTAAATGATTACCCGGTGTTGCCGCTTGTGAGAGATATACTTTTAAATCAGGACCTGCACTCACAGAAAAACTATCGAGTTGTACCTGTAATCCGGAAGACTGTTGTATAATTTTCACCACTCCCATTACCTGTATACCAGATGTAGGATATAACACAGCACGTTTCAACGCAGGCTGAACAGGTAAGGGATTGGTTACCGGGGGATTATTATTTTGTAGTGCTGTTTTAAGTGCTTCGCTTTCTTTTGTACAGGAAGCCATGCCGATCGCTGCACAAAATAACCATGGTATCATTCTCATATCAGGCAATTTGCCAGATAGACGGAGGATTGGAAATGACCTTACAGGTGTTTGCCGATTCTTTAAAGGAGAAGTGGTAAAATCAAACAGGATAACAAAGAAAAAACCGCCGCTGAAATCAGCAGGCGGTTTTCATTGTATTTACTAACAAATTTCATCAGTTAACTACATCCCATACTGTTACCACAATTCAAACACTTGTAGCAGGTACCTGAACGAATGGTGATATGTCCGCAAGTGTTACAGGCAGGTGCATCACTCTGCATGTTTTTAGCAGCAGCATTCACAGCATCCAGTCCGCCGGATTCTGCTTTTACAGCAGCCACAGCTCTTTGCAATTTCTGTGGTTGTGCTGCCGGTGTTGCATTCGCAGAAGGAGCGGTTACACGTACACTGCTCAACTCAGGCTTTCCGAGTAAAGTAGCGTCACCATCATCTTCTCCTGTATTACCAATGGTTGGACGATCGAGTACATGTACCAGATCTGTTCTGCCCAGGTACTCATAAGCCAATGCACGGAATACAAAGTCTACCAGTGAAGTAGTTGTTTTGATATTCGGATGATCTACCATACCCGATGGTTCAAACTTGGTGAACACAAATTTCTCTACAAACTCTTCCAATGGCACACCATATTGCAAGCCAACAGAAACAGCAATAGCAAAACAGTTCATGAAGCTGCGAAGGGTTGAACCTTCTTTGGCCAGATCAATAAAGATTTCACCCAATGTTCCATCAGCATATTCACCTGTGCGTAAGAAAATCACCTGACCACCGATTTTGGCTTTTTGGGTAAATCCACGACGTTTGGCCGGGAGTGATTTTTTCTCTACGATGGTCGACAATTGACGCTTCAGTTTAGTATCGGTAGAAGCATTCATACGCTTCTGTACTTCTTCCAGTAGTTCATCCACCGTTAACTGGCTCAGGTCTACAATATTAGAACCTGTTTCTGCTACCGGCGTTTCCACACTTGCAGTTTCTGTCTTGTCAGTTGTATCTTCTTCTTTTTTCTTCTTATCAGACTTGTTACTCAGTGGCTGACTCAGTTTAGAACCATCGCGATAGAGTGCATTGGCTTTCAAGCCTAACTGCCAGCTCAGTAAATAACAATCTGCAATTTCTTCTACAGAAGCTTCATGCGGCAGGTTGATGGTTTTAGAGATGGCACCACTCAGGAATGGCTGACAGGCTCCCATCATACGGATATGTCCGTAAGCGTGAATATAACGCTCTCCTTTTTTACCACATTTATTAGCGCAGTCGAAAACCGTCAGGTGTTCGTCTTTCAGGTATGGCGCACCTTCAATGGTCATGGTACCACATACATAATCGTTGGCAGCATCAATCTGGTCTTCGGTAAATCCTAATGCTTCGAGCAGGTTGAAACTCCAGTCGGCATATTGCTCTTCTTTGAAACCTAAACGCTGCATACACTCATCACCCAAAGTAAAGCGGTTGAAGATAAAGCCAATTTCAAATGCCGATTTAGCAGCACCATTCAGTTTGGCAATTTCTTCGGCAGTAAACCCTTTGGCTGCGAGTGTTTCGTTATTGATATAAGGCGCGCCTTCAAAAGAAGCGGCACCTACTGCATATAATTCTATTGCTTTGGCTTCCTGCTCATTGTAACCCAGGTTTTTCAATGCCTGTGGTACAGACTGGTTGATGATTTTGAAATAACCACCACCAGACAGTTTTTTGAACTTCACCAGTGCAAAATCGGGCTCCACACCTGTGGTATCGCAATCCATTACCAGACCAATGGTACCGGTGGGTGCAATAACCGTTGTTTGTGCATTACGGTAACCATGCTGTTCACCCAGTTGAACGGCATCATCCCATGCTTTGGTAGCTGCTTTCAACAGGTAATCAGGACAATATTTCGCTTTGATACCCTGTGGTTTGATTTCGAGTCCTACATATGCTTCTTCAGCATCGTAAGCTGCTGCACGGTGGTTACGCATTACACGTAACATATCTTCTTTATTTTCCTCATACTTATCAAATGCACCGAGGAAGGAAGCCATTTCAGCAGATGTTTTGTAAGCTACACCGGTCATGATGGCCGAAATAGCACCTGCAATACCACGGGCTTCTTCGCTGTCATAAGCAATACCGCTTACCATGAGCATAGAACCGAGGTTCGCAAAACCCAAACCGAGGGTACGGTAATCGTACGACAGTTGCGCCACTTCTTTTGAAGGGAACTGTGCCATCAGTACAGAAATTTCCAGTACAGTGGTCCAGAGACGGGTTGTATATTCAAAACCTTCTACATCAAATACATTGGTATCATCATCATGAAACTTACGCAGGTTGATAGAGGCGAGGTTACATGCGGTGTTATCGAGGAACATATATTCCGAGCAGGGGTTGGACGCATTGATGCGGCCACCTTTCGGGCAGGTATGCCATTCGTTGATGGTGGTATCGTATTGGGTTCCAGGATCAGCACAACGCCATGCAGCATAAGAGATTTTCTCCCATACTTCACGAGCAGGGATTTTTTTCATGGTACGGCCATCGGTACGCGCTTTCAGTTCCCAGTCGCCGTCTTCTTCGAGTACTTTGAAGAAGCTGTTCGGGATACGGACAGAGTTATTGGAGTTTTGTCCGGATACAGTTGCATAGGCTTCTCCTTCGTAACTGTTATCATAACCAGCGGCTACCAGTGCAGCCACTTTCTTTTCTTCTTCTACTTTCCAGTTGATGAATTCCATGATCTCTGGGTGATCGAGATCCAGACACACCATTTTCGCCGCACGACGTGTTGTTCCACCGCTTTTGATGGCACCGGCCGCACGGTCACCAATTTTCAGGAAACTCATCAGACCACTGGAGGTACCGCCACCACTCAGTTTTTCGCCGCCGCCACGGATTTGTGAGAAATTGGTACCCACACCTGACCCATATTTGAAAATACGGGCTTCACGGGTCCACAGATCCATGATACCGCCTTCATTCACCAGGTCGTCGCTTACGCTCAGGATAAAACAGGCATGTGGCTGGGGACGCTCATAAGCGTTGCTTGATTTTTTCAGTTTACCATCTTTGGCATCTACATAGTAGTGGCCCTGTGGTTTACCGGTGATACCGTAAACCTCGTGTAAACCGGTATTGAACCATTGTGGTGAATTGGGTACGCAGGCCTGGTTAAGGATGCTGTATACCAGCTCATCATAAAATATCTGTGCATCTTTTTCCGCAGCAAAATAGCCATAACGCTCACCCCATACACGCCAGCAATGGGCCATACGGTGAGCTACCTGCTTTACGCTTGTTTCTCTGCCTACAGAACCATCGGGCTGGGGAACACCGGCCTTACGGAAATATTTCTGTGCAAGGATATCGGTGGCTATCTGACTCCACTGTTTGGGAACCTCCACGTTGTTCATCTCAAATACTTTCTCACCATTGGGGTTCTTGATCACAGAATCTCTGTAATCATATTCAAACTGATCATAGGGGCTTACGCCTTCTTTAGTGAAGCGGCGCCCGAATTGCAAGCCTTTTTTAGAGCGGGTAGTAGCCATAATGCGGTTCTGGTTTTTGCGGTTATTTAATGGGTCCGGCGGATTAACGAAATGTTAAGCGGTTGACGAAAATATCTTTCCAAACTGATAAACCAAGACCGTAAATATGCACAGCTTGTGAATAAAGAATGTGGATTATTTCACAGGTCAAATCAGGGTTGAATTTGCCGCAATATCCCCGGTTGTGGGAAAGATTTTTTGGGGTTAAGGTTTGTTGAATGGGGATTTTTTCGTAAATCATGTAGGGGAAAAATGACAAAAAAACCGGTGCTTTCAGGCTGCGAAACGGGTTCAACACATTATCTTTCAAATAAATGCGAAACAATCAGGCGTTTAGCGTCTTAAACAAAAACTTTTCTGCATTTTTGCAGGAGCATCCATCTGATACTGAATGAAGCAGGTTTTATATCAACAATTGGCAGAAAGAAAGCGTTCCGGCAGAAAGTCCTTCACGGTGCTTATCGACCCCGACAAGGTCGATGGTAGCAAGATTGACCAGTTGGTAACACTGTCCGTTGATGCTAAAGTGGACTATTTCTTTGTGGGTGGCAGTCTGGTTATATCCAGCCACCTGGATGAATGTATCCAGCAGATCAAAGCGGCATGCGATATTCCCGTGATCCTGTTTCCCGGCTCCCCTTCGCAGGTAAGCAAGTATGCCGATGCACTTTTATACCTGTCATTGATCTCTGGTCGTAACCCCGAATTACTCATTGGTCAGCATGTGATCAGTGCCCCTTTCGTAAAAAAGAGTGGTCTGGAGATTATGCCAACCGGTTATATGGTAATTGATGGTGGTGCGCCTACTACTGTTTCCTATATCTCCAATGCCACCCCCATTCCAGCCGATAAAAATGAAATTGCCATGTGTACAGCCATGGCAGGTGAAATGCTGGGTATGAAACTCATTTATATGGATGCGGGTAGTGGCGCCAAACGCCCTATCAATGAAACCATGATTGAAAAAGTGGCCCGTCATATTGAAGCCCCCTTAATCATTGGCGGTGGTATTACCGATCCTGAAAAAGCATATCGTAACTGTAAAGCCGGTGCCGATGTAATTGTGGTAGGCAATGCCATTGAAAAAGATTCTTCACTCATCAAAGAAATGAGTGCGGCCATTCATAGCAGCGCCACTGTTCAGCAAAATGGTTAACCATAGCTAAGCCTCTTATCTCCTTATCTATTTTATACGCATGGATGCTGCATATTTCGAAGACCAGGTCTATGAGTTCGATGCATCAAAGCCTGTACAGTTATCACCTGGCACTTATGAAGGATGCCGTTTTCTTCACTGTAATTTCAGCAACACAGATTTATCTGATTTCCGTTTTCTGGAATGCGAATTTCATCACTGCAATCTTGACCGTGTTGTATTGGTCAACACCTCTTTCAGTGAAGTGAAATTTGTAGACTGTAAAATGATGGGCATTAGTTTTGAGCATTGTCACCCTGTGATGTTCACCCCTCATTTTGAAAACTGCGCACTTCATTTTTCCAATTTTTTTAAACGAAAAATGCCGGGCACCGTTTTTAAAGACTGCAACCTTACTGAAGTTGACTTTACAGAAGCCATTTTGAGTGAAGCTGTTTTCACGGGTTGCGATTTTACCAATGCCCGCTTTGATGATACCACACTCAACAAGGCCGATTTTCGTGGTGCTTTCAATTTTTCCATTGATCCTGAAATCAATCATCTGAAAAAAGCTAGATTTTCGCTCGCTACAGTTCAGGGTTTATTGAATAAATATGGGATAATCATTGAAGGCTAACTGGCCGCAAATTTCATTTATATAACTATCCCTGGGTTAACTGTTTTCAACTGTCTTCAATCAGGGCATTTATTAATACATAAGCAGTTTTCATTGTAAGTACTTTAACTTTTATGCGAAAATGTATGAGAGAATTAAATCAAGCAATGGGTATTACTACTTACAAAAAGTTTTAAGTGAGAATCTTGTAACATTTAAAAAGAAACTTGTAAGTATCCGGTAAATAGTGGGAGGCATCTTGCATGAATACTTATGCAAATAATTTCCTGATGCCCAAAACAGATAAACAAATATACCCTGAGGATTATGCGTCAACTAACAAAAGATCCTTAAACACAACTTATATACCTACTACCGAGTTTTATAGCCAGGTAATTGACAGCTTAGTTGACTATGCCATTTTCACCATGGATACCAGTTTAATGATCAATAGCTGGAACACAGGTGCCACCAGTATTTTTCAGTACGACTCAGGTGAAATAATGGGAAAACCTTTTCACAGTATTTTCTCCGACACTGATATTGCAAACGGAATTCCCGAAAAAGAAATTGAATTAGCCCTCAAAGAGGGAAAAGCAATTGATAACAGGTGGCATATTTGTAAAGACGGAAAAAAAATATTTGCCTACGGATTAGTGTTCCCATTGACCGGATTTGATGGTGAAATATTGGGCTTCGTTAAAATTTTACGGGATATTACCGAAAAGAAAAATGCAGAAGATGCTATTGATGTTTATGTTAAAGAACTGGAAACCCTGAATACCCATAAGGAAAGTGTTATTTCTATCCTCTCTCATGATTTAAGAAGTCCACTCGCTGGTTTCATCAGCTTAATCGATTATACCAAAACAAACCTTGCCGAAATAGATGCAGATGAATTAAAAAGCATTTTAGACACCCTATACTGTGCTGCCATTAAGGAATTGGAACAGCTTGATCATTTGGTAGAATGGGGCAGGATAAGATTTGCTTCAGAAACTTTTTATCCGGTTAGGGTAACCCTCCTTAATGCTATTAACAAGGTAGTTGCTTTACTTGCTGAAAATATGCTGACAAAAAGAATTGAGTTTCGAAATACGATACCTGAAGATTTTATTGTTTTTGCTGATAAAAAAATGCTGCATTCTATCATACAGAATCTTGTTTCCAATGCTATTAAATTTTCACATATCGGTGGTTCTATAACAATTACCGTACTACAGAAAGAAAACACCTCTGTGATCGCAGTAACTGATACGGGTACAGGTATGGATCAGGAAACACTGGAACAGCTTTTTTCTGCAAGTTTAGCATCGGTGTCAGCACGCAGGGCAAATACTAATAGCGCAGGCATTGGCTTACTGCTGTCTAAGCACCTGATAGAAAAACACCGGGGTGAAATATGGGCTGAAAGTAAAGAGCAGAAAGGCGCGAGCTTCTTCTTTAGTTTGCCCGATGAAACCATCACTATTGCAGCAGAAGAAGATAATCGAACAGTACTTATAAAAGAAAGCAATAGCGAGACTGAAATTCAAACAACCCCTTGTTCTAACAAAAAAATCAGCAACAAGTATTCTACAATAAAACCACCCCGCATTTGAAAATACATATAAAATACATGGTTTCGTTCCGATGTAAACTTGTAGTCATCGAACAATTAGACAAGCTAGATCTGAACTATGGCGAAGTATTGCTTGGTGAAGTATCTATTAAAGGAGAAATCAGCGATGAGCAGCGTGAGAAATTGAGACTGGGTCTCCTTAAAAAAGGGCTTGAACTGATGGATGATAAAAAAGCTATGCTGATTGAAAAAGCCAAGACGATTATCATTCAAATGGTGCATTACGATGAAGAGCCTCCAAAAATTAATTATTCGGACTATATCAGTGAAAAACTGGGGTGTAGCTATACCTATATAGCCAATTTGTTTTCGGATGTTACCGGTACTACAATTGTAAATTTCATCATAGCACATAAAATTGAAAGAGTAAAAGAGCTCTTGTTATATGATGAGCTTAATTTAACTGAAATCAGTTACAAGCTTCAATACAGCAGTGTTGCCCATTTATCCAATCAATTCAAAAAAATTACTGGTTTAACACCTACGTATTTTAAACAAATGCGTCAGTTCAGAAAAAGAATCCAGTTAGAAGAAGTTGGTATGGATGAAGACAATACCTCATCATAACTTGTGAGGACTGTGAGTCATTCAACCATACAGTAATTAATGGTTCCCCGCTTTCATCTCGCCTGCGGTTATGGCTACTGGTAAAATATTCTGAGATGGGGGCAAAGGGCAGGTAGCAAAAGCTGTAAAAGCGCAGGGCGGATTGAAGGCTTTATTAAAATCCAGAACAGTCATACCATCATCGCCCGGCATAACTGCATATAAAAAACGGCCTGCAGGATAAGTCGTTTTCCCACTGGTGGCGTCACCAAAAACAATAAAGAGTTTATCGTCTTCTGTAAGCGCATCCAGTGTATACATTTTTCCATGGATGCTGAACTGTAATTTACCCGGTGAAAACTGTATGGTCGTTTGCCCCAGTACATTTTCAATAGGAATACTTGCTGGAAGAATGGGTCGTATGAGTTTTGCCTTTATCCGTAAAGAAGTATCAATGGCAAAACAGGGAATTTCTTTTAACGCTGCGATGGCTGGGTGCTCGAGGTTTCTAAAGCGTATACCAATTTTATCTTCTCGCTTGATCACCGTCCATCGGAAAGATGCAAATGAAATGACTGGTTGTTGCAAGGAGTCCTGCTGAAATACAACAGTCTCTTTCTTAAATACGCCATTCACTTTTATATCAATCGATTTTGTAAGTACCTGTGTAACCGTATTTCCTTTCTTTTCATAATACCCTGTACCGGCAGGAAATGACGGGATGGGGAAACGTATTGCATCTGTGGCGCCACCTCCAAATGTTTGTTTTCCTTCAGTTAACCAGAATAACCCGGCCAGGTTGAGCCAACCGGTTTCAGATTTTAATTCTCTCAACCGTTGTTGTTTCCAGACAGCTATTTCTTCACCATGATTTTCTTGGGCGTTTACACCAGACAGATACAGGCAACAAAAAAAGATGTAGACAAAATTGCGCATACTAGCATTTCACGATGTGGAGGAATATGTGAATGTACTGCATCAAAACAGAAAAAAACAACAGCTATTGTTCAATACACCACAAAAAAGTCCCTGCCTGAGGCAGGGACAGTAATATATTCTGATCGAAAAAACTACCTGAGATCGGATGTATTTACCCTTGTGGGTGTTTCCTTCCCACTTACAATACCTCTTGAACTCAAGGCAATGGCACGGATAATACGTGTCATATTCTCAATATCAATTGTACTGAATTCATCAGATGCTTTGTGATAGTAAGGGTCTACATCAATCTTTGTAGTGGATATGGTATGCGCCGGCACTCCTAAACGGGCCAGTGTTGCGTTATCTGAGCGATAAAACAGTTGCTGCTCCGGATATGGATCGGGGTGAAAAGTAAAATCAGTACCAGTCAGGTTACCCTGCAATATTTTACCCATATCTGTTTTTTCGTAACCAGTGATGAATGCAGAGTTCTTGCCCCATTTACTTTCCGATCCGATCATTTCAATATTAAACATGGCCATCACCTGTTTGGGATCGAACTGGCGTGAGAAATATGTGGCACCAAATCCACCCACTTCTTCTGCTGTGAAAGCGGCAAAAATCAAGGTTCTTTCATTGTTATTGATCTTCTTGAAATATTGCGCCAGTACCATCATGGCAGTAGTTCCGGCTGCATCATCATTGGCTCCGTTAAAAATCGAATCGGTCTGTACATTACCATTCCTGTCTTTACCCATGATACCGAGGTGATCATAGTGACCAGAGAAAATCACATACTCATTCTTTTTGCTCTTACCGGGCAATACACCCACCACATTTGCCAATGGCATTTCCGTAATCTCATGTTTTGCACTTACACTATAAGTGGCCGGATCGGTTGCAGCTAGAATAAACACCACATTCTTATCGGTTTTGAACATGTTCGATTTAAGACGTGTGAGTGTGCTGAAGGTTTTTGAAAAACTGGTATCTACGATTACTACATAGTTCTTATTGGCACCAAGGTATTTTCTTGCTTCTGTACCAAGATTAGCACCAGCAGCTATTTTTACTTTTTCATAACCAGACTGTTCAGTGATATTGATTTCCGGCTGGCAGGTAACAACTACCACATCTCTGCTGTCGAGACTAATACCACCAATACTGGCAGTGAGGCTGATGAACTTAGGGCGGACCATGACAAACTGCTGTAAGAAATTACCGCTGTTATTCCAGGTTTGTAACCCTGTTTTTTTGAATTCATCTGCAATAAAAGCTGCCGCTTTATCTATGCCTTTGGTAAAAGTACGTCTGCCTTCCATCTCATCAGATGAAAGTGTGCGTTCAATACGTTCTACTTCTTTTTGGCTGATCAGCTCTTCAACATTCTGTGCAGAGGCAACACCCACCATCATAAAGACAGTGAGTGATAAAAGATACTTTTTCATATTAGCGTTTGAATTAAGGGGGAACGTGAATGGTCAATGGTGAATGGTCAAAGGTGGAAGATTCTATTCACCATTGACCATTCACCATTCATTATTATTTATTCTTAAAGGCTCATCATTTCCTTGAACTTCACCGTCTGTCTGCGGCTTACTTCTATCTTTTCACCGCCTTTCAGGTCAACGAGCAAACCACCATTGAAATAAGGTTCTATTTTTTCAATCCAGCGGAGGTTGATGATATGTTTTCTGTTGGCGCGGAAAAACATTCTGTCATCCAGTCGTTCTTCCAGGGCGTTCAGCGATTTTAAGATCAATGGTTTATTGGTACCAAAAAACACTTTGGCATAGTTACCCACGCTTTCAAATAAACGGATCTCTCCCAGTTTCACAAACCAGCAACGCTCACCATCTTTTACAAAGACCTGGTCGTGTTCGGTAAGTGGCCCCCTGTTGATGCCGTTGAGTCCGGCAGACTCTTTGAACATTTCTGCCTGTAATTTCTGAATAGCATCAGCCAGACGTTTGGGTTCAATGGGTTTCAACAGGTAATCGAGCGCATTTACTTCAAATGCTTTGATGGCATATTCATCATAGGCTGTGGTAAAAATGACTTTGGGTGCTTTCTCCACTTCTGCCAACAGGTCGAATCCGGTTTTACCCGGCATCTGAATATCAAGGAAGATAAGATCGGGATTCAGGGTCTCTATTTTTTCGATACCATCATCCACATTTGCTGCTTCCTCAATCACTTCTATGTCTGAATGATCCTGCAATAACTTTTTTAACTCATTTCGTGCAAGTCTTTCATCATCAATAATGATTGCTTTGATAGCCATAGCGCTGATTATTATATAGAATTATGAATAAACGTGTTGTACGGGCATTTTTACAGTGGCTTCCACCATATTGTTTCCAATATCCCTGATCTCAAAGTTAGCTTTTCCGCCGAATAATAATTTAAGTCTGTTTCTGGTGCTGTTGATACCAAAGCCATCGTTACTGGTATTATTATCCAGCTTACCCGTATTTCTGATGATCAGCTCATGATGATCATCGCGATAATCTGAAATAACTTTAATCATCCCCCCGTCTTTTTGTTTGCCAATACCATGTTTAATGGCATTCTCTACCAGGGTCTGCAACATCATGGGAGGAACAGGTTGGTCAAGTGTATCCTCATCAATTTCATATTCCACCTGAAGCCTGTCTTCAAAACGTATATGCTCCAATGCCAGATAATCTTTTACAATATTCAATTCTTTTTCAAAAGGTACTGTTTCCAGTTTTTCAGCCTGCATACTGCTACGGAGTATATTACTCAGTTCAGTAATGGCGGTACGCGCACGGTTAGGATTTTCATCCACCAGGGCCCGGATGCTGTTTAAGGCATTGAATATAAAATGCGGATTGATATGCGATTTGATGGTTTTCAGCTCCAGTTCCTTTACCAGGCTTTCCAGCCTCACTTTCTGGATCTCACTCTTGGTACCCAGTTCCACATAATGCCAAATGTAATAAATTGACACCCAAACCAATATCATGGGCGAATCGAAAATTACATTGGAAAGGAATCTTTTTTCCACTGATACCTTACGGGCCGGGTCATATAAACCAGACCATTCTACAATGGCACTATTCGTCAAACTATATAAAACAATAATACTTAAAACAGTGATTGTCATTAACCACCATTTCTGTACCTGTATAGGTGGCCGCAGTTCCATCTTCACAATCAACTCTCGTAGCAAATGGGTAAAAACCAATCCGGAAAGGATGGTAATCGCTAATCGGGGGTAAAAAATATAATTGGTTCGGTTCTCAAAAATAAAGGCAAAGAAGACCATGGTCAGGCCATAGAACAACCATCCCCCTAACTGACACCACCAGTATAATGTAGATTTACTCGTCCTCATGTATCAACAAATATAGAGGGAAAGCATTCCGAACGAACCCTGATTTTTGATTAATGGCAAAAACCGCAGTTGTTTGGTGGAAATTAATGTTCCGGGTCGACGAACCTTCTCAGCTGTAGACTGTTTCTTAACTTATCACTGGATATTGCTAAACACGAAAAACGTACTTTTACATTTCAAAGACAGCCCGCATGGAGATTAAACCCGGCCAGTTACTAAGCCATATCAACCATCCCGACGATCTGAAAAAGCTCTCCAGAGAGCAATTACACCAGGTTTGTGATGAATTGAGACAATATATTATTGACGTAGTAAGCGTTCATGGCGGCCATTTTGGTGCCAGCCTGGGTGTCGTAGAATTGAGTGTAGCCCTTCATTATGTGTACAATACACCTTACGATCAATTAGTATGGGATGTTGGCCACCAGGCTTATGGACATAAAATCCTTACAGGCAGAAGAGACCAGTTTATTACCAATCGCAAATACAAGGGTCTGAGCGGTTTTCCGAAAAGATCGGAAAGTGAATATGATACTTTTGGGGTTGGTCACTCCTCTACCTCCATTTCAGCCGCATTGGGTATGGCCATGGCCGCCAAATACAAGGGAGAAAACCGAAAATCGGTAGCTGTTATCGGAGATGGTTCCATGACAGCCGGTATGGCTTTTGAAGCCATGAACCATGCAGGGGTGGCAGACAGCGATATGCTGATCATCCTGAATGATAATTGTATGAGCATTGACCCAAATGTGGGTGCGCTGAAAGAATACCTTACTGATATCAGCACATCTCCTACTTATAATAAAGTAAGAGACGAGGTTTGGAACCTCTTAGGCAAACTGCCTGTTGGTAAAAACCTCAGCCGCGATCTTGCCTCCAAACTCGAAGCCAGTGTAAAAGGTGTAGTGAGCAAGAGCAGCAATTTATTCGAAGCATTGAAGATCCGGTATTTTGGTCCGATCGACGGTCATAACATTACCAAACTGGTTGATACATTAAAGGACCTGAAAGAAATTCCCGGACCGAAATTACTCCACATCATTACGACCAAAGGAAAAGGTTATGCCCTGGCTGAAAAGGACCAGACCAAATGGCATGCACCCGGACTTTTTGATAAAGTAACTGGTGAAATTTATAAGAAAAAGATTGATGTGCCTCAACCACCCAAATACCAGGATGTATTTGGTCATACCATGATAGAGCTGGCGGAGCTGAATGATAAAGTGATGGGTGTTACACCTGCCATGCCCAGTGGTTCTTCCTTAAAATTTATGATGGAAAAAATGCCGCATCGCGCATTTGATGTGGGCATTTGTGAACAACATGCTGTTACCCTCAGTGCCGGTTTGGCCACACAGGGTATGCGTGTGTTCTGTAATATTTATTCTTCTTTTATGCAACGTGCCTACGATCAGGTAGTGCACGATGTGGCCATTCAGAAATTACCGGTGGTGCTTTGTTTAGACAGGGCCGGACTGGTAGGTGAAGACGGACCCACACACCATGGCTGTTACGATATTCCATACATGCGTTGTATTCCTAACCTGATTGTGAGTGCGCCGATGAATGAACAGGAATTGCGTAACCTCATGTACACAGCTCAACTGGAAACAACGGCTTATCCTTTCGTGATCCGTTATCCACGTGGCGAAGGTGTAATGCCCGAATGGAGAACCGCATTTGAAGCAATACAGATAGGAAAGGGCAGAAAAATAAAAGACGGAAGAGATGTGGCGATATTGAGTTTTGGTCACCCCGGCAATTTTGCCACTACAGCCATCCGTGAACTAAGAACGGAAGGCATTGACCCCGCTCATTATGATCTTCGTTTTGTAAAACCCATTGATGAAGATTTATTGCACGAAGCTTTCAGCAAATACAATAAGATTGTTACCGTAGAAGATGGAACGGTAGTAGGTGGTTTTGGTTCTGCAGTGCTGGAGTTCATGAATAAATACGGTTATAAAGCAGATGTAACTATACTTGGTATTCCTGACAGATTGGTAGAACATGGCACACCCAAAGAATTGCACAGAGAGTGTAACTATGATGCACAGGGTATTGCCGATGCTGTTCGTGTATTGTTAAAAGAAACGGTGAGTACAACTGTACTCTTAGGATAATGTTTTCTTCTTTCATCTGCGAATCTGCGGCTTACATTTTTTAGCCACAGATTCGCAGATTTTTTTATGGAAAAAAAGCAATACTCCATCTCTCTTTAAAATTCATGCATGAAGAAGTTAGTCGTGTTGTTTGCCTTTATCCATTTACTATATATCGGGTATACACAAAGCAGGTTCTCGCAGTTACAATCACAGATCAAAACATTTAGCCAAAAGAAAAACCTGGATACACGCTATTGTTTCCTGCTCGATCTGCAGATACACAATGGTAAAAAAAGATTTTTCGTGTATGATATGCAGAAAGACAGTATCCTGCAGGCCGGCCTCGTAACACATGGAGATTGCAGGGAACAGTATTTATCAGATGTTCGTTACTCCAACCAAAAAGGTTCTCAATGCAGTTCTACAGGGCGATATAAAGTGGGTGTTCAGTACAAAGGAATTTTCGGAAAATCGTATCGGCTGCATGGGTTAGACAGTAGCAACAGTAATGCATTCAACCGTGCGGTGGTGATGCACTCACATGAATGTATTCCGGAGAAAGAAATTTATCCCGACCAGATCTGTAACAGCCAGGGATGTCCAACAGTAGCACCTGCTTTTTTAAAAACCATCAGCAGTTATATCGACCAAAGTAAAAACCCTATTCTTCTGTGGGTACTGGATCGTCGGTAAATGTGTTGGTGAAGTCTTCGTCGGTTAACCCTTCTTCTTTCAGTTCTTCCTCACGTTTATCGTTCCATTCTACAATGAAATTATTCTTTCCCTCTGCCACCATCAGCTTCATGAATTTCTGCTGGGTAAGTTCAAGGATAGATAAGAAAAGAAAGATGGCGTGTATACGATCGTTACATACTTCAAATACTTTTTCAAAAGCCACCGTTTTTTCTTTGGCCACAAAGTCGAGCATATAATCACGACTGCCTTCCATGCTGTAGTTATAGCGAACCACGGTGTGAACGGGTTTGTTCTGGCGGTCGTGCACACGCTGCATCACTTTTTCAAAAGCCTTCATCAGCTTGAACATGGTGATGTTCTGTATTTCAGTACCTTCTGAAGCGTCTTCTCCAATATCAATCAGTTCTTTTTGCAGGTTACCACGCTTCACCATGAGCATACGCATGGCTTCCATTTCGGCCATCTGCACAGCCGCTTCTTTGAAACGTTTGTACTCGAGGATTTTATCAATCAGTTCCTGGCGTGGATCAATTTCATTACCCTGCGCATCAATTTCTTTACGTGGCAATAATAACCTTGCCTTGATACGCATGAGCGTAGATACAAAAAGAATAAACTCACTGCTGAGTTCAATATTCAGCTTCTCCCCCTGATGAATAAAATCAAGAAAATCTTTGATGATTTTAGTGATGGGAATATTATAGATATCCAGTTCATCCCGCTCAATAAAGAACAACAACAGGTCGAACGGACCCTCAAACTGGTCTAATTTAATCTGGTAACTCGCTGTATTCACTGGTTCATGCTTTAGCTGCAAAGAAAACCCCTTCGGGGCTTATTTGTACCCGAAGGGGCCATTATTTATCCACTTTGGAGATTGAAGTCGGAAAGTCCGCGGCATATTCTTCCGGACTTTCTGACTTTCCGTCTATCGGACTTCCTCCTATACTTTCTTCAACGAATCCCTGATTTCCGCCAGTAATTTCTCACTTTCCGATGGTCCGGCAGGGGCTGCGGGTGTTTCGGGAGCTTTCATTTTATTAATTCCCTTGATCACCAGAAAAACCACAAAAGCAACTATGATGAAATCGAGTACATTGGTGATAAAACTGCCATATTTAATTGATACTTCTGCTGCCGCCTTGGTGATGACTGCCCCGCTGGCATCTTTTACTTCCGCTACAGCTTCTTTCAATACAAGTACCTTATCGTTAAAATCAACGCCACCGGTAAGCATTCCTACCAGAGGCATTACTACGCCATCCACAAAAGAGGTCACGATTTTTCCAAATGAAGCACCCATTACAAAAGCCACTGCAATGTCTACCAGGTTGCCACGCATGGCAAACTCTTTGAACTCTTTGAGCATTCCCATAATGATATTGGTTTGGTGAGCAATGAAAATACTCAAATTAAACTGAAAAAGAAAACAGTTATTTCTTTAGTCCCGGATATTGCATATTCAACCCCTTTAACAGGCTGTGTAATGCCGTTGCCATCACGTACTCCTTATACCAGTTTTGGTCTGAGGGCGTAATGATCCAGGGTACTTTATTGCACTGGTTAAAACAATCTTCATACATCCGCATATATTCTTTCCAGAGTTTTGATTCCTCAAAATCCTTCTCATTGTACTTCCATTGTTTTTGCGGATCATGAATGCGTTCTGTAAGCCTCTGTTTTTGCTCTTCCAGTGAAATATGCAGGTAGAATTTGAGGATATGTGTATGATTGTGTTTGGTTAGCAACCATTCAAAATCGTTAATCGCACGCATTCTTTCTTTTGCCTGCTGGTCGGTGCACCATTTATGTACACGTGTTACCAGTATATCTTCATAATGCGAACGATTGAATACCTGTATCATGCCTTTTGCGGGAGCATGCTGGTGAATACGCCAGAGAAAATCGTGCGACAGTTCCAGTGCTGTAGGTGCTTTAAAAGAAGTGACCGCTACCCCCTGTGGGTTCATGTTACCAAAAACATTCCTGATGGCCCCATCTTTTCCACTGGCATCCATACCCTGAATCACTATTAATACTGAATGTTTCCCTTCTGCGAATAAAAGGTTTTGCAGTTCATCGAGTTCAGCCACCAGTTTTGCTGTCTTTGCTTTTGTTTTTTCTTTATTGAGGTTCCTGGGGGCGCGGGTACTGATTTTATTGAGTTGTATCATTTGAAAGTCTGTTGGTCTCTTAAAGTTAGTTTTATTAGCCAGAGATGCACAGATTAATCTGCTTAAATCTGTGCATCTGTGGCTAATAACTCATTCCAAAACCTCACCTTTACAAAAACTACACTGTGAGAGATAAAATCATTAACTGGGGCATATTCATCGTTTTATCCATCATCTGGGGCAGTTCATTCATACTTATGAAAGAAGGCATGCGGGTACTCACACCTTACCAGGTAGCATCTATCCGTATTCTCAGCGCCGGTCTTATTCTCACTCCTTTTGCACTTAAGGCATTAAAACAGGTACCACAGAACAGATGGTTGCTGGTGATCTTATCAGGATTACTGGGTAATTTCTTTCCGGCTTATTTATTCTGTATTGCAGAAACTGAGATTGACAGTTCACTGGCAGGTATTCTCAATGCTCTTACTCCTATGTTTACCATACTGGTGGGAATTTCATTCTTCCAGTTAAAAGCCAACAGCACCAAAATAATGGGTGTGATTATTGGTTTTATCGGATTGTGTTTGCTGATGTTATCCGGCAAAGAAGTAAGCTTTAATAACCTGTCTTATGCAGGTTTAGTATTGCTGGCTACTTTATGTTATGGTATCAATGTAAATATGGTGGGACGATATATGAAAGAAGTAGGTTCACTCAATATCGCTTCGCTGGCATTTGTATTTCTCATCATACCCTCATCCATCATTCTCTATATTACCGGATACCTGCAACTTGAATTAACCAATGCACCCGTCTTAAAAGCAACAGGTGCATCTTTTATACTGGGTGTACTGGGTACGGCTTTTGCCTCTATCATTTTTTATATGCTGGTAAAAAGAGCCGGAACACTATTTGCTTCCATGGTTACCTATGGAATTCCTTTTGTAGCTGTTTTCTGGGGATTACTCGACGGCGAAAAAATAACACTCCTTCAAGTCGGCTGCCTCGGTGTTATACTTTGTGGGGTGTACCTGGTGAATAAAAAATAATGGAGGATGTCGGATGTCAGATGTAGGATGTCAGATGTAGGATTTTTTAGGAGGTACTACATTAAAAGAGGTTGCAGATAAATCTGCAACCTCTTTTACTATCAAATCAGACATCCGACATCTGACATCCGCGATCTACACCGCCATCATCTCTTTTTCTTTAGCCGCCAGGTGTTTATCGACCAGAGAAATATATTTATCGGTTATATCCTGAATGGTTTTTTCTGCGTCTTTGGCAGCGTCTTCACTCAGACCGTCTTTCTGTAATTTTTTAACTTGTTCAATGGCATCACGACGAATGTTACGGATGGCCACTTTTGAATGTTCACCCTCACCTGCTGCTTTTTTAACCAGTTCTCTTCTTCTTTCTTCCGTAAGTGGTGGCAGGAACAAACGCAACTGAACACCATCGTTCTGTGGCGTAATACCAATATTGGCCGCCATAATGGCCCGCTCAATCGCCGCCAGCATATTTTTCTCCCAGGGCTGGATACTAATGGTTCGCACATCCAGCACACTGATATTGGCTACCTGGTTAATAGGGGTAGGAGAACCATAATAATCCACCGCAATACCATCCAGCATTGTTGGATTGGCTTTACCGGCCCTGATTTTGGTGAGCTCGGTTTCAAGGTGATTAATGGCTTTGCCCATACTGTCTTCTGTATCGGCTATTATTAAATCCAGCTCTTCTGACATATTGCAATTTTAAGTGGGGCAAAACTAATGAATTGGGGGGAAATAGTGAATGGTGAATGGTGAATGGTCAATTGAGCTTGTCAGGTTTGTGAAGGCTGGATAAACAAAAAAGGTCATTGCCTATAACCCATTAGCTATGTCCCATTCTCCACAAACTCACTTCCAGCATTCCCCATTCACCATTCACCATTCACTATTTCCCTTTATCTTCGCAGCACTTTTAAAACCGTAATATGGCAAGCATTCAGGAACTGCAATCAGCGGCCTCACAGGTTAGGCGCGACATCGTAAGAATGGTACATGGCGTACAGAGTGGTCACCCCGGTGGCTCATTGGGCTGTACCGATTTTTTAACTGCCCTGTTTTTTCATACCATGAAACATGACCGCCAGTTTAAAATGGATGGTGTTGGCGAAGACCTGTTTTTCCTGTCGAACGGACATATTTCACCTGTTTACTATTCTGTACTCGCCCGTTCCGGTTATTTTGATGCTAAAGAACTAGTCAGTTTCCGTAAACTGAATACACGTTTACAGGGTCACCCCACCACACATGAACATTTACCCGGTATTCGTATTGCGAGTGGTTCATTGGGTCAGGGTATGAGTGTTGCCATTGGTGCCGCATTAACTAAAAAATTCAATAACGACCCTCACCTGGTTTTCTCTTTACATGGTGATGGCGAATTACAGGAAGGACAAATATGGGAAGCCGTGATGTTTGCTGCTCACCATAAAGTAGATAACCTCATTGCCACCATCGACTGGAATGGTCAGCAGATTGATGGCCCAACCAGTAAAGTAATGGCACTCGATAGCCTGCATGATAAATTCAGGGCCTTTAACTGGACCGTACTGGATATGAATGGCAATGATATGGATGATGTAGTGGCTGTATTGGACAAAGCCAAATCAATGACCGGTCAGGGTAAACCCATCTGTATCATGATGAAAACGGCCATGGGTAAGGGCGTTGATTTTATGGAAGGCAGCCATGAATGGCATGGTATTGCTCCCAGCGATGAACAGTTAGCCAAAGCATTAGCGCAGTTGCCGGAGACTTTGGGAGACTATTAAGAGAAGTAAAAAGTCAAAAGTTAAAATTCAAAAGATAGTATAAACGAAAAGAAGCCGCTTAGAGACTAAGCGGCTTCTTTTTGTATATACACTTTGTTTTATCCGAAGGACTCTATTTGAAAATTTTGACTTTTGACTTTTGGCTTTTGAATTTTTATTTCAACGCCAACTCCTGCCTGCTGGCTTTTCTGGAAGGAATCCAGGCTGCAATAAAACCGATGGCTGTAACGGTTACCAGTACCAGTAAATAATCTGCAGGCAGCAGTTTTACCGGATAGGCTTTTACAATAAATGTATCACCAGCCAGTTTAATGGGTTCAAACCTGATCTGTATCCAACAGATGATGGTAGCCAGAATCATCCCAAGTACAGCACCAACACCTGCCAGTAATAAACCTTCTGAAAGGAAAATAGCTTGTATTCTTTTTTGTGATGCACCCATGGCTTGCAGCACAGCAATATCTTTTTGCTTTTCCAGTACCAGCATGGTCAATGCACCAATCATATTAAAAGCGGCTACCACAAGTATCAAAGAGAGAATGGCGTAGATGACCCATTTCTCCAATTGCATGACCGCATACAGACTTTTATTCTGTTCATATCGTGTTTGAACAATATAGTTGGTTCCCAGTATGTCCTGTAGTGATTGTTTGACGGCATTCTCATCCTCTTTCACTTTTATTTCTACTGCACTGTATTCATCTGCTTCCATATTCAGCATATACCGGAAGAAAGCCAGATTGGTGAATGCGTATTTATTATCAAATTCCTGTTGTACCTGAAAAGTACCCGATGCAGTGATATTGTTTACGCTCAATCCATCCAGTGAATTGAATTTCGCTTTTCTGTTTGGCGTGTATAAGGTGAGCGGATAAAGAGATCGTTCCACATCGGCACCAATGGCATTTTCAATACCATATCCCAATACGATTTGTGGTGTTTCAGCATTACCTAGTGAGAATTTACCACGTTTGATATGTGCCGTAATTTTATTGGTAGACGCATACTGTTCGTCCACACCTTTTACCAGTACAATGGTTTGATAAGGGCCATTTACGAGTAATGCTTTTTCTTCCGCCACCAGGCTTACAATACTTACGCCGTTAACGGATTTTATTTTTTGCAACTGATCAGCATCCAGCTTCAATACTTTTCCGGTTGCTGGTGCAATGCGGATATCAGTATAAAAATCGGTGTACAATCCTTTCACCAATTCTTCAAACCCATTGAATACGCTGAGTATAATAATAAGTGCAGCACAACCCACCGTAATAGCCGTAACGCTGATCCATGCGATGATGTTAATCGCATTGGTAGATTTTTTGGACCGGAAATAGCGCCAGGCAAATAGGAAATTCAAAGTGGTGGGTTTGGTAATGGTGAATGGTCAATGGTGAATGGTCAATGGTCAATGGTGAATATGTAGATGATTCACGATTGACCATTCACCATTCTCGCCTATTCCTCCTCTGTTTTCTTCTCCTCATTAATCTTCTTGAAAATTTCTTCCATCTTAAACACATAATCCAATGTATCATCCAGGTAGAAATGCAATACGGGTATACGGCGGAGCTGGTGTTTCATTTTATCGGCCAGTTCTTTCTTGATTTCCCAGGCACGGTTTTCGATGGTTTTCATTACCGCCTTCTGGTCTTTTACCTGGAAAATACTCAGGTATATTCTCGCTTCCAGCAAATCGGGGGTTACTTTAACGGATGAAATAGATACCATTCCACCATCAATCATGGCCAGGTTCAGTCGCCTGAAAATATCATTCATTTCTTCCTGTATGGCCCCTGCCACTTGTCGTTGACGTTTACCCTCTTCCATGTTGATCGCTTTAATTGGTGGTAAAATTACTTACTTTGCTGTGTTTTACCGATTTTATCCTGATTATGAAGCGTTTTTCGAGAATACTCTTTTACCTGCGTACCCAGAAGCGAAACATTGTATTATACCTGTTTTTCAACCTGTTTTCCATTCTTTTCTCACTGGTATCACTGGCCATGCTGGCACCTTTTCTGCAATTATTATTCGGAAAAGAGAAATTGGTGAATATTAAGCCAACATTCGAGTTTACCGCTAATGGCATGTTAAATTATCTCAAGTATTTTATCAGCCAGTTAATTGCCAAACATGGAGAAGTGTATGCATTAGGGGCAATTTGCGGTATCATCATCCTATCCATCTTCTTTAAAAATCTTTTTACCTATCTATCCTTCCGGGTGCTGGCACCTATGCGTAATTATGTGATGACCAAATTACGTTCCGACCTCTACAGTAAAATTCTTGAACTGCCTATTGGCTATTTTACTGAACAGCGCAAAGGCGATATCATCAGCAGAATGAGTAATGATGCCAATGAAGTTGAATGGAGCGTTATGAGCACTTTAGAAGGATTGATACGTGATCCTTTAAATATTCTGATCATTCTTATATTCCTTGTATTGATCAGTCCGGCACTTTCACTGTTCCTGCTGGTACTATTACCACTTACAGGTTTCATCATTGGCCGCCTGAGTCGTTCATTAAAAAAGCAATCCACTGCATCACAAGAACGACTGGGAACACTCATGTCTATTCTAGATGAAACATTGGGCGGATTAAGAGTTATCAAGGCTTTTAATGCAGAAAAAATATTGCAAAGCAAATTCATCAACAACAATAATGCACTCAACCATATCCGTAACCGGATGAATTTCAGGAAAGACCTGGCTTCTCCTATGTCGGAATTTATGGGAGTGTTGGTTTTGTCCTGTATCCTGTGGTTTGGTGGAAAGCTGGTGTTGGATGGTGAGCTTGGACTTGAAGCAGAAAGTTTTATTACGTATATCGTATTCTTCACACAAATCATTAATCCGGCCAAATCGCTCTCAGGTTCATTCTACAGTGCACAGAGAGGCAGTGCAGCCATCCAGCGAATTGAGGAAGTCTTGAGAGCCCCTGTAACCGTTACAGACAACCCCGATGCCAGAACATTGGAACGTTTTGAGCATTCCATTGAATTTAAAAATGTTTCTTTCTCCTATGATGATGTTACCATTCTCAAAAACATCAACCTGAAAATCGAAAAAGGAAAAACCATTGCACTTGTTGGTTCATCTGGTGCAGGTAAAAGTACACTGGCCGATCTCATTCCCCGTTTTCATGATGTAAGTAATGGCGAGTTACTGATTGACGGAGTGAATGTAAAAGAGTACACATTACATTCTATCAGGAACCAGATGGGTATTGTTACACAGGAACCCATTTTATTCAATGACAGCATTGCCAATAATATTGCACTCGGTATCGACAACGTAAACTACAGTGCTATTGAACAGGCTGCGCGTGTGGCCAATGCCTATGATTTTATTCAGCGAAAAGAAGAAGGTTTTGATACAAATATTGGTGACCGTGGTAGCAAACTGAGTGGTGGTGAACGCCAGCGGGTAACCATTGCACGTGCCGTTCTCAAAAATCCACCGATATTGATTTTGGATGAAGCTACTTCCTCTCTCGATACCGAAAGTGAAAGACTGGTTCAGGATGCCATCAATAATATGATGCAGCAGCGAACATCCATCGTCATAGCCCACCGTCTATCCACCATCCGAAACGCCGATGAAATCATCGTTCTCCAAAAAGGCGAAATCGCAGAAAGAGGAACACACGATGAACTGCTGATGAGGGGAGGTATTTATAAAAGGTTGGTAGAGATGCAGGAAGTGAAGTAGCCCCCCCGGCCCCCTGAAGGGGGAGTTTGGAGGATTAAAATATACACAATAAGAGCCGCTTAGTTTTTCTAAGCGGCTCTTATTATTATACATTCATTGCTCCCCCTTCAGGGGGTCGGGGGGGACTATTCTGCACTCGGCTTCACCAATCCCAGCTTTGCTTCCAGGCTCAGTGTTGCGTGTGGTACGGCGCGTAAACGGGCTTTATCGATCAGTTTACCGGTAACACGGCAGATACCGTAGGTTTTGTTTTCGATACGCATGAGTGCTTTTTCCAGGTGATCAATATAAGTGATCTGCCTGCTGGCCATCTGGCTCAGTTGCTCTCTTTCCATGCTCATACTGCCATCTTCCATGGTCATGTAACGTGCATCGTCGTTATCGCCACCCATTTCATCCTTACGGGTAATAAGTCCCTGTAAATAGGTCAGTTCTTTTTTGGCAGCTTCTAATTTTTTATTGATCAGATCACGGAATTCATTCAGATCCGCATCGCTGTATTTCACTAAAGTCTCGTTGTTTCTCACAGTTTCTACTCTTTTTTCTAATGGTGTATATCCAGGCTGATAAGACACACTGCTTTTGGTATTGATTTTTGGAACCTTAACTTCTTTCAGTGGCTCTGGGGCCTTTCTTACGGGTTTAACAGGTGGTGTGGGCGGACCTTTTGGCTCCGGTTTTTTCATCGGAGGTAAAGGAACCGATACAGGTTTTGCTGCTGGTGCCGGTTTTGAAGGCGGAATCGGTGCTTTGGTACCGGGTTTAACCGGTGCTGTAACAACGATTTTCTTGGGTGCCACAACTGGTTTAGCTGCCGGTTTGGGCGCTGGCTTGGCAGCTTTTACCGGTGCTTTCACTGGGGCTTTCGGAGCTGGCTTAGGGGCAGGCTTGGCTGCTTTCTTGGCAGGTGCCGCTTTTTTAGGCGGAGCTGCTTTTTTAGGAGCAGGTTTGGGTGCTGGTTTAGCCGCCTTTTTAGGCGCAGGTTTAGCCGCAGCCTTCTTAGGTGCTGGTTTTGAAGCTGTTTTCTTGGCTGGTGCCGCCTTCGGAGCCGGTTTTTTTGCTGCCTTAGGGGCTGGTTTTTTAGTAGCCATACGCTTTTATCCTTTTTTGTTTACTACCACTTTCAACAGAATGTCATTAACCTCAATTTCAGTGCCATCGGTTATCTCGGGCACCCATTGTATGACATCTGCCAAAATTTCGCGGCAAATATAATCGTTATACTTAACAATAGACGGCTTAAGACTTTCAGCCTCAAGCACGGTCACGAATATACGGTCTGTGAGTTCAAAACCGCTTTCTTTCCGAATATTTTGTATCCGGTTCACGAATTCACGGGCATCTCCCTCCTGTTTCAGCTCATCGGTAAGGGTAATATCAAGGGCAACCGTAAGACTGCCTTTGCTTGCTACACTCCATCCCGGTATGTCTTCCGCAGCAATTTCAACCTCAGAAAGCAGGATACTGACCATTTCGCCATCCAGGTTCAGGTTGATCTGACCCTCTTTTTCAATCGTTGCAATCTCATGCTGACCAAAAGCGGTAATCAATGCGCCCGCAGCTTTCATTTTTGCACCCAGTTTGGTACCCAGTGCCTTGAAATTGGGTTTGATTTTTTTCTTGATGATCCCTTCCGTATCGGTGATGTATTCCATCTCCTTAACATTCACTTCTGCTTTAATCAAGTCTTCAATCAGCTCCAGTTGTTGTTTCATGGATGGATTGAGAACAGGTATCAGCACTTTCTGTAATGGCTGACGCACTTTGATATTTACTTTCTTGCGTAGTGATAACACGAGCGAACAAACATCCTGTGCCAGTTGCATTCTTTCTTCCAATGCCGAATCAACAACCGATTCATTGGCTACAGGAAAATCTGCATGATGCACAGAATCCACCGTAAATCTGCCGGTAACCGCATTCAGGTTACGGAAAACAGCATCGCTAAAGAAAGGCGAAACAGGTGCCATGAGTCTCACAATGGTTTCCAGGCATTCATATAAAGTCTGGTAAGCACTGATCTTATCCAGCTCATATTCTCCTTTCCAGAAACGGCGGCGACATAAACGCACATACCAGTTGCTCAAATGCTCATCTACAAATTCTTCGATGGCACGGCCTGCCAGTGTGGGTTCATAATCGTCCATGGCGGCTGTTACTTTTTTCACCAATGTGTTGAGTGAAGAAAGAATCCAGCGATCTATTTCAGGTCTGTCGGCCAATGCTATTGGTGCTTCTTTAAAAGCAAATCCATCTACATTGGCATACAGCACAAAGAACTGGTAGGTATTATAGAGTGTCCCAAAGAATTTACGTTGTACTTCCTGGATACCTGCAATATCAAATTTCAAATTATCCCAGGGCGAAGCATTGGTGATCAGGTACCAGCGCGTGGCATCTGCACCATATTTTTCAATGGTTTCAAATGGATTCACCACATTACCCAGGCGCTTACTCATTTTGTTACCATTCTTATCTAACACTAATCCATTACTCACTACGGTTTTATAAGCCACGTTATCGAACAACATCACGGCAATCGCATGTAATGTGTAAAACCAACCTCGGGTCTGGTCAACACCTTCTGCAATAAAATCGGCGGGGAAGGATTCACCTTTATCAACCAGTTCCTTATTTTCAAACGGATAATGCCATTGTGCATAAGGCATGGCACCACTGTCAAACCATACATCAATCAAATCGGGAACACGGTGCATGGGTTTACCAGATGCACTCACCAGCACGATTTCATCTACATAAGGTTTGTGCAGATCGAGAATGCCTTCGTGTAAATAATTTTTATTGACATCACCACCCAGTACTTCACTGGCTTTGCGGATACCCTCATTCAACGCTTCAATAGATCCTATACAAACTTCTTCACTTCCATCATCTGTGCGCCATACAGGTAAAGGCGTGCCCCAATAACGGCTGCGGCTCAAATTCCAGTCCACCATGTTTTCCAGCCAGTTACCAAAACGTCCTTCACCGGTACTTTTGGGTTTCCAGTTGATGGTTTTATTCAATTCTACCATCCTGTCTTTCACAGCGGTGGTTTTAATGAACCAGGCATCCAACGGGTAATACAGAACGGGTTTATCTGTTCTCCAGCAATGCGGATAACTGTGCTCATATTTCTCCACTTTGAAAGCACGGTTTTCCTTTTTCAGTTTTACGCAGATGTCAACATTTACATCTACATAATCTTTATCGTCTTTATAATTCTTTACATAGCGGCCACTGAACTCACCTAATCCATCCACAAATTTTCCTTCACGATCAACCATGGTGAGTATACCGATATTGTATTTCTGTCCAACCTTATAGTCATCTGCACCAAAAGCGGGGGCAGTGTGTACGATACCGGTACCATCTTCTGTCGTAACAAAATCGCCACACAATACACGGAAAGGCTTAGCACCCGGGGTGATTTCTTGAACTACTTTTAGCGAATTGGCTTCATAAGGAAGCAACTGCTCATAAGTAGCATCTTCTATTGCTGCACCTTTGAATGTTGTGATAATTTTCCAGGGTAATAATTTCACTTCTGCATTGTATCCCGCAAAATCACCATTCTCACCTTCCGGCTTGAAATACTTACCCAGTAAGGCTTTTGCCAAAACCACATTTACGGGAAGATGTGTATATGGGTTGAATGTATGTACCAGTGCATACTCAATATTCGGTCCAACCGTCAAACCTAAATTCGAAGGAAGTGTCCATGGAGTAGTTGTCCAGGCCATGAAAAATACTTCATCAGAACCAGCGGCCTCAAAAAGAAACTGCGTCTTACTGTCGCTGATGGCTTTGAACATCGCCACTGCACTTGTATCCTTCACATCTTTATACGTTCCTGGCTGGTTCAGTTCATGTGAACTCAATCCCGTTCCTGCAGCAGGTGAATAGGGCTGAATAGAAACGCTTTCATAGAGATAACCTTTCTTGTACAACTCACTCAAAATCCACCAGAGCGATTCAATGTATTTATTGTCGAATGTGATATAGGGATCATTCAGATCAACCCAATAACCCATTTTGGTAGTGATATCGTCCCAGATGTCTTTATAACGCATTACTGCTTCGCGACATTTCTGGTTATAGTCTTCCACTGAAATTTTCTTACCGATGTCTTCTTTTGTAATACCCAGTTCTTTCTCCACACCCAATTCAACCGGTAAACCGTGGGTATCCCATCCGCCTTTACGTTTTACCTGAAAGCCCTGCATGGTTTTATAACGACAAACCATATCCTTCAGCGTACGGGAAATAACGTGGTGAATACCTGGCATACCATTGGCGCTGGGTGGACCTTCATAAAACACAAATGGTGTTTTACCCGCACGCAATGAAACACTTTGTTCAAATGCCTGTCCATCCTTCCATTTGGCCAGTATTTCTTTTTCTATGGCCGGGAGGTTCAATCCTGAAAATTCCGTGTATTTAGCGCTCATAGTCTTCTGATCGTCTTGCTTTACCTGAAATGCCCTCTCAGGCAGGTTTTAAAGGCTGCGAAGGTAAGAAATATAGGGGAGGAAAAGTGAAAAGCCAAAAGTCGAAAATCAAAAGCCAGAAGTCAACACCAAATGGATTATTGCTGATTTATACTGTTGAAAATCAAATAATTATACATTAAGCTATGAAGCAGTACTCTATTTTCACTTTTGCCTTTTGTTTTTTGCATGATTAATCACCCCTTTCTTACCCGCCTATAAATGCGGATAGCACTCATTAACAGCAGTACAAAAAGTAAAAGTCCGGCCAGCCCCCATACAAAACTGAGGCTTTGTTTTACTACGACCAGCATTACGATGGCTACCAGGAAAATGGTGGCTACTTCATTCCATATCCTTAGCTGGTTGGAACTATACTTGTAAACCCCGGCTATTTGCTGTTTAAAAATGCGGTGGAGTGAAAAATGATAGAGGTATAAAAAGAGTACAAAAATCAATTTCACCAATAACCAGGTGCCAGCAGCATCGAATAAAGTTTTATGCCAGCCTCCCTGAAATAAAACAGATAACCCTAAAATCAACGTAAGTATGGCAGATGGCCAGGTAATACCATACCACAATCTTTTCATCATCACCGCAAACTGTTCGAGCAGAATTTTCTTTTCTGTTTCGTTCTTCTCCCCTGCTTCAGTAGCATAAATAAACAACCTGGGCATATAAAACATCCCCGCAAACCAGGTTACGATGAAGATGATGTGGAGAGCTTTGAGGTAATTATACAAGAGGAGAATTTGAAAATTTGAAAATGTGCTAATTTGAAAATAAAGTAGCGGTGTGCATCCTTATTTTCACTGCTTTTATTTTTTGTTATATAAATATAGATACTGCAATTGGCAATAGCAGTCTATCATTTTCAAATTTTCAAATTTTCAAATTGTTTAATAATTGTCTTTACCCACGCCGGATGCGTATTTAAACAGGGAATTAAAGTAAAAGACTCACCACCCGCATGCATGAAAGTTTCTTTTCCTTCCTCACCTATTTCTTCAATGGTTTCGAGACAGTCGCTGATAAAGGCCGGACAGGCTACCAATAATTTTTTAATACCTTCTCCCGGCATTGCTTCGAAACGCTTATCTGTAAAAGGTTCCAGCCAGCCTTTGCCCAATCTTGATTGAAATGAAATACTGTATTTCTCTTTGGGTATACCTAATTTTTCAGCTACCATTTTGGTAGTTACCACCAATTGATGCCGGTAACAGGTGGCATGTGCAGATGATACTGTTTCGCAACAGTTGTTTACCTGCAGACAATGACAGCCTGTAGTATCGCTTTTGCGGATATGCCTTTGAGGGATACCATGATAGCTGAATAAAATATGGTCGTAATCCTGTTCCAGATAAGGATGTATAGATTGTGATAATGCGTCAATATAATCTGCATCATCATAAAAAGGCTGAATGACATTGAGCTTAAAGGGATAATTACCCTTTACATGCTGTTCTTTGGCATATTCTACTGCCGTTTCATAACTGCTCATCGCATAATGCGGATACAAAGGCAGCAGTACCACTTCTTCCAATCCGGGATGATCTTTGATCAATTGATCATATGCCTGTCGGGGTGAAGGATTTCCATAACGCATGGCTATGGCTACCGGCTCAGTAATTTTATGTTGTACCGCTTCCTGCAATTGTTTCGTGAGTACAATCAGTGGCGAACCCTGATCTGTCCAGATGCTTCGGTAAGCTTCCGCAGATTTAGGCGCCCGAAAAGGAACAATGATACCCCTCACAAGCAAACTGCGAACGATATAAGGAATGTCAATTACACGTCCATCCATTAAGAATTCATTCAGGTATCTTCTTACGTCTTTTACAGATGTGGAATCGGGAGAGCCCAGGTTCATCAGTAAAAGTGCACGCTTCGCATTTGTTGCCATAGATCAGTTTGAATTTGCAAAAGTAGACTAACAATCTCCATTGTAAAAGGTTCTGTGAGCATTGTTCGCGAAAATGAACGAGTGTTAGGCAGAATTAGATTTATTTTCAAGGAGGAAAACAACCACTCATAGAAAATCCTGACAGAGAAATGACAATGTAATGACGTTTGTCATGTTTTTAAAGAAACCCTGCGGGATACCTTTGCGTACTTATTTGAAGCGAGACCAAAAGAATCGTGGCAGTATATGGAGAAAGGACAATTTTTTGTAGCAGGAATTAACTATAAGAAGACGGATGCCGGCATTCGTGGCAATTTTGCTATTAACCCGGAGCAGTACAGTGTTATCTTACATAACGCCAAACAGATTGGCTTAAAAGAACTGTTTGTTTTAAGCACCTGTAACAGAACAGAAATATATGGCCTTGCCCCTGATGTCAACACCCTTATTCAATTACTTTGCGATGTAACTGTGGGCGATGCAGCCACATTTCTTCAGCGTTGCTATATAAAAAAGGATACCGCAGCATTAGAACACATTTTTTCTGTAGGTGCCGGTCTTGATTCGCAGATACTGGGCGATTATGAAATTGTGGGGCAAATGAAACTGGCAGTAAAATTTTCGAAAGAAAAAGGCATGATCGGTGCTTTTATGGAACGTTTGTTCAACACTGTTTTACAATCCTCCAAACAAATAAAAAATGAAACCGCTTTAAGTGGCGGTACTATTTCTGTTTCATTTGCGGCGATCCAGTTTATTCGTGAACAACTGACCGATACCAGTAATAAAAAAATCGTTTTGCTGGGTACGGGAAAGATAGGCCGCAACACCTGTAAGAATCTTGTTGATTATTTAGATACCCGCAATATCACACTCATCAACAGAACAGAAGAAAAAGCGATTGAACTGGCTGGCAGCATGAAACTAAGTCATGCTAACTGGAGCCGGATGGAAACAGAAGTAAACGATGCAGATATTGTGATTGTAGCTACCAATGCAGAGAAGCCTATACTTACCTGCGCTAATGTTCAGTCAGGCCGTTTAAAAATACTGATCGATCTTTCGATTCCCAATAATATTGATCCTGCACTGGCACAGGAGGATAATATATTACTCGCCAATGTAGATGATCTTTCAAAGATCAATGATCAAACACTTCGCAAAAGAAAAGCCGAAGTTCCCAAAGCAATGGCTATCATTCAGCATCATATGGATGAATTTGCTGTATGGACCAGTCAGCGTCGCCATGTTCCTGTACTCAAAGCAGTGAAGCAGAAATTACATGATATGCATTCCTGTGGATTATTTTTAACTTCACAGAGAGCAACTGAAGATATTAATACAGAAGCCATTCAAAAAGTGGTAAACAATGTAGCCGTTAAAATGCGTAACAGGCACCAGCCGGGTTGTTACTACATTGAAGCGATCAACGATTTCATGACCATCAGTCATTAATCAACCATGGATAAGGTAATCAGAATAGGTACACGCGACAGTCAGTTAGCCGTGTGGCAGGCCACATGGGTACAGGAGCTATTGAAAGAAAAAGGGATAGCTGCTGAACTTGTGTACATTAAAAGCGAGGGCGATATTGACCTGGTTACCCCATTGTATGAAATAGGTGTACAGGGTATTTTCACAAAAACATTGGATGCAGCATTACTCAGTAAAAAAATCGATATCGCTGTTCATTCCATGAAAGATGTGCCTACACAACTGGCAAAAGGAATCAGAGAAGCAGCGGTATTGAAAAGAGCATCATATAAAGATTTACTGGTGTACAAAGATGAGGCAACACCGGCAGCCATTGGGTTCGTGAATGGTGAATGGTCAATGGTGAATAAAGTTTCATTGACCATTGACCATTCACCATTCACCATCGCCACCAGCAGCGTGCGCCGAAAGGCCCAGTGGCTCAACAGGTATCCGCATCACCAGTTCGATAACCTGCGTGGCAATGTGAATACGCGTTTACGGAAACTGGAAGAGAGCAACTGGCAGGGCGCCATTTTTGCGGCTGCGGGGTTGGAAAGAATCAATCTTCGCCCGGAAAAATCCATTGAATTAGATTGGATGTTACCGGCCCCTGCACAAGGCGCAGTAATGATTGTATGCCGTACCGAAGATGAAAATATTTTCGAACAATGCCATCAGCTCAATCATAACCATACAGCTATTTGTGCCACAGCAGAAAGACAGTTTCTGCGTGTACTAATGGGAGGATGCGCAACACCTATCAGTGCGCTCGCAGAAATAGCAGGTGATGAAATCATTTTCAAAGGAAATATTTTATCACTCGATGGACAACAGAAAATAGAAGTCTATAAAAAAACATCTATTGCAGACGCTATAAACATTGGAACAGCAGCAGCCAAAGAAATAACAGAAAAAGGAGGAGCTGAAATTATCAAGGCGATCAGAACAAATGGCAACTAATTTCTCTATATTATGTACACGACCGGTACAACAAATACTGGTAGATGAAGCCGCTCAAAAAGGCATACATCTACAGGTTAATCCTGTAATTGATACCGAGCCTGTAGTAGATATTGATGTTCAACAGGAAGTGGAACAAATTGCTTTACAATATGCCACGGTAGTATTCACCAGTATGAATGCCGTTGAATCTGTCATTACCATGCTTGACCAACAGGTTCCGGAATGGAATATCTATTGTATGGGCCACACCACTGCACAGATCATCAAAGAATATTTCGGAGAGCAGTCAATAGTTGGTACAGGAAACAATGCTGCCGATCTTGCCGATGTCATTATTGAAGCAGAAGAAACCGATGAAGTGGTTTTCTTTTGCGGCGATCAGCGAAGAGAGGAACTACCCGCTAAACTTGCTCAAGCTGGTATAGACGTAAATGAAGTGGTAGTGTACAGAACCATTCCGTTATACAAAAAAATTGAACAGGCTTACGATGCGATCCTGTTCTTCAGTCCAAGTGCTGTAGACAGTTATTTTAAATTAAATAAAGTTGCGGCCCACACTGTTTTATTTGCCATCGGGCAAACAACAGCAGCGGCTATTAAACAATATTCAAACAATAAAACAATCACCGCCAATACACCGGGGAAAGATGAACTGGTGAGGAAGGCGATTCATTACTTGAGTGAGGCCTGAATGGTGAATTGTCAATGGTGAATTAAAAGGATATTCACCATTGACAATTCACCATTGACCTCACCATTCACATAACCTCTATGCTACAAAACGATCTACTCCTCCGAACCCTACGTGGTGAAACAACTGAAAGAACACCCGTGTGGATGATGCGCCAGGCTGGACGCTACCTCCCTGAATACATGGTACTGCGTGAAAAATACGGGTTCTTTGAACGCTGCCAGACACCGGAATTGGCCTGTGAAATCACTTTGCAACCGGTAGATATTGTAGGTGTAGACGCTGCTATTTTGTTTTCAGATATTCTCGTTGTACCACAGGCCATGGGTCTTGAAGTACAATTAATTGAAAGCAAAGGCCCCGTTTTACCCGACCCGATAAAAACAGCCAATGATCTCAATCGCGTTCGCGTACCAGATGTAGATGAAACTCTTGGTTATGTTTTTGATGCCATCAAACTCATCAAAAAAGAATTAAACGGTCGCGTTCCTTTGATTGGTTTTGCCGGTGCACCTTGGACATTACTATGTTACATGGTACAAGGTAAAGGCTCTAAAACATTTGACGAAGCCAAAGCATTTTGTTATACCCAACCACAACTTGCCCATCAGTTATTACAAATGATAACCGATACCACTATTGCTTACCTCAAAGCACAGGTAAAAGCAGGTGCAGATACAGTTCAGCTATTTGATAGCTGGGGAGGATTATTAAGTCCGGCCGATTTTGAAAATCTTTCGCTCAGATATATACGCCAGATTGTTGATGCGGTAAAAGAAGATGTACCTACCATCGTCTTTGCAAAAGGCGCATGGCATAGTCTCGACAGCATGGCCGCTACCGGTGCGCATGGTCTTGGCATCGACTGGTGTATTAAACCAGCACTGGCCAGACAGTTTGCGGGTAACAATGTTACGCTCCAGGGCAATTTTGATCCGGCAAAATTATTATCCCCTATTCCTGTCATCCAGAAAGAAGTAAGAGAAATGTTACAGGCATTCGGACCGGGTAGGCATATTGCCAATCTCGGCCATGGCATACTTCCCAATGTACCTGTAGACCATGCCAGGGCATTTGTGGATGCAGTGAAGGAATTTAAACATTCGTGAATGCTGAATGGTCAATGGTGAATACAAATAAGATTGCCGATTCACCATTGACCATTCACGAACCAATAAGTTATGATCAAAGACCAATGGATATCCTTCATTCACCAGTTACAGGATGATATTTGTTCTGCGCTGGAGAAGGCAGACGGAAAAGCAAGATTTCAGGAAGACAAATGGGAACGCCCTGAAGGTGGTGGTGGACGTACGCGTGTCATCAGCAATGGTGATGTGCTGGAGAAAGGCGGCGTTAATACTTCCATTGTTTTTGGTGAAGTAACCGATTTGATGCGCACTCAATTAAAAATCAATGGTCATAGCTGGTTTGCCTGTGGACTGAGTTTGGTCATTCATCCTTATAACCCTTTTGTGCCTACGGTACATTGCAATTACAGGATGTTTGAATTGTATGATGAAACAGGTGCAGTGATCGACAGATGGTTTGGTGGCGGAACCGATCTTACTCCTTATTATTTATTTGAAGAAGATGTAAAACATTTTCACCAGACTTATAAAGATGCCTGCAATCAGTTCGACAATTCTTTTTATCCAGCATTCAAACATGAGTGTGATGAATATTTCGTTAACTGGCATCGCAACAAAGAAAGAAGAGGCTTAGGCGGTATTTTTTATGACTACCAGCGTCCGGATGCAACTAAAGATGTTCATTTCTGGATGGATTTTGCCAAAGTATGTGGTTATGCATTCATAGAGAGTTATATTCCCATCGTAGAAAAAAGAAAACACAGCAGTTTCAGTCCTGAAAATAAATACTGGCAGGAGATACGCAGAGGCAGGTACACAGAATTTAATCTGGTACACGACAGAGGAACTATCTTTGGATTGAAAACCAATGGCAGAATTGAAAGTATTTTGATGAGTCTTCCACCAACAGTCAGGTTCGATTATAATTATCAACCAGTGGAGGGTTCAGAAGAATGGAAATTGTTACAGGCTTGCCTATACCCAAAGGAATGGATTTAAGGATATCAGATCGCAGATGTCTGATGTAATATATCTGCGATCTGACATCTGACATCAATAAATAAATCAACTATGTTTTTACAGCGACGCAATCGAATTCTTCGCCAATCTCCTGCTATTCGTGCAATGGTGGCAGAAACTATTCTGACCCCGGCAGATTTTATTGCTCCTTTATTTATTGATGAAGGACAAAATCTGAAAACAGAGATCAATTCTATGCCTGGTTATTACCGGATGTCACTTGATTTAACCGTAAAAGAAGTGAAATCATTATGGGAAATGGGTATTCGTTCTGTGCTGCTTTTCATCAAGTGTAAAGACGAATTAAAAGACAATACCGGAAAAGAAGCCTGGAACAAAAACGGATTGATGCAACGCAGCATCAAAGCTATTAAAGATGCCGTTCCGGGAATGGTGGTCATGACAGATGTTGCATTGGATCCTTTTTCTTCCTATGGACACGATGGTATTGTAAAAGACGGTGAAATTGTGAATGATGAAACTGTTGAGGCTTTGGTAAAAATGAGTATCAGTCATGCAGAAGCAGGTTGCGATTTTGTTGCCCCGAGTGATATGATGGATGGCCGTATCGGCGCCATCAGAACCGGACTGGAAGAAACTGGTTTTACCAAAGTGGGTATCATGAGCTATAGTGCCAAATATGCTTCCTGTTTTTATGGTCCATTCAGAGATGCATTGGACAGTGCTCCCGGATTTGGTGATAAGAAAACCTACCAGATGGATTTTGCGAACAGAACAGAAGCCATCAAAGAAACCATGATGGATGTAGAGGAGGGAGCAGATATTGTAATGGTTAAACCAGCCATGGCTTATCTCGACATTATTCGTGAAGTAAAAAATTCCGTGGAAGTACCTGTAAGTGCTTACCAGGTAAGTGGTGAATATGCCATGATAAAAGCAGCTGCGAAAATGGGCTGGCTGAATGAAGAAAAAGCAATTGTAGAGAGCCTCACTTCTATCAAACGAGCAGGCGCTGATTTGATAGCTACTTATTTTGCAAAAGATGCGATCAGGTTGATAGTGAATAGTCAGTAGTGAATAGTGAGTTAAAATATTTGCGGTAAATACGTAGAAAAAAACGGCTTGTTGTTTTTATTTTCAGGCAAACTGTCCGTATGTTCTTACAACTTGCCCATACCAAGCTAATTATATTTTCAAAATCAAAGGATTTGATACTTGAATCTTATAAACTAACAAAGTTGTTTCCGGGAGATGAAAAATTTGCATTATCTCAGCAAATCAGAAGGGCATCATGTTCTATACATCTGAACATTGCCGAAGGCTGTTCCAGAAAATCTAAAATAGAGAGAACCCGATTTTTTGAAATTGCCAGAGGATCATTAATTGAAGTTGATACAGCTTTTGGAATTGCTATTGATTTGGAATATATACCTCATGAAAAGTTAGACAGGATTAAAGTGTTAATTATTGAAAATTTTAAAATATTATCAGCCATGTGTAGTTAGGTATACTGACTACTCACTACTGACTACTCACTACTATGTACAATAAAAGCATTTCTCTTTTCCAACGCGCACTACAATCGATTCCTGGTGGCGTAAATTCGCCTGTACGGGCTTTTAAAAGTGTAGGTGGCACACCCATTTTTATTGAAAAAGCCAAAGGTGCATATCTCTATGATGCCGATGGTAATCGTTACATCGATTATATCGCTTCCTGGGGACCCATGATTTTGGGGCATGCCTATGAACCCGTTGTAAAAGCCATTCAGGAAAAAGCTGTATTATCTACTTCTTATGGTGCGCCAACAGCATTGGAAATTGAAATGGCGGAACTTATTAAAAGCATGGCACCCAATGTTGATCTCATCCGTATGGTAAGCAGCGGAACAGAAGCCTGTATGAGTGCTTTGCGTTTGGCCAGAGGATATACGGGCAGAAATAAATTCATCAAATTCGAAGGCTGTTACCATGGTCATGCAGATGCTTTTCTGGTAAAAGCAGGTAGTGGTCTTGCTACATTCGATATCCAGACTGTACCAGGTGTTACAGGTGGTGTTTCCAATGATACATTAACCTGTGCATATAACGATCTCGATGCAGTTCGTTCATTGGTATCTGCACACAAAAACGAAATTGCCGCCATCATTATTGAACCTGTTGCCGGTAATATGGGTTGTATCCTTCCTCAACCAGGCTTTCTCGAAGGACTCAGACAAATTTGTAATGAAGAAAGCATCGTTTTCATTTTTGATGAAGTGATGACAGGCTTTCGTCTGGCTGGCGGTGGTGCTCAAGAAGTATTAAACATTGATGCCGATCTGGTAACCTATGGAAAAGTAATTGGCGCCGGTATGCCGGTAGGTGCTTTTGGTGGTAAGCGTGCCATCATGGAAAAAATTGCACCATTGGGTAATGTCTACCAGGCGGGCACTTTAAGCGGCAACCCCATTGCCATGATTGCCGGTTATACATTATTGAATGAATTAAAAAATAATCCAACCATCTACCAGGAGTTGAATGATAAAACTGCTTACCTGCATGATGGACTGAATAAAGTACTGGCTGCTTCCAATATCCCCTATGTCATCAACAGAAAAGGGTCAATGATCAGCATTCATTTTAGTGAAAAGCCTGTTACAGATTTTGCATCAGCAGCATCGGCCAATAACAGTTTATTCAATCAATATTTTCATGCCATGCTCAAACGTGGTGTTTACTTACCTCCATCAGCTTTCGAAAGCTGGTTCCTGAACAATGCACTGAGTTATGCTGATTTGGATGCTACGATTCAGGCAACGGCTGATAGTCTGGGAGAAATTGTGTGATTGCGTGAATGGTCAATAGTGAATAGGTATATATACGGTATACTTTTTAGTATTTAACGCATTTCTTTGCAGGTTTGCTATTTAATCGTTGATAACATTTTATTTTGAAGTAGTAACAATAATTCAATCATGTTTCTACTTCTTAATCATCAATCGCTTGATCTATATACAACATCAAGAATTTTTGTAAAAGAGTGCTATCATCTAACACGTTATTTACCAATTGAAGAACGGTTTGGCATTAGTAGTCAGATTAGACGAGCCGCTACTTCTGTACACCTAAACATTGCTGAAGGAGCTTCCAGAAAATCACCGATTGAGAGAAGAAGGTACTATGAAATTGCCAGGGGATCTATAATAGAAATCGATGCAGCACTAGATATTTTAAATGATTTACATTACTTGAAAGAGTTTCAGCTTGATAGGCTTAGAGAATCAATGATTCGCTCTTTTAAAATACTATCTGCTTTGATTAAAACAGTCAATTGATCATTCACCATTGACCATTCACGACAGACCAGTATCTTTACTCCATGAAACTCACGTTCTTCTCCTCTCAACCATACGACCGCCTATTCTTTGAGCGGTTCAATGATGCTTTGGGATTTGAGTTGAATTTTCTTGACCTAACATTAGATGAAAACACGGCGTCCCTGGCTAAAGGGTCTGATGCTGTTTGTGTATTTGTGAATGATAAAGTGACGGCCTCCGTCATTTCTTCATTAAAAGAAAATGGTATTAAAGTCATTGCACTTAGGTGTGCGGGTTTCAATAATGTTGACATAGAAGCCTGTCGCCAACAAGGGATCCATGTTTGCAGGGTACCGGCCTATTCGCCTGAAGCGGTCGCTGAACATGCCGTAGCCATGATACTCACACTCAACAGGAAAACACATAAAGCTTATAATCGTGTTCGCGAACAGAATTTCTCTTTAAATGGCTTACTCGGTTTTAACCTGCATGGAAAAACAGTGGGTGTAATCGGAACGGGGAATATTGGCAAAGCTTTTTGCAGGATCATGTCAGGGTTTGGCTGCACAGTTAAAGCTTTTGACCTGGTTGCCAATAAAGAAATGGAATCTATCGGTGTTACCTATCATCCATTGATTGAAGTATTACAAGCTGATATCATCTCCCTTCATTGTCCTTTGAATGATCAAACCCGTCACCTGATCGGACCAGAAACCATCCAGTACATAAAAAAAGGGGCCATGCTCATCAATACGGGCAGGGGCGCATTAATCGATACCAAAACCATGATACAGGCGCTGAAAAATGGGCATATCAGTGCGCTTGGTATGGATGTGTATGAACAGGAAGAGAAGCTGTTTTTCAGGGATTTATCAACCAAAATCATCCAGGACGATGATATCCAGCGTCTGATGAGCTTTCCTAATGTACTGATCACCGCTCATCAGGCCTTTTTCACCGATGAAGCCCTCTCCCAAATTGCAATTACTACGTTAAATAATGTGTTCCAATTACTAAAAAACAGTAATTTGAACGATCAGGCTGCGTTATTGGTTTAATTTTAGTCTATAAGAGTATACTAAAGAAAAGGCATTATGAATAAGTTCAATTCCAGATGGGTGCTCCTGTTATCAGCGGTTTTGTTCCTTTGGGCCTGCCAGAAAGAGGTAAGCAAGGAAGGAACAGGACTTGGCGGTACTGCCCAGGGTTCGCTAACAGATAGTTCTGGCTCCTGTAAGGATGCTGATGTAAGGGGAGATTATGTGATTGACCAGGCATTAACCGACAGCAACTATGTGATCATTAAAGTGAATTTCACGCTTCAGGGTAAATACAAAATATACACCGATACTGTGAATGGTATGTGGTTTATTGATTCCGGTTTTGCCTTAACAACAGGACCCGCCACAGTAAAACTGAAAGGTCATGGCAAACCCATTCTTCCTAACCGTGCCGATTTTGTACTCACTTTTAACGGCAGTTTCTGTGCCTTCTCTGTGGTAACAAGTACAACCGGTGGTTCATCTGGCGGCGGCACAAGCACCGATTATTTTCCCAACACTTTAAATTCTAACTGGACCTACGAGTATTTACCAAAACTTGGTACACTCGATACATTCAGGGCTACAGTAACCAACCAGACTGTTTTGTTCGACAATAAAGTATTTAAACAGTATGATACCAATCCATTAGGAGAAGCTTATTATTTCTCGAAAGACAATGCCGGTAATTACTATGCATTGAGCACGACCGATTTTGATTACTTATTTATTTTTGATTCGATACCAAACTCATTCATATCTTATCCTTTCCTGAAAGACAATGTACCAGTTGCTACTACCTGGGAGACTGCTGAATATGGAAAAGTAAAACTTGGTGTAGAAGTAGGGGTAACTAAAGCGGTGTTTACCATTATGGGCAAAGGCATTACCTATGCTGTTTTAGGAACTACTTATTCTGATGTCATCAGTGTAAAAAGGGTCATTCATTTCAAACCCGACGGGGGCAGCTACCGATCGGTAGTAGAAGGAACTGCCTACTATGCAAAAGGTGTAGGCTTAATAGATCAGGTTATTCCTGCTGCAAACCAGTCTGTTTCTATTAAAAGAAAACAGGTTTTTTAGTTTAGCGACCTTTTGTCAGCTATTTTTTGGCCACAGATTCACAGATGAATAGTTACAATCTGTGAATCTGTGGCCAAAAAAATGTAAAGAGGTATGCTATTCAATTAAAATATCTGTGTCTTATCATCCACCACAGATTTCGTTTCCACTGTTGAGTGTTTTTCTTCCTTAGTATGTTTGAAGAATTTATTCTGAAAAAGCAATATGACAATTACGCCTGCTGAAATAGCAGCATCGGCCAGATTGAATACCGGACGGAAAAATTCAAAATCATCTCCACCAAAAAAAGGTACCCAGGCAGGATATTTTGCATCGGTAATAATTGGGAAGTAAAACATATCAACTACTTTACCATGTAACAAACTCGCATATCCTCCACCAGAAGGGAAGAGTGTTGCTACATTTTGTGTAAAGGGATTGCTTTGTTCAAAGATGAGGCCATAAAACAAACTATCGATCAGGTTACCCAATGCACCGGCATAAATAAGTCCGGCACAAATCATAAAACCCTTATGGTAATTTTTCTTCAGGAAATCGCGTAACAGGAAGGTTCCCCATACTACAGCCACCAGTCGGAATAAAGTGAGTGCAATTTTACCAAAACCTCCCCCGAACTTCCAGCCCCAGGCCATGCCCTCATTCTCTACAAAATGCAGTCTGAACCAGTCGCCCAGCACTTTATGTTCCTCACCGGCATAATAATTCAGTTTGATATAGAATTTCAATGCCTGATCGGCTACAATAATGGCCAGAATCAATAAAAACAGATGTTTTCCTTTCACTTCCTGATTAATTTATACTGGGCAAAGATAGGGGCTGAACAAACAAGTATTATAATGCCCACGATGGGGGTATGTTAAAACAAGGGACTATTCCTCCACATATATTCTTTTCACCCGTTGGCTGATGCCTGTCATGATCTCATACGCAATGGTGCCTGTTGCGGATGCCAGTTCCTGTACCGGAATCTGCTTGCCAAATACTTCCACTTCGTCGCCTTCCATGGCTTCGGGTATATCTGTTACATCTATCATGGTCATATCCATACACACATTTCCGATAACCGGTGCCTTTTTATTCTTCAGCCACATATATCCATTGCCATTACCCAGCGATCGGCTGTAACCATCCGCGTAACCAATCCGCACGGTGGCTATACGACTGTTTCTGTTGACAATTCCTTTCCGGTTATACCCCACGGTTTCTCCAACCGGCACCTGTCTGATCTGTGCTATGGTTGATTTGAGTGTGATGACAGTTTGTAATGATAGCTGGTGTTCGTTTGCGCTATCAACACCATATAAACCAATGCCCAATCGCACCATATCAAACTGGTATTCTGGATGACGGAATATACCAGCCGAATTAGCAATATGCTGTATGAAAGGGTAGCCCAGCATCTGTTGCATTACTGCAACGGCTTTTTTAAACCTCTCTACCTGAACCGCAGTAAAATCATCGAGCAAAGTATTTTCACTGGCCGCCAAATGACTCAGTACCGATTTTACAGCCATGGAACCCTGCCTATTGATCATTGTGGCCAAAGCTTCTGCTTCTGCAATTTCAAAACCCAGCCTGTTCATGCCCGTGTTGAATTTGATATGTATAGGATATTGCGTTATTGCCTGTTTCTCCAGAAACTGGTGAAAGGAATGATAAATACCAAAAGAATATATTTCGGGTTCAAGGTTATATTGAATCATGGCATCGAAACCAGCTTCATCAACATTCATCACCATAATGGGCAGACTGATACCTGCTTTACGTAATTCAACACCTTCATCTGCATAGGCCACTGCCAGGTAATCTATCTTATGAAATTGTAATATTCTGGCCACTTCTGCCGTACCACTTCCATAGCTGAATGCTTTTACCATGGCCATGAGCCGGGTGCTGGGAGCAAGAAATTGCTGGTAGGCTTTTAAGTTATGTGCCATAGCGGTAAGGTTTACCTCCATTACCGTTTGGTGTACTTTCTGTTCGAGCCACTGGCTTATTCTTTCGAAAGAGAAAACACGGGCTCCTTTCAGTAAAATGTATTCATCCCTGAACTGGTTCAATGATGCTGTTTGAAGAAAAGCCTGCGTAGAGTCGTAACAGTCAATCTGTAATTCAGCCGCAATTTTTTTCAGCATTGGTTCCTGTGCTATGATTGCTGAACCAATACCAATCAACCTGTTGATTCCACGCTTTACCAATTGCTTCACTATTCCATTGTATAAATCCTCTGACAGTTCTCCACTTTGTAATATATCTGACAGTATAAGTGTTGTTTTGTTCTTGCCTGCTTGCTGCACCAGGAAATCGAGTGCCAGTTCAAGTGAAGCTGTATCATTACTATAGCTGTCGTTCAGCAGATAACAGTTGTTCGCTGCTTTTTTTAACTGCATACGCATGTCTACCGCTTCAAGTAATAACATACGCTGTTCAATCCATTGATGGTCGTAACCTTTCAGCATAAGCACACACCAACAGGTAATGGCGTTGTCAATGGATATTCTGTCTGCAAAGGGTATGGTGATCTGTATATTTTTTGATTGCCAGACAGCACTGATCAATGTTTGCTGAGGCGACTGTTCTTCTGACTGAATAACGAGGTCTGCTCCTTCTGCCCTGCTCCATGCAATCAAACGAACGGTATTTTTAAACAACATTTTATCCTTACCTGCCGGATCGAAAGAAGCTCCAATGGCATCTTTACAATACACAAGACTGTCTACTTCAGTAAATAGTTGGGCCTTTTCTTCCGCTTTCTCCTGTTCGTTTTTGAAACCCTCTGCGTGTGCAGCACCTACATTTGTCCATACGCCAATAGTAGGTTGAATAATTTTTTGTAAAACATTCATTTCAGCTTTCTGTGAAATACCTGCTTCAAATATGCCAAGGCTATGCGAGCTGTTGAGTTGCCATACACTCAGCGGAACACCTATCTGTGAGTTGTAACTGCGTGGACTTCGCACAATCTGTTCTTCTGTATGCAATAACTGGTAGAGCCATTCTTTCACAATGGTTTTACCATTACTTCCTGTAATACCAATAACGGGTATATTAAATTGTGTGCGATGATGGGTGGCCAAAGCCTGTAATGCTTTTAATACATCTGACACAGCAAGAAAAACAGCTTGTGGAAACTGGCCCGCTATAATTCTATTCTGCTGAACTACAAAACAACGCAATCCTCTTTCGTATAATTCAGCAATAAAATCATGTCCGTCTCTGCGTGGGCCTTCTATAGCAAAAAACAATGTAGCATCCGTGAAAACGAGTTTACGGCTGTCGGTGAGTAAATGCAGGATGCTTCTTTCATCTGACGGTATTTCGTCAGCCTGAATAACCCTTGCTATATGTTGAAGAGAATACGACAATGCTATAAACTATCATTTTAAGATCAGATAGAACCATCGTGTACATCCTGTGGAGCTCCTTTTTTACTCGCAAACATGGAGTAAAAAATAGATCCGGCAATACACAATACAATCAATCCCAGTGATATAAACACCTGTGTCGATTTATCAATCCACATATTGATATAGTGTTCACCAAGCATTTTTATACCAATAATCACCAATACAATCGCTATACCCTGTTGCAGGTAATCGAATTTTGAAACGGCACCTCGTAACAGGAAGAACAGGGAGCGCAACCCTAACACAGCAAAAATATTCGACGTGTAGATAACTAACTTGTCTCTTGAAATACCCATTACTGCGGGAATAGAATCGAGTGCAAACACCAGGTCAATTGAAGCAAGTAATACCACTACCACAAACAAAGTCGTGTATAAGGGTTTACCATTTTCTCTCACTACATATTTACCATCGCCATCATGCGGGGCCAGTGGCAGATAGGTTTTAAGGAAACGGTATATTTTAGTATCCTGTGGTTCAAATTCTTTTTCCTCGCTGGTGGTAAACATTTTATAACCGGTATATACCAGGAACACGCCAAATATGTACAATACCCAGTGAAACTTATCTACCAATGCCACACCAATGGTAATAAACAATACCCTGAATACAATTGCCATCAGGATACCGATCAGCAACACCCTTGAATAGTATTTCTCTTTTACTTTAAAAGAATTGAAAATAAGGATGAAGACAAAAATATTGTCGATACTCAGGCTCCATTCCATGAGGTAAGCACTCAGGTATTCCAGTGCCAGTTTCTGGCCTTCTTCTACCCACATAAACACAAAGAAACCAAGTGCCAGCGTTACCCAAAAGAAAGTTTGTTTGAGTGCCTGCTTGATGGTAATCTGCGCATTTTTCTTACTCAATAAGCCGAGGTCAAATACCAATGCCAATACCAATACAATTCCAAAAACCAGGTAAACGATCTGATGAGTTGTCATGAAAGAGAATTATGCCGTAAAGATAGCGTTCCGGGCCATCGCAGACGCTTAAACGCTGTATTTCTTTTTCCTTCTCCACTGCAAAATGAAGCCTGCTACTGTTAGCAACAAAAGCGGTGCTACAATATTGACCCATTGCCAGGTACTTTTTTGGGTAGCTATTTTTTCTTTATCAAGTAATCTGAGTACAATGCTTTTATTTCTGCTTTCAAATAAACCATTATTGCTTACCAGGTAGTCTACACAGTTCAGGAAAAATTCACGGTTGGCAAATCTGTATCCTTCAAAGGGCAGTTCCCCCATGGGTAAAGGGCCTGCAGTATTACTTACTGCATTGGTTACAATATCTGCATCCGATACCACAATCTGTTTACCGGGCTTGGCAGCCTGTCTTAAAAAAGGTCGGTTGGTGGTTCTTTGAACTGAATCCATCAATGAAGCACTTGCCCTGTTGGCAAACAACGACTGAAAAGCTCCTTCCAGTAATACAGCCACCGGAACAAAACTTTTATTGAAACTACGCAGGTCTTCTTCATTACTCACGCTGTTAACAGATACGATGGCAGGTGAAGAAATGCGACGACTATTCGTATCAGATGTCAGCAGTATTGTTTTCTGTATTCCCGGTGCTTTTACCGTATCGATGCTGGAGGGAAAAACAGGTAATACCCTGTCTATATTTTTTGAAATCGGGTTATCGGTTTGTGATGCAAGAAACGGATAATATGGCCAGGGTACCCGTTGCATGTTGGGTGACCCATCCGGATTGCGACCCACCACAATGGGAATTTTGGAACAGTTCAGGTCCTGCAGCAAATCTCCGTTAATACGAACCCCATATTTGAATAAAAGGTCATCAATATCAAGTCCGCGGTCGAAAGCAGTGTATTCGGCCTGGCTTCTCATCAGGCTATCCAGTTCTGCGTGTAGCTTATCTACAAACCAGAGCAGCTTACCACCATTCATGACATACTGATCGAGTTTCAGTTTATCTTCTTCAGTAAATGTTTCTGTAGGTTTTACAATGATCATTGCATCAATCATTGCAGGATCGGGGTATCCCTGTTTCAAATCGAATACAGCCAGCCGGTAATCGTTTCGAAGGCTTTCACCCAGATCATTTACTTTCAGGTCAACAGGTTCACCATTTCCTACGAGATAGGCAATGGTAGGAATTGTTTTCCTGGTGAGTTTATCAATGGCATTGGCGAATTTGTATTCGAGCAATGCTTCTGCTGCATTTCTTGTTGCTTCTTTGTCTTCCAGCGGCTCTACATCATTCATCACATTGTATTGTCTGAATACTTTCCGGCTACTCCGCAGATCAACGGCAACGGGCTTCCTGTCTCCGTATACAACGAGTGCCGATGGCACTATGAGTTGTGCGGTTGACTTATCGGTACTTGTTATTTCGCTTCTTTCAAAAACAACACCCAGTCGCGCAAGGCTGTCATATAAAACTGCTCGTGCGGTATCATCAGATAGATATTCTCCTGGTTTTTCAAATTTTACCCGGATCAGGTTACCTGAAAGTGATTTAAAATCATCCAGCAATTCAGCAGTCGCTACAGATAGTTTTTTATAATCGGCGGGTAATTCACCTGTAAGAAATACATGTATTTCGATGGCTGTATCCAGATTGGAAAGTAATTGTTTGGTAGAAGAAGTCAGGCTGTATCGTTTGTCGGCAGTAAGATCGGTTCTGAAACCAATGCCTGCAGACAGATAGATCACTAACAATAATGCAGTCAGTACACCCAGCCAGCCATATTTATGTTGCAACAATTTCTGCATGATTTATCTTTTCAACAGGTTTCTTTGGGTGAGGAATAAAAAGAAGCCGATCAGACCTGCGAAGTAAATCAGGTCGCTGATGCGAATAACACCCCTGCTGATGCTGCGGTAATGAAAACTGATACCCAGCATTTCGAGGTAATAGTCGATACCACCACTAAAGGCAGATAATTTACTTACTGCATCAAATCCATTGTACAGCAGGAAGCAAACAAATGCACCTGCAATAAATGCCACAACAGTGTTATTGGTATAGCTGCTGGTACAAATACCAATAGCCGTAAAAACAGCTCCCAATAAAAGGAGACCTATATAACTACCGATGGTTGCTCCTACATCTATACCACCGGTAACACTCAATGCCTGTATGGAAAAAGCATAAATAATGGTAGGCAGTATGGCACAAAAAACAATCAGGATGGAGCCGAAAAATTTGCCCCATACCAACTGACCCGGGGTCAGCGGAAGGGTTCTTAGTATTTCGAAATTACCCAGACGGTATTCATCGGAAAAACTTCGCATCGTAATGGTGGGTACTATTAACAGGAGTATCCAGGGTGCGAGGCTGAAAAAACCGGAAAGACTGGCATATCCAAATTCAAGTATGCTGGTGTCGGGGAATACAAACAACATCAATCCATTGATCAGCAGAAACACAGCTAGGGCTATATAACCAGTGAGGCTGCTGAAAAATTGTTGCCATTCTTTTTTGCAGATGATCCACATGGTGTCAAAACTAATTGTTCTATGGCATACGAATACCGTTCCTGTATATTTTATGTGTTCTTTATGGAAACTTTTCAAAAAAGCATCCTAACAAAAAGTAGCCATATGAAACTAAAATTGACATTATTATTGATGTGCCTGTTGGGGGTAGGTTTATTTACACAGGGGCAGGATAAACCTTCAAAACCCGTCAAAGCAGATAAGGTTGTAGTAGCTGACGGAAAAGACGCGATACCTGTTATCGTAAAAAGTGATAAAAAATCGAAAGTCAGAAAGCCACCACCACCGCCGCCCGTTGAACCACCACCTACTGTAATTCGTAAGCCGGAGCAACCTGCACCACCGCCACCTCCGGAAAAGGTTAAGATTAAAGTAAATAAGCATATTCCACCACCCCCACCACCTCCGGCTAAACCAAAGCCACCGGTAAAATCAGTTCCGCCGGATGCACCAGTTGCACCCGATAGCGTTTAGGCATTTGTTTCTACAAGTGCTGTTGGTTTTTGGAAAGAGGCCCGGGTTATTCCGGGCCTTTGTTCACTACCCATAAAAAAAGCCCGGTGATACCGGGCTTCTAAAATTTTTCTTTTGTTTTACACCGCAAAACTCTCACCACATCCGCAACTTCTGCTGGCATTGGGGTTGTTAAAATAAAACCCTTTACCATTTAATCCATCAGAGAAATCTAATTCTGTATTGACGAGGTATAAAAAGCTTTTCAGATCGGTTACAACCTTAACACCATTGTCTTCAAATACCTGATCCATAGGTTTGATTTCATTGTCGAAATCGAGTTTATAACTTAACCCTGAACAACCTCCACCTACAACACCCACACGCAAAAAGTAGGAAGTATCACCAGATACACCTGCTTCTTCCATCAGCTGCTGCACTTTCTTTTTTGCCTTATCGCTTACGTATATACTGTTTTCTGTTGCTACCATTTGGCTAATAAGTTAATGGTTCATGATTAATGGCTTCACATTAACATCATGCTGGTTAGTGTACGCCTTTCTCTTCAAATACCAACTCCTCTAAACCGTTCTTTTTACGGTAGTCGTTGATAGCGGCTTTAATAGCATCTTCTGCCAGTACAGAACAGTGAATTTTCACCGGAGGAAGATTCAGTTCTTCTACCAGATCCATATTATCAATCTGTACTGCCTGGTCAACAGTTTTGCCTTTCAGCCATTCTGTAGCCAGTGATGATGATGCAATAGCCGATCCGCAACCAAAGGTTTTGAATTTGGCATCGGTAATAACACCTGTTGCATCGTCTACTTCAATCTGGAGACGCATAACGTCGCCACATTCCGGTGCACCCACCAGACCGGTACCTACATTTGTTTTTGCCTTATCGAGCGTACCCACATTTTTGGGGTTATTGTAATGATCGATTACTTTTTCTGAATATGCCATGGTTGAAAATTTGAAAATTTGAAAATTTGAAAATTTGAAAATGGAGACGCACTTTTGTTCACCGGGTAATTCAAAAATCATTTTCAAATTTTCAAATTACCTCATTTTCAAATTATCAATGGTGTGCCCACTCAATGCTGTTCAGGTCGATACCTTCTTTGAACATTTCCCAGAGTGGACTCATTTCCCTTAGTTTTAAAACCGTTTCACTTACCGCTTTGATGGTGTAGTCTATCTGCTCTTCTGTGGTAAACCTTCCTAATCCAAAACGCAGCGAACTGTGTGCCAGATCATCACCCAGACCCAATGCTTTCAGCACATAACTGGGTTCGAGTGAAGCAGAAGTACAGGCTGAACCAGATGACAGGGCGATATTTTTATTAAAGCCCATCATCAGACCTTCACCTTCTACATATTTAAAAGAAATATTGCTTACATGCGGCAGGCGATGTTCACGGCTTCCGTTCACATAAGCTTCTTCCAGTTGTAATAAAGCTGTTTCGAGTTTGTCACGCAGCTTGCTCAATCTTGCAGCATCATCTGCCATTTCCAGACGGGCCAGTTCACAGGCTTTACCAAAGCCTACAATACCTGGCACGTTCAGGGTACCGCTACGCATTCCTCTTTCATGTCCGCCACCGTCCATTTGTGCGGTTACTTTTACACGTGGATTTTTTCTGCGTACATACAATGCACCTACACCTTTAGGACCATACATTTTATGACCGGTAAATGCCATGATATCAATACCATCTTTATTTACGTCTACCGGAATTTTACCTACGGCCTGAGTACCATCGGTAAAGAATAATACACCGTGCTTGCGGGCAATAGCGCTGATTTCTTTTACAGGCTGTACCACTCCGATTTCGTTATTGGCATACATGATGGCAATAAGGATCGTTGTTGGTTTGATAGCAGCTTCCAGTTCTTTCAGGTCAATCAATCCTTCCGGATTCACTTCCAGGTAAGTTACCTCACCACCCGAACGTTCAATATGTTTACAGGTATCGAGTACCGCTTTATGTTCTGTTGTACAGGTAATGATATGATTACCCTTACTGGCATACATTTCATACACCCCTTTGATACCCAGGTTGTCCCCTTCTGTGGCACCTGAGGTAAAGATGATTTCTTTCGGATCGGCTCCAATCAGTTTAGCCACCTGTTCACGGGCATAATCAACGGCTTCTTCCGCCTGCCATCCGAATGGGTGGTTACGACTTGCCGCATTACCAAAATGCTCGGTGAAATAGGGTATCATCGCTTCCAGCACGCGCGGATCCATGGGCGTGGTGGCGTTGTTGTCAAGGTAAATCGGTAATTTCAACATAATGCACAGAAATTTGCTTGCTTGTAAATACAAAAATACGTCAATCGGTTTATACTTGCGGAACTGAAACCCGCTTCCCGGGCTTTTTTTCACAAATCGAAAGCCCTCAATTAAAACAAAGAACTATGTTAAAAGTTGAGCATATTGGCCTGGCTGTCAAAAGTTTTGCTGAATCCATTCCCCTGTTCGAACAATTGCTGTCAACCCCCTGCTATAAAACCGAAGCCGTAGCGTCTGAAAAGGTCAATACCGCTTTTTTCCAGGTAGGTGAAACCAAGATAGAATTGCTGGAAAGTACCGATCCGGATGGAGTAATTGCCAGATTCATCGAGAAAAAAGGGGAAGGCATGCACCATATTGCCTTCGAAGTAGCTGATATTGAAGCAGAAATGGCGCGTTTAAGGGACCTGGGCTTCCAATTACTGAACGAAACCCCTAAAAACGGAGCCGATAATAAACTGGTCTGCTTTCTTCATCCCAAAGGAACAAATGGGGTGTTGATTGAACTGTGCCAGGAAAGGAGAGAATAAAACAGAGAAACAAAGGAATATTCAAACAGGGAAATTTCTTTACCTAAACATTGGAAATTCTTCCGTTTCTGTGTTTCTCTGTTCTTCTGTTTTCTACTGCAACCCCAGCTTTTCCACTGCTACCTGAGCTGCTACCTGTGAAGCATCTTTTTTATTATATCCTTTTCCGATGGATAATAATTCACCATCGAGCATGATATGGATGGTGAAAAGTCGGCGGGAGCCTTCCATTTTTTCGTCGGCGAGGTCAAAAGAGAGGGTTCGGCCATGTTTACTGGCCCAGCCAATCAGTTTGTTTTTGAGGTTAATGTCTACCGATTCCAGGTCATCTACAAACATGTGAGGTATCACAATCTGCTTAAGCACCCAGTGCTGGGTTTTTACATAACCTTTATCGAGGTAAACAGCTCCCACTACGGCTTCGAGTGTATTGCCAAAAATCTGGCTGCCTTTGAGTGAGCTGTCGAATTTGTTATAGAAAGTAAGTTTACGCAGACCCATTTTCAGGGCAATATCATTGAGTTGCTGGCGGTTCACCATTTTACTGCGCATTTCAGTCAGAAAGCCTTCGCCTTTGTATGGGTAACGTTTGAAGAGATAATCTGCTACCACAGCGCTTAATACGGCATCGCCCAGGTATTCAAGTCTTTCATTGTTTTCTTCCGGGGTATCTTTTACGGAACGATGGCTAAGTGCAGTACGATAGATAAGGAGGTTGCCCGGTTTTAAACCCAGTACATTTTTCAACTGTGCCTCAAAAGAGGCATCGGGTGATTTGGATGAAAAAAGTCGCTTTAAAAACTGCACAAATTTAGGCTGAATATTTTTTCACGATTACACAGGCATTATGCCCTCCAAAACCGAATGTATTGCTCAATGCAGCTCGAACGGTTTTCTTTTGAGCCTGATTGAAAGTGAAATTCAATTTCGGATCGAGTTCAGGATCATCCGTAAAATGGTTGATGGTAGGTGGAATAATGTCGTGAATAACACTTTGAATACAGGCAATGGCTTCAATAACACCGGCAGCACCCAGACAATGACCTGTCATTGATTTGGTAGCGCTGATATTCAGGTTATACGCATGGTCGCCAAATACTTCGGTAATGGCTTTTGCCTCGGCACCATCGCCCAATGGGGTAGATGTGCCGTGTGTATTGATATAATCAATTTCGTCTGCACGCATACCTGCATCTTTCAATGCAGCCAGCATTACGTTACGCGCACCCAATCCTTCCGGATGGGGGGCTGTAAGGTGATAGGCATCGGCAGTAGCGCCGCCACCTGCTATTTCACAATAAATTTTTGCCCCACGCTTAACAGCATGCTCATATTCTTCCAGTATGAGGGCTCCGGCTGCTTCACCCATTACAAAACCATCGCGATCCTTATCATAGGGACGGCTGGCTGTTTTAGGATCATCATTGCGTTCGCTCATGGCTTTCATGGCATTGAAACCACCCAAACCAGCTTCGCTGATCACCGCTTCGGCACCGCCTGAAACAATGATATCAGCTTTTCCTAAACGGATGGTATCCACTGCACTGATAATGGCATTGGTACTGGATGCACAGGCACTTACCACTGCGTAATTGGGTCCGCGGAAACCATGACGCATAGAGATAAGACCAGCAGCAATATCCAGGATCATTTTGGGAATAAAGAATGGATTGAAACGGGGCGTACCATCTCCTTTGGCAAAGTTGATGACTTCTTCCTGGAAGGTAGTCAATCCACCAATGCCACTGGCGAAGATGACACCAACACGGTCAATGTCTACATTGTCTTTGGAGATACCGGCATCGGTTACAGCCATTTCACTGGCGGCAATAGCCAGTTGGGCAAAACGATCGGTTTTACGGGCTTCTTTACGATCCATGAATTGAGTTGGATCGAAGCCTTTAATCTCACAGGCAAAACGGGTTTTGAATTTAGAAGCATCAAATAAAGTAATGTTATCTGCTCCGGAAACACCATTGATCAAAGCCGTCCAATAATCATTCAGATTATTTCCTAACGGTGTGAGGGTGCCAATTCCGGTTACAACAACGCGCTTTAATTCCATGATCAAAACCTGTTTAAGTGAACATCCGCCTTTTGTGGCCGAGGCCGCAGAAAGGCGGATGCATAAATTATTCCTTCAATAAAATTAATTCTTACTTGGCATGTTCTTCCAGGTAAGCAACAGCCTGACCAACTGTAGTGATGGTTTCTGCCTGCTCATCAGGAATAGAGATATTGAATTCTTTTTCGAATTCCATAATCAACTCCACGGTATCCAGTGAATCGGCACCGAGATCGTTGGTGAAAGAAGCCTCATTGGTAACCTCGGCCTCGTCAACCCCTAACTTGTCAACTATGATTTTCTTTACTCTTGTTGCGATGTCTGACATTGTAAAAAGTTTTTGTTACAGCCGCAAAAATATACTTTTTGTTAAATAAGCAATCTTTTCGGGCATATTTGTTTCCACAGGCAGAAATGCGGCTATGATGGCCAACGCAGGTACAATGTAGAAGTCCGAAAGTCGGAAAGTCGGAAAGTTCAAAAGAAGATTGTTTTTACACCTATTTTACTAGAATTCACCACTAAATGCATCGTTTACCGGCTTCCGGTCCTTCAGACTAACGGACTTTCGGACTTCCTCCAAATATTAAAAATGATCCCTATCTTGTATATCCTTTCATATAAACTATGGCATTAAAACTCATCGATCACGGCTCAAAAGAGTACCAGCAGATGGTAGAATTACGCTACCAGATACTCCGTAAACCCCTCGGACTCAGTTTTACCATGGAAGAACTGGAAAAAGAGAAAAATGATATCCTGATCGGCTGTTTTGACGAAGAAAAGCTCGAAGGATGCTGTATGCTGATGGAAGAAGGGGAAAAAACAGTCCGGCTCAGACAAATGGCTGTACTATCCGGATTACAGGGTAAAGGCATTGGACGGGTACTCATGATTTTTGCAGAAAATATTGCCCGCGACCGCGGCTATAAACGTCTTACCATGCATGCCCGCGGCACTGCCGTCGGCTTCTACGAAAAATTAGGCTATAATATCTGTAGTGATGAATTCTTCGAAGTAACCATTCCGCATTATGTGATGGAGAAAGCGCTTTGAGAGCAGAGAAATAAGAAATAGGAAGTAGGAAATAAGAAAGTAAGGTATATTTCACTTTCTTATTTCCTACTTTCTATTACATATTTCCTATTTTTTTCCTCAACAGTCCTCTTAAATCGTGTCTGAATTCATCTCCCATATTTTCTTTGGGAACAAGGAAGAATGATTTACTATCGAAATAGAGATGAAAAAAATGCGGGCTCTCAAAATAACGGGAGAACTTATGCCATTCCCAGTCTACATAACCACGTTCATTTTCGAGACGAATAGCCTGGTCATTAAAGTCGATGATAAAACTGTCTTTAAAAGTGGCAGCTTTTTTATAAATATTATTGGGCAGAAAATACCAGAAAGATGCCATGAGCATGATCCAGATAAAAGAGCCGAGTAAAAAAGGTTCGGGTCTTATTTTTTTCATGTAGAACAATACCGCTGCGGCAATGGCAAATACATTCACCAGCACCATCAATACCCTGATTTCCGGTTTCTGTACAAAGTGATAACGCAATGCCTGTATCACTTTCTTTTTTTCGTAGGAGAAGCTGACTTGCATAGGGCAAAGATAGGGAGGGATGGCAGATGTAGGATGGCGGATGTAGGATTTATAGTCTTATGATAAACAATGAATAGTCAGGTAAAACTGTATGATACTCATTACCCGACTATTCACTATTAACCACTGCCCATTCACGCACTACACTTTCACCATCTCTCTTCTCTTACCAATCAGAAAATGCATCACCAGCCAGCCGGCGAGGTAAGCAAATCCGCAGATGAAGAACATAATATAATAGGCTATTTCAATTTTATCGATGCTGCGGTAGTAGACGAACATATTCTTCTGCACAAACAGCGACAATAATATACCTCCCAGTGATCCGAACATGCCACCAATGCCTGTAATGGAAGCAATGGCTTTTTTAGGGAACACATCACTAACTGTCGTAAATATATTTGCACTCCAGGCCTGGTGTGCAGCCGCGGCAAGTCCAATAATGAATACCGCCAGCCACATATTTACACTTCCCAATAACTGCGCAAACACAATCGGTAATACACAAAAAGCAAAAATGAGCATGGATGTTTTTCTTGCCTTATGAACAGTCCACCCACTTTTGATGAAGCGCAAAGGTATCCAGCCACCGAGAATACTACCAACGGTTGAAATGGTATACACCAAAGCGACAGGGATAGCAATTTCTGTTTTTGTTAATCCATACTCACCTTCCAGGAAATCGGGTAACCAGAATAAATAAAACCACCAGATAGGATCGGTCAGCAGTTTACCAATGGCGAATGCCCATGTTTGTCTGAAACCCAGCAGCTTGAACCAGGAAACTTTTTCTGCAACTGTATCATCTGTTTCCTGTACTTCATCTTTGTCGCTATGGATATAATCAAATTCGGCCTGTGATAATTTTTTATGCTTACGCGGCACTTCATATAAAAGGAACCAGAAGATGAGCCATATAAAACCAATCATACCCGTAAGAATAAATGCCCATTTCCATCCCCACTCTGCAGCAATAAAAGGAACAGTCAATGGTGCGATGATCGCTCCGAAATTGGCACCTGAATTAAATATACCGGTTGCCAGTGCCCTTTCTTTTTTAGGAAACCATTCTGCCACACTCTTAATGGCAGCAGGAAAATTACCTGCTTCTGTAACACCCAGAAATGAACGCACCACCGCAAAACTGAACACACTCGATGCAAAAGCATGACATACGGCTGCAAGGCTCCACAACCCGGTTGCCAGTGCATAGCCAATCTTGGTACCCAGTTTATCAATCAGTCTTCCTGCACCCAGCATACCAAAAGCATAGAATAATTTGAATGCTATTTCAATATTGGCATAATCCGCGTCATTCCAGTTTAATTCGGCTGACAGGGTCGATTTTAAAAGACTGATCACCTGTCTGTCGAGGTAGTTGATGGTGGTGGCAAAAAAGATGAGTGAACAGATGGTCCACCTGTATTTTCCTATGGCTGCATTCATGGCTATCGTTTAATACGTTGAATGATATTCAATACGCTTTTTGTTTGTTCGCTAATCGTAGTATAATCTTTCTGTTCGAGTAATGTTTTGGTGATGAGTTTACTGCCCATACCCACTGCTTTCACACCCGCAGTAAACCATGCCTGTATATTCGCTTCTTCTAATTCTACTCCTCCTGTTGGCATAAATGCAATTCCGGGAAACAGTTCTTTGATGGCCGATACAAAGCCGGGACCCAATAAATTGCCCGGGAAGAGTTTGATAAACTTTGCACCCAACTGTTCGGCCATCATGATTTCAGTAGAAGTCATACAGCCCGGCACCCAGAGTTTTCCTTTGCCGTGCACATAATGCGCCACTTCAGGTATCATACCCGGACAAATAATAAAATCGGCTCCGGCATTGATAAACGCTTCTGCATGTGCTAAGGTTTTGATGGTGCCGATGCCCAGTAACATACCCGGCATCGCCACCTCTCTTTGCGCCAGCAGGTAGCTGAAATTATCCAATGCCTGTTCTCCGCGATTGGTGTATTCAATGACACGAATACCTGCCGCATACAATGCTTTCGCCACTTCCAGTGTTACCGTGGCATCATCATGGTAATACAAGGGCAACATACCCTGCTGCGTGATCGATTGTATGATTTGCTGGTTATCCATTTGATGCAATTATTTTTTTGATGGTTTCTACTGAGTTCAATGTGGTATCGCCCTTCTCCTGCAACTTACCAAATGCTGCTGCTGCTGCATAATTGATGGTCTCATCATCTGCGTATCCACTTAATGCGGCATGAATCAATCCTGCCATAAAACAATCGCCACTACCTACTTTATCTATGACTGTAGCTGTTTTAAAAGTTGCAGAGATCGTTTGTTCCTTTTCTTTATTCAATACAGCGAAATACCTGATACCTTTTCCTTCGTCGAAACGAAAAGTGTTGGCTACGGTTTTACAAGCCGGGTATTGCTGCATAATAGCTTCTGCCGTTTTTGTGGCATGTGCAGCATATTGTTCAGACCCAATCAGATTTTCATCCAATTCAATTCCCAACAATGTATTAGCCGCCCAGATATTACCCATAACAAGATTGCAATAAGGCAATAAAGTTTTCATCACTTCTTTGGGGTCTTTTCCATACTTCCACAATAAAGCACGGTAGTTGAGATCAACAGAAATTTTTATTCCCTTTTCACTTGCGGCTTTCAATGCTTCCAAACAAAGGTCTGCTGCTGAAGCACTCACTGCGGGTGCGATTGCACTGAAATGCAGCCATGCTACATCCTGTAATACCTCATTCCAATTCACTACGCCTGTTGCCAGTGTGGCAAATGAAGAGCCGGCCCTGTCAAAAACAGTTCCTGCATTTTTCATATCTGTTCCCTGCTGCAGGAAATACAATCCGATCCTGTTACCTGAATAATGTATGGCTGAAGTATCAATATTTTTTTTGGAGAGATAGGCAGCAATATCTTTCGATAAAGCATTATCAGGCATGGCCGTAAAATATTTTACCCGATGCCCCCATACTGCCAATGCAGTAGCAGCATTGAGTTCGGCTCCACCCATAAAAACAGGCAACTGGTTTTGCTCCAGCCATTGTCCGTTTGCAGCGGGCGATAAACGCAATAATATTTCTCCCAGACACAATACTTGCTTCATACAGTTGTCTTCTTACCTGATCTCGGCAATAGCCACCGGATCCATATCAGTAAATGTATAATTCTCTCCTGCCATTCCCCAAATAAATCCATAATTGGATGTACCTGCACCAAAATGCATCGACCAGGGTGGCGATATCACCGCTTCATGATTCGCCATTGTTATATGCCTGGTTTCGGTGGGCTGTCCCATAAAATGAAAAACCCGGTGCTGTTCGGGTACATCAAAATAAAAATACACTTCCATTCTACGGGTATGGGTATGCGGCGGAACAGAGTTCCACACACTTCCATGATTCAATACCGTAAGTCCCATCACCAACTGACAACTCTGTATACCTTCCTGGTGTATATATTTATAAATGGTTCTCTGATTGGATGTGGTTACCTCTCCCATATTCACAGGCGATGCTTCTTCTTTGGTCATACTTCTGTTGGGATAAGTATGATGTGCCGGCGCCGATAACAAAAAGAATACTGCTGGTTCAGTTGCATTAGTGCTGGAGAAACTTACTTCTTTTGTTCCCTTACCCAGATATAATGCATCCAGTTTATTCAATTTATACGTAACACCATCAGCGATAACCGAACCAGACCCACCAGTGTTAATAATACCCATTTCTCTTCTTTCCAGAAAATAATCTGCACGCAACTCCGCTTCATTACCAAGTGCAACAGACTGCTGAACAGGTTTCACACCCCCAATAATCACACGGTCGTAATGAGAATATACCAGCGTAAGCTGATTATCCTGCATCATATCTCCTACATGAAAATTAGTCCGCAAAGAAGCAGTATCCATTCCCTTTACTTCATTCGGACTGTTTTGAAATCGTATTTGCATTGTTCGTTAATTTAGTATTGCGAAAGAGGATTTGCATGAATGGTGAATCGTCAATGTTGAATATTGTTTTTTATACCATCATTCTTCTCATTGACCATTCATGATTGACCTTTGACGACACAAATCCGATATCTGCCATCAGCCATCAAAAAATCATCTCCCCATCCATCCTCCATCTACTGTTATAATCGTTCCATTTACATAGTCTGATGCATTTGATGACAGAAATACTACCGGACCTTTAAAGTCTTCAGGTTGCCCCCATCTTCCTGCTGGTATTCGCGACAGTATCGAACTGCTTCTCTCTACATCTTCTCTCAATGCAGCCGTATTATCTGTAGCAATATAACCCGGTGCAATGCCATTTACCTGTAACCCTTTACCCGCCCATTCATTGGCCAGTGCCTTGATTAAACTGCTCAATGCTCCTTTACTCGCTGCATAACCCGGTACATTTATACCACCCTGAAAACTGAGCAACGAGCAGGTGAAGATAATTTTACCACTGCCCCTTGTCAGCATCTGTTTACCGATTTCTCTGGCGAGAATAAAGGGCGCGTCAAGGTTAATCGACATCACTTTATCCCAATATTCATCCGGATGTTCAGCAGCAGGCATCCGCATGATGGTTCCTGCATTATTGACCAGGATATCAATAATAGGGTGATTGGACTGGATGGTTTTTAGTAAAGCATAAATACTTTCGCGATTCGACAGGTCTGCCTGATAGGCGGTGAAATTTTTTCCGAGCGCTTTCACTTCTTTCTCAATATCGCTTCCTTCGAGTTCAATTGATCCTGATACACCAATAATATCAGCACCCGCTTCTGCCAAACCCAAAGCCATTCCTTTACCGATGCCTTTGTTACAACCTGTAACCAGTGCCAGCTTACCTGTTAAATCAAATGCATGCATATCAGAAAATATATTTGGTACTCAGGAAATTTGATTCGTGTGTAGTAACAATATCATTAATCAACTGTCTGTTATCTTCTGTTAGCTTAGCTGCCACCAGTGAACGGATGGAGAAAGAACGCAATGCATCTACCACCGATAAAGTTCCTTCTGCACTGTCTTTTCTCCCCGTAAATGGAAACACATCCGGTCCACGCTGACACTGACAGTTGATATTCACCCTGCTCACCTGGTTTACCAATGGATCAATCAGTGATGCCAGTTCCGTTTTATCATTACTGAATAAACTCACTTGCTGACCATGTGTTGAATCGATCAGGTATTGAATGGGTTCATCAATTTCATCAAAAGGTACTACAGGAATCAATGGCCCAAACTGTTCCTCTCTGTAGAGTTTCATTTTCTCATTCACCGGATACAATACAGCCGGATACACAAATGATTCGTATTGCTTTCCACCATTTTCATTCATCACTTTTGCACCATACTGTTCTGCATCTTCTATGCAAGCCTGTAAATAAGCCGGCTTATGTGGTTCTGGCAATGGTGTTAACATGACAGCAGTTTCCCAGGGCATCCCAAATTTCAGTTTGCCCACGGCTTCACTTAATTGTTGCGTAAAATCTGCTGCCAGACTGCGATGAACAAATACAATTTTCAAAGCAGTGCATCGTTGCCCATTAAAGCTAAGACTTCCCAGCAAGGTTTCCTGTACCGCCAGTTTTAAATCGGCGTTTTTGGTAATAACGGCTGCATTTTTTGCATCCAGTCCTAGTATGGCCCTCAGCCTGTTGACTTTGGGATGTAGCTTTTTTAATTCATTGGCTACTTTACTCGACCCAATCAATGTGAGTACATTCACTTTTCCGGATTGCATCAGGCTGGGCACGATTGTATGGCCACGTCCATAAATAGTATTCACCACACCTTTGGGAAAACAGTCTTTGAACGCTTCGAGCAAAGGATAATGTAATAAAGTGCCATGTTTAGGGGGTTTGAACAATAATGTATTCCCCATGATGATGGCAGGAATCAACGTAGTAAAAGTTTCATTCAACGGATAATTGAATGGCCCCATACATAAAACCACTCCCAATGGAGAGCGACGTATCTGTGCAGCAATACCCTGTTCAATGGTAAAGCGCGATGAATCTCTGTCGAGATCCTTTAATGCATCGATAGTAGCATATACATATTCAACTGTTCTGTCGAATTCTTTTACTGAATCGCTCCATGATTTTCCGATCTCCCACATGATAAGTTTCACCACAATATCTTTCTGCTCCAGCATGCGTTGTACAAATTTCTCCACGCATTCAATTCTTTGTGCCACACCCATGGTAGGCCACTGACCGCGGCCATTATTATAGGCACGAACGGCTGCTTCCAGTGCTTCGTCGGCTTCTTTTTCTGTACAAACAGGATAAGTGCCGATTAGTTTTCGTTGCAGGCCATTGACTGTTTGAATACAAATAGGCGAATAGACTTCATGAACCGGACCGTCCCATGTTTTCATTTCGCCATCTGACAAATAAGTACGCTGGTGTATTTCACCAGGAAGCAGGAATTGCTGAGGGATGTTTTTCTCCTCAACAAATAGTTGATGTAATCTTGTTTGAAAATCCATTCGATTGTTGCTTGCTTTAAGGGAAAAAATACTTCTGTGTTTCTCTGTGTCTTCAGTGGCTAATAATTAATTGTATTGCCACTGAAGACACTGAGGGACACAGAAGATGTAATTATACGGTTTGCGGAGTAATACCCTGCCAGCCAAAATATTGTTGTGCGTTACGGTAACAGATGTCTTTGATCACTTTACCCACCCACTCCATATCTGCCGGTATTTCACCGTTCTCTATTTCTTCTCCAAATAAATTACAGAGTAATCTTCTGAAATACTCATGACGAGGGAAAGAAAGAAAACTTCTTGAATCGGTTAACATACCTACAAAACGGCTGAGTAATCCCATGTTCGACAATGCATTCATTTGCTTCACCATACCATCTTTCTGATCGAGGAACCACCAGGCGGCACCAAACTGTATTTTACCTGCTGCTGAACCATCATTGAAATTACCAATCATGGTAGCCATCAGTTCATTGTCTGCAGGGTTGAGGTTATAAATGATGGTTTTCGCCAGTTTATTATCACTGTCGAGTTTATTCAGGAAAGACGCTAATGGACGACCCTGTGAAAAATCGCCGATAGAATCCCATCCGGTATCGGGACCCAACTGCTGCAGCATTCTTGAATTATTATTTCTTAATGCCCCCAGGTGAAACTGCTGCACCCATCCTTTCTCCCAATCCCACTCTGCAAAATGTACCAGCATGGCTGATTTGAACTTGCGCTGTTCTGATTCATTCAGTTGTTTACCCGAATGTATCTTATTGAAGATGCTGTTGATTTCTGAGCCAGTAAAATCTTCTGCATAAATTTCTTCAAGTCCGTGATCAGATACATTGCAACCCGCAGCAGCAAAATAATCATGTCTGTTTTGCAAGGCATACAGGAAATCATCAAATGAAGAAACGGAAATGCCTGTAACAGCTTCCAACTGGTTGATATAACTGTTGAATTTTACCGCATCTGCCACATTCATGGCCTGATCGGGACGAAATGCAGGCAGAATAGGTATTTCAAAGCCATCTGCTTTTATTTTGGCATGGTGTTCCAATGAGTCTACCGGATCATCGGTAGTACAAACCAGTGCCACATTCATCTTACGTAATAAATTGCGCACCGTAAACTCCTTTGTCTGTAACAATGCCGTACACTGATCGAAAATCGCATCCGCTGTTTTTTGATTCAATATATCTGTTACACCAAAATAACGTTGCAGCTCCAGATGCGTCCAGTGATACAATGGGTTACGCAATGTATATGGCACAGTTGCTGCCCATGCCTGAAATTTTTCACGATCGCTTGCATTACCGGTACAGCATTTTTCTTCCACCCCATTGGTTCGCATAGCACGCCATTTGTAATGATCACCATACAACCAGGCTTCTGTAATACTCTTGAACTGTTTGTCTTCAGCTATCTGCTGAGGCGACAGGTGGCAGTGATAATCAATCACCGGCATATGTTTGGCATAGCCGTGGTATAATTCCTGTGCCGTTTTATTGTTCAGCAAAAAATGTTCGTCTAAAAACTGTTTCATAAACTTGCTTACTTATTGGTTAATGTCAGAGGCTCACTCCTCTTTTCCATGGTATAAAATCGTCTTGCCCGTTTCTAACGGCGCTAACCTGTATGCGGCCACTGGCTACTTCAATTACATAGTTCAATATTCTTTCTCCTGCTTCTTCGATCGTTTCTTTTCCCTCAATGATGGTGCCTGTATTGATATCGATGATGTCCTGCATACGTTCATACAAAGCTGTATTGCTCGATAATTTTACAACAGGTGCAATCGGATTACCTGTTGGTGTTCCCAAACCAGTTGTAAACAAAACCACAGTAGCGCCGGATCCTACTTCTGCAGTAGTTGATTCAACATCATTACCCGGTGTACACAATAAATTGAGGCCGGGTTTGTTTAGTTTCTCCGGATAATCGAGCACATCTGCTACTGGAGATGTACCTCCTTTTTTAGCTGCACCGGCCGATTTAATAGCATCGGTAATCAATCCGTCTTTAATATTACCGGGTGATGGATTCATATAAAAACCACTGCCTGCTGCTTCCGCTTTCTGGTTATAGGTTTGCATCAGCTGCATAAAACGCTTAGCCATATTTTCATCCACACAACGGTCACTCAGTTCCTGTTCCACACCACAGAGTTCCGGAAACTCAGATAAAATAACACTGCCGCCCAATGCCACCAGTAAATCAGATGTATAACCAATGGCAGGGTTGGCCGATATACCGGAAAAGCCATCGGAGCCACCACATTCCAGACCAATACAGAGTTTGCTGAGTGGTGCAGGTTTTCTTTTGTTTTTATTGGCTTCCACCAAACCGGCAAATGTTTGTTTGATGGCGGTTGATACCAGTGTTGTTTCAGTACCTAATTTCTGCTGCTCAAGTATAAACAATGGTTTGGCGAATGCTGCATCACGCTTTTTTATCTCATCCTGTAACATGGTCACCTGTGCATTCTGACAACCCAGACTCAAAATGGTTGCTCCTGCTACGTTAGGGTGTGTGATATAACCTGCCAGTAATCCACATAAGGTTTGCGCATCCTGTCTGATGCCACCGCAACCACCGTCGTGTGTAAGAAATTTAATGCCATCAATATTAGGAAAGAGTGGTGATCGGCCATTCACGGTTTCCGTTTCTACATAATCTGTTTCCAGAATGGCAGCAGTATCAGCACCCGACTGGTAGAGTTTAGTAAGGTGCTGTGTAAACTGGTTGTATTTTTTTACCCTTGCATAACCCAGCTCTTCCAGTAATGCTTCGCGTATCACTTCAATATTTCTGTTCTCACAAAATACAAGTGGTATCACCAGCCAGTAATTGGCCGTACCCACTGAACCATCTGCACGATGATAGCCATCGAATGTTTTTTGTTGCCATTTGGCTGTATCAGGAATATGCCAGCCTGTTCTTCTTTCATGCAGACTATAACTACCCGATGCATGTGTAATATTTTCTGTACTGATGCGAACGCCCGCCGGTAAATCCTGTTTGGCTTTTCCTACGAGCACACCATACATGGTGATGGCATTACCGGAAGCAATATTTTCCGTTGTGAATTTATGTTTTGCGGGTATGGTTTCTGCCAGTGTATATGATTGTTCTTTCCAGACCACTGTTTCACCTGCCTGCAAATCCTGTAAAGCCACCAATACATTATCAGCAGGATGCACCTGTATTATTTTTCTTGCCTCACTCATGCGACTGATTTTTGATTACCGGCTGCTTTTACCAGCGTAAAAGGGTGCTTTGTTGTTAACTGGAAATAATGATCCGTTACCGATAAAACAAAATGAGGATACTGACTGAGATCAGCGCCCCAGATGGTTTGATCTGCCATGATTTGTACTATGGTTTCCTCCACCGGCAGCCCTTGCTCCCAATGCGTAAACAGCAGGTTCATTTTATCATCATTCAATATCATTCCCTGCCGGTTAACAAAGTTTTTACCCTCTCCCGACCGTTGTGGTTTCATAAAATAAAGATAAGCCGCAAAACCAAGCGCCATATTACTATTGTGTTGTTCTCCCGTATGGTAGAGCGCCTGTATCAACGGCACATTGCGCATGGCCATTTTCGACGTGTATTGTACCGCAATATGTTCCCACTGGTGATCGATGTATGGATTACGGAAACGATCCATCACCTGCATGGCAAACGCTTCCGCTTCTTCTTTCCTAATATCGCCGCTAGCAACAATAGGTGCTATTTCTTCGAGCATGAGTGTTGACAGAAACTTTGTAAAATTTTCGTCCTGCATCGCATCTTTTACCAGTCTGAATCCCGCTAAAGAAGCCAAGCCACAACTAAAAGTATGGGCACCATTCAGTAATCTCAGTTTCAGTTCCCTGAAACGGTTGATGTCTTTTGCCAGCACAACGCCTTTGTCGGCTGTTGCAAAAGACAGGATATTTTTTGTTCTTTCCCTGTCTGTTTCGATAGCCCAGAGACGATAGGTTTCAGACATAATCATGAGTTCGTCTTCATAACCCAATATTGCTTCCATATTTTTCTGATCCTCTTTCGCAGGTTTACCGGGAACAATTCTGTCTACCAGTGAGCTACAAAAATCATTGGCAGTATGAAGCCATTCTATAAATTCTTCGCCTGTATTTTTGAGACGTGCGAGTTCAGTAACAATGGCTTTCAGTTTTGCGCCATTGTCCGTAATCAGCTCAGTGGGAACAATCACCATTCCAGCTTCCTGCGAACCATTGAAATGATGGTAGCGTTTGAAAAGAAAAGCCAGGAGTTTACCCGGAAATGAAACAGGCAATACCGCGGTGGCATCTGAGGTAACCAGCGTTATGCCTACCTCTGTGGTGTTTGAAATAATAAGCTGCAATGCGGGATTTTCCGCGCAGGCCAGTATATCATTCCATTGATGGTTGGCAGACAATACCCTGCTGATAGCGGCATTGACAATTACTTTTTCTGTTTTAATGCCTGCTTCGTACCCTCTTTCCAATAAAGTATACAGACCATCCTGTGCATCAAAAGCATCTGTACCACCCCGGTCTGTTGATTTTATTACTACAATTCTTCCGTTGAAAACACCTTGCTTATTGGCTTTGTCAATAAAATAATCGGGCAGGCCCCTTAATAAAACACCCGTACCAAATTGTAGTACTTTTTCAGGCAGGTTCAATAAAGATGGGTCTGGCCATTCTGCTTGTCCAGACCTGGGTTGTTTCATATTTGCTGCACTCAATTGCATTCGCTCTATCACTTTAATTAATTAAATTTTTTTTCTTCCAGGCCGGATAATCTTTTACCAGTATTTTTTCCGGCCATGTTCCATACCAGGCATAACCTACTCTTCTTTCATGTTCAATTTCAGTGAGTTTATATTTCCTGATACTGTCTCTGCCTGTAAAGAATGGTTTGTTATTGGGTATCTCATAAAAGCGTGCCCATAATACGGCATGCTCTTCCGCCACAATTACCCTGTCTTTTCCATTAGGCATAGCCGGATCAGGAATATCCTTGTATACATACCCTTTTATTTTCACGAGTTCAAACCATTCTACAGCAGCTTGTATGGCCTGTTTGATGGGCTGTGTCGGATTAGGTAAACGCAAAAGAAAAGAAACAATACCCGCAGACTCCATACCACTCAATGATACCAGTTCAAACTTTCTTGCCATTTCGGGCTGCAGTGTTTTATGGTTGTATTGTGCACACCAGGCTGTTAATTTTCCATTCACCGTTAATTGTGTCTGAAGAATACAGCTTATCCCTTTTTCAACTGCTTTTGCAGCCAGCGGAACCAATACAGCATCAACCAGGTTGAAATTGTTTTTCTGCTCAACAATATCCTGCATGATGTTCAGCACATTTACCATGGCATTGTCGTTATACGTGATCTGTGCGCGATACGAACTTGAATCAGGATAATATTGTGGCCATCCTCCATTTGCATACTGCGCTTTCAGGCAATAACGAATACCTTTTTCTGCGGCTTTCAGGTAACGCTGGTCACCGGTTTGTTTATAAGCATTGATCAGGAACCTGATTTCTTTGGTGGTGGCGCTATTATCAATCGTTGCATCTTTTCTTAAAGAGTCTGCTTGTGTTTTTTTCTTTTCCGCTTCAGACAGTTGCTTTGTATAATCCACTTTCACTTCACCCACTGCTTTTGGCCATCCGCCGATGGCTCTCTGGTATAGCAGCATATTATCTGCCTGAAATACAATGTGATCTAATTGTACTATCTCCTTGTTTCTTGCTTCTTTACTTCCTGATTCCAGATTCCTTATTTCCTTATTTCTTATTTCTTTTTCCCCCTGAAACTTAAACGCCTGAACCTCCAGCGGATTCCATCTGCCTCCAAATGTCCATTGAGGTGTAATCATTTCCGCTTTGGGTGAGCCTTTTGCTTCATGCAGGTTGTCTTTATGCCAGCTATAATCGCCTCCTTTTCTGTGTGAGTTGAAGAAATAAACACGCTGACCCCATAAAATGGCATTCTGCGGATTACTTGGATTCAGGTACACAGGTGCATCTGCCATATTTTCTGCAAAGCTGCAATTCAAGAGATAGAATTGTGCATCGCGGTGGTAACGACCCAGTTTAAAACCATCATCTCCCCTGAATGTACAGTTCACCAACACCGTTTTTGACTCTTCATATTTCGATCCGTCATGCCAGATGGCTGCCACATTACCATGTGCCACAAATTCACAGTTCTCGGCAAAAGCCCATCCTCTTGGACAATAAAAATCCACACCACCTTCCATTAAGCAATCTTTGAAATAATACATGCCTTCTTCTACGTTCCATGGACTCACTGTATCGCCTCCGTAAGCGCGAAGAATACAATTACGAACGATGAGTCTTGTAGTGGCAAAACTTCTCAGTGCCATCTGGTGACTCGACCTGCGTACCTGTTTGGTGATGGTGCCTGTATCTGTTTTACATTCAACATAAGTATCATTCACATTATCGAATCCATAACTGTTGATGATGCTCAGGTTTTCGAGTACAATATCATTGCCTCTCAGGTTCAATGCAGCCACACCCCAATCATCTGGACTTTCACATCGCCAAACATCGCGTGACAGAGAGATGCTGAGTATTGTTTTGTTTTTATCTTCTCCGGCAAGTGTTATTTTATGTTTACTGATGAATACTTTCTCTGCGTAGGTTCCATTTCTTATGTAAATCACCCTTTGTTCATGCGCAGTATCAGGTAAACTGTTTACGGCATCCTGTATACTTCGGAAATCGCCACCACACTTTGCATCTACCACCAGCAATACAGACTGAGCCTGCAAACCATTTGTCAGCAGCATCAGCCATAACAGCCCAATAAATCGTATTCCTGTTTTTTTTAAGGGCATGTTATTGTTTGGATTTGGCCATTTGTAATAACCAGGTGGCTAATTCTTTTGCAGCTGTGTAATTGTCAAAATCAGCAGGTAATTTTCTTCCGTCTACATATTCATTGTACAACCAGGGATCACCTACTGCAAATACTTTTCCTTTGCCATAATCGGCCACTGCCATAATGATATGTTCCTGGTCTTTCACCAAAGCTTTCGCCGGTACTTTTACACTGATGGTAGCTATCTCTTTAATGAAAAGACGTTCTGCGGTTTTAAATACCGGGTTGCCTTTTGCTACTTTAATTAATCCTGTTTCGTATGCGTTGTTCTTTACTGCATTGCGATTGTCTTTGTTGAACCCTATACCAAATGCACCCGCCAGCTGATTGAAATGATCCAGTTCGGTATTGGCCGAATCATTGGCCATTAATACCAATACACCACCCGCTTTCACCCATTCACTAATAGCTTTGGTATGTTGTGGTTGAATAAACGCAGGGTTTTCTGTTTCCTTTTTAGTATCAGGATCAACAATGATATAAACAGATGCATTTTTTAATGTTGCTGCTGTTGGCTCTGCCATCAATGAAACAGTTGCTGCTCCCTGGTTCCTGAACAGGTTACCCCATAAAGCAAAACCACTGTTCATTCTGTCTTCCCAGGTATAGTGAAAGGGAACGGTATTACCCTGTTTATTCTTTCTTGTTTCGTGATTAAAATACTGATCCAACAGCACTGTTTTTCCTGTACCCGGTTTGGCTTCTGTGAGTGTCTCCATTTCAGAGGCTGCCAATATAAAAGCACCTAACCCTTTCGGATCGTTGGCAACAATGGGCTCACTGATATAATAATCGAAACTACCATCTCTGTATGGGTTTCCTCCCAAACCCGCTACCTGACAAACACGATTGAGATTAGCAGTTCCATTGTCTACAGTAACAAATGTTTTCAATACACCTGCATAGGCTTTCTTCACGGTAGCCATTTCTGAAGCAGGTGCATAACCCAACCGCACTGCTTTTGCTATGGCATATACAAACATGGATGAAGCCGAGGCTTCCAGGTAATTGCCTTTTACATTTCCTTTATCCAATATCTGCCACCATACACCGGACTGTTTATCCTGTACTTTTTTAATGGCTGTGATATAACGTTTGAGGATATTGAGCAGTTTTGCACGTTTTGGATGTGATGCAGGAAATAGTTCGAGTACATCTACCAGTGCCATACCATACCAGCCCATGGCTCTTCCCCAGAAATGCGGCGATTGTCCGGTTGATTGATTGGCCCATCGTTGTTCTTTGCTCTCATCCCATGCATGATAGAGCAATCCTGTTTTAGTATCTCTTGCATGCTGCTCCATCCAGATAAACTGGTTGGCGATATCATTAAAAATGTCGGGTTCATTGAAACGGAGTGCATACTCGGCGTAAAAAGGTTCGCCCATATACAAGCCATCCAACCACATTTGATAAGGATATATTTTTTTATGCCAGAAACCACCTTCTTTGGTACGCGGGTGGTTCTTTAATTGTTCACGGAGTGTTGATGCAGCTTTTCTGTATTTCTCATCTTCCAGTACATCGTATAATAACAACAGATTTCTGCCGGGTGTAATATTATCGATATTGTAATCTGTCTGTTTATAGGTTCTGATGACACCATCTTTGTTCACAAAAAAGTCCATGCTTTTTTTGATGTAGTCAAAGTATTTACCATTACCTGTACGCAGCCACACTTTCTCTATCCCTTTTAATATCAAACCCTGGTCATAGATCCATTTGGCAGGCTGTCCTGCTTTTAATGCCATACTATCGGGCCATAACTGCATCACTGTTTCTGTCATGCGTTCAGACCATGGCTTTTGTGCCATGAGATTCGTAGCATACAACAAGAACAGGATCGATATCGTGTATATATATTTCTTCATCAGCTTATTTCAGTTCCAGTAATGCTGCATTGGCACCATAACGGAACTCTGTTTTGTTTTTGAAAGATGAAATATCGGCACCCGTTACTTTTACTTTGCCATTACGGTCGCCATTGATGCTCATGATCATGGTCGGATTGGGCGCATAACGCAGTTGATGAAAACTGATATCGGCACTGTTCTGTATATGCACCAGTGGTTTGGTATCTGATGGTTGCAGGTATACATTATTAAAACTGATGCCCTGCGCTTCTGTACACTCAATACCCTTGTCGGTTTTCATGGTAAGGTTATTGAATACCACATTACTCACCCGCATTTCAGGAATACCTCTTACAAATACTGCTTTGGCTGCCCCATTGCAAACAATATTGTTGATGTAAAAATTCCTGAATACCGGCGTAGCTTCTGTTACCGGCAATATTTCTACTTTGGGTAATTCTCTTTCTTCTCCTGCCAGTGGCACCGGGTCTTTGGCCGCATAATACATATCGAATGAAATGGCTTCACCCGGAATGTCTTTCATATTGATATTGGCCGCATAAATATTTTCTACCACACCACCCCTGCCTCTCACGGTTTTAAAACGCAGACCAATATCGGTTCCGATAAAATTGCAATCAGATACAAACAGGTTTCTTGCACCGCCACTCATTTCACTGCCAATCACAAAACCCCCGTGTGCATGGTATACGGTGGTATTTTTTGCGATCACATTTTCTGTAGGGATACCTCTTTTTCTTCCTTCTTCATCTCTGCCCGATTTGATACAGATACCATCATCACCTGTATCAAACTTACAGCCGTCTACCAGCACATTGGCACAGGCTTCGAGATCAAGCGCATCTGTGTTTTGACCGTACCATGGATTTTTTACGGATACATTTTTAATCGTGATGTGCTGACTGGTAATCAGGTGCATGGTCCATGCAGGAGAATTTTCAAATGTTACGCCATCTAGTATTACATTTTTACAATCGAGAATGCGCAACATATTGGGGCGAAGAAAATCCCTGATCTCTTCAAAGTCTTTTAATTCAAGACCGGGTAAGAGTTTACCGATATTATTGGTAAGCGATCCTTTCAATGCGCCTTCAGATGAATACCAGGTGGTTTTATCTTCTGTTACCACACCTCCACGTGCAATATGTTTTTTCCATTCAGAGTCGGTGAGTTTATTTCTTTTGAGTGGTCTCCATACATCACCCGATCCGTGAAAGATACCATGACCTGTGATAGCAATATTTTCCAATCCTTCAGCGGTAATAGGCGACTGACAACGTGCCGCATATACACCTTCGAAAGAGGATTTTACCAATGGGTAGGCTTTTCTGTCGGGCGTAAACAATATCAGTGCATTTTTTGCTGAATACAGTTCTACATTGCTTTTCATGGTAATGGGACCCGTAAGCCACAACCCTGCCGGAATCAATACTGTACCTCCGCCATTCGCGGCACAGGCTTCTATGGCTTTGTTAATCGCTACTGTATTAAGTGTAATACCATCATTTTTTGCCGCATAGTTTACAATGGAGAAGGTATCTTTCTTAAAATGCGGTGCATATATTTTTGGTAACTCGTATTCATATTTCTCCGGATGAACAGATGGTTTGAGGTATTGCGCTGCAATATTTTTGGCTTTCATCTCTGCGCATACCAATGAAGCCATAGAGATGGCACCATAATCAGAAAAATGGGTGTCGTCTTTTTTTCCATCGAACATCGCGCCGTAATGACGTGGATCGATCCATAAAAACATTTTCTTTGAACCTTCTACACCATGTTGCTCAATCAATGTCTGACTGCTCTTGTGTAAGTCGATCAATTGCACATTCATCTGTTGGGCAATCTCTCTTACTACACCCGGATATTCTCCATGCTGGTCTACAAATACGCCCTTGGTATCAAATTTTCTGCGCATGACAGGTGTGACCAAAATGGGGTTGGCTCCTTTTGATCTCGCATCGTTTACAAAACGTATCAGTGTATTGCGGTAAGTGGTCTGTGGTGCAGCATAACGGTTGCTGTCTGTTATTTTTGAATCATTGTGTCCGAACTGAATAAATACATAATCACCTGCCCGCAGTTGTTTCATTACCGAATCCCATCGGCCTTCTTTTACAAAACTTTTGGTGCTGCGTCCGTTTACCGCATGGTTATGCACTTCTACTTCGCTGGTAAGCAACTGCGGAAATAATTGTCCCCAGCCACGCTCAGGATTATTGGCCAAAGGTTTATCGGCCATGGTTGAATCTCCGATCATAAAGAAGCGAACTTTCTTTTCCGGCAATTCAAAACCCAGTAAAGCGAGTAATAAAGTGAAATAAACGATACGTTTCATACTATTCATTTTCAACACTACAAATTAGTGCATATAAAAAAGCTATACAGGAGTACCTGTATAGCTGTAACATTTGGCTCTCGCCGATATACCAATAAACAAAACAAGCGTTAGTATTTGCAGCCCGCCATCAGTTCGTTCATTGCCAGTTGCTGACATGGCTTTTTTTGTACAATGACGATATGTTCCGTTGATGAAACTCATGGCAAGCGCCTGATTGTATAACAGGCTTAAAAATCTGTGCCCAATCAGGCAACAAGTCTACTCAGATATTCAGTAGCAGGGAAGTTCTGGGGGTAGTTTTTTTACGCAATCGTTCCCGGCAACGAAGGTCATTTGGGGGAATGATAACTACCATCAAAATCAGGGACTTATACGATCTGTCGTTGCCCTTCTTCCTCTCATCCACAGGCTCCGGCCCTCAACCGGAAAAAACGTACATTTAACCTTCTCTATTCCCTGTACAGGATATAAATCCTGTACAGGGAATAGCTTTTCTCAAGCAATAACCCATGAAATACGAAGCCGTAACGATCAAAGACATTGCCAAAGAACTGGGACTTTCCACTTCCACGGTATCGAGGGCATTGCGTGATAGTTATGAAATCAGTCCTGAAACCAAAAAAATGGTTTTGGAATATGCAGAGAAAATCAATTACCGTCCCAATCCCATTGCACTCAGCCTGAAAGAAAAAAGAACCCGCTCCATCGGTATTGTGGTGGCTGAAATTGCCAACAGTTTTTTTTCACAGATCATCAATGGTATTGAATCTATTGCTTACAATAAAGGTTATAATGTCATCATTACCCAAAGTCATGAATCTTTTGAACGGGAACTCATTAATGTGCAATACCTGGCATCCCGTTCTATTGACGGGCTGTTGATTTCACTGGCTTCTGAAACCAGGGACCTGAGTCACCTGAAACATTTACATGAACGTGGTTATCCGATTGTTTTCTTCGACCGTATTGTAGATGAAATAGATACCCATAAAGTGATTGTCGACAATAAAAAAGGAGGCTACGATGCCACCAAACATTTAATTGAAAGTGGTTTCAAAAATATTGCCGCACTGGCCAATGCAGAATACCTATCCATCACCCGTGACAGACTGGGTGGCTACCAGGCTGCACTGGAAGACCATCAGATAAAATATGATCCTGCACTGGTAAAATATTGTTTACATGGTGGGCTGGTGTATGATGAAGTAGAGAAAGCATTGGACAGTTTATTCAAACTGAAAAAGAAACCCGATGCCATATTTGCGGCGGCAGATAAACTCACCACCAACTGTTTACGCTATTTCAAAGCCAAGGGAATTCGTGTACCGGAAGATATTGCTGTGATTGGTTTCTCCAATATTGATTTAACCGAATTGTTATCTCCTTCCTTATCGGTGGTGCGCCAGCCTGCTTTTGAAATGGGTCAGGTGGCTACGGAATTATTGCTGAACCTGATTGAGAGCAAAAGACCAGTGAAAGATTTCGATACAAAAATGTTACAACCTGATCTTTTCATCAGGGAATCAACATCCAGAAAGAAATAACATTCTTCCTCCCGTTCTCCCCTTCTCCCTGTTAATAAATGCCTTGCCTAAGTAGTCCTTAAAATAGGCGTGACTCTTTTAACAGGGAGAAGGGGAGAACGGGAGAACGAGGATTTAATTTATTGCTCCACTCGGAACCAGTCTATATCCACGAAGCCGGCATCGTTAGTGGAGCTGGTTCTTGTACAGAACAAACCCAGCTTGGCACCTACCCATTTACCGGGCATGGCTGTAAATGATACGCCTGCATCAATAAAGTTCATATTATCTGTGCTGTAACTGAAACTACAAACAGCACCCTTCTCTACTTTCACCCGCAGGTATAACCAGTCTTTTGAAATTGCTGTGATCGGCTTTTCTGTTTCTGCTGTTCCCTTGTCTGCTGCTTTGGCTTCAACATACACGAGTGAGAGTCCTTCTTTGTTTTGCTTAAGAACCAGCCCCGCATAACTGAGACCCATTATTACCAGTCCGGCTTTTTCGTTTTCAATTTTGATGTTGGGAGAAAATTTCAGTTTCACAGTAGCCGTAAAATTTTCAGCAGGAAATTTTTGCAAAAGCAGATTTGGAACATCCCATAAATTGCTGGCTGCATCGGGTTGTTTGTCTGAAAACAGGCGAAGCATTCCTGTAGCCGGCTGCATAAAATGCCAGGTGGCTTTTGCATTGGCCTGCCATTGCCATTGTAATCCGAATGATGTATCATTCAATTCATCACTCTCTGCAGGTGTTTCAACAGGATATGTTTTACCCACATTCGGTTTTTTATATACCAATACCGGTTCTCCTTTTCCATCACCATCTTTATCCATACCTATTACCGGCCAGTCGTTTTTCCATTGCATGGGTTGCAGGTGTACCACACGACCATAGGCTTCCTTATCCTGAAAATGCAAGAACCAGTCTTCACCTGTTGTGGTGTTTACCCATGCACCCTGGTGCGGACCATTCACTGTGGTTGTTCCCTGATCCATCACTACTTTTCTTTCATAGGGGCCATAAATATTTTTTGACCGAAGTACCAGTTGCCATCCTGTTGATACACCACCCGCCGGTGCAAAAATGTAGTAGTACCCATTGCGCTGGTAAAACTTGGGGCCTTCAATGGTGGGGTCTGTTGTATGTCCATCGTATACCAATTGACCGGTGCCAATTGTTTTGGTTCCTGCTGCATTCATCGGCTTTACCACAATGATACTTTTGATGCCTGCCCTGCTTCCGGCGTATGCATGTACCAGATAAACTTTCCCATCTTTATCCCAGAGCGGACATGGATCAATCAATCCCTTACCCGCTTCTACCAGCACAGGTGTGGACCATGGACCTTTTATATCTTTTGCTTTGGTGAGATAAATACCAAAATCGGGATCCGGATAATAAATATAAAATTCTCCTTTATGGTAACGGATGGAGGGTGCCCATACGCCATTGCCATGTTGTACAGTTGAAAAATGATCAACAGGAACCTGTTGTGGTAATGCATAGGCTACCAGTTTCCAGTTTACTAAATCTTTGGAGTGCAGAATGGGTAAGCCGGGTGCGGCATTGAAGGAGGAGGCCGTCATATAAAAATCATCCCCCACCCTTATTGCATCGGGATCAGAATAGTCGGCATGTAATACCGGATTTTTATATGTACCATTTTTTTGATCCGCTACCCATGCTTTTGATATGTACGGTTGCTGAGTGTACGCTTGTAACGCGATAAACAGAAACGAAAAGAATATCAGTTGAGGTTTTATCATTTTAATACTCTTCTTTATGCATGATTCAATTTAACCACAGAGTTACACGGAGTGAGGCACGGAGTTTCATAGAGGGTTGCGAAGTAATGGCAATGTGCCAAAAATAAAGGGCAGTATAATTTTCTAAACATACCTCCGTGCAACTCCGTGTTAAACTCCGTGTAACTCTGTGGTAAAAAAATCATCACTTAATAATCGGCATCCAATCTCCAAAAATATTTTTGAGTGTATATTTTTTCACTTCCTCATCATTCAATTGCTTAATCCATGCAGGTCTTGAAGATGGTTGTGCACCCGGGCCGGTGTTTTTATATTCTGCATAACGAACGGTGGCTTCATTGGCAGGGTTGCGCCAGTTGTTCCATCCTTCCGGAATAATATGATCTCCTATTACACACCTGATATAAGTTACACTCGCATGCGGCTGCCATGGACGACCCAGCGATACTTTTTTAAACGCCGTATCTGCCGTGAGTGTACAATCAAAAAAAACAAAACCATAAGGCACTTCCCTTGGCGTAGACGCCGCTGTAACATGTGAGTTCTTTTTGCTGTGTATATGACAGCTTTGAAATACAGCTGTAGACGGACCAAAAATAAAATCGGTACTGCCTTCTATATAACAGTTCTTGTAATACTGTCTGCTGCCGGCACCACTGCAAAACAATACATCCTGAAAACCTAGAAAGCGACAATTATTAAAACTCAGTCTGTCGCCATTGGCAAATACAGCTACAGCCTGACCCGCAGTAAAACCCGCATTGTTTTCAAAGCTGATATTCTCTGCATAAAAATCATTGGCATATAAAAAGAAACTGGCCGATGACCAGGTATTGATGGTATCGCCATTGGGTAATTTTTTTCCTGCGTGGTTATCGTAGGTGAGAATGGTATTCATTTTATCCTCACCAATGAGCCTGATAAAATCTTTGCGTGTATCGAGCACCAGTCTTTCCTTGTAGATGCCTTTCTTTACAAAAATGGTAACGGGCTTTGTATTACCTGATGGAACAGCATCAAAAGCTGCCTGCACTGTTTTGTACTGGCCACTGCCATCTTTTGCCACTACTATTCGCTGTTGGCCACCTGCAAAAAATACAAGTAGCAGTAAACAGTTCAGAAAAAGAATTCTTTGCATCATACACTAAACTTAAAAAATAAGGCCGACTTCAATCGGCCTTATTATATCGTATTTACTGGTGGGTTAGTAGCCTGGATTTTGTGTCAGGTTAGGGTTGGCATCTCTGGCAGGTTGCGGAATGGGTAACAGTTCTGATTTACCTGTTGTAAAACCGGTAGCATAACGTGCCAGTGCAGTGGTATTAACCGCAGCCTGTGCCCAGTTTACCCTTGTGGTATTGGCTGGTGCTGTTCCAGGTGATGGTGCATAAAATGAATTGGCCCATAAAGTTGCATCATCTGCAGATGAGTTATTGAGATAGTACATAAACTCTGGCAATGTATTATAAGGAGCCGATCTTGTTGACATCGCAAGCAAAGCCGTTTTGGTTTCAGCAATTTTTGATGCCAGCAGGTTCCACCTGATCAGATCAAATTTACGAACACCTTCTCCGCCTAATTCAAGTGATCTCTCTTTCACCAGCGCAGTAAAGAACGCAGCTTTAGAAAGTCCGGCCGGAAGATCTACTGTAACATCAGGTGTTCCAATCGCTTTACCATAACCTCTTCTTCTTACCTGATTTACGGCATTATACGCTGTAGCAGTGGGACCATTGATTTCGTTCTCTGCTTCTGCCAGCATGAGTAATACATCTGAATAACGAAGTATCTGCCATTTCAATCCGAAATATTGTACCGCATCTGTTGGTGAAACAGCAGGACCACTGATCCAGTCTCTTCTGTATTTACCATCGCACATAGCGGTAAGGGCCTGACCAATTTTTGTTGTACCATTGGCCGCCACATTATAAGGCGCACAGGTTACATCTCTTCTCAAATCATTCTGATCAAATGAATAGAAATAAGTGGGTAATACATTGATACTTTTATTACCCAGGTTATTGACTGTAGGTCCATTGTAATAAGCCAGTTTGGTATCGGCTGTTGCATTTCTTCCGATACCACTTGCCTGGAACATGAGTTCTCCATTCGGATCGGCCACCACCCTTGCATTTACCTGGTCTTTCCATAAACTTCTGAAGCTTGGATTTAATGAATGCTGGTTGGATGCAATGATCTCATTACACTCATCTTTTGCGATCTGGTAATAAGTAAGGTAATCAGTAGGTCTTTTCATGGAACCATCGCTACGCAATGCAAAACCACCTCTGAACAAAGCAATTCTTGCACGCAGTCCTTTTACCGTTCCTTTGGTAATGCGTTCGTCGGGAACATCGCCGATACCTGCTATTTCATTTCTCCATGGAACCAGATCAGCCGCTACTTTTAAATCTGTGAGTAAACGGTTGTAAAGGGTATCTCTGTCTGTACGTGCAGGAAACGGATTCGCTGAAGCCATAGAAGCAGCGGGCTGAAAATGCGAAGGCATATCTCCCCAGTTGACGATGGCCTGGAAGTAAAACTGTGCCCTCAATGTCAGCGCTTCACCATACAACCTGCGCAATTGTTTTTTCTCCTGCTCACTGCCATTATTGTACATATCCATTTTAGGGATATTGGCAATACAGATATTGGCATATTCAATACCGGTAAACAACTGGTTAAACGGATTGGTGATCTGCGCATTACCTGATGTTGCGGAATAACGTGCAATATCTCTTCTGTCATTATCTGCATTACCGGTTGGACCCTGCATTTCATCGGTATCAACAGTGTAATACAGACTCAGACGAATACCGAAACCGGCATCACCCACCAGTCTGCTGTACGCACCTGCCAATGCTTTACGGGTACTGGCCACATCTTTGAAAACCATTTCAGAACCTACATCGGTAATAGGCTGCTGATCGAGGTATTTTTTACAGCCTGCAGAGAGGAACATGGTTCCTGCTATTGCGATGACTGCGAGTTTGTTAAAATATCTATTGTTCATATAGCAATATTTGATCGTTTAAAAAGTTGCGTTGATACCAAAAATGAAGGTTCTGCTTTTTGGATAAGCTGAATAATCAAGACCCTGTGTAAGCGGACTGTTACGCACACTCACTTCGGGATCGTAACCTGAATAGCTGGTGAACAGTGCCAGGTTGTTTCCTGTAAAGTAGAAACGCAGCTTGCTCATTTTCAAACCAACCAGTTTTTTCACCGGTAAGCTATACCCTACTGTTACGTTATTGATACGCAGGAATGATCCATCTTCTATCGCCCATGAATGCGGATAGAATGCACCCGCACTTTTCAATGGCTGCCAGATCGTAGCATTGGCATTCAGTGCCGCCAGTTGATCCGGTGCTATACCTACCACCTGGTTTGATCCGTTTACATACTGTGCTGTTTTACCATCTGCAGTAACTACTTTCCAACGATTGCTCATCATATCGAGCATATTTGAATTGGCGGTATAACCATTGGTAAATTCAATCTTGTTGGCATTGTATACATCGTTACCATAAGAGAAGTTCATGAAGATGCTCATGTCCCAGTTCTTATAAGTAAACTGCTGGTTTAAACCACCGGTAAATTTCGGTAATGGATTACCAATTACTTTTCTGTCGTTATCCAGTGTAATATTTCCATCACCATTCAGGTCTTTAAATTTAATAGAACCTGGTTGTACAGGACCTATGATGCCTGAATTGTTTACCACACCTGCTTTCAGTGTGTACACACCTGTAGCCGTATTGTAATCAAAGTCGCTCACTTTGTAGAAACCATCGGTTACCAGACCCCAGATAGCGCTGGTTGGACTTCCGATGCGGATGATATAATCAGTAGGCTGTCCGGAAACACCCCAGCTCGCAGCAGGGAAGAATGATTTCTGGTTCAGACCCAGTTGCTCCACATTGTTGCTGTTGAATGCCATGTTGTAAGAAATGGTCCAACTGAAGTTTTTGTTACGTACCGGTGTGGCACTGATCTGGAACTCCACGCCTTTATTGGTGGTTTTACCTACGTTCTGCAACTGTGTGGTATAACCATAAGTAGGTGCAATGGGTACATTCAGCAATAAATCTTTCGAGCTGTTATTATAAATATCAACACTCAGGTTCACCTTGTTTTTAAAGAGACCGATATCGACACCGAAGTTTTTGTTGAGTGTAGACTCCCAACGCAGGCTTTCATTTACCAGACCTGCAGAATAAAATGCATTCACGATTTCATTGTTCATACCATAATACAAACCGCCATCGTTTCTGAATGTGGTGAGGAAGAGATAATCTGCAATACGGTTATTACCCACGGTACCAAAACCTGCACGGAATTTCAGATCGCTGAGGAAGTTTACATTTTTCAGGAATTTTTCATTCTTGGCTCTCCATGCAAATGAACCCGATGGGAAATAACCCCATTGTTTACCCGGTGCAAATTTGGAAGCACCATCGGCACGCAGGTTGAAAGAGAAATAATATTTATCCTGGTAAGCATAACTCAGTGCAGTAAAGAACGACATACTGGTGTACCTCGTTTTGTTCACCCTCGGAAATCCGGCAAACTTATTGGCCAGGTTGGTTTTCGTTAACGCATCCTGTACAGAAGTAAATGTTGGATAATCGCGGAACTGACTGGTATAACGTTCTGTACGCAAGTCATAAGTTTCCTGACCCACCAGAATGGTGAAATCGTGTTTGTCTTTATAACCATTTACCGAATAGGTTAAGGTATTGGTATTGGTAATGGTAGTACGATCGAGTGTATCGAGTGTAACGATCGCTTTTCTTCCACCCTGTATAATGGCAAAGGGTGTGATGGAATCGCTGAACTGGCGATCGATATTTTTTGACTGATCAAAACCGACTGTTGATTTAAAACTCAGGTTTTTAATAATGGTATAAGTAGCTGCTGCTGTAACGTTGAACACATCGGTTGTTTTACGTCTGTATTCCGCATTGGCCAGTGAAATAGGATTCACGAGGTTCAAACCATTACCCACATTGGGATCTGCCAGTGGATCGGCATCATCAATATCCTGTGTTGATGAAAGGAAGGGTCTGTATTTAACCGCATTACGCAAACGGTTATACGAAGTACCCTGGTCTGATGATGTACCTGCACCATTCACATCAGTATTGGTATAACGACCTGTTACCGCCAGTTTTAAATTGCTCAGAATTTTATAATCGGCTTTCAGGTTTAAGAGGTGACGGCGATAGTTTGAATTGAGTACAATCGCTTTATCATCATTATAAGTATAACCAAAATTGTAGGTGATTTTTTTGTTACCACCCATCGCAGAAATATTATGCGTTTGCATGATGCCTGTGCGGCCCATCACTTCATCCTGCCAGTCTACACTCGCCACATTTTTATAGTTAGACAGTGTATCCCAGGTAGTACCAAAATTTCTGGTGAAAGTGGTACTGTCGGTAGAACTGCCTCTTGATCTTTCAGACTGGTACAAAACATAATCATAGGGTGTTTGTACGTTCAGTTTTTTGGCAAGTGACTTTACACCCACAAAACCATTATAACTCACCACCATTCTGCCGGGCTTACCGCTTTTGGTGGTAATCACGATTACACCGTTGGCACCACGCGCACCATAAATGGCAGTGGCAGCAGCATCTTTCAGCACATCGATACTTTCTATATTCTGTGGCGATAAAGCCGATAGACCATTTTCTACCTGCACCCCATCTACAATGTATAAGGGAGAGTTATCGCCTGTAATAGACATACCACCTCTTACCCTGATACGGATATCGGCATCAGGCGAACCTTCAGCCGTAGTAGCAGTAACACCGGCCAGTCGACCACTCAATGCTTCTGCTGCTGAGTTGATGGGAATATCTTTCAGGTCTCGTGCACCCACGCTGGCCACTGATGCGAGCAGGTTTTTTCTTTTCACGGTCTGGTAACCGATCACCACCACATCATCTAATGTTTCAGTGGTTGCAACAGAGAGAGAAGCATTGATGGTATTTCTGCCATTCACTGCTTCTTCTTTTACTGTATAACCCACAGAACTGAATACTAATGTTACACGGCCATTGGCAGCAACGATACGATAGGTACCATCTTTTGCAGTAACCGTACCGGCCTGTGCATTTTTAACGCGAACGCTCACCCCTTCCAGTGGCTGGTTATCGGCGCCGGTAACACGGCCCTTGATTTCGAAACTGTTCTGGGCATAGGTAAACATACCCGTAAAGAGCAGTATGAGGGTGGTGAGCCCCATCAGCTTCATTTTCTTTGGCATAAGCAAGCGGTTTAAGCCCCCATGCCCCCTGAAGGGGGTATTTTGGAGGCTTTTTGTTTGAATGTTCGTTGTAATAAGGGATGATGGTATATGACCACAGGTTGTGGTACAAAGAGGTGAATATTTCTCGTACAGTTTCATGGCAAACAATTTACCCCTAGCCCCTGAAGGGGGATTTGGAGAGTTTTTTCGTAAACCAATTCTACGCTTAACTACAGAAACCCGGAAGGGTAACAGATGCCTTTTTTTACGCAAACGTTCCCGGCAACGATCTCACGGGAGGAGGATGTCAGATGGCGGATGTCAGATGGCGGATTTCTGATGTCGAATGTCTGATTTTTGATTTGAAAATAGTATTCGTTATTAAACATATACTACCAATTAGCTAACCGCTAAAAGCTAATGGCTAATAGCCAAAATCGCTGATCTCATATGTCTGATGTCTGATTTTTTGAATTTTGAATTTCTAAGCAATTCCCTCTACTACACAACCCTCCGTGCCACTCCGTGTTCCACTCTGAGAAACTCTGTGGTTAAACTGCTCAGACTTTTTTAACCACAGAGTTACACGGAGTAAGGCACAGAGTAGCACGGAGGGGTAAGAAGGAAATGTGGCGGGTTAGACTTTTCTCACTTATCAGCTTTCACTTTCCCTAAGGTTTCAGCCACCCTTTCTTCGGGTGTTCTTCGGAACTTCTTCGGAAGCGCTTCGGGAATTCCCGAAGAAACCCCGAAGAAACACCGAAGAACACCTGAAGCCAGACCGGCGATGGTACGGCTGAAACCCCAGGCAGACACGAATGGCAGATGGCAGATCTCAGATGTCGGATGTCTGATTTTTTGATTTTTGAATATTCTCCCTGTTTGCTAACCGCTAAAAGCTAATGGCTAATAGCTAACAGCCCCTCCCCCCTAAAATTCTCCTGTCCATTTATGCAACCGATTGCGTAATTTGAGCACAGCCATACACTTACCTTATGAAAAAAATACTCACTACGTTATTTGCCTGCTTTTCTATTGCTTTCCTCCAGGCCCAGGAGCTTAAACTCAATGAGCTGGAATATTTTGAAAAACAGGGCGTGAATTATCTCATCTACAGCAACCTCTTTACCGGCGGTTTTAATGATGAAAAAAATGCCGGCATAGAATTGATTCACCATGGCGTGCGAACAGCACAGGGTGGTGCCATACGACTCTCCAGCACTCCCGAACAGTGGGATCTGGTACCGGTTATATCCAACCGGAAAATAGACCGTATACTAAAAACCATAGAAGCAACACTACGCTATACTGAATATGATTTCGATTCGCGCATAGTGGTAACCGCCAAAGGAAAGGGTATTGAAATTGCCGTGTACCTCGATAAACCCCTGCCCAAAGCACTGGAAGACAAAGCCGGTTTTAACCTCGAGTTCCTCCCCTCACAATACTGGAACAAAGCCTACCTGGTAGATGGCCGTTACAACCGCTTTCCCCGATATGTGGTGGGCAATACCATGGCCAAACCCAACAGCGATAAACCCAAACAGTTTAAAGGTTACAATACATCTGATGACAGGGGCTCCGGAAAATTTATTGATCCACTGCCGCTTGAAACAGGCCGCAGCCTTGTGCTGGCACCCGATGATCCATCACGCCTCGTGAAAATAAGTTCGCCCGATGCCGACCTTATGCTCTATGATGGTCGCATACTGGCGCAGAACGGATGGTTTGTGGTGCGCAGCAAACTGCCCGCCGGCAAAACAGGTAAAGTGCTGAGCTGGACGGTGGATGCCAATGCCATTGACGGATGGATCAGAGAACCCAATATCGGTTTCTCACAAGTGGGTTACCAGCCTTCGCAACCCAAAGTGTCGGTGATTGAACTCGATAAAAAAGATAAACCCCAACCCACTGCTTCGCTGTATAAACTGGGAGAAGATGGAAACGCCACCAAAGTATTCAGCGGCAATATTGTGCCCTGGGGCGATTACTTTAAATACCACTATGTAAAATTCGATTTCTCTCCGGTTACCACACCGGGCATCTATTATATACAGTATGGTGCGGTGAAGACCAATAATTTTTTAATAGAGAAAAATGTCTACGACAAGATTACCGATGCCACCAGCGATGTTTGGATTCCGATTCATATGAACCATATGACCGTAAATGAAGGATACCGTATCTGGCATGGCGAACCATTTAAAGAAGGCTACCTGCAGGCTCCACCCAATACCGATCATTTCGATCTGCACCGGCAGGGACCCACCACCGATACCAGATACAAAGCACTCGAACTGATACCCGGTTTAAACAAAGGCGGCTTTTTTGATGCCGGCGATTTTGATATTGAAACCGGTGCCAATATTGGTGTGGTACAAAACTTTGTAAAGACCTGGGAATATTTTAAACCCCAACGCGACCAGACTTTTGTGAGTCAGCAACAACGCTATGTTGATCTGCATCGTCCGGATGGCACACCCGATATACTGCAGTATATAGAACATGGTACTTTGAACCTGCTGGCGCAGGCGGAGGTGATTGGACATATGGCGCAAACACTCTCCAATTCGGTACTCGATAACTATCATCACCTGGGCGATGCGGCATCCATTACAGATGGTTTGCCCTACAACCCCAAACTAGGTGCGCATGAGATTGCGGCCGATGGAAAATCGAGTGGAGTGAAAGATGATATGTGGGCTTTTACCAGCCGCAACCCACGCCTCGATCTCCGTGCCGCTACCATGTTTGCCGCTGTGAGCCGCGCACTTAAAGGATACAACGATGACCTTGCTGATAGAGCATTGAAACAATCGAAAAGATTGCTGAAAGAAGCCACTGATTTAATTGCTAACCAGCCACAGGATAATGCAGGTCCTTTTGGTGCGGCCAATATGGGTACTTACCTGCAACTCTTTATAGCCACCGGTGAACAAAGTTATTCCGACAATTTCCTGAAACTATTGTGGCCCGCTCTCGAACGCAATGTGAGCTTTACCCTTTCTACGGCATTGGATGCTGTGCCTTATATGAATGCTTCTTTTGTAGAAAAGCTCCGGCCTTTTGTGCTGAAGTACAAAGACTATATAGACAGTCTGGATAAAAACAATCCATACGGTGTACCCATTGGTTTGGGCAACTGGGCCGGTAGTGGCGATGTGGTAAATTTTGGAACCACGGTTTGTTTTGCGCATAAATTTTTTCCGGATATCATCGACACGAAACAGTTGTACAAAGCCAGTAATTATTTATTTGGTTGTCACCCTTACCACAATTATTCACTGGTGGCCACACTGGGTGCCACACGACCCAAAAATGTTTTCTATGGAAACAACCGCGCCGATTTCTCCTTCATCCCCGGCAATGTAGCGCCCGGAATACTCTTCCGCAAACCCGATCATTTTGAGAACTACGATGACTGGCCATTTTTATGGGGACAGAATGAAGGAACGATTGGCGGGAATACAGCGTATTTGATTTTTGGGGAGGCGTTTAGGAGGGGGGTGAAGTAAACCTCTGCTTTAACCGAGAAACCTTTTGGAGAGTGATGGGCTTTTCAGAAGGTTTTTTGATTTGTATGGTGAGAGATAAAATCAGCATTGCTATTCTTGTACTAATTAATACTCCTTTTTGGATAACCGATTGAATTTCAATATAGTAAAAAGTTTATATGTTAAATAGAAGATTGCGTATATTTATTTGATAGCAATTAATTAAATACACCTATCAAAATATGATTGTATTTATCAATTGTTTGAGACAAAGAAGTAAAGAAACAATCGTGATTTTAAGTTCTTGGATTAGGCAAGTTATCCAGTCAGCAGAACCCTTGATTTCATTAGATATTGAAAAAGAAACTATATGGGATGATAAAATCAGCAAAAAACTTGAAAAAAATCTTTATTCCTAATCTATTTAACGAGCCGACAGGGCTATTCTTGAAGAAATATTACAGGTAATTCACTCAATGAATAAGCCAAATCACCTTACAAAAGAGTTTATGTATTTCTACCTCTATGACGATAAGGTTAAAAGTTCTAAGGCTAATAAATTTATAAGAAATTACCTCATTCATCAGAGACCTAGAATATAATAAACTCATTGATTTTATTAATTTAGCCAACGTGGGAATGAAAGACATAACGAAAAAAAGGCCATACTGATGATGCAAAGGAAGACGAGAAGTAAATACCAGAGTAACTACTACTAACAAAAGTATTTGCAAAAGCTGGGCTGCACAATCAATAAATTTTTTGCCTTGGCAAACACTCGAAAATTGTTGGTGATATTATATCGACATTCTAACTAGTTTACATGATAAGAATACCACATAATAGAGCAATTCAACTTTTGGAAGCAAGACTTGCAGAAGTTGACAGCTTATATATTGACCTTAAAGCTTTAAAAAATAGACTTCAGGGTGACGTAGAAGGAATATTTGGAAGGGGTAGTTCACAATCAATTGCTGTTATTAGCTTGGATACACTTCATTTTGACGACCCTACCAAACTTGCAAAATGCAAGACAACTTTTAGGCAGACAATACAAGGATGGATTAACTATATCAAAGACTTTCACATAATCAATCAAGAGCAAATTGAAGTTTCTGAACAGAAGTATAAAGAAATGTATGCCGACCTTCTTAAAAAATGGAATGATTTAGTACATGAATACAATCAACTACTGAAAGGAGCTGAAAGTACAATACTCAAATATGATGAAGCATTATCAGAAATAAAAATATTGCAGGGTAAGCTAAGCCAAAAACAAACTATTAGTGAAATGATAAAAATATTGTTTTTGGGGGCAAGTCCAATTGACGAAGTTCGGTTAAGAATTGATGAAGAAGTAAGAGATATAGAAAGTGGTTTAAAGTTAGCAACATTAAGAGACCAATTTGAATTAAAATCGAAATGGGCTATAACGACTAAAACGTTACAACAAGCAATGTTAGACGAAAAACCAACAATAGTACATTTTTCGGGACACGGGTCGGTTAATGGAATTGCTGTTGAAGATTCTTTGGGAAATTCTAAATTAATCGAAAATGAGGCAATAGGAAGTTTGTTTGAATTATTTTCAATAGATACAAAATGTGTTGTTTTGAATTCATGCTATTCTGAATCGCAAGCGACTGAAATTGCTAAGCATATCCCTTATGTTATTGGAATGAAAAGTTCAGTAAACGATAAAGCAGCGATTGCATTTTCAGTTGGTTTCTATACAGCGTTGGGAGCAGGAAAAGATATAAAATTTGCTTATAGAATGGGAACAGTTGCAATCAAAATGGAAGGAATTTCAGGCAGTGATTTACCAGTTCTTCTAGGCTAAGTTGATAAGCGTTAATGCACAAAATTGGTATTGCCTACAGTGAGGTTAGATATTAGAACAATCAGCAGTGGTATTTGGGGTATAATACGGCTCGGATTTAACAAATAAACGCAGCCTTAGTTCTTACTATTTAACTTTAAAAAGGGTAGACAATAGTTAAAATGTGTCCCAATCCTAATCCCCACAATCGACTATGTCTGCACTTTAGCTACTCCGCCACTATATATATAGCATACTACATTTTTTAAAAAATATTAAGATGAAACAATTACCGTTTGTTGGACGAGAGAGTGAACAATTACAATTTAAACAAATTATCCAGGCTACTAGAAGCAACACTCTTACAAATGGTTTGTTTACTAATGTAATTCTCATCTATGGTGTAGGTGGAATGGGAAAATCCAATCTATGTAGAAAATTTCGTGAGATTGCGAAAGTGGAAATACCTGAGATGACTGAAATATACATAGACTGGGAAACAAAAACAGGCTTTACCTATACGCCATCTGAATTACTTGATACAATTTACAATGAATTAAAAGTTCATTACAACAAAGAATTAGAGCCTTATTTGAAGGCTAAGAAAGATTACAAATTTCTACAAGATGAAATTGATAAAGTTTTGGAAAAAGAAATAATTGATGCTACGCAACCCGTTGTGACCACAATTGCTACTACCATAATAAATAATCCAATAACAGAAGCGGCAGTTTCCGGAGGATTTAGCTTATTAGGCCGAATACTTGGCAATGTAGAAGAAAGCAGATTAAAAGACAAGTGGGGTATAAAAGATGAAAAATTACTATTTTATAAAAATCCAGATGTAGCATTAGCGAGCTATTTGGTCGAAGGAATAGACAAAATCACAGAAAAGGGGGAAACCAAAATATTATTAATGTTGGATACATGCGAAGTAATCAAACATTCTGAGCAATGGATTATGAATCATTTTTTAGTTCCGCTCCTCAATAAAAATAAAAATGTAGTTCTTGTTTATTCAGGCAGAGATAATACTTACAACCAGAGGACTATTACCATAAATGAGGAAACTGTTTTAGTAAAAGGCTTTGCAGATAAACTTACTTCTAGCACTCCTATTGGTATTGATATGAAGCTTTTTAGTGAAATTGATATCAGAAAATATTTGACCCAACGATTAAATAAAGAGACAAATGAAAAGGCAGTTCAATTTGTTCAGAAATTATCAAAAGGAGTTCCATTCGCAGTTGATTTATTAGCTAACGCAATTGAGAATATTGGGATTGATTCGTTTCTTAAGAATTTTACAGATGACCAATTTCGCTCATTAATTGAAATCTCGTTTTCTAACGAACAAGTAATAAAAAATGTTGCGGAAAGATTTTTATTTTATTGCCTTCAGTCGGAGGCTGCAAAAGCTGATTTACCAAAAATATATTCAATAGCAATACTTAGAGAAAAAAATCCAGAAATTTTAAAAGAAATTTGGCAGGTTTCAAATCCATCTGTTGTCTTACAAACTTTACAAGGAAAATATTCTTTTTTTATCGGAGAAGCAAAGTTACATGATGCAGTTAGGGAATTCATTGAGGAATATGTTTTAAGTAATGAAACATTGAGAGAAGGCATCATTAAACAAATAGTTGACAAAGCATTACCAATTTATCAAAGGATTTATGAAAAGGAAGGCAATAAAGAACCGAATCTTAAAGACCGAATAGAAGAACCTCGTTGGAGAAAAGCAACTCACAACTTATTAAATTGTCTCTCCTGGAGCAATCCTGATTTAGCTGCTGATTTTTTTATTAAAAGAGGTATTGAGTTATTACTATTTAATTCCCACTTCGCACTTGAACTTAAAAAATTGATAAATAAGCTCATAGACAACGATCTGCTAAGTAATAAAACTAGAAAACAAGTAATAAAATTCGCAGAAGTATTAGTGTCATATAAATGGTATTCGTTTTCGGAAAAGTTATTTGCTTTTTGTCAAACAGCAGCTACTGAATGGCAACTTGATTCAATCCACAAAAATATTCTCCAACTAATTATTGGACGTATGCTATATCATCAAAAAGATTACGAAAGCGCAATAAATTCTCTTAATAAGTGTGAAGAAGACATTTTTGACAGTTCGCTTAAAGATAAGTTAGCTGAAATATTGGATGATATTGGTTGCAAATACTGCTTAACTGAAAAGAATTATTTCATTCGCTCGGATAAAGCTTTGGAAATCTTTGAAAAGGTTTATGCACTAAATGAAAACACAAGAAGTTCTTCTCGTCTAAATCATTTAGCGGAAATGCTAAAGTTAAATGGCAGGACAAATGACGCAATAAAATATTTCAAGAAGGCAATTGACTTAAGTCCCAAAGATGGATATTACTACGATATGATTGGAGGTGCTTATGAGGATTTAGGCTTATATGACGAATCACTAATATCATATAACAAGGCAGTTGAGCTTGACCCAAAAAGACAAGTATCATATTGGCGAATCGGAATGATTTACTTAGAGTTAAATCAATTCGATAAAGTAATTGAGGCTTGCGAGAACGCTTTATCAATTGATTCAGAGGATTCTTGGTCTTACATTTTGTTATGTATGACATATATAAATAAAGAGGATTATAACAAAGCGCTTGAGTTAATTGATATTTCACTATTAAAGAAAACTGACTGGATAGGTGCTCTCTATAATAATATTGGTAATTGTTTCGAAAGAATGGGATACGTTGATAAGGCAATTGAGTATTTTAAAAGAGGAATAGAGAGTGGAAGCCAGAACGCATATACAGGGATAGGAGAAATTTTTTTAATACAAGGAAAGATTCATGATGCCGAAAAATATTTACTAATCGCAATTGAAAAACAAAAAGACAATTCTAACCCTTTAAAATATTTGGCAATACTTTATATTATCAAAGATGAAGAAAAGAAAGCAACAGATTTTTTTTCAAATGTAATAGAAAGCTCCATTAAAAAGCCAAGTATTACTAATCAGTTAAATCATGTAGTTGCTTTAATTGGACTACAAAGGTTTGAAGAAGCTGAAAATCTTTTGAAAAAGTTTCTTTCAAAATTCACAGTATCTCATTTAAATGTAAAGAGTTTAACAAGGGATATAGAACTACTCTCAAAAGCACTTAATAGTTCTGAGAAAGAAAAAACATTTATGAGCAATGCTAATAGGGTTCTTAACAATATTAAAATACAAACAAACGCATAGCAGACGGTTCATTTTAATTTTCCTTATTCTATCTTAAAAAATAAATAATCAAGCTACGGCTTTTTCATTATCTATTCAGTAGACTTAATCAACAAAGTTCATCGCAGATTCTGTGATAAACTTCAAATATTTTTCCTTCTCCGCAGGGTCTACTTAATAAAAAACTTCGCCGCTGCTATCTCCCAAGCCGACTAATCCTTCTCCCCATTTATTGCCTGCATTTACCTAATGCATTGAATTTCAGTAATGTAAAATTTCATATATGTTTTGAAGACTTGTGTATATTTATACAACGTAGTTGTAGTACAAAAATCCATATCCTTATGCCAAACAAGAACCTGGCTGCTGTTTACTGTTTACCCCATTTGAGTGCCGCAATATTATTCTTGAGCCGCACTAAGGCAGCAAACCATACTACCGCTAATCTTTCACTTTCGCAAAGCCTTACTAATACGCTTCACTAAAACAAACCGTCATGTATACAACTGCTTCTACAACACAGGAAAAGAAAACAGAGTCGGTGGCTAACAGAGTATCTGAACAGAGAAGTACTAACAAATCTGCTGCCCAGATCATCAACAATAGTAAGGGTGTAGCGCAAATGAAAGCACACCAGGAAATGGTGAACAATAGTCCACAAATGAAACAGGCTGCCCAGTTACAGGCCATGGCCAATAGCTTCACTTCACAACAGACACCTGTTTTTCAATTGGCCGGTGGAGACCATGCCTATGATGCAGGTGATGGTGCTTTATGGCATGTTCACCACGGAGATCATGTAAAGTTTGGCGGACAGGTTAATACCCGTATCAATTTCGGTGGGCGCACAAGAAACCAGGTATTAAGACAGCTTCGCGGCAGAAGAAACCTAACACCCCAAACTCCCGATGGTGCCAGAACTTATATGGAATGTGTAAGGTGGATTTTAAGGAACGTATAGTCTTACCGCGTATACGAAACAAGAGTGACCGCAACTTCCCCATTCTTCATTCTCCGCAGAGTCTACTCAATCGAGAAAAGTTCGTCCCAGAGTCTCCGAGGCACGAGGGATATCTACAGCACATTAAAAAATGCTTCTTTCATACAAGAAGAATAGTATATGCACTTACAAAAACTTGAAACTCATTTAAAAGGCCAATGGATATTTGAAGCTGGCATTATGAAAGAAGATGAAGTAGCAAAACGCATAAAATGGCTGATTACAAATTCACTTAAGAAGATTGGCAATGATAGCACAGGATGGGAAACATTATATCAGGATATTAGTGATGGCAGATACTGGGAACACACATACGGGCAAAGCGATATGCACGGCGGCGGTCCACCAAGCCTTATTCTTTTAACAGACCAAGAAGCCAAACTTAAATACGGATTGGTGTAAACAACTATATAATTACCACCCATTTCATATATGTTATGGGGAGTTGCGTATATTTATTGGTTATGCGTAAGGCCAAATCATAATTCAATTTCATTAAATGAGTTTCTTTAATAATTTACTTTCCAGTTTAAAAGGCAATCGAAAAAAATCTTCTCTAATTGATATCAGAGAAACAATCCAAGACGATACGTTTTGTGATATACAGATGTCTATAACAGAAAAAGGTAAAGACAACACTTACAATGTCTTCATAATTAAGGGCACATACAATGGAAATGTAGTGGGGCTACAAATTCGCATCATTACTAAAATGCCATTTGGAATCAGTAAAGAAGGGAATGTAAACACAGAAACAGGATTTGTGCCACAAGGTTTGATAATTAGCACAATAGGAAAAGAAACGGAGTTATTTCTGAAGGCATTGGCAGAATTGTATAATATCCCTAATAACAGAACTTTTTCAACTTCAGAAATTACTGCGACAGTATTCTCGCTTAATTCAACAGATACAGACTTAAATACTCCAGGATACTATAAGTTCAAAATATTTTTTAATGAAGACGAGGATGAGAGCTTGTATTCGGAGATGTATATGAATATTAATATTTCGGAAGGGATTTTTGAACTCCACGAAAAAGATCCAGAATATCGTACTGCTATAATAAATACATTTACATCCGCCTTCTCCGCAGAAAGTACTTAATCAAAAAAGTTCGTCGCAGAGTCTCCGAGGCACGAGGGACTCTGCGTGCTACACAGCCAGGGTCTTTCATTTACTTTTGGTCTAATCCAGTCGTTAAAAAAAATATGGGAATAATAATTAATGAGTAAATTAAATATACAAGAGTGCTGCCATTTATCTTTTAAGAGTCTTGTTGATTCCCCTCAAATCAATATCCTGTAATTCCATGTAAGTAATAACCGGATAAATTCCCTGCCTGCCCGTATAGTAATATGTAGCCGAGCTATGCAAGTAATCTTCCGGAAACTGCACCCCTGGTATTTGTGCTTTACATGGATTATGATGCATATAGTCAATTTTCTGTTTCATAAATGCTATTGAATAACATTCTTTTCTATCAAAGGAGGGTTCAAACACTTCATGTCTTTTATTTCTTAACCTATCTGTCTTATTAACCCAACCAGATAGTTGTTCAAGTATGTCTTCCTTATTCAGCTCCTTCAGTCTTTTTACCAGTTCATAAGCCATAAACCGTTTACCATTTCCTATTATCGTATTAATTAACTGATTCGTTTTCGAGAATGCAATGAGCGCGTGAACATGATGGGGCATAATTACATACCCAACGATATAATGTTCATTCTCTTTTAGATAATTAAACCATTTATACACTTCATCATAACCATTTGTAATCTCGAATAATGGCAACCATCTGGCACAGGTAAATGTGATAAAATATACTCCGTTGACCTCGGTTATTTGTTTGCGAACTGACATATACCAAAGATATCATAAGACACTGCGGTACATGCGTAGTGTTACTAGCTGTTATATTTTCTGGATTATGTATCTTTTGGTTTATGCTAACATGTTAGCTGTGTAGCCTACCGCAACGTCCCCATTCTTTCACCTGCGGTGATAGAGGGAGACATTGCGGAGAACAGTAAAAAATAAATAACGCCAATACTACTTCATGTAATATTGGCGTTACTGTGTGTCAACTATTTTACTGACGTGCTCCCGGTGCAGGCGTCGGCCTCAACTGGTAATCAACTGGTGGTTGCACCCCTAACAGGTGTTGCACAAAATAATCCCAGCGGCGGCGCATCATATAAGGTCCGTATTGGCCGTAGCCATGCGCACTGTTGGGAAACAGAATGAGGTCGAAACTCTTGTTGGCTTTTTGTAATGCTTCTACCACCAGTAAGGTATTGTATGGCGGCACATTGTTATCCATCATGCCATGTGCCAGCATTAATTTTCCTTTCAGGTTTTTGGCGATGGTCTGGTTGGCCTGTGCTTCATAGTTTGAATGTTCCACAAGACCATTGTAACGCTCGCCCCAGTCGTCTTCATAATTCCGGTTATCGTGGTTACCCGATTCGGAAATACCTACTTTAAAAAAATCGGGGAAACGGAACATGGCTGCTGCAGTTGCAAAACCACCACCTGAATGTCCCCAGATACCCACACGGTTGGTATCGATCGGGTATCGCTGTGCCAACTGGCGTATGGTAGTAATCTGGTCGGGTAATGTATTCTCTCCCATATTGCCATAATTCATATCATGGAAACTTTTAGAACGATTGGGGTTACTGGTACCTTCAACCATAACCACAATAAAACCCAGCTCTGCCAGTGCCTGGTGATCGCCACGCGATGCAGTAAAACCCCAGCTACCCACACTACCACCCTGCGGACCGGGATAGATATAATCGATGACCGGATACTTTTTATTTGGCTCCATTTTAGTTGGTGTAAAAGCAAGACCATAAATATCTGTTTTACCATCATAGGCTTTCACCGTAAAAGGAATGGGTGGTTTCCAACCGGTAGCTACCAGTCTCGATACATCTGCTTTTTCCAGTGTAGTGATGAGTTTACCATTCAGGTCGCATAATTGTGTAACGGGTGGCATATCTGGTTTTGAATAAGTATCGATGATATAATTGCCCGAAGGAGAAAAGCTGGCCTGGTGTGTGCCCTCTCCCGGCGTTAACAGGGTGAGGTTCTTACCATCGAAACCAATTTTATATAATGCAGAAAAATAAGGATTCGATTGGTGGCCGGTGGAGGTAAAATACAATACACGGTTTTTCTCATCCACTTTTATCAACCTGCTTACTACCCAATTGCCTTTGGTGATCTGGTTTTTGAGTTTACCGGTGCCCGCATCGTATAAATACAGATGTCCCCAGTCGTCGCGTTCCGAATACCAGATGATTTCGTTGGAGCCGGCGAGATAGCGCCAGTTGATGGCACCTCTTCCCGATTCGAATTGTGTGGCCACTACTTCTTCAAATACTTCACGAACAGCACCTGTGGCCGCATCGGCAATACGGAATTTCTCCTGTTTGTGATCGCGTGAGGTAGAAAGAAATGCGAGTTGTGCTGCATCTTCTGTCCAGTCCACATCACCTAATGATCCACCACTGGCAATATCATCTCCCAATGAAGAGCGGTGGGGATCGGGAGGCACTTGTATTTTAATGACTTTAGCAGCATCCACATCAATGATCACGCGGTGTAACATGGCTATGTCTTTATCGCCGGGTAAAGGGTATTTCCATGCCCGTAAAGTTGGCTTACCCACATTGGTGGTTACGAGGTACATATCGCTCACATTGCGTTGATCCTGTTTGAAAGTGGCGATCTTTTTTGAATCGGGCGACCAGCGTACAATGGCCCTTTCGCTCGATTTCCATCCTGCATTATCGGTGGCATAGCCAAAATCTTTGATGCCATCTGTGGTAAGCTGTGTTTGTTTATTGGTAGCCACATCACGCAACCATAAATTCCAGTCTTTGATATACACTGCTTTTTTGCCATCGGGCGATAGCACTTCATTGCCCGCTCCTCCTCTTCCCTGGTTTTCAGCTGGAGCTGGGTTAGCCGTGGCGGGTGCTGCATCAGCAGCAGTAACGTTTCCGCCTTGCAGGTTGTATTTCCATTTTTTTCCGGCCACGGTAAAAGAAATCGATTGGCCATCCGCTGAAAAGCTAATCGTTTGAAATGGAAGTTTAGCCGCATCATATTTGTTACCGCTTGCAGTTGACAATGCATCGGCCAGCTTTTGGTGATCAAAAGCCGCGGCCCGGGTTTTCTTTAGCGGGTCTACCAGCATGAATGTGTTCTGCTTTGCGGTAGTGGAGAGATACCAGAACCGGTCGTTGGGTAACCAGTTGGGACGTACTGTTCCTGCATCGATAAAAGGTTCTGTATTATAGCTCATGAGCTTTTCTGCGCGTTCATAATCTTTGGCTGTGAGCGTTTTGGTTTGTGCCTGTGCAGCTACCGCGAAAGCAATAGCGACCGCCGTGTAAACATATTTTCTCATGTGATTAAAATATAGTTCCGGAATATGGATTGAGTGAACTAATATAAGGCAAATAATGGCAGGCTGTGCCGTATTCGGTGAATAAGCAGCTTGGTGGTTTGAATACAGGAGCTTTCATTTACTTCAGATGAAATTGATTCGTTGAAAAAATGTAAGGATGTATCATTAAACCAAATCGAATCGTTGAAAAAAGTTCCGGAAAGTATTTTTAAGTAGTAACTTAACTATATGCATTTCACGAAATTAGTCCCCAGTGTATTTTACACCAACCTTTCAGACGGCATACAACTATTTGTAGACTGTCTGCAATTTACCATTGTACACAAAGAGTTGCATACGGGACAACCTTATTGTGTTTTAAAGAAAGGAGATATTGGCCTCATGCTTTTTCAGGATGAACAATTGGCCAAAGAACACCATCCTGAACTTCGGCTTGTAACAGATAATATTGAAGAAGTATATGCACAGATAGCTTCATCACACCCTCATCTGCTGCATCCTAATCTTAACAAAGTCACCCTCCGACCCTGGGGTGCCAAAGAATTTGCTATTACAGATACACAACTGGGCATCCGATTTCAGGAATGGTAATAGGGTGAAACCTGTACACAAGAGGAAAACCCACAGCGCATAAACCCCCTCTTTTAGACACATCTAGATACCATTTGGCACAATCAACCTCTTTTTTGTCGTGATACTACCTCCTGTTCGGAAAGGATAAGCAGTAGGTTTGACTGCTGAAAAACAGGGTGAAATAATAGAAATATCATCCAATAAAAGGTACTTTAGAAATCTTAAAACAACCAACCATGGCATCCATTAACCCCTACCTGCATTTCAACGGAAATGCAGAAGAAGCATTTACATTTTACAAGTCTGTTTTTGGTGGCGAATTTGTTACACTCATACGTTTTAAAGACATGAGTTTTGAAGGAGCCCCCAATAATGATAAAGAAGCGGAAAAAATAATGCATGTAGCACTACCCATCGGAAAGCACAATGTACTCATGGGAAGCGATACACCAGAACAACTGGGCAAACACAATGAAATGGAAACGCGAAGCAAGATTTCCATTGGCGCCGAAACCAAAGAAGAAGCCGACAAACTATTCAACGGCCTCTCGCAGGGCGGACAGGTAGAAATGCCCATCGCAGATAGTCCATGGGGTTCTTATTTTGGCATGTTCAGAGATAAGTTTGGTATAGAGTGGATGGTAGATTTTGATCCGAGACATAAAGGACAGCCATAAATAGATTTACAAAGACCCATGTATTTTGTTATGTGGGTCTTTCGTTTTTATCAGTAAAAAAACAGCACATGTATAAACTCATTTTATTGACCGCAATGGTTATCGGCTCTGGCATTGCCTGTAACAATCCGAAACAGTCTGATAAGAACTATAACACAATACATGATACCATGACTGTACATCACACCGGTAAAAGCAAGAACCCTATCACGCAAAAAATTTCGCCCTATCTATGGGTGGAGAAAGATGCCAGGGCAGTGGCAGATTATTATTTATCCATTTTCAAAAACGGCAAGTTGAAAGATTTTCGCCGCTTCGATAGTACCGAGAGTGGTAATGCCTCCGGCATAGAAACCGCTGTTATTGAAATAGAAGGCATGGAGTTTACCATACTGGCTGCAGGCCCGCTGTTTAAATTTAATGAAGCCATTTCTTTTGTTATTAATACAAAGGACCAGGCCGAAACAGATTATTACTGGAATGCACTTACCAAAAACGGCGGCGAAGAAGGCTCCTGCGGATGGTGCAAGGATAAATATGGATTATCGTGGCAGGTTGTACCCACCGAATATTTTGATTTAATACACAGTGATGATCCCGCAGTAAGGGAAAAAGCCATGAAGAACACACTCAAACAGAAAAAACTGATTCTGTCGGAACTTAAATAAAAAAGTATCTTTCTTTCCTTCCTTAACTGTGTTCAAAATATCTAGACCATTTCCCTTACATTAAAAGTGTTTAACCAGCGATTTTATGGTCAGTGTATTTCTTTTTTGATCATTAAATATTTCACATCCACTCTTACAGAGCCTCTGCTCTTCTCTGCAAACGTTTTCGAAAAAAATATCACCCGTTCTGTGCTGAAACGCTCACAGAAAGCTATTATATTACATGGTATCGCTTATCCACCTAATTGCTTGCCATGTCATTAGCAAAACCAAAACTGAGTTTCTGGCAGATCATTAACATGAATGTCGGCTTCTTTGGTATACAGTACAGTTTCGGATTACAACAAACAGCCGTAAACCCACTGTACAGTTTTTTAGATGCCAAACCGGAAGATCTTCCTTTACTCAATCTTGCCGGTCCAATGACAGGTTTACTCATTCAACCCATCATTGGTGCACTCAGCGATAAAACCTGGCACCCGCGCTGGGGGCGACGTAAACCTTATTTTTTAATCGGTGCTATTTTCTGTAGTCTCTGTTTATTCGCATTCCCCTTTAGTCGTGCACTGTGGATGGCGGTTGGTTTATTATGGATTCTCGATGCCGCCAACAATACAGCTATGGAACCCTATCGTGCATTTATTGCCGATAAGCTACCTGCGAGTCAGCGCGCCATGGGTTTTTTAACACAGAGTTTTTTTACCGGACTGGGTATTACACTCGCCAATCTCTCTTTATTCTTTTTTCAGAAAATCATTACCGGTGAGTCTACCACTTCTACAGGTGAGCCCGGTATTCCATACTGGGTATATGGTTCCTTCTTTGTAGGTGCTGTTTGTTCTATTGCTTCAGTTGCCTGGTCGGTCATTAAAACACCGGAGATACCACCTACCGATGCAGAGCTGGCAGCATTACGCGCTGAACATAAAAGTTTTCTTACACCCTTTAAAGAAATATTTACTTCCATCGTGCATATGCCCAAAACCTTGTGGCAACTGGGTTTAGTGTATTTATTTCAGTGGTATGCCATGTTCTGCTACTGGCAGTTTATTTCGCACAGCATTGCACAATCCGTATGGCATACCAATGCAGAAACCAACCAGAAACTATACGAAGAAGCAGTGGGCTGGACAGGTCTGGTAAATGGCTTCTATAACATCATCACGTTTCTTTCTGCATTCGGTCTGGTCTGGATGGCGAAAAAATTCGGTGCCAAACAGGTACATATCATCTGCCTCTTACTTGCTTCTTTATCATTGTTCATTCTCCCCCATATTGAAAACAAGTATTACTTATTCGCTCCTATGATTGGTTTTGGTATTGCTTGGGCCAGTATGATGGGTGTGCCTTACATTATGGTGGTAGGTAGTATTCCGAAAGAGAAATATGGTGTGTATATGGGTATCATCAACATGATGATTGTGGTGCCCATGATTATTCAAACCCTTTCCTTTGGTTATATCTATAAAACCTTCCTCAACAGTAATCCTGCCAATGCCATCACATTTGCCGGAGGGCTTTTACTAATTGCTGCATTTGCAACGATGAGAATGAGGGTGGCAAAAAATGAGGAGGAGGTGGATATGCCGGTAGGGGGTGGACATTAATAATTTGGAAATTTGGGAATTTGAAAATGAGAGCTGCACGGTTGGATGATGGATTGTGATTTTTTAGACTAAACATATTCACCATTGACCATTCACCTTTCACGAAAAACTGACTACTCACTACTCACTATATGAAAATACTATGCATTGGAGAAGCGCTTATTGATATGATCTGCACCGATAAGGGTAGCAGTCTTTCAAAGGGGCAGCATTTTCTCAAGAAACCGGGTGGCGCGCCTACCAATGTAGCGGCGGCCATTGCAGCACTGGGTGGACAGGTGGAGCTGGCAGCCAAAGTGGGCAACGATCCTTTTGGTAAGCAGTTGATTGATGTGATGCAGGAATTTGGTGTTGCTACCCGATGGATGTTGCAGGACCCACACGCATTTACCACTTTCGCTTTTGTGTCTTTGATGGAAGATGGCGAAAGAGATTTTGTATTCAACCGTGGCGCCGATGGTATGCTCAACCGCGATGAAACAGAAACCATTCCGCTTGATGATATCGGCATCATTCATTTTGGATCGGCTACGGGTTTTCTTCCCGGCCCCTTACAGGCGGCTTACCAGGGTATGTTACAGAAAGCTTTGTTGCAGAACAATATATTCATCAGCTTCGATCCTAATTATCGTCACCTGCTTTTTCCAAACGATACGCAGACTTTTATTGACCAGTCGTGGAACTTTTTACAGTCCTGTCATTTCTTTAAACTAAGCGATGAAGAAGCCATGCTCATCACCGGCACACATGCCGTAGCTGATGCAGCAGCCATTCTACTCGAAAAAACAAATGCAGTGTTCACCATCACCCTCGGCAAGGAAGGAACTTTACTGGGTTATAAAGGAGCCACCTATAGCATTGAAAGCATTCCTGTAAAACCAGTTGACACCACAGGTGCAGGTGATGCTTTTGTAGGAGCTGTACTATTTCAATTACAGGAAAAAACGTTCACCGAAATAACCGCATTATCATTACCCAACTGGAAACAGATCATTCACAATGCCAACAAAGCCGGTGCCAGAACCTGTGAGTACTTAGGGGCGATGGAAGCGTTTAAACATTTGAGCAGTGCAATCTTTGATTGAGTTGCCAGCTACTAGCTGCTAGAAGCTAGTAAGATGTTTTACGAGAATTAAAATGAATATGCTAGCAGCTAGCAGCTGGCAGCCAGAAGCTAAAAATGTACAATTTCACCCTACACCAACGAATTACCCGCATCTGTGAGCAGCAGGGGCTGTTGCTCAGCGGCGATGACCTTGGATTTTATACAAGACTCTGTGCCAATGCCACGGCCATTGAAAGTTTGTATCGCTCCCTCTACAGTCATCACCTGTCTGCCGATGCATTATTTGAACACTTGCTCATTACACTGATTCGTGGTCACCAGCAAAGAAGCAAAGAACTGCGTGCTCATGATACGGACAAAGCATCAAAAGGTCACTGGTTTCTCAGCAATGAAATCTGTGGCATGAGTTTATATGTGGATCGTTTCTGCGGTAAACTAAACGATTTACCTGCACGCTTGCCTTATCTTGAATCGCTGGGTGTAAACTTTCTGCATATCATGCCCATTTTTGAAAGTCCGGCAGGTGAGAGTGATGGCGGTTATGCGGTTTCAGATTTCAGGAAAGTAGACCAGCGTTTTGGTACGATTGATGATCTACGTGCGGTACAGAAAAAAATGCAGGAGAAAGACATGTACCTGATGCTGGATATTGTACTCAATCACACATCACACCAGCATGAATGGGCGGTGAAAGCAAAAAAGGGCGATCCGGTTTACCAGGAATATTTTTACATGTACGACGACCGTACCATTCCCGACCAGTTAGATGCGACCATGCCTGAAATTTTCCCTGAGAGTGCACCCGGTAGTTTTACCTGGGATAAAGAATCTCGAAAATGGGTGATGACTGTGTTTCATAACTACCAGTGGGACCTGAACTATACCAACCCATCTGTATTGGTTGATATGCTCGACAATATTTTATTTTATGCGAACCTGGGCGTTGATATTCTTCGCATAGATGCGCCTGCTTTTATCTGGAAACAATTGGGTACTACCTGTCAGAATTTACCGGAGGCCCATACCATTCTTCGTTTGATACGTCAGTGTGTGGAAGTAGCCGCACCCGGTATGGCTCTATTGGGTGAAGCCATTGTGGCACCCAAAGAAATCATGAAATATTTCGGTACAGATGTATATACCGCCAAAGAATGTGATGTAGCTTATAACGCCACACAAATGGCCCTGCAATGGGATGCACTGGCAACAGGCGATACCCGTGTGATGCTGGCCGCACAACAGGAACTCTTACAAAAACCTTTTGGCTGTACCTGGATCAGTTATACCCGCTGCCATGATGATATTGGTTTGGGTTATGATGACAGCATGATTGCTGCTGCCGGTTATAACGCCTATGAACATCGTAAATTTTTAAAAGAATACTATTCAGGCACACATCCCTCCTCTACTGCATCGGGTGCCCTGTTTTCAGTGAACCCTAAAACACAGGATGCACGCATCAGTGGCTCACTGGCTTCTTTGTGTGGATTGGAGAAGGCATTGAAGAATCAGGATGAAAAAGCCATTGATACAGCCGCTAAGAAAATATTACTGATGCAGGCCCAAAGTATTTTTATGGGCGGTATTCCCATGCTGTTCTATGGCGATGAAGCCGCGTATACCAACGATTACAGCTACCTGGATGAAGAGGGCAAAAGTTATGATAACCGCTGGATGCACAGACCCCTGATTGACTGGCAAAAAAATGAAAAAACAAAACAACAGTACACTATTGAACACCGAATTTTCAGCGGCACCCAGCGCTTGCTGAAACTGCGTAAGCAATTACCTGTTACCGGTGATTATAAAAATATCCGTTGGATCACAGCACATAATATTCATGTGGCAGGTTTTATCCGGTCGATGGATGATGCACATCTCTATTGCCTGTTTAATTACAGTGATAAAGCGGCTTATCTTACCTGGTATGCATTTAAGGAACAGGGGTATGGGGTAAGCAATTTATACGATCACTGGAATGACCAGCGGCTAACTGTAGGTGCAGATTACGAATACCTCATCATTGAGCCTTATTCGTTTTGTTTACTGGAAGCCATTAGCTATTAGGAGTTAGCCATTAGCATTAGCATTAGCTATTGGAGTAAGGAAATATTTTTATTACCCCAATAGCTAATCGCTAACAGCTAAGAGCTCCCTAATCTGCTCCGTCGGTCTTGGCCCTGGTAACAGCGTAGGCACCTACCTTATTACCTGTTTCCAATCCTTTTTCACAATCACTTCTATAATGTATGCCCCCATACATACGTGATATAGACGCTTCTTTTGCCATGGCATCATAAGCCTGCGCCCTTGATGGCACAATATGGCTTAATATGGTTGCCGCAGCAGCACTAAAAGTGGAGTGTCCGGAAATATAGGAAGGGAAATTGGGTAAGCCTGTTATGGTTTTAATAGCAGGATTCAGTTGCGATGGGCGGGGATTAAAATAAAAGAATTTTGTATCCCAGCATACAATAGCAGCATCCATCATTGACATATTCAGTAATGCCATATTTCTTGCCCAACGTACTTCACTGAATTTCTGGTTGATAAAATCTGCATCTGCAATAGCACCCCAATGACCCGGAGGAGTGGCCGTTGCAACACCATCGGCCCAGAAGTGTGTGATGCGGATACGTTCAGCATTGGTATTGTTTACCAGATCGTAGATCTCTGCTGTTTCCTTTTTCATCTGCTCACTCGATGTAGATGGTGGTGCTGCCGGACGAAGTGTGGGTGTAACCGTTTCATCGAAAAGGAAAGGTCTCACCCTGCCAAAAAATGGCAACATGGGTGGACGTTTTGGTGTTTCCATGCTGATCCATGGTATTTCGCCACGGGCAATGGTCTGTGTTTCGAGTAATGCCCAGTCTGTGGCGTTACCTGCTGCAGCGCCTGCCCTGTCGGCCCTTCCACGTGTAATAAATTTTTGTGCCACTAAGCGACCCAAAGCTTCTCCTGCTTCAATATCGCTTCTGGTAGCAGTACCTGCCATCAGTTTAGACAACATTTGTTCTTCTGCTTTTTTCTGGATGAAAGCAATTTCACCAGGGAAGAATAATTTCATCATCTCTGCTGTTACCCCTGCCAGTACCGCATCTTCTGATGGATAGGAAGGAAGATCGGACTGTGGTAATTTAGGTTTGATGTTGGCATCTGTTTTATAAGGTGCCGGTCTGTTGTACAGTTTTTTATAATGCCAGGCAGCTACCAGTGCATCATACTGCGCCGCACTGATATAGGCATAAGCCCTGGCAGCATATGGCGGATTGGCAAAAGGAAACAATGGATAAGCAAAAGGATTATTGGCACTGGGGAAAGGATAAGTACCATCAGGGTTCTGGTAAGGCGGCAGATTATATTTAGCTACCAACTGACGCATGAGTTCGTTCCATCTGAGTACACCACCAGCTCCCCAATATTTAATGGCGGCTTCCTGGTCTGATGTTAGATCGCGCTGGTATCCTTTTACTTCATTCAGTTCTGCTATATAACCAACAGAGCTCACAGCAGCAGGCGCCGCTACAGGAAATTCCGTAGGACCCGTTAAAAGAATCGGTTTCCAGATACCTGCATCAATATCTGTTTTGGTAGGCGCTAACATGGGCGCCTCATCCGTTGCATTGGAAACATTTTTGGAACATGACATCTGCACCAACATAACTGTGGCCAATGAGCATATAGTAAGTATTTTTTTCATGGCTTTATTTTTTATCGGTGGATGATGTTTTTTCTTTTTTCTTCTTGGGTGAGAAATCAATAATATAAAAGGCACCGCCTCCTATGGTTGATGCCTGACCCATATTTCTTCCGCTTAAAGTGATATTGCCATTGGCAATCAGCGATAAGCCATCCACGCCTTTCAGGTTATACTTAAGGTTGATACCCAGCATACTTGCATTCATCCTGTTGCTAACAAAAGGCATATTGTTTCTGGTGATATCAAAACCGCCGAGTGTTGTCCATTTGTTCCATACAGCTTCGGCAATCATTCTCCCGGTGCGATATCCTGCCCTTACATTGATGGATGATGCATCCGGCATGGCCACTTCATTGGTATTATGTAACTCCGTCGTGTAATACGATTCTCTGTCAAGGGTTACCTTATCGCGAATTACATAAGTAGCAGAAGCAGTGGTAAACCAACTGCCATACTGGTAATCTACCATACCACGTAAGGAAATGGTTTTACTTCTTAACCCAATCGACATAGGTAAAAAATCGGGTGTGTAATCAGATACCGGTAATGAAACACCACCAATCGTATAAAATGATAAAGTGCTTTTACCAAACTCTTTTTCGTAAGGCATCCATTTTACCCAGAGTGATAAATCCTGCAAACCACTCATGCCGCTGAGTGTACCGGCTGTTGCTTTTGTTTTTATATAGGGCAAACCGAATAATACATTCAGTTTATCAGAAACCCCATAGTTACCCATATAGGCCAGCATACTGGTTGACACCGTACCGAGGTTCAGGTTATTCCTCTTGAGTGTTCCCTCCCAGTACTGATCCCAGCTACTGTAGTTGTACATGAGACCGGAACAATAATTATTCTTTGCCATCATAATACCGTCGATCTCCGTTTGTGCATGCAATGGTGTATATGATAATGCAGCCATGGCAATCAGGCAGACCATGCGGCAGAATCCTGTTTTTATTTTTTGCATAGTTATTAGTTTAGTTGATAGTTAATTGGGTCGGTGTTGGCTATTAGCTTTTAGCCATTAGGTATTAGCTATTAGGAGGAGAGGTTATTAATATTTTCCTCCTAACAGCTAACCCCTAATAGCTAAAAGCTAAAACCTCACACTCACTCCAACATTCACAGCGAGATCAGCAAATGCGGCATCGCCCTGTGCTCTTACACCTGTTATTCTTGTTCTTTCCAGATCAGCATAACTCTGTGTACGGCTGCGTTGAACAGCAACGGGTACATAGGCATAGAGATTCATTTTTTTGAATGAATAAGTTACACCCGGTTCTACAGAAGCTACAAAACCTGGTCTTCTGAAACCATAACTACCTCCTACCAGGTCTTTTGATGTTACTCTTTCATTTCTGTATCCGGCAGAGAGGGTTAAGCGATTGAAGGTGAAATTGGCACCAAAGCGAAGCATATACTGATCAGGCACACTCATCACATCGCTACCATACTGGATAGCTGTAGCAGATGGTGTACCACCTCTTGCAGTTGATACGCCATTGTGTTCGCGTGGGTTCAGGAGATAAAAGAAATTACCATACAAACTGATGGTACGTGAAAGGGTACGATGCGCGTTCAGTTCCAAAGTAAATCCGGTACCACCATCACCAAGCTGGATAGACTGATCTACAGGGCCAAGTACTTTTGTTCCGGTGCTGGTATAAAAATGATCCTGTACACGGAAATCGCCTGTAGGTAATTTAATACCCAGTCCGGCCTGTAAGCTGAATTTGCCTCCTTTGGCAGGATCGGTAAGCCAATGGTAAGCTGTAATACGTGCATCACCCAAACCAAATGAAGTGGTGAGGTGGCGTGAAGCTCCTCCGTGTTCATATAAAGAGGTACGTGTGTTTGAAATGATGGGTATGCCAAATGTTATAGACCAGCGTTTACTGAGTATACGTGTCAGACTGAGATCAATATTTACACTGTGGTTAATAACCTGCGTGTTATTGGCAATTCTTTGTTTTTGTTCATCCGTTCCTACAAAGTGACGGAAAGAATTGAAGTATCGTGTGTTGGCGTTAAAACTCCATTTACTTTGAACAGAGTCGGCACCAAAAAGATTATCAATGGTGCACATACCACCTACACTTCTGATGGCTACACATCCTTGTGCCATTGATTTTGTATGAATAAAAAAAGCTAAAGTTAGTATTACAATAATTGGTCTCATGTTAGATTAGGTTTGGTTTCTTTAGGCAATAAACAAATGGGTTGCACGAATAAGTACAATACCATTCTTTCAACAGGGAAATGGTTCGATTGATTGTCTGGTCAACACCGGTTCGTTTGTTGACAGTATCGGTTCAGCTATTTTTCATGCAGATGGTATGTATGCTGGTCGTTGACCAACATGGCGCGGGTCTGGTTATTTCTTCATTTTCAGGCGATCAACCACCAGTTTGCCAACGCGTTGTCCATAATCTGTGCTGACGATACATGAATTGTGGAAGTGGATACCACCATAAAATCTGGCCCAGTTATTTTCTTCAGCAGCAGCCCTGAATGAACTAAAGCTCCTGTTGGGTATACCGAATTCCAGTTCAGTTGAATCGGTATAAGAAAAATTATCACCGAACACACTTGTAAGTGCCTCGGCAGCGGCAGATGAAATGGTAGAATGTCCGCAGGTATATTCAGGAAAAGCAGGTGTTTGCAGATAAGGTCTCCAGTTGGGATCAATGTATTCATTGATGACTGTTTCGGGTCTGGCGGTGTTGTATTTATATTTCACATACCATGACTGTATAAAAGCATCAAACAAGGCAATAGATGTTTTGGCAAAGGCATACACATGTGTGGCAAAATCTACTTTTGCTTTCTGTGCTGCAATTCCCACAATACTCATCCAGTGACCGGATGGTGAGAATTTTTTACTGCCATACATCACATGTCCTGTTACATTCATCTTAAATGGATTATCATCCCAGAATTCTGCAATATGTTTCTGCTCAGGTGTTAAACTATCAACAGCATTTTTAATGGCTATTACTTCCTGGTAATACTTGCTCTTTTTATCTGTAATATTAAATACAGGTGGCGGAGGCGGATCGAAAACACCTGCACTGTCAATCACCATAGGTCTTATTTCATGCCAGTGTGGTTCCACGGCAGAAGTATACATAGGTGGTGTAGGTACCCAGCGGCCGGGTATTTTTTTAACCGCGTATTTTTCGGCCCCTCTTGTCTGCAGGTAATTATCTTTTTTGCTCCAACGAATGATGTGCATACTGATACTGTCTGCCAGCATACGCGACGCTGCTTCTACTTTACTGCTCAGACCTTTGTCTCTTGCCAGTTGTAAAATGCTGTCTGCATAATCTTTCATACTGCCTTCCGGAAATGTAACCATCTCTCCTACTTTCATATAAGCAAGAAGGGTGGCCAGTTCAATATCCATATCGGCTGTAATGGTTGGTGCAACAGGCTTTTGCAGCCCTGTTAATTGTCCGCCCAGAGATTCGTACTGATTGGGATAAGCAGCAGCTACTACTTCATAAGCCGCCACTGCTGCATATACATAATTGCGTGATGCCACCATTGGAGGGAAATTATTTCCCATCACTACTGTATTCAGTTCATATACCGTATTGCTGAATAAGGCCGGATTGTGCAAAAATGTTTTATACTCGTTAGATTGTTTACATGCTTGAATACATGAAACGATAACAAGCCCCAATAAGAGCTTTCTCATAAGACCACAATTAATAAAAATTCAGATAAAAAGAAACTTGCTTAATGAACCAGCATTAAGCCTGAGGCGGGCGCTCTAAACGATTTACATAATCAGACAGATAAACGGCATCCTGTTTCACATAATGAACCTGTTCGAGTACAGCATTCCTAAACTGCCAAGAAAAAGAATGGTCTCCTGTAAAGTCCAGAATGGAGAATTTAAGAACCGTATGCTGATTAGAAGATTTCTGTGAGGATGAACCTGCATTATAATCACCCGCTAAGCTGAAAAAATTATCCCATGCATTACGGATACCAATTTTTTCCATATTCGGTACGCACCACAATTCAAGCGAGTCTTTAAAAAAGCGTCTTTTTACAAAATGATAAGTCACACCATTGATGTCTACTTCACCCGTTGCATTTTCGTATTGTTCAGAATTGGAACCATAAGGTGTGCTGGCGGCTACTTTAATATGAAGCAACATGGCTTCATCATAAACATCTTCGTAAAGATTGGCTTGAAAAGCCCTGTCGGAAGCCGATTCCATATAATTCAACAGCATCCTGTAGCCACCAAGGCTAAACAGTAGTAAACTAAGGGATACTATCGTGGCAAGTCGTTTCAAGCAATTAAAAATAATAGTTTTTATTGAACTATCAAGGTTTTTTTATCGGGTCCGATACCTGTAAGTGTTAGTTTTTTCCAGTGCCTGGGTAATACCGATTTAATCTGTGAAATGCCTTTGGGGGTAATGTCGATACCGCCAAAACCCATCAGCACACTTTGTAAAATGCCGCCTGCCCCTGTGGCAAAATAAGGATTGGTTCCACCCTTGGTTTCTGCAATCACCCTGAAGGGCGGATTGAGATTGGGTTCATATGATTCCTTGAAAAATTTCAGGGCCTTATCCGCATTCCCCAACCGGGCATAAAGCAGGGTGAAAATGGCCTGTGTCATGGCTGGTGTGCCCTCATTAGGCACCCTTGTTTCATAATATTCCAGATCTTTCAGCACCTGTTTGGGATCGTTTACTTCTTTCAATGGATAGGCCAGCAGGTTCACATCACCTTGTTTAATGCCTTCTCCATGATAAGTTGCATGTTCTCTTGTTACACCATTCTCCATTTTTAAAATCGGAATATTCTGTGCCACATGCATCCAGTCGGCATCGGGTTTGGCTCCAATTAAACCGGCCGCCTCTGTTGCATAATTTAATACTGCTTTTGCTGCGGCATTGGTCCATGCATTATTGTCTACATTCTCGGCCCACTCATCAGCAGCCACCACATTTTTAATATCATATTTTCCCGGGCCATTTCGTTCAACCCTGCTGGCCCAGAAATCGGCTGTTTCTTTTAAAATGGGCCAGCCCCTTTCTTTCAGCCATTCTTTATCCTGTGTTACGCAATAATAATTCCACGCAGCAATGCCTACGCAGGCGGTGATATGATGTTCAAATGGTCCACTCAAAGCCCATACAGGGGTTTCTTCCACTCCTGTTGCTGCACTTTCCCAGGGGAACATCGCTCCTTTGTATCCATGACTGAATGCATTCTTTTTGGCAGCCGCCAAACGATTGTACCTGTATTCTACCATACTCTTAGCCATGGATGGTTGTAATACCAGCAATGCCGGATACATCCATAATTCCGTATCCCAGAATACGTGGCCATTGTAACCGAGTCCGCTCAAACCCATCGGCGACGGGCTATAATCTGTTCCCTCTCTTACAAATGAATAGAGATGATACATCATACTGTGCACATCCTGTTGCGCCTGCGGATCGCCTTCAATCTGAATATCACTCTTCCATAACTCAGCCCATGCTTTGTTGTGAAAAGACATCAGCCTTTCCCTTCCTTCCAGCTTGGCAAAAATGGTCATACGTTCTGCTTCATTCAATGGATCATCATGCTGTGCACTGGTAATAGATGATCCTGCAATAGAGAAACGATAGGTGGTTCCTGCTTTTACAGTTTTATTGAATTTCATCAGGTGCATGTTATTGTCCCACATTTCGTGTATCACACGTGGCTCTTCACCATGCTTTTCTGAGAAAAGGAATGTATTGGATGCACACATCAGCAATTTACCTGTCGGACTTTTTGCCGATGAAGTAAGCAGGCTGATGGTTACATGCGGGCGATCTATTTCATTGTAATAATTCTGCACATCTTTCAATGCATCGGGGGCTTCCATTACGCTGGCAGAATTGACCAGTATGTCTTTTTTTGCTGTAACAGCCACATCCATCAATACAGTAAACGGAAGATGACGCAGTGAATAGTATGTATAAGTGATGGTTGCTTTATCTCCATATTCAAATGAACAGGTGAACGATGCTTTCTGCATGTCCAGTTCCTGTTTCATGTTTTTGGCATCGGCAGCACCAATATTTCTGCCATCAATGCCCAATTGCATATTCAGGAGGTTAAAACTGCGAAGAAAATTACTCACCCTTCCACGGCCATACTGGTCATATGCACCTGCTAAGACTACTTCTTTCACTTTGAATGGTTCGGGCGAAGAAACAATACCAATCATTCCGTTCGCAACCGTTACACCATAGTAGTTAGCTGGGTTTACTGAGGGTACGGTAATCTTCCATGGATCCTGCGCTTTGGCAAGTCCGATACCCATAAAAAAGAATAGTTGACAAAGCTGGCGCAATCGTTTCATAATGCTTATTTTGCAAGTACTTGAGCTTGCTCAAATTTATTCTAAAACCCTGTATGAAGCACATTTTTCTTGCCGCAATCGTTTGCATGATGGCCATGTCATGCTCACAACCTACTACGCTTTTAAAAGAAGTCGATCCGGAAAAATCAGGACTACAATTCAATAACCTCATCACAGAAAACCAGGATCTGAATGTATTGAACTACGAATACATTTATAATGGTGGCGGTGTGGGTATCGGCGATTTTAATAATGATAGTTTACCCGACATCTATTTTACCGGCAACAGAACTTCCAATAAACTTTTCCTGAACAAAGGCAACCTGAAATTTGAAGATATTACTGAACAGTCGGGCGTGAATGGTAATGGCAAATGGAGCAAGGGTGCCAGTATTATCGATATCAACAATGATGGCCTCATGGACATCTATGTTTGCGCAGCAGTACTTCCTGACAGCAATGCAAGAAAGAATGTATTGTATGTGAACCAGGGAATGAACCAGTCTACAGGTATTCCTGTTTTTAAAGACATGGCAGCGGAATACGGTCTGGCAGATGTATCCAATACCCATATGGCTGCTTTTTTTGATTATGATAATGATGGTGATCTGGATGTGTATCTTTTAGTGAACGATCTGGATGGCACTTATCCAAATGAATTTCGTCCCATCAGAAAAGACGGAAGCTGGCCCAACACAGATAAACTACTGGAAAATAATTTTGATTCAGTTCTTCAGCATCCTGTATACAAAGATGTTTCTGCCAAAGCCGGTATTTTAATTGAAGGACATGGATTGGGTATCAGCATCGCAGATATTAACCAGGATGGATGGAAAGATATTTATGTGAGCAATGATTACCTGTCGAATAATATCCTCTACATCAATAACCGCAACGGCACTTTCACAGACCAATGTGCGGCTTACCTGAAACATACCAGCAAAAATGCCATGGGTAATGATATTGCAGACATCAATAATGATGGCCTTGCCGATATCATTGAAACCGATATGATGCCTGCTGACAACTACAGGCAAAAAATGATGCACTCTGATATCAGTTACCAGACTTTTCAGAACAGTGATCGTTATGGTTATATCTATCAATACCCTCGCAATACTTTACAACTGAACCAGGGACTTTTGCCTGCAGGTTACGATTCTGTTCAGCGACCTGCCTTTAGTGAGATTGCCTATTTCAGTGGTGTGGCGCATACCGACTGGAGCTGGGCACCACTGCTGTTTGATGTAAACAATGACGGATGGAGAGACTTGTTTGTAACCAATGGTCTGCCAAAAGATATGTCTGACAAAGACTTTATGGCCTATCGTGGCAATGCTGTTGCCAATGCACCACTGGAAGAAGTATTAAAACAGTTGCCAGAGGTTAAGATCAGTAATTATGTATTCCAGAATAATGGCGACCTGCGTTTTACTGACCGCACCAAAGAATGGGGTATCGATTTTCCTACTTTCTCTGCGGGTATGGCTTATGCAGATCTTGATAAAGATGGCGACCTGGATATGGTAATCAACAATACCAATATGCCTGCTACTTTACTGGAGAACAAAGAACAGCAACAAAAAAAAGTATCCAATTATATCCGTATCGCCTTACAGGGTAAGGCACAAAATAAATCGGGTATCGGTAGCTGGGTACATGTGTACACAAAAGATGGTCACCAGATACTGGAACATTCTCCATACAGAGGTTATTTGTCTACAGTAGAACAAACCATTCATTTTGGTATTGGTCAAAATAAAAATATTGATTCCATCAGAGTGGTTTGGCCCGATGGAAAAACGGAACTGCGAAAAAATATTAACAGCAACCAGACGATTATCTTTTCTGCCGGCCAGGCTGAATCATTTACAGCACCATTCACTACTACTGCCTATGCTTTGTTCAATGATATTACTTCAAAAGCAGGCATCAATTATGGATTTTCCGAAGTTGATTTTATTGATTTTGATATACAACGTTTGCTATTGCACAAACTAACCCAGTATGGTCCTTCTCTGGCGGCCGGCGATGTAAATGGCGATGGCCTCGACGACCTGGTATCAGGTGGTGGTTCCCCTTTTCATGCTTCGGTTTTTATGCAAACTACTAACGGAAAATTCATCAGAAAATATTTACCGGGTCATACACAACCTCAATACCAGGATGATGCGGGTATCATTTTATTTGATGCAGATAGTGATGGTGATCTGGATCTGTTTATTGTTTCAGGAGGTGCCGAGAACCAGCCACAGACCAAAGCCTATACCGATCATTTTTATGTAAATGATGGCAAGGGAAATTTTTCGGAAATAACCGCCGATTTTACCAATAACCGTTTCACCAAAAGCTGTGTCATTGCGAACGATTATGACAAGGATGGCGATCTTGATTTATTTATTGGAGGAAGGGTAATACCAGGCAGATATCCCATGCCCACAAGCAGTTTTATTTACAGGAATGATGCTCAGAAAGGAAAAATTGTTTTTACAGATGTGACCAGACAAGTGGCTCCTGAACTGCAGAATATTGGTATGGTTACCGCAGCCGTATGGTCTGATGCGGATGCTGACGGCAAAACAGATTTACTTGTTACTACCGACTGGGGCAGTATTCAGTTATTGAAAAACAACGGAACTACTTTCAGCAAAGCCAAAACAGCTTTAGAAAAATCTACAGGCTGGTGGAACAGCATTATTTCAGCAGACCTCGACAATGATGGTGATATGGATTATGTAGCGGGCAATTATGGAACCAATGGTTTCCTGCAGGCTTCTGAACAATATCCACTGGCTGCATATGCAAAAGACTTTGATAACAATTCCAGTTTCGACGTTTTGTTCAGTCATTGGCTGCCTGTTACGGTAAGAGGTGAGAAAAAAGAATTTCCCATCGCGGGCAGAGATCTTTTATTGAGAGAGATGAGTGTAATGAAGGAACGTTTCCCCAATTATGCTGCTTATGCAAAAACAGAAATGACTCAGTTGTTTACACCTGAAGTATTAAAAGATGCATTCAAAGCAACTGCAACCAATTTGCAAAGCTGCTGGATTGAAAACAAAGGAAAGTTGAATTTTGAATTACATGCTTTACCACCTGCCGCCCAGATGGGTCCGGTCTATGGTATTACGGCAAGAGATATAGACGGCGATGGATGGACAGACCTGGTATTAACCGGTAATGAATTTTCGATGGCTGCTTATTTAGGTCGTCAGGATGCATTGAATGGATTGCTGTTGATGAATAAGGGTAAGAAAGAATTTCAGCCATTATCCATTCCCGAATCGGGTTTTTATACGCCAGCCAATGGAAGAGCACTCGTAGAACTGATTGTACAAAACCAGCCCGCGGTTGCAGTGGGACAAAACAGGGATATGCTTAAACTGTTTGGTTCGAATAATAAAAACCAGTCTGTTGTTAAACTACAGTCAAATGAAACACATGCCATTGTTTACCTGAAAGATGGCAGTAAACGCAGGGAAGAATTTCCTTTTGGACAAGGGTTTCTTTCGCAATCATCGAGGTTTATTACACTCCATCCATTTATTGTATCAGCAGACATTTTTGCGGGTACCACAAAAAGCAGATCACTTAAACCATGATCAGAATGAAACAGCATATTACTTGTTTTCTTTCCGTGTGTATCGGTCTGTGCTTGATCCTTACCGGATGTAAAACAGGAAGTAAAAGCGCACAGTACGAAGGAGCAGACCTGGAGCATGCCTGTGTTCAGGCATTAACAGATGTTATTGTATATGATATCATCAGCCCTCCTGTAGCCAGCAGGATGTATGCTTATAGCAATATTGCCTATTATGAAGCCCTGAGGCCAATGGATAAGAATATGGGCAGTATGCTCAGTTCACTCAAAGGATTTAAAACTGTTGAGGCGCCTGATACTAAAACAAAAATAGATTACCGGCTAGCGGCTGTTGTAGCTTACATGAAAGTGGCTGAAGTGTTGGTTTTTTCAAAAGATAGTATCCGAAAAAGCAGTGAATTGATACTCGAAGATTTTTCAGGTATTGAAGATGATATACGTTCTCAGTCGGTTAGCTGGGGAGAGAAAGTAGCCGCCGTTATTATAGAGAGGGCGTCGAAAGATGGTTATAAACTTACCAGGGGTATGCCGAAATTCAGTGTACTGAAAGAAACCGGTATCTGGCAACAAACACCACCAGATTATGAAGAAGCTGTTGAACCCAACTGGAAATATATTCAGCCCTTATTAATGGATTCTGCTGCGCAGTTTAAACCGGTAAGGCCACCTGCATTCAATATGAATCCATCAAGCCAGTATTACAAAGAAGTGCTGGAGGTATATGAGATGAGTAAAAGCCTCACAGACGAACAAAAACTGATTGCCCGTTTCTGGGATGACAACCCTTTTGTTTCAGAACACAAAGGTCATCTTACCTATGCCAATAAAAAAACAACACCAGTTGGACATTGGATGGGTATTACTGCCATTCTCAGTAAACAGTCGAAAAAAACGGAGCTGGAAATTGCAAGGGCTTATGCTGTTTCATCAGCTGCAATTTTTGATGGCTTTATTTCTACCTGGGAAGAAAAATATAGCAGTAAAACCGTGCGTCCTGTAACGGTGATCAGGGAATACCTGTCTTCTGAATGGAACCCGTTGTTACAAACACCCCCTTTCCCTGAATACAGCAGTGGTCATAGTGTTATTTCTGCTGCCGCTGCAACCGTATTATCAAACATATTCGGGAAAGGAACGGCTTTTCATGATACTACCGAACTAAAATACCTTGGACTGGAACGAAGTTTCTCCTCCATCGAATCGGCTTCAGATGAAGTTAGTATGAGTCGGATGTATGGTGGTATTCACTATCGTTCTGCTGTAATGAATGGTCAAAAACAGGGGCAGCAAATCGGGAACTATTATAATCAAACTTTTTTACATTAGTCAATGCTTTCTTACCCACTGCCTTTCACTTGTTCATAAAAGTCTTGCACAGGTAAGTATACAATATTCGAAGTGTATTTAACAAGGAAAAAGGGAGAAGGGAAGATTACATGGAGGAATTCAATAAACCGATTTTTATTCCTTTGTAATCGGTAAATTTGGGTGCTAAAATTTCGTCTGTCTTATGAAGCGATTCCTGCTTGTTATTTTTTTTGTCATCATTGTCGTTTTTATTGTCGGCTTTTTTCTCCCAAAAGAAAAAACATTTTCCCAAACCGTCAACTCTCCCATTCCTTTCGATGGTATATCAAGGGTTATCGTAAACAAGGGTCAGTGGAAAAACTGGTGGCCCGGCACCATTATCAATGATAGTACAATCAGTTTTAAAAATCAAACCATCATCATCAACACCATTCTTTTAAACGGTTTTAAAGCTACCGTAACAGAGGGTAATCATACCTCTTATCTGGATCTGCAATCCATTGCCACTTATAATGCTGAGACTGCTATAACACTCAATGCTACAACTTATTTATCATCAAACCCATTTCTAAGGGTTTATCAATATCTGTCAGCCAGTGACACGGAAAAAAATGCTGTTGACTTGCTTGATCAGTTAAAGCTTACGCTTTCAGATGTTAAGAAAGTATATGGATTCGATATTAAAATGGGTAAAGTGCCCAACTCTTCCTATGTATCGGCCAAACAGGATTTCGACCATTACCCTGATAATACAGAACTGTATAAACTGATTGATGAAGTGAAGGCTTTCATTCTTTCTGAAAACAGCAAAGTAATGAATGATCCCATACTCAATATTGTAAAGGAAAATGACAAATCATACACTGCAATGGTTGCTGTAGCGACCGACAAGGATGTTCCCGGTAATGGAAAATTCATGCTGAAACAAATGATGCTGGGTAATCTGGTAGTTGCAGAAGTTATTGGCGGACCTGCTACTATTGAAAAATGCAGACAGGCTGTTCAGTTTTATGTAAACGATTTCAGAAAAACTTCTCCTGCCATTGCTTTTGAAAGAATGATCAGTAATCGATTAACAACAGATAGCTCTAGCTGGGTAACAACCATTAATTATCCTGTCTTCCAATAATTCTCTCATTCTCCCTTTCTCCCTGTTAAAAAGTTTTAGCAGTTTTTGAGTCTATCTATGCATGACACTTATTAACAGGGAGAAAGTGAGAACAAGAGCTATTTAAGGATTTATCTTTTCCTCAGAACAATAGGAGTCTCATTATTTCTGGCAAGGATATAAGCTTTTTGGTTATTGATAGTGATAGGTTTTGCATTTCTTACCTGACCCGTGATGGTAGGTATGGCTGATTCAACGATCTTCATCCCCTTCCCTTTTTCATAAGACAACAGGTTACCAAAGTCTGCATCCTGTCTGCCTATTTCCACATTATTGGCATAAAAATTACCCATTGCGAGCCATTGTGGTTGTTTGCTATTTTCTATACGCACAATTGATCTTAATTGACTGAACTGTGTCTCATATGGCAATGCTGTTGCCGTAAATTTCATGGCACCATCATTGGTTAAGAGTAAATGATCAAAACAGTTGACTTCTAACTGATAGGCTTTTTCAAATTTTTGTGGTGCAAATAACTGTTTCAAATCGGCTTTGGCAAAATCGGCTGCATACAGGTATTTTTTTCTCAGTAATGGAATTGATTTTTCCAACTGGAGTTTGCTTGCCAATGGCATTTCTGTACCATTTACATAATAGGTAAGTATTTGTTCTACCCTTCCATTATCATCAAAATCATTCATATACATTCTTACCGGGTATTTTTCAGAAGCTTTCACACGGCTGTTGTTTCCGAAATTACCTGCTACTATATCAATATCACCATCTCCATCCATATCATCTGCATAAACAGATTGCCACCAGCCTTTTTTGTTTGTGATGGTTTGTTGTACAAACTGCTTCCCTTGTTTTACAAAAGCTTCTATACCACCCCAGAGATAGGAAACCAACAAATCGGTTTGTCCATCTTTATTCAGGTCAACCCATTGTGCATCGGTAATCAATCCACCTGGTTGTATTAACGCTTTTGCAAAAGCCGCTGTTGCATCGGTAAAATTTCCATAGCCATCATTCAATAAGAGATAAGAGCGTGCCGGCATTCCATAAGCATATGTGACAGATCGGCCGGCAAAAAACAAGTCCACGTATCCGTCACCATCAATATCGTTGGCAATTATTTTGCTTTGCGTATTCATTCCACGCGGAAAAGCAACTTCTTTTTTTCTAAGATTACCTCTCCCATCATTCAGGTACAAGAGTGGCTGAAGGTGCTCATCTTCCCCATAATACTCATTACCGCCACTGGCAATAACCAGATCAAGGGCTTTGTCATTGTTTACGTCTACCCATAGAGCATCTACATTTTCCCACATGGAATCGCGCGCAAGAGCTGGTTGTAGTGATTTGCTGAATGTGCCATTCTTGTTTTGAAGATATACCGCATTCGTGTATCCTTTTGAAGCTCCCACAAATACATCTTCCAGTCCATCATGATTGATATCCGCTACTGCCAATGCAGGGCCTTCGGTTGAGATCATATGAGGTATCAGTGGTTCTCTGTCAAACTCGTTAAACAGGTTTTCCTGGTGACGATAGCTAATACCAGTTGATGCTGTAATGTCTTCCAGCACTGTTTGCGCTTTATCATTTGTCGTAGCTAGTCTTTCAAAATTAAACGTGGGCAGACCCGGCTGGTAACTGATCTGTGTAGTGGTTCCTCTTGTTAATTGAACAGACTGGTAAGTTCTGTCGGGCCATATCAGTAAAGCTGAATCTATCTTAATATTTTTCAATCCTGCATGAATGGGTAATAACATGCTGGACTGAAATCCGTGTACAGGGAAATGGTCATAACTCTGTACCTGTTGATTACTATACAGCAAAAGTTTGGCACCTAATGCATTTTTATTGCTGTTACTACCCGTAAGTTTTACCTGTACAAAATCTTTTGATACGGTGTCAGTAATGGTTTTGTTTTCGTAGAGCAGTACCGGATCATTGATATTATTCACCACCAGGTCAAGGTCACCATCATTGTCCAGATCAGCATACACAGAACCATTGGAAAAACTGGGCAGGTTGTTTGCAATGCTGTCTGTGAGGTTATCGAAAGAGAGATCGCCTTTGTTCCTGTAAAACTGGTTGGGTATTTTAATTTCCGGGAATTTATTGATCAGTGCTATGTCTTTATCCTGGATGGCATTGTTTTTTAGTTTTTCCTGCAATTCGCTTCCCGAAACAAAATTGATGTAATCAAGGTCATTCATTCGTTTGGGAATGCCGTTAGACACAAACAGATCTTTCCATCCATCATTATCAAAATCCATCCACAGTGAAGCCCAGCTCCAGTCGGTGGCGTGAATACCTGCATACTGACCTATTTCACTGAAATGTCCATTCTTACGATTGTACTGCAAATTGTTTCTTGCGTATTGATGCGTGTACCCATACTGTAGTTTCTGCTGGAAAATATTGTAATCATCTTCAGCCATAGAACGTTTCAGCATATACGGTTCATAAGGCAGCATATCCATCGAAATAATTTCAGGATATGCGTCATTATTAATATCTGCCACATCCACACCCATGCTAAACTGACTTGTATGCATTAATTGCTGAGCACCCTGTTCGGCAAATCTGCCATTCTGCTGGTTGATGTAGAGATAATCATTCTCATGAAAATCGTTTCCCACATAAATATCCGGCCATCCATCAAGATTGATATCGGCTACTGCTACGCCTAATCCATATCCTATTTTACTGCCGTTGATACCTGCTTCTTTTGTGATGTTCGTGAACCATGTTTCCGGTTTACCATCTTTACCTGTTCGCTGGTCGTTTCTGTATAAACGCTGACCAGCCAGTGAATCATAGGTATTGATGAAGTTTTCTCTTGGTGCATAATTACCATCATGGTTGACCGAATGATTTAAGAGAAACATATCGAGATCACCATCAGCATCATAATCAAGAAAAGCAGCCTGTGTACTGAAACCTGAGAAATCTAATCCATATGCTGCTGCCTGGTCTTCGTAAACAGGTATTTTATCAGGACCAATACCCTTACAAACCAGCAACTGATTTTTTCCTTTCAATGTTTTGTATTGTCCTACCCGGCATACATAAATATCCAGTAATCCATCGTTATTGATATCTACCACCGAAACCCCTGTACTCCATGCTCCATCAGCAGGTATACGCGATTCTTTCGTTACGTCTTTAAATTTCAGATTGCCGCTGTTGATGTATAAAGTGTTGTTTTGTTGATTGGCTGCAAAAAAAAGATCAATCAGCCCATCGTTATTAAAATCCCCCGCTCCTACACCTGCTCCATTATAGTAATACATGTAAGAAAAGAGATTAAATGCCGGTGTAGGCTGTAATGTATTGCTAAAATGAAGTCCGGTTTTTTCGTGACTGAGTGGCGCAAATACAGCAGATGATTTTTTATTGGAACATCCTGCAAGCAATATCATCAACAGGCCAACGATACTATAAAGCGATTTCTGTTTCATGTGTTTCTTTCTATTGATTTGAGCCATAACCTGTCCCGTAGAACGGGATGGAATTCGACAATAAACATGGTCGTCTATATCAATTTTCCGGAGGCTCATTTCATGTAATTGATGTACCTGCAATGGTTATTTTTTTGTTCCTGGTGAGTTGATCTGGTAATACAAAGGCGTGTCATTGTTTCTGAGAAACAATAAACCTGTTTTATTTTTCTGCTTTACCTGTGCAATATCTCTTACCTGTCCTTTTACCGACAAGCCAGAACCATTCGAGGCTATTGGATTAAATTGTTTGTTCCCCTTATTCAGTAGCACCTGTCCGTAAGAGGCATCAATACTACAGAACTGTGGAAGTAAATCGAAGAAATTACCGGCCAGTACAATATCGTTTTTTCCATCCTGGTTAATATCGCTAATGACAGATGCCTGCACTGATGATAGTTGAGCTATAAAGGGCAATGGTTCGAATGTAAAATTGCCCTTCCCATCATTATAAGCAATACCGCTTGCAGCATTATTAACCATTAATACCCTTGCATCTTTTAATCCGTCGTTGAATACCTGCTGGATGGTTTTATCTGCAAAGTCGGCATGTTTAAGGTTCGATTTTTTAAGAGAGGGAATCTGGTCGGTAATATCTTTTTTAAGAAATACAGGCACTTCTTTTCCATTGAGTGTATGACTGAAGACTTTATCGATGGTACCATTCTGGTCAATATCTTTTATCCAGACTTTCACCGGGTTTTTGGCATCGGGTTTCATATAAAAATTCTGACCCAGGTTACCCAACAGGAGATCAGGATGACCATCTGCATTCAGATCACCAATGGTTACAGATTGCCACCAGCCCGATTCATTTTCCAGTCCCGTTTTGCGTTCTGTAAACTGTCCGTTGTTGAACCCATATAATTTGGGTGACATCCACTCTCCCACTATCAATAATTCTTTTTGCTGGTTGGCATCCAGATCTGTCCATGCAGCTCCGGTTATCATACCCAGTGATTGCAGAAAGGGTGCTACTTTCTCTGTTACATCGGTAAAACGAGCGTTACCATCATTGTGGAACAGAAAACTTTTGGGTGCTACACCATAATTCTGTGGTTCACTTCTGCTGCCTACAAGAATATCGATCTTCCCATCATTATCATAATCCAATGGAATGGCAACGCCTGTATTGGTATGGCTTACAGGAAAGCTACCCGATTGTAATGTGAAATTTGCTTTGCCATCATTCAGGTAAAGCTGGTGCTGGTATTTATCGGATGAAGCTGGCGCAAAATTACCGCCTCCTCCAACAAACAGATCCATATCTCCATCCTGGTCTGCATCAAAAAAGAATGCAGCCGTTACATCATTAAAAGTAAAGGTCGAGAAATCTGCAACCGGCTTTTTTGAAAACCCGTTAGCTGTTTGCAAATACAATTGTGATGGTTGTCCAACAGCTCCTCCGATAAAAATATCATCCAGTCCATCTGCATTTATATCTGCCACAGCAGTTTTAGGACCCTGTTTTGACAGCATGAAAGGGATATTTCTTTCCTGGTAAAAATCTACATGCTCATCTTCTTTATGTGAATCGAATGGAAGGTTTATTGCTGTAAGTAGTGTAGACTGTTGTAATTCATGCTGAAACAGATTCACACGGGTTTTACTGTTATCATATTTAATGGTCAGTAACTGGTTAACAGATGGCTTAACAATGGTTGTTACTGTTTTATTGGGCCATAATACCTGTACTGAATCTGCTGCAAAAGCGCCCAGTCCGATTGTTTGTTTATACTCTATAGATGACTGAAACCCTTTGCTTGGTATGAGTTCTCTTGTGATGATCTGGTCGGCTGCGAAAATTTTAATTGTACTTCCAACTGCAAACGGATTCTGATGTGCGTACTGTAATTGTACAGCCAGGTAATTGGAAGCAGCATCATCTCTGCTGTTATTTCTGTAGACCAGCGCTTCCTGGTTTACATTGTTGATGATGAGATCGAGATCTCCATCATTATCCAGATCGGCATAAGATGCTCCATTTGAAAAAGTAGGTTCATCAAGACCCCATTCTTTACCCGCATCACTAAAGCGGAGGTTACCCTGGTTTTTAAATGCTTTATTGGGAATGGGAACCGATGGCATTTTATCAATGATATTGTTTACCTCTTCTTTTTTCCCTTTTAAGATCATCTGGTTCACTACATCATTGGCAAAAAAGTCGATAAAATCCTGGTCTGTTACATCACGGTATATGCCATTGCAGACGATGATATCAGATAGGCCATCGTTATTGGCATCAAACATTAAAGCACCCCAGCTCCAGTCGCTGGCAGCAACACCACTGTAAAAACCAGTTTCCAGGAACTTGCCATCTCCATTGTTTACCTGCAATGCATTTTGTGTAAACTGGTTGTAGAAATCCTGGTTCTGTTTTAATTTATACGTGTCATATCCTTCAAAAGATGTGTTGGTTTTTAACCGATAATCATCCCCTGGCAACATATCTGTTGTAAAAATATCCGGCTTCCCGTCGTTATTGATATCCTGCAGATCGGCTCCCATTGAAGAGAAACTGATATGCTGTGTACGATCTTCAATTTCGTCTTTAAATGTGCCGTTACGCTGGTTGATATAGAGATAATCTTTCTCAAAAAAATCGTTCGATACATATACATCCGGATAGCCATCAAGATTGATGTCACCCACTGTTACACCCAATCCAAAACTGATGATACTACCATAGATTCCCGCTTCTTTTGTTACATCTGTATATTTTCCATGATCGTTTCGGTATAAATGGTCTCCACCTCCTTTGAGAAACTCCGCATAAGGTGCTTCTGCATCCGGCACACTCCGCATATTGGCATAATTGAGTGTATTTACAGGAATGGGACTGTTATTCACCAGAAAACAATCGAGATCACCATCCAGGTCATAATCAAAGAATGATGCATGAGTGGTGTAACCGTCATTATCCAATCCATACTCCTGTGCTTTTTCTGTGAACGTGAGGTTTTTGTTATTGATATAGAGTTTGTTTTTTCGCAGTGCTTTGTTCATCATATTGCCTGCATTACAAACATAGATATCGAGCCAGCCATCGGCATTCACATCCACAAAAACCACCCCAGTACTCCATTCATTATTAAATGTAATACCTGCTTTACTGGTGATATCTTCAAACTTCAAATTGCCTTTATTCAGGTATAATTTATTACTGCTCTGGTTGGCTGTAAAGAAAATTTCGGGCAGGCCATCGTTGTTCAGGTCACCTGTAGCCACACCACCACCGTTATAAAAATTTCTGTACCTGAACACGTTAAATGATTCAGATTCGGTGAGTGTATTCTTAAAACTAATATTGGAGTCGGTAATACGGGAAAACAAAGTTTTCTCCCCGGAATTTTTGCAGGCCACTATGGAGCATATACAAGCCATCAGCAGCCATTTTTTGTTCAGCATCGTCATACGCTAAAATAATGTAAAATGACAGGATTAAACTGAATAAACACATCAGAAATAGCGCTTTGACAACAGCTTTATTTTTAAGTAAATTTTCCCTGTCTTAATAAACGACTCCCGTTCTCCTCTTCTCCCTGTAAAAAACCCACAACGATTTTTAGTTTACTCATTCCGAAACAGTTATAACAGGGAGAACGGGAGTTATGTGTGGATGACCTACTGTTTAAACAAAAGCTTTTCATCCATTTCTGTATAAAAGAAAAGCCGATCAGATTTTCTCTGACCGGCTTTTACAACTATTCTCGCACATCTATTAATAACCGAAATTCTGTTTCAGGTTAGGGTTAGAAGCCAATGCTGTAGTTGGAATTGGATATACCACTTTATAAGCATCAGATGCGTTTGGTCTTTCTTCAACAGGTGAGTTGAAGACGCCAAAACGAATCATATCTGTTCTTCTGTGACCTTCGAGGTAGAGTTCACGACCTCTTTCAGCCAATAATGATGTAAGTGTAACAGAAGTTGCAGGAGTAGCATTTCTTGCCAGACGAATACTGTTTACGATGGTTAATGGTGTTTCACCATTGGCACCAGTTGTACCGCCTCTTAATAATGCTTCAGCTTTCATCAGACGTACATCTGAAAAACGTAAGAACGGAAATTCATTACCGCTACCCCATGCACCATCATTAATGGTTGTAGGATCAAGTGGGAATTTATTTACGCGGATACCACTTGCTTCTCCATTGAAGAAGATAGAAGCATTACGTGTAAAGATCAATGGATTACCACTTCTGTCGTACAGGTTACCGATCGGATCTCCGATGGCACCTGGCTCTTTGGGGTTATTGGCTTTAACCGGACCACGTGCCTGACCTACCAGGAAACCGGCATTTGAACCTACCAGGTTGGTGTAACCAGCCAATGGTGTTGATTTACGAACGTCAACATCCTCGAAGCTATCGTAGAACTGTGACAGTGTTACGAAACCATTCCAGCTTGATGGACGTTGGTTGTAGTGCCAGCTCTGACAAGTTTGCCATACGAGGTTTGCACCATTACCGGCTCTTGCATCTCCACCCGGTTTACGAACGAAGATGTTTTCAGACGATACGGTACCATTATCCCATTTAAAGTTATCCCAGTAATTAGGATCGAGACTCAGGTTTACGTTTGCAGCTACCAGGTTACAATACTCAATCACTTTATTCATATCAGCAGCAGCAAATGTATAAGGGCCTGCTGGTGATGTAGGTGCCTGCTTGTAAACTGCTTTATTCAGGTATGCTTTTGCGAGCAATGCATAAGCTGCTTCTTTGGTAGCCTGACCCCTGTTATTTCTATCGTAAGCAGGTAAGCCTGGTACAGCCGCTTCCAGTTCAGTGATGATGGCATCAATGGCTGCAGATCTTGTCATAACATCCGGAACCACATTCGCAGCAGCAGTTGCTGGTCTTGTTTGAACCTGTCCATAAATATCACAGGTCAGGAAACGGAAGTATGCACGGAGAAACTGTCCTTCTGCTTTTGTTAAGCCGGTTGCTGTTTCAGCAATCAATGTTGTCTGGAACAATGCACCGTTCAAACCATTCCAGGTATCGTTGATCTGGTTATGGTCTGGTCCCCAGGTATGGAGATGCAGACGACGCCATGTACCAAAGTCATCCCAGTCGGTACCACGTGTTGGGCCCATGATCTCATCGGTAGAATGTTCCTGTAAACCGAACCAGTTACCCTGACCACCGGTCAATTGGTTTAATTGTTCGTACACCGCAGCAATTGATGGCGGAGTAGGTGCTCCACTGCTCGCATTAGGAGCAATTGAATTGGGTGCTTCCAGCTTCGGATCAAGCTTGGAGCATGATATGCTAAGTACAGTTACAGCGGTAAGCACCGGTATAAACTTACTTTTAATTATATTTTTCATTTCGGCAGTTTTTATTGATTAAAATCCAACATTTACACCTACAGTAATTACCCTTGGTCTTGGATATTGCGTATAATCAAATCCACGAGAAGGGATACCATTGATGCTCTTATCAACGTTCACCTCAGGATCGATTCCAGAGTAACCTGAAATCAATGCCAGGTTCTGACCAGATGCATATACAGACAATGATTTGAAGAGACTTGTTTTCTTCAGGTTGAATGCATAACTCAGGTTTACGTTAGCAAGGCGGATAAAGTCACCTTTCTCCAGGAAACGTGTTGATACAGATCCTGGGTTGAATGGATTCTCAGGTCCGTTACCAACAGAAGAAATAACATTACGGGCATTGCGCAAGCTACCTTTCAGGAACAGGGCATTGGCTGTATTGTTATATACTTTGAAACCAGTGATTGCGTTCATGAACACACTCAGGTTCCATCTGCCATAAGAGAAGTTGTTGGTTAAACCTGCAAAAAACTTAGGTAAGGCAGAACCAACCAATTGGTTAGACGCACCGTTTCCGTAACGGGCATTACCATTACCATCAAAGCCATTGAAAACTGGCATTGACCATGTAAAGATTGGAGATCCATTGGTCAGGGTTTGTGCAAATGCACCTGTCAGACCCTGTCCGCTTACCGCACCAGTGTTGATCGGTGTAGGCAGACCTTCAATATTATTACTTACGGTTGTCATGTTGTAGTTGATATCCCAGCTAAATTTCTTACCCTGGATAGCACGATAGTTAACACTTGCTTCCCATCCTTTGTTGATTACTTTGCCATCTAAATTTATCCACCAGTTGCTGGTTGGAGCAAATCCACCAGGTGTGGGAGCAAAGAACAACATGTTCTTTCTGTTATTATTATAGTAATCCAAGGTTACAGATAATCTTCTGTCTTTGGTAGTGAAATCCACACCTACACCAGTTGTGGCCACTTCTTCCCATTTCAGGTTAGGATTACCCTGCTGAATGAAGCGGGTTACCGGACCAGCGCCTACATCAAATGTCTGCTGCAGGTTCAGGGCTGCATAAGAACCTAAGTTATCCTGGCTACCCAGTTTACCGTAGTTCACTCTAAAGCTCAGATCGCTGAGGAAACCACCAAATACTTTCTGTGCCCATGACTCTTCCAGTACTCTCCATTTGAAAGCAAAGGCAGGGAATGTAGCATAGCGGTTGTTTGAACCGAATTTAGAAGAACCATCAGATCTTACGGTTACAGTCAGGAAGTATTTGTCGTTATAAGTATAGTTCAAACGACCAAAGATTGACTGCAATTCGTTTTTATCGTAGTTAGGAACAAAGTTTGCGTAGTTATTGAACGCACCATAATCTTTTACGAAAACATCTTTCGGACCTGTTACTGGTGTTTTTACACCCCAGCCAAAAGAAGCTTTGTAACGATTTTCAAAACTCTGGTATGAATAACCTGCAATGGCATTCACTGCATGCTTATTATTGAAAGTTCTGTCAAAAGTCAGGTAATGTTCAACCAACTGTGATTTGGTTTCCAGGTTTTGTTTGGTAGTACGACCATTACCCTGTATCTGGTTACCATAATCTTTACCAAATACATTGATGGTTCCACCATATGCACCTGTACCCAGACGTGGGTCAGCGAAAGAAATTCTTTCCGCTTTAGAATTATCCAGACCCAGTACTACTTTATAGTTCAGGTCTTTGGTAATCTGGTAGCTGGCAGAGAAGTTTCCGAGGAATCTTTTGATTTCATCATTATCAGTGAAATAAGCCAGCATCTGACTTGGGTTACGCTGATCACCCGGCTGATAAAATGAACCATCAGGATTATAAACAGGGTTGGTTGGGTTGAACTGCAAAGCAGCACCTAACAAACTACCCTGGTAACCTGCGTTATTAGAAAGCGGTGCATATGAATTTTCTGTTTTAGAGAACGTAACATTTGCTTCCAGCTTCAATTTATCATTTAATAATTTCTGACCGAGGTTGGCACGACCGGTTAATCTTTTCAAACCAGTATTCTTAACAATACCTTCCTGGTTGTCGTAAGAACCACTTAAACGTGCAGTAGTTCCTTTGTTGCTCATTGACCAGCTCAGGTTATGGTTGTTAGAAATAGCTGTTCTGAAGATTTCATCCTGCCAGTCGGTATTGGCACCTTTGTCGATACTTGCTACCGCTGCACCTGCTGCGATAGGGTCTGCACCACCATCAATATTGGCGCGTTTGGCGGCCAATAAGAAATCCTGTGCATTCATCAGGTCGTAACGACGTGCTGTGTTGGCAATGGTTGTTGATGCGCCGTAAGAGAATACACCACCCTTACCACCTTTACCTTGTTTGGTAGTGATGAGGATTACACCATTTGCACCTCTTGAACCATAGATAGCTGCAGCAGAGGCATCTTTCAATACCGTAATGCTTTCAATATCGGTTGGGTTCAGGAAGATAAGTGGGTTTTTCGCTGAAGTACCACCTTCAACACCACTACCATTGGTTCCGAGAGTACCACCCTGGATCAAGGGTACTCCATCAATTACATACAAAGGTTCCTGTGCACCACTGATAGAACCGGTACCCCTGATATTGATAGTGGCAGCAGCTCCGGGTTCACCGGTTGAAGGCGTAACAAGTACACCCGCTGTACGACCTTGCAATAATTGCTCAGGAGAAGCGATCTGACCTTTGTTAAAGTCTTTTTCAGTTACACGGGAAACAGAACCAGTTACATCTTTCGATTTTCTGGTACCATAACCAATTACCACCACATCAGTCAACGCATCTGCAGTTGCAGTAAGCGAGGCATTGGCAGTATTGGATGAAGAGATGTTCACATCGGCAGAGCTATATCCTGAAAAGGAAATAGTTAATGTTCTTGCTGATGATGGAACGGAAATTCTAAAAGTACCATCGGCACCGGTTTGTGTACCAGTGGTTGATCCTTTTACTAAAACAGATGCACCAGCCAATGGCGATCCGTCTTTGGAGTCGGTTACTTTACCAGTAACCGTTTTCGTTTGTGCCTGCGCGAATAGGGTAAATACGCAAGCAAGTAAACCCACAAGCGTGGGCCTGACAAGCTTCGAAAGGTTCATAAATGGCAGTTTATTGGTTATTAAGCGTGTACAAAGTACACATTTTTTTCAGAAACAAAATATTTTCTTAAAATTTTCTGCTTTTCTGGGAAAAATGATACCCGTACCCATTATAAGACCAAAATTAACGGCAAAAAGATGCTCGATTTGATAGATTTTGACGAATTTTTACTTCCCTTATAGATATAAATACCACATTATCAATAGATTAAGGATATTAAAAACATTTACGCAAAGGTTTGCGGAAATGTTTGTTGTGGAAATTTATTTACATTCAACTTTCGAAACTAACCCTGTTATGCAGAATACGACACTTAAAAAAATCTCCGAAATACTGGGAATCAGTATTTCGACCGTCTCACGAGCTTTAAAGCATCACCCCGATATTTCCTTGAAAACCAGACAAAAAGTGATTGAACTGGCCGAAACACTTGATTATGAACCCAATGCCAGCGCCGTTCAACTCAGAACAAAAAACAGTAAGCTTTTAGGGTTAATGGTACCCACCGTTTCCAATTATTTCTATGAAACATTTATTGCAGCAGTGGAAGAAGATGCCCGTAAACAGGGTTATTCGGTTATGATCTTACAATCGGGCAACGATCCCGCCATAGAATTGGAAAACCTGAAACTGTTTCGTCAAAACCGTGTATCGGGTGTTTTTGTCTGCCTGTCCTCATCCACAACAGATATGAAGGGGTTTGAACGCATGCGAGACCTCGATATTCCCGTTGTATTTTTTGATAATGTACCGGAGGAACCCAACCTGCATAAGATTTGCATGGCCGATGAAAAAAGTGCCGAACTGGCCGCAGAATTGATTTTGCAACATCCTTATCAATCCATTCTGGCCATTTTTGGTAACCCGCAATTATCGATCACAAAAAAAAGAGAAGCGGCTTTGCAAAAAGCTTTTCAGGCTCACCCGAACATTCAGTTACTGATTGAACATGCCCGTCATTCGGAAGAAGCCAGAACCATTTCTCACAAAATGCTGAACAAACACTTACCCGATATTATTTTCTGTATGAGTGATGAAGTATTGATTGGTGTTTTAAAAACCATACAGGAAAAAGGATTGCGTTATCCCGATAATATTGCTTTGCTTACCATCAGCAATGGTACCATTCCCAAACTATTTCATCCGCAGATTACCTACATTGAAACAAGCGGTGAAAAGCTGGGCCGTCTCTCTTTCGCGCATATGCTCGATTGCATCAACGGAAAAACAGAAGCCAAAGAATTGCTGGTTGATGCAGTATTGGTGCAAGGAGGCTCGCTGTAAGGGGCGCGAATGGTCAATTGTGAATGGTGAATGAAAGAATTAAGAAAATCTATTTCGTGCCATTATTGACGATTGACCATTCACCATTGACCATTCACCATTGACCATTCACTAATATTTAAACACTTTCCCTCCCACCATCACTTCCTGCCTGGCTTCATCGAAAGTGGCTTTCATACCGGTGCGTGATGCAGCGGTGGTCATCATATTCGCAATAGAATGATAATAGCCTGCTTCTACCGGCGCATTGGGTTGCTTTCGGCTTCTTATACATTCCATCCAGTTGAGCATATGTGCAGACGTAAGTACATCACCACCTGTATTGGCAGAAGCTACCACTTTAGGGGCATTGTCTGCAAGGTTGATCTCAGGTAATAAATTGGCTTGCATCTGCATAGCATCTGCATGATTTTTTCTCAGCCCACCTTTGGGAGAAATTTTATTGGTATTGAGATTCATCTCACCTCCATTCGAATAATATATTTCTGCGGGGTTCTCATCGCCATTGTGCATGCGCGATGTGAAGACCACCTGGAAACCATCTTTTTCATTCGAGCCATAATCAAAAACGGCTGTTGTGGTATCCCAGTTTCTTCTTCCATCATTCCACATATAAATACCACCATTGGCAACTACAGATCTGGGATGTTTTAAACCAGTGAACCAATGCACGGTATCGATCTGGTGCGACATCCACTGTCCGGGCATGCCAGATGAATAGGGCCAGAATAAACGATACTCCAGGTATTTGCGCGGATCCCATTGCTCAAACGGGCGATTCATTAAAAATCTTTTCCAGTCTGTATCTGCTTCTTTGAGTTGAGCTACCAATGCAGGTCTGCGCCACCTGCCGGGCTGGTTTACATTCCAGCTTAGTTCAACCATGGTAATCTTTCCGAATTTTCCTGCTTTAATGAATTCATCTGCGGCCATATAATTTACGCCGCTTCTTCTTTGAGAACCTATCTGTACAATTTTACCAGAAGTTTTAACAGCTTTCATCGCTGCCTTATTATCTTCCATGGTTTCTGCAAAAGGCTTTTCAACATATGCATCACAACCTGCCTGCACCGCTTCTATAGCATGCAATGCATGTTGAAAATCGGCAGTACTGATGATCACCGCATCCACCGATTTGGAGGCGTAGAGTTCTTCATTATTTCTGTAAGCCATGATATCATGACCCATTTTTTCTTTGATATATGCCTGCCCTTCTTCTCTTCTTATTTTCCATAAATCTGAAACCGCTACAATATCAAAATTCAATCCCTTATTATGGTGCTGGAAACAGGGTAACAAGGAAAATTTAAACCGTTCCGAATAGCCAACCACACCTACACGTACACGATCGTTGGCACCTATAATTCTTCCATAACTGGCAGCGCTCATACCCATTGATGCTGCATACACGGCTGCTGATGCTTGCAGTGATTGCTGTATAAATTTTCTTCTGTTGGTTGACATAGTTTTTTATTTAGTCCGAAAGTCAGATGATCGAAAGTCCGGAGTCATTGTTGCTTTCTTTGTGATTATGAAAATAGGGGTTGACTTATTTCAGTTCCTGGATTTTAAGACTTCTGAACCACACTTCATTTCCATGATCCTGTAACAGCAGTCTGCCTTTGGGCGACATGCCGAAATTTTGCCATTGTGCATATTTGCTTTTCGCCACCAGCGCATGGTAATACTGTGCGCCACGCTGGTATTCGAGCATCTTCCAGCCATTGAGAAAATGGGTTACATAACCATTGGGTTGTACCACAATCATACCCCTGTTCCATTCACCTATTTTTCTTCTGGCCCTGGGTTCACGAACAGAGGGAATAAGATCATATAAAGAAGCCAGTGTTCGGTTTTGTATGGAACCCATTTTAGCATCGGGATGTTTTTCATCGTCCAATACCTGGTACTCTAATCCAATGGCCGATCCCAGGTTTTTTTCACTTTCTGTTACAAAATATTTCACACCGCTGTTGGCACCTTCTGTCATTTTAAACTCAAACTGAAATACGAAAGCGCCATACTCCTGTTCTGATACAATATCGCCACCATTTACAGATTCGCCACCTGCTGCGGGCAACACACGCAGTGTTCCGTCTTTTACTTCCCATCCTTTTCCCGGAAATGATTTTTTATAGGCTCCTCTCCAACCTTTTGTACTCAGTCCATCAAATAATAACTGAACACCATGCTGTTTTTCTGCCTCAGACAAATGATTCGGAATAAAATTGGCCACAAATACTTTATCTGAGACTGTGCTTTGCAGGTTACTGGTTTTAATACGGATATTACGCCAGCGGATTTGTTTACCTGCATCCTCCTGTTTACCAATGGAGTGAACCTGTAATGCAATAAAACCTTCGGGAGTAAGGTCATCCACTATATGTGCGGTTGGAATACCATTTACAAAACTTCGAATCGAATTACCAATGCATTCAATGCGACATTTATTCCATTGGCCCGGCTTGTAGGCGGTTTTAGCTGCGGGATTATAATCGAGTGGATACAACCAATCTCTTCTGGCTTCATCGTAAATGCCACCTGTCCATGCGCGTGCCGAAGGGTCTATTTCAAACTGGTAACCATGCACTCTTCCATTCTGGTAATCAGCTTTGCTTTCGCTGCGAAACTGTATACCTGAATTCATTTCAGCATCCAGTTTAAATTCGAGTTCGAGGATAAAGTCTTTGTAGTTTTTGTTGGTCGCCAAAAAAGAATTCGGTTCACCAAAAACGGTTGTGCCGATTATTTCTCCGTTTGCAATGCTGTATTTTGCTTTGCCGTTTAACTGCTTCCAACCGCTTAAATCACGACCATTGAATAAGTTGACCCACCCATTTGTATTTTTTTGTGCATCGGTCTGAATCTGACCCAGCAAAAAAATAAACAGCATCAATTGTCTCATTCTCATTTGTTTGAGTGCAAAAGATATAAAAAAATACAGTGAAAAAAGAAGCCTCCGGTTGTTTTTGTATTGCGGCTCTTTTTTATTAAAAGCAGGTATGCCAGATTTAAAGGGTACTTTACATAGGTGAGCCCTACAGCAAATCCGGTATCTGGCCTTAAAATGAAACTCTATATCAAGTACATGGTCAGCCTTCGTTGTAAAATGATGGTAAAAGAAGAGTTGAAAAAACTCGGGATTCACTATGCGATTCTTGACCTTGGAATGGTTGAATTATTGGAAGACATTTCAGATGAACAACGTGCAAAACTCAAAACCAATTTATTAAAATCGGGTCTTGAACTTTTAGAAGATCATAGAAGCATTCTGATAGAACGTGTTAAAAATGTGATTACAGAAATGATTCATTATTCTGATGAGCTTCCTGACACGAATTATTCAGATTATATCAGTACAAAAATGGGGCAGGATTATACCTACCTGTCAAATATTTTTTCAGAAGTAAAAGGTATTACCATACAGCAATTCATCATACTACATAAAATTGAACGTGTAAAAGAACTGCTTTTGTATGATGAACTGAATTTGACAGAGATTTCCTATAAATTACACTATAGTAGTGTTGCACATCTCTCCAATCAGTTCAAGAAAGTAACCGGACTCACCCCTTCGTTCTATAAAAAGCTCAAACAGAAAAGGAGTCAGAACCTGGAAAATCTGTAAAACTTATAAGTTTTCATTGTGATTATACAATGAAAATACTATTCTTCATTTGACCTTTATACCTGTTAGTATCCTCACTTTAATATTACATACCTAATGCAGAATTTTCATGATACAAGTGAAATTGAAAAATCAAAATCACATATTATAGTACAGATTATTGAGTATATACCCAATGCGGTATTGAGTAAAACGCTCCTAAAAAAAATAACGGGTAATATCACCATATCTTCTCTGGATGCAGGAGAGGAATTAGCAGAAAAAATAACTCCGTTTGATACTTACATTCAGATAATAGACGGATCGGCTGAATTGGCGATAGACAATAAAAAATATTACCTGAAACTGGGTGATGGTATTATAATTCCTGCTCATGCCAAACATAATTTCCATGCATCTCAACAATTTAAGATGTTGAGCACTATTATTAAAAGTGGTTATGAAGATTAAATCGCGCTGTTGGCAAACTGAAGAATATGCAACAATCAATAACAGTTATGTAAGAATCCCTACTACTTAAGATTGCATCTTTACAGTGAATCAAAAAAAAAAATAACATGACAACTGAAAATGCAAATCCGATAGTCACACCATTCAAGGTAAAAGGCAACTGGTCTATCCAGACAGGAAAATTAAAAGCCAAATTTCCAAGTCTTACAGATGATGACCTGAAATTTGAAACAGGCAAAGAAGCTGAATTATTGGATAAAGTAGGAAAGAGATTGAATAAGAATCTGGAGGAGACTACTGCACTTCTTGAGAAAGAAATGAATTAATAACCACTCGCAAATTTGCCATTTAACAAGGTTTTCTTATACAGTAGGGTTTTTGGCGAGCACAGACTTTAAAACGTCTGTGCTTTTTTTCTAATTCTTCATCACAAAAAAAATATCATGAGCAATCTTTTATACATTATTGCAGTTGTATTAATTATCATTTGGGCGATGGGTTATTTTGCCTATAACTCAGGCCAACTCATTCATATTTTATTATTCCTGGCTGTAATAGCTATTATCTTAAGGTTAATCAAAGGAAGAAATATATTCTGATCACTGCTTCACTTTTACTAGAGCTACAATGATGTAATGATTATCGCTTTATGTGTAAGATAGTTCATGATAATCAACAGACCTTTGGTAACTGAGAAAGGATGGCATTTATGACACAGCATACTTTATTCAAGACCTGACTGCCAGAAAAAATCTCACTTTATTATGAAAACACAACACCTGATTGCAACGCTATTTATTTGCATGATTTCTTTTGTATCTAACAGTTATGCTCAGTCATACAAAACCGCTTTAGGCCTCAGATTTGGTGGGCTTACCAGTGGTGTTACACTCAAACATTTCACCAATAGCAATACTGCTCTTGAAGGAATACTGAGTATTGGCCGAAAAAATTTCCTGATAACCGGGCTCTATGAAAAACATTCATCTGCCAACAAAAACAGCGACCTGAAATTTGTGTATGGGTTTGGCGCACACGTTGGTTTTTTCCAGGATGGGGGTAGTTATTATTACAATGACGGAAGAAAATATACATCGTCTACCGTTTTAGGTATAGATGGAATACTAGGATTGGATTATAAATTCAATAAAGCACCTGTTAATATCAGCATGGACTTAAAACCATTTATTGATTTCTTTGGCGGTAACTATGTTTATATGGATGGCGGTATCAGCTTGCGATATACGTTTTAATCCTTTATAGGCAAATTGATTGATATATTGTTACCTCTAATGCCCCACCTGTTTTGCAGGTGGGTTTTTTATTGTATGAAATATCCCTCACTGAAACTTTAATATGTGATTAATACAATTAAAAGTTAAAAGCGTGTAATACTAATGCGTTTAACAAAGTTCACCTTTACAAAACTGATACTTTCTAATAAAAGATTGAATCAATTTACTGTTATGAAAAAAATAATACTTCAAAGTTTTTTCCTTTTTGCTTCTATGTTTATTGTTGCTTCAGGGATATCTGCACAAGACACTACAAACCGCATAAGTACAGTTGTAGCACCTCCTTTGTTCTCTGGTAACAAAGGATTCAATACATGGTCATTTGGTTTACATGCAGGTGCTCTTATTCCTACTTCTGCTTTTGGTGGCAGAAATGATTTTTCAAACTGGAAATCTTCTCTAGGATATGGTGGATATATTAAAGCCCAAGTTTCACATGTTTTCGGCATCCAGGCCGATTTCCTCAGAGGATCTCTAAAAGCCAACAATGACAGACTCTGGGCAGGCGCCCCACCTGTTAGCCCATATAAATCTTTCGAAACAGATATACATTGGGCAAGCAGTCTAAGTCTCGTAGCTACACTGGGTAACATTAACTGGTCACAATTGCATACATCTATTCAACCCTATCTTTCATTGGGTGGAGGAGCGATAAATTTTAATCCAACACTGGTAACTGCAGCAGGAACAACTGTTAACTTTAAACCATCTGGCAGCGTTACTAAATTTTATGTTCCCATTGGAGTTGGGTTTAAAGCAAATCTCTCCCGCTCTGTAAACCTTGATATTGGTTACACAATTGGTTTAGTTGATGGCGACGAATTAGATGGTTATTATAAAGAGCCTTATATAGGAGATAAATTTTCTTATGGTCATATTGGTCTTGAATTTGCACTTGGTAAATCTAACAAGGCGCAATTAGCCAGACATAATCCTCCCGCACAATTGGCTGGTCATATGAAAGATGCTGATGATGCCATGGCTGCTTCCCTTGCAGCAAGCGAAGCACGCTATAACAGCAGACTTGCCGCATTAAATGGCTTACAGGATGAGTTAAACAGAATGAAGACAGATACAGATGGTGATGGTGTAAGCGATTATTTTGATAAATGTCCGGGTACTCCACGTAATGCAAAAGTAGACGGTGCAGGTTGTACACTACCTGTAGCATCGGTAAGAACTGATACTGTTTATAAAGTGGAGACAAATACTACTTATGTCATTACACCGGAAGACAGACAAATTGTAACCGACGCGATCCGTAACCTGGAATTTGATTTTGGGAAATCTACTATCAGATCACGTTCATTACCTTACCTGAATAAAGTAGCAGAACTGTTAACCAAGAAAGGAATCAGCCTGAAACTGGCTGGTCACACAGATAATGTGGGTTCGGATGCAGCAAACATGACACTTTCAAGAAACAGGGCTGAGTCTGTAAAAAAATACCTGGTATCTCAAGGCGCAAGCAGCTATAAAATTGAAGCCCTGGGCTTTGGTGAATCACAACCAGCTTCCAGCAATAAAACGGCTGATGGTCGCCAGAAGAACAGACGTGTAGAATTTACGATCTATTAATCTATCATACACTTTTAATAAAGAGGCCGGATCAAAATTTGATCCGGCCTCTTTATGTATCCATATGTATTGATCTGCATAAAAAAACGGCACCAGGAATGATGCCGTTCTCTTCAGGTTATCTTTTACTGATGAACAGTTCAAGATAGCTGATGCACATGAGAATGGTTATTGGGGGTAATATTATTGTTTTGCTTTTCTGATCACCAGGTCGCCGGCCCAACTTTTGATCATCATTTCGGCTCCACCACCATTGATCTTACCTAAAACCCAGGTGTCTTTGCTGATCTTATACACACCAGCATTATTTGTTTTTGTGGGTGCAGATGAAGTTTTTTCGACTGCTACTTCAAAATCACTGTAAATTTCACCCTGGTCTGTTTTCATCTTCAAATTGGCTTTTGCTGATGCTGGTAATGTAACGTTCACATCACCATTAAAAGTAGAGAATGCCATCGGCTTACCATCTGTAACTGTTGTAAATCCAACATTTATATCACCATTGGTAGTAGTTGCTATGGCAGAACCTGCAATTCCTGTTAGTTTAATATCGCCATTGATATTGCTTACTTCCAGTTCACCCTTTACATTGGTCACCAGAATATCACCTTCATTTACTGTTTTGAGGATCAGTGTGCCGTTTTGTGGCACTTTTATCTCGAGGTCCATTTTTTTAAAAAATGTTCCGGTGCCAACACTCACTTCATTATTTTTTTCAGTAGCCTTCAATTCAAATCCACCTGAACCACCGATGCGTTTGAGACCTTCCTTGTTTTTATCTTTTCCACGGTTCTCTTTCTCATCTTCTACCTCCACTGAGATGATGATATTATCCGCAGCATGACCTGTTACTTTAATAGACCCTGTCAGCAGGTCTACCCTGAGTTTATAAGGTTTACCGGGACTGCTTAAAGCTACCGTTACTTGTTCTTTGTCGGTTGACTGGGCCATCATGCCGGTTGTCATGAATAGACATGCCATCAATACTATATACTTAATCTGTTTCATATACTTGTTTTATGATTTTTTGATATAAACGTTTCCGTTCAGGGTTTCGAAATGAAATTGTTTTCCCCCAGTTCCGATTTTCACTCCTGCATTTTTTACAATCTTATACACCGTTCCATTCTCTTTGGGTTCGCTCATTTTTATCACCGCATTGCTGATGGGTTCCGCATTGTCGAAATCAGTGTAATAATTGCCATTCATGCTTTTGAAATACAATTCTGCATCCAGGTTGGTTTTATAATACACAGTGATATCGCCATTAATGGTATGATAAGTAGAAGCTGCGGGCGGATTTGCACTATACTTCACATTCAGCTTTCCATTTACCGTCGTTGCTTTGGTAATACCTTTTGCATTTCCGATATCAATTGAACCATTTACATTGCTTACAAAAAGGTTACCGTGTACATAGTCAACATTAATATCACCATCATTGACTGTTGATACCCGCAAACGCATATTGTGTGGCACTTTTACTACCAGATCGAGATAGTATTTGTATCGTACACTTCTACGATCTTCACTTCTGTTCCAGTTTTGTCTGGGTCTCGAATCGTATGGCGCAGATATATATACCAGGATACTGTCCTGCATCTGCTCCATTTGAAATTTGAACTCTTCTTTACCTTTCTCCAGTTCGTCCTGCGATTTGGCCGTTACTTTTTTATCGATTTCGAGTATCACTTTGTCACCATCGTAACCTTCTACTTTAATGGATCCAAAAACATTATACACGGCAAGCACCGCTTCCGAATTTTTGGCATTTACCGTAAACTGTTTCGATACATGTTCTTTGAATTCCTGTGCAGTCAGGTCAGTGCTGGCACAAAGGGATAGTGTTCCTGCTATCAGCAGGTTGCGTATCTGTTTCATATAATCAGGGGTTTTATGAAATGAATTAACTCAGTTGATGTATGGTTTGTTTGATCTTGTCTTTGATAGCTTCGTTGGTTTCCGGTTTCTTCAGCAATTGCTGAAAAGAACGTACCGATTTTTTCTCCTGCATTTTCAGCATCAGATCGGCCAGTACCGATTGTACCAATGGCGAATCCTGGTGTGCAATGGATTGTATCAATCCCTCCCTTACTTTCGGATCGGATGTCATTTTTGCCAGGGTTTCGAGTGCGGTGAGACGTACATTCACATTCTCATCGTTATTCAGCGTGGTGAGCAAAGCATCTTTTACGCGTGCATCTACGGTATCTATCTCTTCCACATAACTCACGGCTCTTAATCTTTCTGATGCTGAGGGATGTTCGAGTAAACTCAATGCCAGCATTTCACGCATTTCTTTTACTTGTGATGATAATTGTTGCACTTCCGAAGCACCGGTATCTTTTGTTTTGAAAAAAACCGTGGTAGCGAGTACCCCAACCACTAACATCGCCAGGCCATACCCGAATTTCGGGGTAGTAATATTGGTAACAAAAGCATTGAATCGATCTCTCCACAGCGACCATCCGTTGCTATGCGATAATTGTTGCTGTTTATAGTTTTCCAGCTCCGTCATAAAGCGTTGTTTCATACCCGCCGGCACTTCCGGCTCAGACAGGGTAGCAGTAATGTTACAGAACCCCATGATTTCATTCAGTTCTGTTTTACATGCTTCGCAGGAAGCCACGTGAAGACTGATTGTCGTTTTTTCTGCATCACTGAGTTCATTCAGTGCCAGTGACCATAATTGCTCTTTGTCGAATCCACAGTTCATGATAAAATGGTTTTATGGCTGAGTTCCAGGTAATTTTCTCTTAATTGTTTCACTGCACGGTGTATACGTACTTTAATGGCTCCTTCAGACAGGTTAAGCAGTGTTGCGATCTCCTGGTATTTCATCTCTTTATATCGGGATAAAATAATAAGCTCCCTGTCTGTTTCATTCAGTTGTTCCAATGCCTTCTTCAATATCTTCTCTTCTTCCTTTCTGTTTATTTTGTCATCTGCTGTAGTGCTGTCCTGCAATTGATGTTCTACCTGCTCTGTATCTACAAAAACCGATGATCTTTTATTTTTCCGGTAATGATCTTTTAATGCATTCCTGGCTATCGTATACATCCATGTTTCAAATTTGTGCGACCCGGTAAAAGTGGCCCTTGATCGGATCATGTTCATAAAAACCGTCTGAACCAGGTCCTCACTTTCATCTTTTAACCCTGTATTGTGGTAAAAAAATCCATACAGGGAACGATGGTGTCTGTCGAAAAGCAGTCCCATCTGATCCAGGTTGCCTTCTTTTACCCTGAACATGAGTTGATTATCAATGGATTCGGTAGCCAATCGCGGGTTAGTTTTACACGGTTTGAGATATAAACTGTGAGAGCTCAGGAAAGTTACAGGATAATCTAAACTTTTTCTGAATAGCCATCATAAAAAAGACAGATTAGGTTCCGCCATATCTTTTTCTTCTTCACTTGTCATAGTCAATCATATTCTTTCATTTGCAGGTAATCAATGACAAAGTATTTTTTGATGGAGAAGGGTGATATTGTTTGAGGGTGCACTTATGATATCAGTTTATTCAATCAAAAAGCATGTTATCCAATACTGCCTGATAGGGTATAATAATCAGTCATCCATCAGCAATAACTTTCAGTTTGATCCGGACAACAGAGAATCATTGCAAGTACCCATTATTCATCACATGATGAATAACAGTTGTGATCATTTTATTACTCATCGATCTGACGTTTCAAAAATAAATTTTGAAGAAAATTTTTTTTCTTCAAAAAAGAATACAACTTTGCACACGAAATAAGAAAACAATGCTACGCAAACAATTACATATCGAATCACTTAAAAGCTTTGATGCTCGTGGGTATCATATGTTTTGCGGGGTCTTATAATTTACTTATTATAACTAATTATAAAAAGCCCCGCTGATTGCGGGGCTTTTTTGTTGACTGAACATGAAGACAAGAAAAAACATATGCTCATTTGATAAAATCAGTTGTATGACTGGTAATGGCTATACTATGCCTGTACAACGTCAACTGAAAAAACAAACCCGACCGTATTGTCGTAAACGACTTCGCTGAATATATTTCAGCAGGGAGGTATGACCCGGTCTGGTAACAGGCCGGGTTTTTTATTTTATAACTCAATATTCAATTAATTGAATGCTGACAAAACTAATTGTATGGGAACATTTATCATACTTACGCTGGGCATGTACCTAATAGTGTGGCTGCTCAGTAAAGTACCGACCTTATACCGCAGGCTGATCAGGCTGATCAACAAACATGACAACAGACAAACACAGTTGTTCGACAGCTATTTCGTTGAGCCAAAAGCACTCTACCTGAAAGAGTTTAATAAGATTCCGGCTATTGCTTTTATCGGCAATATAGATGCCGGAGCCGTGTTGGCTATGATCAATGAAAAGCAATTTGGTGAACCCATAGCTACCTACCAGCGGAATTATTATAACTGGCGGAAGAAAAGATTGAATTCACCAAAACGCTTGTGGTGTTGGAAAAGCGGATGATGATCATGCTGAGTGAAGATTGTGCCGAAATACTGTTTTGCAATACCGATTATAAAAAAGCTAATAGCATGATCCTTGCATTCAGTAAGCACAAAGCTGCAGAGAAAGAAGCTGATTTTGAAATCAATATCATTACACAATCTAATTATGGACTGGATTTGAAATCGCTGGCTATAAAACCTACTGAACTGGATATTAATCTGTATTACAACGACGACTTTAAAGCAGTAGACGCGGTAATTAAAGAAAAGCTGAGTAAGGAAGATGAAAAAGGAATTGTGTTATTACACGGCTTACCGGGTACAGGTAAAACAACTTACCTGCGACACCTGATTGGTGGTCTGAAGAAAAAAGTACTCTTCGTATCACCTGGCATAGCTGGTAATTTAATGAATCCCGAATTCATGGACCTGTTACTCGATAACCCGAACGCTGTTTTGATAATAGAAGATGCTGAAAACATCATCATGGACAGAAGATACAGCAGCCAGAGCAGTGTAAGTAACCTGCTCAATATCAGCGATGGTTTATTGAGCGACTGTTTGAATGTACAGATCATCTGCACTTTTAACAGTACCGTGAATATGGTTGATGAAGCACTGATGAGAAAAGGCAGGCTGATTGCGCGATATGAGTTTGGCAAACTGGAAACAGCCAAAGCGCAAAACCTGAGTGATTATTTAGGACTTGATCAACTGATCAGTAAGCCTATGACACTGGCAGAAATTACCAATCCCGATGAAAACTTTCACGAGGTTGTACACACCAGTGTTATCGGTTTCAGACGCGACGCTGCATTGGTTAACTAATTTTTGCGTATGTAAAACAGAAAGGATTAACTATCCATAAAAGCTTGCCCAACGGCAAGAAGGATACTATACTTTGTTATCAAACCAGAAGCGTGTATAACAAAGCACCTTAGTGCAGCGGTGGTAACTGGCTGTATGCTATTGTTGCAAAGTGTAATGTCCTCCATTAATCTGTGTGTTGGAGGTTCGAGTCCCCCTTCCGGTACCGCCGGAATAGCTCAACTGGTAGAGCAACAGGCACTATGCGGGTTCGAATCCCGCTTCCGACCTGGTCGGAATAGCTTATCGGTAAAGCACTACACTGTTACTGTAGAAGAAGCGCATCACTTCTCTAAAAAGATGCAGACAAATAGTTGTAGTACAGGGGAAGGAATAAATGGCATTCGTATACACCAATACCAGACATTCCACATTTCCCTACACCAGCAGTCTGATACAATGAAGTAGCAGCAAAAGGGTTCAGGATGATTGTTCTAGTGGACATAAAAACAACCCCCAGCAGCCAATTTCATCCTGTCAGACTCCGTGAAAAGAAATGCCGCTGTGCTACGGCTATTATTATTGAGGACTAAAAATTGAAACAAATGAAAAATGTACAAATCAACGCCTATCAGATTGGTATTGTACTGAAAAGAGGCGTTTACCAGGGTTATCTTACAGAAGGTAATTACTGGTTATGGGGCAAAACCGTATTGATCTACGATCTGTACCAGCCATTCGTAGCACCTTTGGAATTGAATATATTATTGCAGGATAATGCATTGGCAGAAAAACTACAACTGGTAGAAGTACGCGATAATGAAATAGCCTTACAGTTCGAAAACGGTTATTTCAAAGAAGTGTTAACAGTGGGCAGGTATACTTTCTGGAAAGGAGCTAATGAATACCGGTTCGTTATAGCTGATATCAGCAAAATTGATATTGACCCGGCTATAGATAAAACCCTGTTATCACATAAGCTACTGGCACCCTATGTGCGGTCATATACCGTAGAAAACTATGAAAAAGCATTGCTTTTCACAGATGGAAAATACATGGGTGTACTGGAAAGCGGTATTTACCAGTGGTGGAAAAACGCTGTACCGATCTTTATTGGTAAGGCCGATATGCGTCAGCAACAAATTGATCTCAACGGTCAGGAAATACTAACCAGAGACAAAGCTGCTTTACGTATCAACGCTTATGCCCAGTTTAAAATAGCAGACATTGAAAAAGCATTACTTGACAACAAGGAATACGACAAACAATTGTATGCACTTTTTCAACTGGCACTACGGGAGTCTATCGGTACTGTAAACTTTGACGATCTGTTGGAGAAAAAGGAAACTATTTCTGCTGCAGTATTAAACGGTTTGCAATTAAAAGCAGGTACATTGGGTGTGCAGGTCGTTGAACTGGGTATCAGGGATATTATTTTACCGGGAGATGTAAAAGATATCATGAACCAGGTATTGGTTGCCGAAAAGAAAGCACAGGCCAATATCATTATGCGGAGAGAAGAAACCGCAAGCACCAGGAGCTTGCTTAACACAGCTAAACTGATGGAAGAAAACAGCATGCTTTGGAAACTGAAGGAAATGGAGTATGTAGAGAAAATTGCTGATAAAATCAGCACCATCACTGTAAACAACAGCGGTGTGCTATCTGATCAGCTAAAACAGCTTTTCATTCCAGATAAATAAAATGTAACGGAAGTTGTAATTCAACTTACAGCTTCCGGCATTTTTTCCAAAGTCAATCAATAACAAAAGGAATGGTGCTTGTAAAGCACTATCCAAAACAACAAATGAAATGAGCAGGTTAAAAATAACAGCAAAAGAATTAAGGGCTATCGGATATCCGGAGAGTCCGGTCATTCCGGTAGCTATGTCTGTGATCGACAAATTTTACAGGTTCAGCAACAGAGAAGAAGTGTTTGAACTTTTAAAAAATGTACTGACACAACCCGCAGACTATAAAAACGATGCCGTACTTGGTAGCATTGCCTTAAAACTACTTCCCAAAGAAGCAGCAAATGCAAGCAGCATAGCATTGAAAGAATCGGGTGTGCCCGTAAGTATTTTCGGACCGGAACATATAGAAGCCGGTGCATTACACCAGATACATATGGCTGCTAAACTACCCGTATCTGTTAAAGCAGCACTGATGCCCGATGCCCACCATGGCTATGGCCTGCCTATTGGCGGCGTGCTGGCAACTAAAAACGCTGTAATACCTTATGGTGTAGGTGTGGATATTGGTTGCAGAATGTGTTTATCGGTTTTTGACATGGACCCCGCTCTGCTGAAAGGCAGGACTTCCTTTTTTGCAAGGGAAATCCAGGAAGCTACTTTATTTGGTAGTGGTGCACAATTTAAAAATGCAGAAGAACATGAAGTAATGGACAGAGATGAATTTCATTCAACCCCCTTGCTCAGGTCCCTGCATGGTAAAGCATGGAAACAGTTGGGTTCTTCTGGTAGTGGCAACCACTTTGTAGAATTTGGTGAAGTGGAAATTGCAGAGAAAGATGAAGTACTGGGTATTGAACCCGGAAAATACATCGGTCTCTTATCGCACTCCGGATCAAGAGGGCTGGGTGCCAATATTGCCAACCACTATACCAAAATAGCGATTGAAAAGAGAAAGCTGCCGGGCGAAGCAAAGAACCTGGCCTGGCTCGACTTACATGAAGCTGAGGGACAGGAATACTGGCTGGCCATGAACCTGGCTGGTGACTATGCAAGTGCATGCCACCACATTATTCATAGGAAAATCGCTAAACAACTGGGCAGATCTCCTATAAAGATGGTAGAGAACCACCACAATTTTGCGTGGAAAGAAATGTACGATGGCGAAGAACTGATTGTACACAGAAAAGGTGCAACACCTGCAGGTAAAGATGTGCTGGGTATTATCCCGGGTAGTATGTCGGCAAACGGGTTTATTGTAAAAGGAATGGGCCATACCGGTGCCATTCATTCTGCTGCACACGGTGCTGGTAGAAAAATGAGCAGGTCAGCAGCCATCAGCTCCATTACACATAAAGCCATGAGAGAAACATTGGATAAAGCAGGTGTAACATTATTAGGCGGCGGACTCGATGAAGCACCATTTGCTTATAAAGACATCCATACAGTAATGGCAGCTCAAACTGAGTTGGTAGATATTGTGGGCAGTTTTGCACCCAGGATTGTAAAAATGTGCAGCGATGGTCCAAAACAGTTGAGAAAAAGAAATGTAGCGGATGGTGAATAACAAAGAGCGGCAAACTGGTTTTGCCGCTTTTGTTTTATCCTGCTTTATCTGCTGATCGGTATTTGTATAAACCCATCGTTATGCCATTGAATGCGAAGGGGTATCTTTGCATCTTTAATGGTTTCAAGGTTTACGTCTTTTCCTGTTCCATAGTTGATCTGTTCCGACTGACTCTTGTTTACATTCACAATCAATACCAGCCTGCTACCTTTTGCAATTTGGCGACTGGTAAAATAACTGTTGCTGAATGGAAGCGAAGTTTTTTTGCCAGGTGTTAATAGGCTACGCTTCATATTACTCGCTGTATAGCTGGCCCTACCCATGAAATAACTGAGGAAGAAGAAACGTCCATCAGCTAATTGTTCAAACAATACAGCACTGAAATCCATATCGCGTTTGTTGATGGTAACTTTCATATTACCGGTAAAACAGCCGGTAAATGTCGTTACTTCTTCAAAAGGTTCGCTTGTATACATAATACCACCGCCATTATTCAGACTGTCCCAGATGGTTCTGAATGCATAGTAATAGCTGTTCATAGAAGTTCTGTCAGCAAAATCTACTTCCATCTTAGCAAAACCCGGCTTCACTGGTTTTTTCAGGTTTAGCAAACCGTCTGCTGTTTGATCAAGATAAAAGGTAAGTGTATCGTTACTCACTTTCTCCAGTGAAGTGGCATGTTTCCATTCGTTGGAACCCATAGGCTGGTAATTGATTTTATCTTTTAGAAAAGCGGGTTTTGCTTTTCCCTTCAGTATATAATCGAACCACTCGTAAATAATGTTGTGGATGGAAATATTAGCTACTGCATCAATTGTATAACCATTGTAAACAGCATCAGGATAACCCTGTGAACCAAAATGCCCGTAAGGCCCAATGATTACATAATGTTCTGCACCCGGCAGGTATTTGTTGTGCTCACGCGTATAATACAAAGCACCTACCTGCCCGCCATCGTAATAACCTGTAGTCGTTAACACAGGTATTTTGATGTTGGCAAATTCGTTTTTATACGGAATCATGTTCTGCCAGTATGTATCGTAGGTCGGATGTTGGAGCCAGTTGTGAAATATTTTATTACGTGGCCTGTTAACCAGACTGTCCAATGCCCGATAGGCCAGTCCTTCCTGAAACCATTTGTATTCCAGTTCTTTCCATTTCGGGTTATTATAATCTGCCGTGTCGAGAAAGCGGTTGTTCGAAACATAATATGTCCAGGAAAAAGGAAAGCTCATCACCACATTATTCATCATCGGTACATCCAGACCCGGTGCAACAGTGGCAGAGGGTACAATGGTTTTAAGTGCCGGGTGCATTCGTTTTGTGGCTGCCCATTGGGTAAAGCCATTATAGCTGCCACCATACATGCCTATTTTTCCATTACACCAGTTTTGTTGGCTGATCCAGTCTATTACTTCATACACATCTTTTGCGTCGTGTTCGTACGGCATTATTTCGCCAGCACCATAACGTTTGCCACGTGAATAAGCCATCACACCTACATACCCTTTATCTGCCGCTTCAATGGCTTTTTTAATATCGGTATGGCGGGCATAAATGGTGAACTGAAGAATAACCGGCAGGGGTTGTTGCCGGTCTTTTTTCTGTACCACCAGCGCAGAAATGGCGGCTCCCTCTTTTGTGTGAATGAGTACGCTGTCGTACACATGGTAATACTGTCCTTTTATTAAAGTATCTCTTCCGGGGGTACTGTTTGCTTTTACGCAAAGCATGGCCCAGAGGCAGCAGACTGCCATGACAAGTAATTTGATCATATGGTTGTTGATTTTAGAGAAGCATTAAACTACAGGCTTCCATGTTTATTTTTAAATAGCGCAGACTGTCTGTTAGAAACAGTAACTGTTGTATCAGTCTTTAGTGTAAAAGTTAGTTGCCCGTTGTGTAAAGCCTGCATTTGACTGATGAATCGGGTATTGATGATTTCCTGTCTGTTCACCCTGAAAAAAACGGCTGCGTCCAGTGTTTTCTCCAGCTGGTTCAAAGATTTTTTGATCAATACTTTTTTATCATTGAAATAAATTCTTGCATAATTACCTGCCGATTCAATTAGTGAAATCTCATCCGGTTTAATGAAATAATAACGATCACCTTCTTTTACAAAAAAAATTTGTGCCACTTCTTTTGTGTCTTGTTCTCCTTGTCTTTTTATTACTTGTTCCTTCACCCTGTTGATGGCCATGGCAAAGCGTTCATCGCGAATGGGTTTTACCAGATAATCGAGTGCATTGATTTCAAAAGCTTTTACGGCATAGTCATCATAAGCGGTGGTGAAAATAACCGCTGGTGTCCATTCCAGCGATTCCAGTAATTCAAAGCCCGATCGGCCAGGCATTTTGATGTCTAATAAAAGCAGTTCGGGTCGAAGTGCTTCAATCAGTTTTGCTGCTTCGTCGGCATCGGCCGCTTCGCCTACCAGTTCGCAGTCAGTATGATTGAGCAAATGTCTTTTCAGTTCTTCCCTGGCGAGTCGCTCATCGTCTATAATCAATACTTTTATACTGCTCATGCCATAGGAATTTTCAGGGTTGCCAATACAGTATCTTCCTTTTGCTGTTCTATACAGAAAGCCGCTTTACCATCGTATTGCAACTGTAAGCGTTCCTGCAGATTTTGTATACCCAGACCACCGCCAGCTGTCGGTTGCAGCCTGCCAGGATTCCGCACTTCTATCAGCAAGTTTCCCCCTTGCTGTTCTACGTTGATTGATAGTTCGCCACCTTCTTTGTTACAGGAGATGCCATGTTTAATGGCATTCTCTACCAGTACCTGTATACTGAATGGCAATAGCGGCTGCATTGCTATATGTGCGTCTACTGTTATTGTTGTTTGTAGTCTTTTTTCTAATCGTATTTTCTCCAGTTCGAGGTAATCCTTTACCATTTCCATTTCTTCTGCTAAGGATAGTAAACCGGTATCCTTTCTGTATAGGGATGTTCTGAGCAGGTCTGATAAGAGATCAATGGCCCTTCTGGTTGCCTGCGGGTTCTCATGCACCAGCGCTTTTATACTGTTGAGTGCATTAAAAAAGAAATGCGGATTCAGTTGCGCCGTCAGGTTGTTGAATGCAGCGTCTTTGGCTATCATACCCAAACGGCTAGTTTCTTTTACCGCATTTATTTCGCGGAGGGCAAAATGATACCCATAATAGGCCAGCAGCCAGATGCTCATGATACGCATACCTGTTGCAAATACAGCCAGCCATTGCGCCGATAACTGCTCCGTATACCGAAGCGCAAAACCCGGTTCGAACCAGTACCGCAGCAGGTAGTTTTTAGATATCGTGAGCAACATAAATGCGGCACCCAACATTATCACCACCGGCAGGAGTCTCCATACCAGTTGCCGGATGGCCAGTGTATGCCAGCCCAGTTGAATTGAACAATTTCTATACAGATGCGATAAGCCGATATATATACAGAGGTCGGCCACAAAATGCAGGATGGCCAGCGACCAGGAAAAACCCGCTCCCAGAAAACCCACGAGCCCCCAATACAATGCCGCTGCTGACCAACCGATCAACTGGCATTTCCAGTACAGCGATATTTGTTGCAATAATTTCATGGTGTTTGTTGAGCAAACAAATTAAACTATTATCAACTTAGGAAATATTTGTACAGGAACGTGAAGATGGGGGGGATGGGGGATTTCTATGGTTTTATTATACCGACACTTCGAAAAAGGAACATATAGCATTAATAAGTTTGGTTACTGATTACCTACAGAGTGGGTATAAACAGAGATACGAGAGGCCTAAGAGAACCATAAGAGAATGATAGCGAAACCATAAGAAAACCATAGTGAAGTGATAGTGAAAACATCGTGTTTTGTACTGGAAAAGCTTGACAGTAGAGAAGGTGTCTTATACTGCTTTACTAATCAAAGACAGATAAATCCCATTCATCAAACCACTTCAGAATGGGTTTACCTTCTTCAAACTGAATGGGTAGCCATACATATCGCCCATCAATGGCATTCTCAGGTGTCCAACGATCGCCCATATAAATAAATGCATTCTTTTTACCCAAAACAGGTAAGACAAAGGTACTCTGCGACCAGAAAGTAGTTTTTACCTGCTCCTCATTTCCCCTGCTGGGGTCGCCCAATTCTTTCCATGGGCCGAACAACTGATCTGCTACCGATAAACGTGCCGGATTTGGTTTCCACCCTGTAGTGCCGGAACTGATCATATAATACTTTCCATCTTTCTTAAAAATAGCAGGCGCTTCGTTGGCCTTGCCTTCTAATACACGCGTGTACCTTCCGGTAAAATCCTGATAGTCATCCGTTAACTCTGCAAAATGAAGTGTCTGGTTATTTTCAGATGAATGAATATGATAGGCTTTACCATCGTCATCCACATATAAAGTCATGTCGCGGGCCATTTGTCCTTTTGCAAAATCTCTGCGAACAAAATATCCGTCTCTCACCATTTTTTTCCCTTCGGGTGATTGCATTTTTATGCCTTCCATTGTTTCAGCCGGATCTATTTTTTTTAACTCATCCGGAAAATTCATGGGCCAGTGTCCTGCGTTGGGATTGACACTTTTTATATACCTGTATGGCCCTGTAACTTTATCACTGATGGCTAATCCTGTTAATGCCGCTTTATATCCCTGCCCTTTCAACTCGTGGTGAAACCACATCACAAAGGTTTTGGTCTTTTTATTGTAAATAACTTTTGGTCTTTCAACTATGCTTCCTTTTACCAATAAACTGGTAGTGTCGTCATGCATTTTTAATGCAATGCCTTCGTCTTTCCAGTTGATTAAGTTTTTCGATGAGTATACATGTACACCTACATTAGACAGGTTACCAGCTTCTCCTTCTGTTTTGTGCTCTCCAAACCAATAATAGGTATTATTATACGTTAAGATACCGCCGCCATGAGCATTAATATGCACTGATTTATTATCTACCCAAATTGTTCCGGGTGTAATTACTGTTGCCCGCTGTTTTTGCCCGAATATGAGCACAGTATTCAATAGCAGGACACTACTGATCAAAACCTTATTCATAAAAGAATATTTTAGTGAAAATAAAGTCTGATCGCTCTTTTGGAAGAAAGGTTTAGGTCAATTTGAGGTGAACTTTGATTCATTTAACCCATGTTTACCAATTATGGCTATTTCCCGATACAAAACTTACTAAATATAAAATCTAACTGGTCCTCATTGGTAATTTCACCGGTAATGAGTCCGAGGTAGTGGAGGCATTGACGTATATCGAGGGCGAGGAGATCGCCGGGTACCTGCTCATTCATGCCATTGCGCACATCAGCTAAAGCCTGTGCCAGTTTTACCAATGCTTCGTAATGCCGTGCATTGGTAACAATAGTGGCTTCGGTATTTACATCGCCACTGATGGCTTTCTGGGTGAGTGCCTGCTTTAGTATATCGATACCGGTATTGGCTTTGGCAGAAATAGCTATGGACCATGGGCCATGAACCATGCTCTGAACAGTGTCAGTACTGGCAGTATCTACTTTATTGGCCACCAGCAGGTATTGTATGTTTTTCGCCTTGAGTGTTTCTTCAAATGCCTTCAACTCTTCTACAGTAGTTTCATTTACATCGAAGAGGTATAATACAATATCAGAGGCATTCATTTTTTCCAGGCTCTTCTCCACACCAATCTGCTCAATGATATCGGCAGTATGTTCGCGAATACCTGCCGTATCCACCAACCTGAATAATATGCCATTGATATTAATGACTTCTTCTATGGTGTCTCTGGTAGTACCTGCTATATCGCTTACAATGGCGCGGTTTTCGTTGAGCAGTGCATTGAGTAAGGTAGATTTTCCTGCATTGGGTTTTCCAATAATGGCTACCTGTACACCATTGCGTATGACATTACCTAATGAAAATGATTTGATGAGTTGTTGTATGGATCCATCCAGTTCATCGATCAATTGTTTTAAAGCAGTACGATCAGCGAATTCCACATCCTCCTGAGAGAAATCGAGTTCCAGTTCTATCATTGCCGAAAAACGTATCAACTGTTCTCTTAATTGTTTCAGGTCTGCTGAAAACCCTCCACGCATATTGTGGAGCGCCGTTTTGCGACTGGCTTCAGTATTACTCGCTATTAAATCTGCCACCGATTCGGCCTGTGCCAGATCGAGCTTACCATTCAGGAATGCACGTTGGGTAAACTCACCAGGTTTGGCCATCCTGGCGCCGAGTTTACTGATGGCTTTTATTACCTGCTCCTGTATAAACGGAGATCCATGACAACTGATTTCTATTACATCTTCACCCGTGTAAGAACGTGGTGCTTTAAATAATGATAACACTACTTCATCCAATACCTGCTGTCCTTCTTTTAAAAAACCTACCTGTACTGTATGTGAAGGTTGTACATGTAAATCTTTGGAAGGAAATAACTGGTTGAGGATATTAAAAGTTTCCTTTCCACTCACCCTTATCACACCGATGGCACCAATACCCTGCGGTGTAGCCAGTGCAACGATTGTATCATCCCAACCTGATAAGTGAATGGACATCTGTAGCTGTTGTTTGTGGCAAAGATAGTGAATCGTGAATGGTCAATGGTCAATGGTGAATGGTGAGTACATTTTTCAATTCAAGATTGGCCATTCACGATTCACCATATCACTGCTCCGACACCTTAAACGTAATCGACTGCTTATGTCTGTACTTAACAGGTCGGCCGTTTTGGTTGGCGGGTTTCCAGTTGGGGCCTTTGCGAATGACACGTATGGCTTCATCTTTTGTACCATAACCCGGATCACTTTCTGCTTTTACATCGCTCACTTTGCCATCAACGTCTACAATAAAAGTTACTACTACGGTGTACACACCTACCGGCGCTCCGTTTTCTGTTGGCAGTTCACTGTTCAGGTTTCTTTCCAAAAATCTTTGCCATTCTTTTATACCACCGGGAAATTCGGCAGAAATCTGTACCGGAATAAAATCCTTTTCAAGTTCGTCCGTATTTGATCTGATGGCTTTTGTTATACCAGTACTTGATTCAGCTGGTGGAGCCACTACATCATCAAAATCCTTCCCTTCTGCTTTCTCCAATCCGATTTTCACATTGGCATAATCTTCTACATTGAGCATAACATCTTTTTCATCTACCTGGTCTTCCTGTACAATTTTAGGTGGAGTGAAAACTTCTTGTGCAATTGGTGGTTGTTCTGGTTTTGGTTCAGGCGGTTTTACTTCTTCAACAGGAGGTTCATCTACTTTACTTAGTTCGATTTCGGGACCTACATAAGCAATTGTTTTTGTTTTACCCTTTGCGTTGGCAAGAATAGAACCTACTGTAAATAATAAACAAAGAATAAACATACCAGACAGTGCATACTTCATGCGTTTGTTATACATAACGCGTAATTCATAAGCACCATAGTCTTTGTTTCTGTCGGCGAATAATATCTCTAAGATATCATTGCGCTGTTTGAATTTCTTTTCCATAGCAATGTATTTTTAATGAGACACGCGTGGAAAGAAATTCCATAAGATCGTGAATGGTCAATCGTCAATGGTGAATATGTAAGATAGTTTTGAAAAAAATCGAAAATGAAACACTGACTATCACTTATAACAGTCATGTTTATCCGTAAACATCTATTCACCATTGACGATTCATCATTCACCATGCCTATTCACTAAAAAAGCCATCCTGCATGAAGCGGGATGGCTTTTTTAAATTTATCGGTCGAAGAAATTATTCTTCTGATACCATGAATGTGATACTTTGTTTGTGACGATAGATTACCTGACGTCCGTTCTGAACGGCTGGTTTCCAGTTAGGGCCACGTTTAATTACACGTACCGCTTCATCTTTTGTACCATAACCCGGATCGTTCTCAGCTTTTACTTCACTGATACCACCGTTTTTATCAACGATGAATGATACGATTACCGTGTATTTGCCGGGAGGTGCACCATTTTCAACAGGCAGGTCTCTGTTCAGGTTACGTTCAAGGTATTTGGTCCAGGCAGGCAAACCACCGGGGAATTCCGCAGGGATTTGTACCACTGTAAATACTTTATCGTAATCTTCTTCCTGTTTAGGGGCTTCTACCACACCGGTACCTTTTACTTCCACGGGGGGAGCTACGATACCTTCATCTTTGATACCTTCCTGGTTGATGGTACCGATCTTGGTATCTTCCAGTTTCTCCACTTCCTTGATTTCCTCTTCTGGTTTCACTTCTTCATCCTTCACAATTTTGGGAGGGGTGAATTTAGTGATCTCCACTTTAGGAGGCTCCTGTTTGGGTGGTGGAGGCGGAGGAGGTGGTTCAGGCTTCTTCTCATCCTGTTTAACATCCTGAAGCTCCATATCCTGTACCAGGATCTGGGTCTTTTCTTTGTCAGATGAGTTGGCAATCAATGAACCTCCCAGGAAAAGCAGACACACTGCCACAGTTCCTACGATAGCGTATGTAATACGCTTATTATAGGTTCTGCGGAGTTGGTACGCGCCGTACTCTTTGTTTCTACCCTCAAAAATGATATCGAGGATATCCGCGGTTAAAATTTTATTTACGTCCATTGTTAGGTCTTTATAATGTATGATTCATTTTGTGGTATTTTCCATACCGAAAACCAATTAATTTGATGCTGAAGCGCCACCGGCAGCTTCAGACAATTTTACCAATTGTTCTTCAACAGGGGCAATATCCACGAGTGCATATTTCTTCAGCACATTGATGGTCATTTCATCCAGAATATCCACCACATTTCTATAAGTACTTTCAGAGGAAGGCTTCAGGATCACTACCAGGTCTTTTTCGTTGGTACGCGCTTTTTTCTCGAGCAGTACGGTACGAATTTCCTTGAAATTAGATGATTTGAAGTTAGAACCATCTGGTGCCAGCTGACCTTCATAGTAGAAGACATTATTGTCTTTTCCTAACAGAAGGGTAATAACACCCGATTCTTTTGCCTTATTCTGATCCTCCGGTTTATCGGCATCTTTTGGTAAAAAGAGCTTCATAGCCGTAGGTTGACTCATCGTTGTGGTGAAGATAAAGAATGTGATGAGCAGGAAGCCCAGGTCCACCATGGGCGTCAGGTCTACACGGGTAGATAATTTCTTCCCTTTCTTGACCCCGGGGCCCTTTTTGTGGCCCCCGCTACTCGAGGTATCCATTTCTGCCATAACGGTAGAATTTAGTTTTCGTGAGTATTTTGTTTACTACTACTGATTAACAGTATTTATTCGTCTCTCTTCTCGCCGGCCATGGTTTTTTTCCAGAGCTCGGTGCCGGTTGGAACACTTTCAGGATTGGTGATCATCTGGAATTTCAGTTGATCTGTTTTCTTGAAAGCATCGATCACGGCTTTAAAAGCCGGATATTTGGCAGCATTATCACCTTTAACCAGCAGGTTCATTTTACTACCCTGGTATGCATCAGTAATTGCTCTCATCCAGGTAACCATTTGGTTATCGGTTGAGTCGAGTACAGGAATACCGGGTAATTTATCGCCCTTACGCTGCTCTTCAGGTAATGCCAGAAAAGAGGCCATCTGTCCGAAGGGTGCACCATAGAAACCTGCTTTTTTGAATGCAGCAACATCCATAGTGAGGTTCAGTTGCGAATTCAACGCATTACACACCGCTTCTTTCTTTTGTTCTTCATCCATCGTAATAAATACCTTGCCATCCTTGTCGATCGTAATCATTACAATGTCTTTATCCGGAGCCACTTTTGCCGCCACTGAATTAGGGGTGGTTACAGCAATGGCTTCTGCCGGTTTAAACTTTGTAGTCAAGATAAAGAACGACAACAGGAGAAAGGCCACATCACACATGGCTGTCATGTCGATGTTGGTACTTTTACGAGGTAATTTGGCTCTTCCCATTGTTATTTATTTATAGCATTCACTAATTAAGATTCAAAACTTGTCATTTTCCATACAAACAATCAACGATTATTTGTAGTTAGCAGCAAAGCTTTGAGTTAAAGTGAATCCAGACTCGTCGATACCATAAGTAATACCATCGATACGAGTGGTAAACATATTATACATTACGATCGCAATCGCAGAGGTACCGATACCCAGTGCAGTATTGTACAGGGCCTCAGAGATACCTTGAGACAGTTCACGTGCAGCTTCTCCACCACCTTCATCACCGAGTTTAGAGAATGAACGGATCATACCCAATACGGTACCGAACAGACCCAACAGGGTTGCTACCGAAGCGATGGTTGAAAGGAATACCAGGTTCTTTTCGAGCATTGGCAGTTCCAGTGCAGTTGCTTCTTCAATTTCTTTCTGAATATTCAATACTTTTTGCTCCGTAGCCAATTCAGTATTGGTGATCATTTCTTTATACTTACGCAGACCTGCTTTCATTACATTACCTACAGATCCTTTTTGCTTGTCGCACTCAGCCAAAGCTTTATCAACATCTTTGTTAGCGAGGTGGAACTGTACTTTACGGATGAACTCTGCAATATTACCGGCTCCTGTTGCTTTAGAAATAGTCAGGAATCTTTCAATACTGAAAGTAACAGCGATAAAGAATGCACCGATAAGAATAGGTACTACGATACCACCTTCATACATTTTGGTGAAAGTACCTTTAGGACCCTGGTGTGCCGGCCAGAACCAATGACTTGCATCAAGATCTGGGTTGGTGAAATTGCTTGCACTACCTAAAACTACGCGCCAGATAAAATAACCACCCAGGATACAGAAGATGGGGGCAAGTGTTGCAACTAAATTACTGCTCTTCTTAGGTTGAACAGAAGTGGAGCTTTTTGCAGCTGTTGCAGTTGGTTTTGTCTCAGCCATGATTCGATTGATTTTTGTTTTTTAAAATAACAGTTGATTTAAAAAATTATCCTCGCAATGCTAATGAAAAATGTAATTCACAGGTCAAACATTATTTCAAAAGTCCGAAAGGGGTTACAAAATAGGTATTTTCCTGAAAGTGGCAAATTTGATTCGGCAAAAAGCCGCAAAGCTTTGCGCTTTCAGGAGTGGGCAAGATAAGGGGTTTCTTAAAACCACCTGTATCTTTTCACCGACCCAAATTAAAGATTTTACCTTTCATCCAACACTCCGAGAAAAAAAATTGTTGATTAATTTACGATCCTATCTTTAACGATTATTCAAAACCATTTAACTGAAACAATGAGAAATTATTTTATTGCAGCAGCATTGCTGGCCTCTACTGTGTCGGTTGCTCAAACCAGGGATACCACTGCCCGTCCGGCAGGCGCACCCCAGATCGGCAATCTACCGGCAGGCTTTGGCGGCGGAGCTCCTCGTACAGGCCCAAGAGCTTACAGAGATGTGATTACCAATAAAGCAGTATCACAAAAAGGTATGATTACAGTACACAAAGTAGATGATAAATACTACTTTGAGATTGCTAATAATATCTTAGGACGTGAAATACTTGCAGTTACACGTTACATTAAAGTACCTGCTATTTCTGGTGCCGGTCGTGGTGCCTATGGTGGTGAGGTTGCCAACCAACAAACCCTTGCTTTTGAAAAAGGGCCTAACAGCAATGTCTTCCTGCGTACCATTACCCTGGTAAATGCAGCAGATCCTAAAGAAGATATCTACAAAGCAGTTACCAATTCTAACCTGAATGCCATTGCAGCTTCTTTCCCGATCGCTGCATTTGGTAAAGACAGTACCTCTGTGGTACTGGATGTTACCGATTATTTTAAGGGTGACAATCAGGTAGTGAGCATCAATGCCAATATCAAACGTTCATTTGGTCTTGGTCCGATTGCTGCCGACAGGTCTTATATACAACGTATCAGCTCCTACCCTATTAACACAGAGATCAGAACCGTTAAAACCTTCTCAGCAGGTGGTGGCGGTGCCGCCATTGTTCTTGGTGGTGGTGGTGGTTCCAATATTCCTACTGCCAATGCTGCTGGTGCAGTTACCATTGAACTGAACACCTCTATGTTATTGTTGCCCGAAAAGCCAATGACACCGAGGATTGCAGACAAACGCGTTGGTTTCTTTACCGATGATTACGTTTTATTTGGTGACGATCAGCAAAAAGTAGAAAACAAAGAATTTGCTGTTCGCTGGAGACTCGAACCCAAAGATGAAGATGCAGAGAAATGGAAAAGAGGTGAACTGGTTGAACCCAAGAAACCAATTATCTATTATATCGACCCTGCTACGCCCAAACAGTGGAGAAAACACCTGATCCTCGGTATCAACGACTGGCAGAAAGCTTTTGAGAAAGCTGGTTTCAAAAATGCCATCATGGGTAAAGAATGGCCAGAAAACGATACCACCATGAGCCTCGAAGATGCACGTTTTTCTGTGGTACGTTATTTTGCTTCTCCTACTGAGAACGCATACGGTCCGAATGTACATGATCCCAGAAGTGGGGAGATCCTCGAAAGCCATATCGGCTGGTACCATAATGTGATGAAACTGGTACACGATTGGTATATGATTCAAACCGCAGCTACAGACCCACGTGCCCGCAAAATGAAGTTTGATGATGACCTGATGGGCGATCTGATCCGTTTTGTGTCTTCACATGAAGTAGGTCATACCCTCGGTCTGCGCCACAACATGGGAAGCAGCAGCAAAACACCGGTAGATAAATTACGTGATAAAGCATGGGTTGAAGCCAATGGACATACTGCTTCTATCATGGACTATGCACGTTTTAACTATGTAGCACAGCCTGAAGATAATATCAGCAAAGAAGGTTTATATCCACGTATCGGAGAATATGATGCATGGGCTATGCGTTGGGGTTATGGCTATATTCCAGGTGCAACAGAAGAAGAAGTGAAAAAGAACAGTAACAAACTGGTAACTGAAACCTTGAAAGCCAATCCACGTACCTGGTTCGGTACTTATGAATCAGGTAACCAGACTGATCCCAGAAGCCAGAGTGAAGACCTGAGCGACAATGCGGTTAAAGCCAGTGATTATGGTGTAAAAAACTTACAGCGCATTCTTGCCAACCTGATTGAGTGGACAAAAGAAGAAGGCGATCAGAATGAAAATATCGCTACCATGTACGGACAGCTTTTAGGTCAGTACCGTCGTTATTTCGGGCATGTATCACGTAATATCGGAGGCGTATATGAAACCTTTAAAGTAGCAGAACAGGATGAGCCTGTATATGAGCCTACTCCTAAAGCCATGCAGCGCGATGCACTGGGTTATATGAACCGTCAGGTTTTCCAGACACCAAAATGGCTGATCGATAAAAAGATCTGGGACAGAATCAACCCACCAGGCACCAGCGATCCTTTAGCTGCTGCCCAGGAGTCTGCATTAGGAAGTTTATTGACAGTTGACAGATTAAACCGTATGCAATATGCAACAGAGCGTTTCGGTGCCGATAAAGCATACAGTGCACTCGAAATGATCAACGATCTGCAGAATGACCTGTTCAGTGAACTGAAATCAAACAAAGCCATTGATAATTATCGCAGAATGTTGCAGAAGAGTTATGTTGAGAAACTGAACAATATACTCAACCCACCTTCAAGCAGTGGTGCTACCACTATTATCATTGGTGGCGGATTTACCAATCCATATGCATCTGGCGCCAACAGCCGTAGTGATGTATACAGTATTGCCCGCGCGCAACTGACCCAGTTACGTGCCCAGGTAAATGCTGCATCAGCTACCAATGCCGACAGAATGAGCAAGATCCATTTACAGGACCTTGCCGAAAAAATAAAAAGAGCATTAGATCCTAAATAAGGAGGATTTATCATCTTAAAAGGCGCAGTAATCATTTACTGCGCCTTTTTTATAATTTGAAAATGTGGCAATTTGAAAATTTGAAAACACCTCCAGTTCTATTGCTTATAAATAACGGCGAGAAACAACTGTGTTGTTTCTCGCCTGCCATTTCCAAATTTTCAAATTGCCACATTTTCAAATTATCTTATATTGTGTAAAACCATTCTTATGCTTGAACCATGGCGCACCGGAAAAGTCATCAGGATTGAAGACGCTACCGATTCTACCCGTCGTTTCTGGATCGAGATCCCGGAATTGGCTTCTTTCGATTTCAAACCGGGTCAGTTTGTTACACTTGACTTACCTATTCATGAAAAAAAGAACAAACGCTGGCGTAGTTATTCCATTGCTTCCGCACCAGATGGTACCAATATTATTGAACTGGTCATTGTATTACTCGAAGACGGAGCAGGCACCAATTATTTATTCAAAGAAGTACAAGTAGGCAGCGAACTTACCCTTCGCGGCCCGCAAGGTGTATTTACCCTGCCGGAAATCATTGAAAAGGACTTATTTCTTATTTGTACAGGAACAGGCATTGCTCCATTCCGTTCTATGGCGCATCATATTCACCGTCATAAACTCCCGCACCAGGAAATACATATCATTTTTGGCTGCCGTAAACATGGCGACTGTTTATATGGTCCTGAATTAAAGCAACTGGAAAATGAAATGCCTGGTTTTTACTATCATCCCGTTTTCTCCCGCGAAGAATCGGTGCCCGATGGTGCTTATACCGGCTATGTACATGGCGTATATGAAGAATTACTCCGCATCAATAAAAGACCCGCTCATTTTTTCCTCTGTGGCTGGAAAAATATGATTGATGAAGCCAAACAACGCATCATTGCCATGGGGTATGAGAAGAAAGATATTCATCTGGAGCTGTATGGGTAAGAAACAGAAGAACAGAGAAACATCGAATGCTCAATTTCGATATATACTTGAACGTTGGAAATTTCTCCGTTCCTCTGTTCTTCTGTTTACAACGCCTCTATGACAATTTTCCTCACCTCACTCATATGCACTCTCTCCTGCAGCATACTATCTCTATGTCTGATGGTTACAGTACCGTCTTCTTTGGTTTGGTGATCGATGGTTACACAGAATGGCGTTCCGACAGCATCCTGTCTGCGATAACGTTTACCGATGGCATCTTTTTCTTCGTAGAAACATTTGAAATGCGGCTTACATTCATCCAGCAATTCTTTGGCGATTTCCGGTAACCCATCTTTTTTCATCAAAGGAAGAATGGCCAGTTTGTTGGGTGCAATTTTAGCCGGAATACGCATCACCACACGACTATCTGTTGTACCATCTTCTTTGGTAATGGTTTCTTCCTCATATGCATGACTCATTACCAGCAGGAACATACGATCCAGACCGATCGATGTTTCTACTACATAAGGAATATAATTGCCATAGGGTTTACCTGTTGCTGGATCAACATCGGCATCAAAATATTGCTGTTTTTTCTTACTGTATTCCTGGTGACTTTTCAGATCGAAATCGGTTCTGCTGTGAATACCTTCCACTTCTTTAAATCCGAATGGAAATTCATATTCAATATCCAGTGCCGCATCGGCATAATGCGCCAGCTTTACGTGATCATGGTAACGATATTTTTCTGCAGGAATACCCAGACTGGTATGCCATTTCAGTCTTTCCTGCTTCCAGAAATTATACCATTCCATTTGTGTACCCGGCCGTACAAAAAACTGCATTTCCATCTGCTCAAATTCGCGCATACGGAAGATAAACTGACGTGCTACAATTTCATTACGAAATGCTTTACCGGTTTGTGCAATACCAAAAGGTATTTTCATTCTCGCTGTCTTCTGTACATTCAGAAAATTCACAAAAATACCCTGTGCGGTTTCCGGACGCAGGTAAATGGTATCGGCATCTTCGGCTACTGAACCCAGCTGTGTAGAGAACATGAGGTTGAACTGGCGTATATCGGTCCAGTTGGCAGTACCACTCACACTACACACAATTTTATGATCGTTCATTAATTGCTTCAGTCCGGCGAAATCTTCCGCTGCCAGTAACTGTTCCATCGTTGCAACTAAAGCATCTGCTGCAGTATCCTCCCCTTTCTCTCTTAACTGATCGGCTTTGGCTTCAAGTAAATGATCTACCCTGTATCTTTTCTTGCTGTCTTTATTATCTATCATCGGGTCACTGAAATTATCTACGTGACCGCTTGCTTTCCAGGTGGTGGGGTGCATAAAGATGGCCGCATCGATACCAACGATATTATCGTGCATCTGCGTCATGCTTTTCCACCAGTAATCCCTGATATTTTTTTTCAGCTCGGCGCCATAAGGACCATAATCATATACGGCGCTTAACCCATCATAAATTTCACTACTCGGAAATACAAATCCATACTCTTTGGCATGCGATATAATAGCCTGGAAACGATTGTCTTGTTGTATGCTCATAACGGGGCAAAAATAGGAGATTAAGCTTCAAGCTGCAAGCCGCAGGCTACAAGCAGTGTAAAAAAGTTAATATGAGTGCCGTAAGTTACAAGCCGCAAGCTGCAAGCTACAAGCACAGTAACCTAACCCTTGTAGCTTGTAGCTTGCAGCTTGCGGCTTGTAGCTTCTCTCCCGGCCTTTCCTCATTTTTTTTCGCCCGGCTCGCTTAAATCCTATAGTTTTATTGCGCTCAAAAAAATTACAACATGCTCAGAAAAACATGCTTCAGGTTGCTTTGTCTGTTGATGCCGGCCATAACACTGGCCCAGCAAACCACAGAGTATCCAAACGATTATCTTAGTCCGGAGTTCCATGCAGGTCGTCGCGCCGCATTCAGGGAAATGATGCCCAATAACAGCGTAGGCGTATTTTTTGCCTCACAGGTAAGGGTTAGGAACAACGATGTTGACTACCAATATGCACAAAGCAAGAATTTTTATTATTTCACTGGTCTGGAAGAACCCAATTCGCTCTTATTACTTTTCAAACAACCCGTGACTATTCTGGGCGCTACCGGTACTGAATTTATTTTTGTACAGAACCGAAATCCACAACAGGAAATGTGGACGGGCAAAATTCTGGGCGTAGAAGGTGTAAAGAATAAATACAAAATTGAAAACGTATTCACCAACGATAAATTCACTGCTACTACATTCGATTTTAGCTCAGTAGATACCGTGTTGAGTATGTTTAAAGGAGAAGATATTCTCTCTAAATACAGCAATCGCGACCAGTTATCGCGCATGGCGGGTATTGTGGACAGTGCTATCAGTGCCCTGAAAAAACCACTTGGAGAACGTACTACGCGCATGATTATGTCGTCATTACGTGGCATCAAACAACCCGAAGAAATTAAGTTACTGGAGAAAGCCACCATTATGAGCTGCGAAGGCCATAACGATGTAATGCGTGCCGTTAAACCTGGTATGACAGAATACCAGGCACAGGCTATTATGGAGTATAATTTTAAAAAGAATGGTTCTGAATATCCAGGCTACCCCAGCATTAACGGATCATCCGAAAATGCCTGCGTACTGCATTATGTTACTAATCTGCGCTTAATGAAAGATGGCGATTTACTGCTGAGCGATTGCGCTGCAGAATACCATGGTTATACAGCTGATGTTACCAGAACCATTCCTGTGAATGGTAAATTTACGCCGGAGCAAAAAATTATTTATGAGCTGGTACTCGAAGCGCAGGATTCTGGTTTTGCAGCATGTAAACCCGGCAATGCATTTGGTGCTGTTGATGCAGCTGCACGTCGTGTCATCAATCGTGGACTCATTAAACTGGGTATTGCAGCCAATGATCAGGAAGCACGTCAGTATTTCCCTCACGGTACATCACACCATCTTGGATTGGATGTGCACGATATGGGACCACGTACTTTACAGGAAGGTGTTTTCTTAACCGTAGAACCCGGCATTTATATCCCACCAGGAAGTAAATGCGATAAAAAATGGTGGAGCATTGGTGTTCGTATTGAAGACGATATCCTGATCACCAAAGACGGTCATCGTAACCTCTCCGCCTCTTCTCCCCGCACAGTAGCGGAGATTGAGAAAATGGCGAAGCAGAAAAGCATATTTGATAAATAAAACAATTTGAAAATGTGCTAATTTGAAAATAAAGGATTGATAACAACTGCGTTGTTATTTCTCTGGTTGTTTACCAGCATTCTCAAATTAGCACATTTTCAAATTTTCAAATTAATTTCTCATTCTCCTTATGCCTGTCTTTATCGCGCAGGTTTTTCTTTTCAAAATTCTTCTCCAGCGCTTCCGTCAGGTTTACACCGGTTTGATTGGCCAAACAGATAAGTACCCATAATACATCGGCCATTTCATCGCTCAGCTCCTTCCCTTTATCGGATTCTTTAAAAGATTGTTCGCCGTATTGCCGTACCATGAGCCTGCTGAGTTCGCCTACTTCTTCCATCAATATGCCAAGATTGGTTAACTCATTAAAGTAACGAACGCCTGTAGTATTGATCCACTGATCAACCTGCTGTTGTGCCTGTTCTATGGTCATGACTGGTTGTTTTTATATTAATGGGTGATGAACCATGTACGGTTTTTATTCGCATTACCGTGGCTATGGATACGGCTCTTTGTTTAGCCAACTCAGCTTTATCACCTGAAAATAATGCATCGATTGTTGACTGAAATAAACTTACCCATCTTTCAAAATGCTGATCGGTAAAAGCAGATTTTGTATGCAGTTGCTGGTGAACGGCAATGGCATTCGATTTATACTTAGCTACACCAAATATGACCGTTTCCCAGAAATCGGTGATCACCGGCAGATGCTGTTCGATATCCATATGAATAACCTCTGTAAAATAATGTCCGATGATGTCATCAGGAATGGCTTTGGCATAAAAAGCCCGCATCAGTTGTTCAATATCTTCCCTGCTTTCAATGTCTTTCATTCTTTGTTTTTTGAATCGATCACAATGGTTACGGGGCCATCATTCAGTAAACTCACTTTCATATCGGCACCAAAAATGCCTGTCTGAACAGATTTACCCAGGTCGAGTGATAATTGAGTAATCATGGCTTCGTACATGGGAACAGCGATTTCTGGTTTGGATGCTTTGATATAAGATGGTCTGTTTCCTTTTTTCGTACTTGCATGCAGGGTAAACTGGCTCACGAGTAAGATTCCGCCATCTATGTCTTTCACTGATAAATTCATTACCCCATCGGCATCATCAAAAATGCGGATATTGACAATCTTGTTACTGAGCCATTCAATATCATCTTTTGTATCGGCATCTTCAATACCCACCAGCACGAGCAAGCCTTTTCCAATGCCGCCTGTAATATTTCCATCAACCCGAACGGCTGCCTCACTTACTCTTTGTATCACAATTCTCATAATTGATTCCGCTTTTTGTACGAACTTTATTTTGAAATGAAGATAGATATTAGAACCGAGATATTGTTTCAAACCGCCCGTAGCGGAGGTAAGGGCGGGCAGAATGTAAACAAGGTGGAAACCATGGTGGAAGGCCGTTGGAAAGTGGCCGATTCTGTATTTTTTACCGAAGAACAGAAAGCCATGATTATAGAAAGATTGAGCAACCGCATTACCGATGAGGGTTATTTATTGGTCAAGTCTCAGTCTGAAAGATCTCAGTTAGGTAACAAAGAAGAAGTGATTCGTAAAATCACCCAACTGATCACCACTTCACTTATCAAAAGAAAAATACGCAAGCCCACAAAACCCAGCAAAGCAGCGAAAGAGAAAAGACTGGAGTCAAAGAAAAAGCATACACGTAACAAGGAACAAAGAAAGAAGATCAACAAGAACGATTATCGCTGAACCGTGAAAAAAACAACCCTTTTCATATCCCTGCTTTTTTGCCTGCTGTTTTCGGCAACTGCACAAAAAAAGCAATGGCTTACCATACGGTTCGATAACCGGTTTAACACCGAAAAACTTCAGCCTGAACAAACCTGCTACTTGAGCGCAACTGATACACTGGTGATCAATCGTTTTAAATATTATATCTCTCATATTCAACTCACCCATTCAACAGGTAAAATCATTGTTCCAGATAACCAGTATTACCTGATTGATATTGCTGACGAAAAAAGTTCGATCATTCAACTCAATGTTCCGGAAGGCAGTTATACAGGTATTCGATTTTTATTAGGTGTTGACAGCATCCGCAATGTATCGGGTGTACAAACAGGTGCCCTCGATCCATTACATGGCATGTTCTGGACATGGAATAGTGGTTATATCATGGCCAAGCTTGAAGGCACAGCCAGCAGTTCTATGATTGCAGGTAAACAGTTTACCTATCATATCGGAGGTTTTCGTAAGCATCATAACACAACCCGGCTCATTCAACTTCAGTCACCCGCATTTACAGATGCCGTTACCATTATTGCTGATGCAGCTCAATGGTTGAATGGTATCAATATTGCAAAAGAACCTGTTTGCCATAGTCCGGGAGCACTGGCTGTTCGTTTTGCCGATAATTATAGTAAAATGTTTTCTATCCAGTCAAAACAATGAAGTACCAGAAAACGATAGCAGTTCTTTTGTTGTTAAGTATTCTGTGTACTGGCTGGATGCATCTGGGAAATTATTTCAAACCCAGTCCCGTTCGTTTCCTCGTACCAAAAGGCTGGCCAAAACCTCTGTATGATTTTAAAGCCAACCCACTCACCAGAGAAGGTATTGAACTGGGGCGACACTTGTTTTATGATACACGTTTGAGTAAAGATGGTTCTATTTCATGCGGCACCTGTCACCAGCAGTTTGGTGCCTTTAATACCTATGATCATAACCTGAGTCATGGTTTCAACAATTCACTTACTACAAGAAATGCACCTGGCCTGTTTAACCTGGCCTGGCAAAAAGAATTTATGTGGGATGGTGGTATTAATCATTTAGATCTTCAGCCGCTGGCTCCTATTACCGCAGAAAATGAAATGGGAGAAAGTTTAGCGAATGTGATCAAAAAATTGCAGGCCGAAAAAGAATATAAGAAACTGTTCAAAGCAGCTTTTGGTGATGAAACGATCAATACACAACGTATGACCAAAGCCATCAGCCAGTTTCTGCTCACGTTCGTCAGTAGTAACAGCAAATACGATCGTGTGAAAGCGGGTCTCGATACTTTTATTCTTCCAGAGAAACTGGGTTATGAAATTTTTCAACGAAAATGTGTGAGTTGTCATACAGAACCTTTTTTCACCGATTACAGTTACAGGAATATTGGAATGCCGGTTGATCCTTTTTTAAAAGATATGGGCAGAATGAAAATAACCAACGATCGCAACGATTCGCTTAAATTCCGTGTACCCAGTCTCAGGAACGTAATTCGTACATTCCCTTATGGTCATGATGGACGTTTCTTTTCCATACTGAGTATCATGGAACATTACAGAAAGAACATGGTGGTAAGTACGGCAACAGATAGTTTATTAAGAAACAGACTTCCTTTGTCCAATTTTGAGATCGGCCAGCTTACCGCATTCCTCCATACACTTACCGACAGTAGTTTTCTGCACAACCCAAACCTTGCGGCACCGGGCAAAGGTATCAGCACCACTGCCCCGGCAGATATTCATAATAAATAATGAATGTTCCGGGCTATTCTTGAATTTAAAGAGAAGAAATACGATGTTTGCGGGGAGAGTCCGAAAGACCGGGAGTCAGGAAGTCCGAAAGCAGGAAACTGCTTGTCATTTCCTGTCTTACGGACTTTCGGTCTCCGGACTTTCGGACTAAAAATATTTCATTGAGCAGCATCAAAAAATTAGCAGGACAAACATTGTGGTATGGCGTGCCTACCGTTGCCGTTCGTTTTTTGGGATATGCGTTGAACATTCTTTTATTCTGGTGGTATGAACCCAGCAGTACTGCTGGTATCACACAGATTTATGCAGCTATCCCTTTTTTGAATATTTTATTTACCTATGGGTTAGAAACCAGCTATTTCAAGTTTATACAAGATCATGATAAAACAAAAGTGTTCAATACATTTTTAACCTCCAGCATTCTCACTACGGTTCTATTTACAGGTTTTTTATTATGGCAGGCACAGGCAGTTGCAGACTTGATTGATTTTGCTGATCATCCTGAATATATACGTTGGATGGCTTGGATACTTTTTTTTGATACGCTTTCTGTTATCCCTTTTGCCAAGTTAAGACAAGAAGGAAAGCCACGCCTGTATGCGTTTATCAAAGCGTTCGGTATTGTGGTCAATGTTTTGCTGGTGTTGTTTTTTATTGGCACCTGCCCCAAACTATACCGGGAAAATCCTGAAAGCATATGGTTATCGTTCTATGATCCATCTATAGGTATTGGCTATTATATCATAGCCAATGTGGTTGCAAGCATCGTCACTTTGTTATTGCTCACTAAAGAATTCCGGGGTTTCCGTTTTTCCTTCGATTTTACGCTCTGGAAAACAGTTATCAAATATTCCTATCCATTAATCATTGTGGGGCTTGGTGGAATGATTAATGAAATGCTTAGCAGGTTGGTATACACAAGGGTATTAGATCTCCCGAGAGAGGAGGAATTACGTCAGTTGGGTATTTTTGGAGCCAATTACAAAGTCGCTGTACTGATCACCATTTTTATACAGGTGTTTAAGATGGGAGCAGAACCTTTTTTCTTTAACCAATCAAAAGAAGAAAATGCACAGCGCACTTACGCAAGGGTGATGAAATTTTTTGTCATTGTCTGTGCGTTCATGTGGCTTGCCATTGTGGTGAACCTTCCACTCATTATGCAACTAGCTTACGGTACCAATGCTTCCTCCTACGGAGAAGGTATTTCGATTGTTCCGATACTGGCCATGGGTAGTGTATTTCTGGGTATTTATTATAACCTGAGCGTATGGTACAAGCTCACTAACAATACCCTTACAGGTGCATGGATCACACTGGCAGGTGCAGTCATTACAGTATTGCTGAATATCTGGTGGATCCCATTATTCGGATACACTGGCAGTGCCTGGGCCACTTTTGTTTGTTATGCATTTATGATGATCATTAGTTACCGGCTTGGACAAAAACATTACCGCATTCCCTATGCCACAAAAAAACTGATTGCTTATCTGGTTATTGTTACGCTCCTGTATTTAATACACCAGTTATTTGTGTACTTTCTTCCACAGCTATGGTTAAGTACTGCTTTTGGTTTATTGCTGCTGGCTGCCTTCGGCTGGTTTATTTTACTGGTAGAAAGAAAAGAGTTTCAGAAAATGCCTGTGATTGGTAAATACATCAAATAAGATTTATGGTTTCAGCCAAAAAATTTGAAGAAATCGCTTTATCAATGGCTGATACGGATATGTCTCCTCATTTCGATAGACAAGCTTTCAAAAAGAATAAAAAAATATTCGCCTCGCTTCATCCGGAAACTTTGGCGGCCACCGTTAAGCTAACACCCGAACAACAATCTGTTTACCTTCAAATTTCAGGCGAAATATTTTCTCCCGCATCGGGTGCATGGGGCAAAAATGGTTACACTGTTTTTAATCTTAAAAAAGTAACCACTACGCTCGCAAAAGAATTATTACAACTGGCATGGGAAAATACAGGCATTAGTAAAAAACGCTAACCCTCATTTCTTTGTCTGGGATTTAAATACCGGGCTGGGTTATGGTGAGTTGTTTTACAAAAACCCTGAATCGCTTGTATAGTTCGCCATTAAGTTTTTCGCATTCGGCACGCATGGTATGATTGGTTTCAAGAATCAGGTGACTATCCATATGTGTCATGCCTTTTGCAGCAGCGGTTTTAATCAATGCCATTGCCATATAAACATCCAACCCTTTCCCACGATAGCCTTCTTTAACGGCACCCAGTAAAAGATTGAGTTGTTTACTCTTTCGCACGGCCGATAGAATATATAAAATACCAAAAGGAAAAAGTTTTCCTTTTGCCTTTTGTAATCCTTTACTCAGATCGGGCATGGCAATCACAAAAGACAATAATGTTCCCCGATCATCTACCATCGCTTTTACAAAAGCCGGATTAAGTATCGGCAAGTATTGTTTCACCATTTTATCTATTTCACTATCCGACATCGGAACAAAACCAAACAATGAACTGTATGTTTCATTGATAAGCTGAAACACAGGTAATACATAAGGTTTCAATTGCTTTCTGCTTTTGAATTCCAGCAGATGCACCTGTTTGTTTTGTGCAATCCTCTTGAGTACACGTTCATACAATGCCGGCAGTTGATCGGGTATCGGTATGCGGTACGATACACAATCGAGATACTTGCTATAGCCCAATGATTCTAATAGTAATGGCATATAAGCAGGATGTGCTGGTGTAGCAATCACCGGCAGGTGTTCCAGTCCTTCAATCTGAAAGCCCTGCGGATCTTTATCAGAGAAACCAAACGGACCAATCAGTTGATTCATTTTATTTTCCAAGGCCCATGCTTCTACAGCTTTTATCAGTACTGATGCCACTTCTGCATCATTAATACAATCCATCTGGAAAAACCTGGCTGTCCTCTCCTGGTGCATGCGATTATATTCGTGGTGAATAATACCCATGATTCGTCCCACAGGCTCATCATTTTTATACACCATCCATCTTTCAACGATTGCGTAGGTAAATGCAGGATTTTTTTGTGGATCGTGAAACTGGTACTCATCCACATATAACGGCGGCACCCAGCGAGTATCATCTTTATAGAGTTTCGCGGGCAATTGTATAAAGTTGTTCAGCTCTTTGTTGCTCTTTATTTTCTGAATACGTAAACCCTGATGAAGCATTACCAAACTTAAGTTTTTTATCTTTGTGGTATGGCAGAAGACTTAAGTATCATTCAAGGCGATAAGCAGGAACAATACAGATCACTCATTCCTCAAATCAAAGCTTTACTGGAAGGAGAAACAGACCTAGTGGCCAATCTAGCTAATATAGCCGCAGCATTAAAAGAACAGTTTGGCTGGTTCTGGGTAGGTTTTTATTGGGTGAAAAATGATGAACTGGTTTTAGGACCTTTCCAGGGGCCGGTTGCCTGTACCCGTATCAGAAAAGGAAGAGGCGTATGCGGTACCAGTTGGGCAGAAGCAAAAACACTGATTGTACCCGATGTAGAGAAATTTCCGGGGCATATTGCCTGCAGTAGTTTGTCGAAATCTGAAATCGTTGTTCCCATTATACGAAACGGAGCAGTAGTAGGTGTTTTAGATGTAGATGCCAGTGAGCTTGATCAGTTTGATGAAGTGGATCAACGGTATCTGGAGGAGATTGTTGCTTTCGTGAATGGTGAATGATGAAATGATTGACATTCACCATTCACCATTCACGCCCGGATTGGAGGTCTCAACTTTTTTCCTTATCTTTGCACCATTCATATACTCTCTCTACACGACCGATTTCCTTCCGTGACAAAGTTCATCAGTCTTTTAACAGGTAGCTATAAGCATCCACAGTAGGAAGGTTATATAACAACTGAGCGATTTCAGTTGTGTTTTATTAAAATTTTATTCCATTGACATTTGATTCATTGAATCTGATCGAGCCCATTTTACGTGCGCTCCAGACAGAAGGTTACACTACACCTACGCCCATCCAGCAACAGTCTATTCCTGTAGTATTAGAAGGAAAAGATTTACTGGGTTGTGCGCAAACAGGTACAGGTAAAACAGCTGCTTTTGCCATTCCTGTTTTACAATTATTGGCACAACAGAAAAATTTCGGAACAGGTATCAAAGCACTTGTGCTTACGCCTACAAGAGAACTGGCTATTCAAATAGATGAAAGCTTTGCTGCTTATGGCCGTCATACACAAATAAGACATGCCGTAATTTTTGGCGGTGTATCTCAGTTACCACAAACACAGGCCCTGAAAAGAGGCGTTGATGTATTGATTGCCACACCAGGTCGTTTACTTGATCTGATGCAGCAAGGTTATATCAGCTTACAACATTTACAATTATTTGTATTGGATGAAGCCGATCGTATGCTCGATATGGGTTTTATTCATGACGTTAAAAAAGTAATTGCCAAATTACCGGCGAAAAGACAAACATTGTTCTTTTCTGCCACCATGCCGCCTGAAATTGCAGGACTTGCCAACAGTATTTTACATCATCCGGTAAAAGTGGAGGTTACACCTGTTTCTTCTACGGTAGAAAAAATTGAACAGTCGGTTTATTTTGTTGAGAAACAAAACAAACGCCTGCTGTTGAATCACATATTACAGGATAAGAACATTGAAACCATACTGGTTTTTACGCGTACCAAACATGGTGCCGATAAAGTGGTGAAAGATTTGCATAAAGCTGGTATCGGCGCTGCCGCCATTCATGGTAATAAATCACAGAATGCACGTCAGCGTGCGTTGACCGATTTTAAAACAGGTAACCTGCGTGTACTGGTTGCTACTGATATTGCCGCCAGAGGTATTGATGTAGAACAGCTATCGCATGTTATCAATTACGAATTACCCAATATTCCTGAAACCTATGTTCACCGCATCGGAAGAACGGGCAGAGCAGGCGCATCAGGTATTGCCATCTCCTTTTGTGATGCAGAAGAAAAAGCATACCTCAAAGACATTCAGAAACTGATTGGTATTTCAGTACCACAGGTAAATGACCACCCTTATGTGATGAGTGATATTTCACTGACGAACTTTAAACCGGCTCCCAAACAAAACCAGTCTGGTAACCGCCAGGGTAACAATGGACAGCGCAGGTCTTTCAGAGGAGGCGACAGCAGAAGATATGCGGGCAATGGTCAGCAAAGACAAAGAAGAGACTAAGAGATAAGCATTCAAGGTTCAAGTAACAAGAATGCAGGGATAAAAGCTATTTCGCTAATTTAGTAACATGAATAAGCGAAATAGCTTTTTTGCATTTTTACTGCTGGCATTCTCCTGCAGTTTTTCTTTTGCACAGAAATCAACAGCCATTTATTTTCCTCCAGCGGGAAAATGGGAGCAGCGTGCAGCTTCCTCCATGGACATCAAAGAAAATATATTGAATGATGCCATTGCATTGGCAAAAGCGGGTGAGTCAAAAAATCCGCGCAGCATGGAGATCAATCATTACCGCACATTTGGCAAAGAACCATTTGGAGAAGGTATTGGTCCCTTTGCCGATCGTGGCGATGCTACGGGTATTATTATCTACAAAGGCTATATCGTAGCGCAATGGGGTGAGCCCGATCGTTGCGATATGACGCATAGTGTTACCAAAAGTTTTTTATCCGCCATTGTAGGCGTTGCTGTTGACAAGGGTTTAATTACAAATGTAACAGACACTGTAGCCAGATATGTTCCGCCTATTGAATTATATCAGCCACAACAACCGGTGAACAGACCTGCTGAAGAAATTGGACAACCGCAATTGCTTTCTCCTTTTTCTACAGCGCATAACAAAACCATTACCTGGGACGATCTCCTTCGACAAACCAGCGACTGGGAAGGCACACTCTGGGGTAAACCCGACTGGGCCGACAGACCAGACCCTGATGCCTCCAAATGGATGAGCAGAGCGAGAAATAAACCCGGCACTTCTTATGAATACAATGATGTTCGTGTAAATGTGCTGGCATTAGCAGCTACCAGTGTATGGCGTAAACCATTACCACAGGCACTCAAACAACATATCATGGACCCCATTGGTGCTTCGAATACCTGGCGCTGGACGGGTTACCGGAATGCCTGGATTGTGCTGGATGGACAAGCTGTTCAATCGGTAAGTGGTGGTGGGCATTGGGGTGGCGGTATGTTTATCAATGCATATGATATGGCGAGATTTGGATGGCTTACTTTAAACCGTGGCAAATGGAATGGGCAGCAGTTGTTGAGTGAAGCATGGATCAAACAATCCTTAACGCCCACTGCTCCCAAAACAGATTATGGTTACATGAACTGGTTTTTAAATACTGGCAAAAAGTTTTTACCCAGCGCCCCTGAAACCGCATTTACACATGTTGGGAACGGCAATAATCTGATTTATGTTGATCCTGAACATGAGCTGGTTGCTGTGATACGCTGGATTGATAGCCGTTCGCAGGATGCTGTGATTGGCAAAATCATTGAAGCACTACCGGTTAAATAAAGGGTAGGATTAGCGCGTATTTTCTACGTAAATCCCCTACTTTTGCCACCCGATCCAAACCAATAAGCGGATGTGGCGAAACTGGCAGACGCACTAGACTTAGGATCTAGCGGGGTGACCCATGTAGGTTCGATTCCTATCATCCGCACTGATTATTGCAAATAAAAAGGACCCATGAGTTGGGTCTTTTTTATTTGATACGCTTAAAGGCATTGATAATAATCTTCTCCAGCACCGGCTTCGTTTTTATCAACTCCTCTAACAATTTCATCTGGTTAAGTGCCCTGTTCAGATTATGATCAGTATACTTTGCGCCATAATACCTGTCGTTTTCCAGGTAGTCGGTAGCAAAACGAAGACATTGCATATAAATCATAAACTCCCCCGCATACACCAAAAGAGTTCTTTCTGATGCTGTAAGTATATCTTTCATTTCTGAGAGATAACCATTCACGATAGCTTCAAAAAGATCTTCACGGATGGTAACCTTATTAAAATCAGTTTCCTCTTCGTTGGCTGTACAGGTAAACGTTCTGATCATATCACCCAGGTCGCTGATGAAATAACCGGGCATCACCGTATCAAGGTCTATCACAGCAAGTCCCTGATCCTGTTCATCAAACAATACATTACTTATTTTGGTATCATGGTGCATGGGGCGAAGAAGCATGCTGCCGGATTTCACCATGTTGTCATATTGACTAACAATACCGGCATTTGCTTGCAGGAAATGAATCAGTTCCTTTGCAGCCATAAGCCTCACTGGCTCAGCATTGGTTATTGCTGTTTCAAAATGATGATACCGCAATGAGAGATGGTGAAAGTCTTCTATCGGATGTCCCAGTTCCTTTGTATCAAGTGCATTGAGTCTTCTGGCAAACCCTGCAAACTGTCTGGCAGCTTCGTAAGCCTGTTTTGCATTATTCACTACTGTATGACAAACAGAGCCTTCCAAAAAATGAAAGATCCTGAAATATCCGGCTCCTGCTACATACAGCAGTTCATTTCCGTCTCTGTTTTTTAAAGGTAATGGCAGCGCATAGGCAGGATAATGTGTACCAATATGTTCAGCAATTTTTTTCAGGTTATGTTCAATGATCAATGGATTCCTGAACACCTGGTCATTAATTTTCTGAAGAATATAAGAACAATCAATACATGCAATCTTCCAGGTGGAATTAATCAGTCCGTTACCCATCTTTTCAATGTGTACAGCCGTTTTAACCTGTTCAAATGAATCAGCAACAGCAGTTGGTATGGCTTGTTGCATATACATGTCTGATACCTTAATACTCATCGGTTAATGCAAATACAGGTTTCCGATACATCCATTGTCCACCGCTAAAATCAGGGAAAGCAATGGTTGAATTACCATTGGCAATTGACTGTTCGCTTAAAGGTGTAATGGCACTCCAGGCGGCGGCATCATACACATCCATTGCGGTAGGTAGATTACGTTTTACCGACTCAATAAAAGAATGTACCACATAGAAATCCATTCCCCCATGACCCGATCCTGCTGCTTCTTTGCTCCATCTTGCCCACAATGGGTGATCATATTTATCAAGCCATTCTTTTGCCGTGTCCCACTGGTGGGCTTTCGCTGCTTTTTTCTCTATGTAGATACTCTTGTTTACATCCATCCATATGCCTTCTGTTCCCTGCACCCTGAAACCCAGTGAATAGGGTCTGGGTAAATTGGTATCATGCTGTAATAAAATGGTTTCGCCATTGGCACACTGCAGTGTAGTGGTTACTACATCGCCCAGTTTAAATTCAATGTTGGCATTGGGATGATCTTTGCCGCAATGATCCACCACATATTTATGCAGGCCTCTCGCTTTCGACGCAAATGAATTGAGGCTCACAAACCTGTTACCGCGATTGATATTGATATAGTGTGCTATCGGACCAATTCCATGTGTAGGATACAGGTCGCCGTTTCTGTACACACTGTGATGCGTGCGCCACCTGGCTTCTGTCCAGCCCTTATCACCAAACTCACATCCTTTTCCATAGGCATCGATACCATTATTGAATTTCACTTCGCGTAAATCGTGTTGATAGCCTCCCTGCAAATGAATCAGTTCGCCAAATAAGCCTTGTCGTACCATGTTCAATACAGCCATCACATCTCTTCTGTAACATACATTCTCTAGCATCATTACATGTCCCTTATTTTTTTCGGCCGCTCTTACCACTTCCCAATGATCTTCGAGGGTAATGCCAATCATTACTTCTGTACCTACATATTTAATACCTGTATCCAATGATGTAATGATCATTTCTTTGTGCCATTCCCATGGTGTGGCGATCAGTATGGCATCCAGTTTTGTTTTTTCCAGCATGGTTTTCCATGCATACTGGTTGCCGGTAAAAATGTCTGGCATTTTTTTCTGCGATTTTTCAATCATTTTTTTAGACATGCCCAGCATTCTTTCGTCAATATCGCAGATGGCTACCAGATCAACATCACTGCGGCGTAATAGAAGGTCGAGGTGGTTCTGCCCCCGTAGCCCAACTCCTATAATACCCATACGTACTTTGTCTTTGTTTGCCGAAGCCAGCAAGCTGTTCACCGGAGCCATGGCAATAGCTGCTGCAGCCATGCCAGAAGAGGTGATAAATGTTTTACGATTCATGTGATGATTTCTTATTGATAAAAATGTCTGGGTAATGAACATCAGGTGTTTATTAACTGCAGACGGAACAAGTTAATACATCAGTTCAATAAAATTCTGTGCAACCGTTAGCGCAAAAAGTACATCAATCTGGCCTGTTACCCGATGCAGCCATAAAAAGTCCGGTCGTCTACCTGTCATCCGGGCAAGTATGCAATAATAATAATTGTGAGGGCGCAAATACTGCCCGGCGTTCAGTGAAGCTTCTATGTAATCAGTTATTTGAAAGGATTACACCAGTTTTTCATTCAACATCAAACCCATTCCCTCTTTTTCGGTTTCGTCGGGAGTGGTTGACCGAACCAGTTCAATGCCTTCGGGTGTAATGTAACAATGTGGTGTATCCAGTTGCTGTAAAATCACCAGCCCTTCCTGTGCCAGTGATAGCAAATGTTTATGGATGAGTTCCCATCCAAAAGTAGAATGCAGGATCATTTCCCTGGGTGTGCAGAGGTATTGCTCAGGATGAGTTTCTTCTCTTACGATCCTGTATAAGGTTTGTAAGGTTTGATACGTGTTATCCATACCTGTAAGATACTTCATGGGTTATTTTCTGTTGCTTTCAGAAACCGGTATTTGTCAACATTGAATACACCAAAAACCCACAGCCTTAACAGCATATCTAAAAACTGAATTGAAAATCAATTAATTAAAAAATAAGGGATGTTGAAAAACATGGAATCAGAACATTTTTACTATGCTTTTCCCGGCCATCAATGCGCCTGTAAGTAGTATAAAAATGAGTACTATTTTCCGGAACCATTCCTGAGAAACACTGTTCAGTAATTTTTTCCCTATATAGGATCCGATAAAAGCAATCACAATAAGTCCGGGCAGGTACCACCAGAAATTACCTTTTACATAGCCCTGGTTTACATATATAACCGACCTGCTCACATCGACCCCAAAATCAATAGCGGCCGATGTGGCAATAAATATATTTTTTTCGAGGGCAAAAGAAGTCAATGTAATGGCCCTGATGGCGCCGCCTGTTCCAATAAACCCCGCCAGGAATCCGGCAACACCACCCCCGGTTATCGCATTCCCATTGGTAGCTTTCAACCGCAGGTCGGGCTTCCACAGGAATAAAACGGAGAAAAAAATACAGAACAGACCCAGTAATAATTCTGCATACTCAAATTCTACCTGGTTACTGAGCCAGGCGCCCGCCATCACCAGTAATACGCTTGGTATGCCTATTTTCCAGATCAGCGACCACTGTATATGCTGTCTGAAAAGTACCAGTTTGGCGATATTGCTGAAAACATGGAGCAAACCCGTTAGCCCCAGAACGGTCTTAAAATCAAAGAAAAAGCCAGCCAGTGGCACAAAAAACACCGATGAGCCAAAGCCCCCCACCGTACCCACGATCTCGCTGAGAAGCGCCAGCAATAAAAAGAAAAAAGCGTTGGCCATGGCGGCTAATTTGTGTTTTAACGACTTATTTTAAGCACTAAACTCCTACCTTTGCTGCCCATTTACAAAAAAGTCCGGGAACGCTACCAAGATAGTGTTTGAGGATGAACAGATAAAATATCAATAAAAAATACATCATGGCCACCGTTACCAGAGAGAACATTGGATTACTGACCGACAAATTGACCGTTACCCTGAATAAAGAAGATTATTTATCGGGTTTTGAAGACAGCCTGAAGAAATATGCCAAGAACGCTAATATTCCAGGCTTCAGAAAAGGCATGGTTCCTGCTGGTCTGGTGAAGAAAATGTATGGCCAGAGTGTTTTTACGGATGAGGTATTACGCACCATCGAGAAAGAACTGAATAGCTACCTTACCAAGGAAGAACTCGACATTTTTGCACAGCCCCTGCCATTGGATAATGATGCCCGTGCACTGGATATGAACAACCCGGCTGATGTAAGTTTTGCCTTTGAAATCGGTCTGAAACCAAGTTTCGATATCGACACCAAGAAAATCAAAGTAACCCGTTATGTGATTGATGTAACAGATGAAATGGTCAACCAGGAAATCGAAAGGTTACAGGTACGTAATGGCAAGATGACCGAACCCGAAGCTGTTACCGGTGACGACAATGTGCTCAATGTAAAATTTGTTGAAAGCGATAAGGATGGTAATGAAATAGAAGGCGGTATCAGCAAGGATAATTCATTACTGGTAAAATATTTTGAAGAGAAATTCCGTAAAAAACTGATCGGAAAGAAAAACGACGATACCGTTGTATTGCAACTGGACAAAGCATTTGAAGACAAAGAAAAAGAAGCCATTCTTGCCGATTTGGGTTTAACTGCCGAAGATGGTAGCCGTTATTTCAAATTATTGATTACCAAAGTGGGACTGGTTGAAAAAGCAGAACTGAATGCTGAACTTTTTGCATCGGTATACCCTAATGCAGAAATTACTACTGAAGAAGCTTTCCGTGCAGAAGTAAAAAAAGAAATCGAAAATTATTACGCGCAACAATCACGCAACCAGATACATGATCAGATTTATCATCATCTGGTAGATCATACCAGCATGGATTTTCCTGAGAGCTTCCTGAAACGCTGGTTACAAACCGGTGGTGAAAAACCAAAATCTGCAGAAGAAGCAGAAAAAGAATACCCCAGCTTTGCCAGTCAGTTAAAATGGACACTGGTGAGCAGCAAACTCGCTACAGATAACAAAATTGAAGTAGCGCCTGATGATATCCGTGAGTTCGCCAAACAACAACTGTTTAGCTATATGGGCGGTCAGTTAGGTGCTCTGGGCGATAACCAGCAGTGGGTGGATGATTATACAAACCGTATGATGCAGGACAGGAAATTTGTGGAAGATAGCTATCACCGCATCAGCACAGAGAAACTCTTTGCTTTGCTGGAGAACCAGGTAACAGCCAAAGATGAAAGCATCAGCGCAGAAGCATTTGCAGAAAAACTGCATCACCACCACCACTAGGAGGAGAATTTGAGGATGTCGGATGGCAGATGTCTGATTTAAAATATGGCCGGATGCGATGCATCCGGCTTTTTTATGCCAAATCCGACATCAGACATCTGCCATCCTCCATTTCCTCCTGTCTTGTTGTCGTAAAAAGACCTTTGCACAGTATTTGAACATAGATTCACCTGTGAAATTGCAAATCACTTATCTTCAAAGCGAAAATTGAAACATATGAATTTTGGAAAAGAGTTTGAGCAGTATGCTATAAAACACAGGGGCATCAGCAGTGCTACCCTGCACAATTATCAGCACCACCAGGATGTAACCAACCTTACTCCCTATATCATTGAAGAAAGACCCCTGAATGTAGCCAGTATGGATGTATTCAGCCGTCTGATGATGGATCGTATCATTTTCCTGGGTGAAGGTATCAACGACTACGTGGCCAATATTGTAACCGCTCAGTTATTGTTCCTTGAGAGTACCGACAGAACCCGCGATATCCAGATGTATATTAATAGCCCGGGGGGCAGTGTATATGCAGGTCTGGGTATTTACGATACTATGCAGTTTATTGGTCCAGATGTAGCCACCATCTGTACAGGTATGGCTGCCAGTATGGGTCAGATTTTATTATGTGCGGGTGTGAAAGGAAAAAGAACCGCCCTTAAACACAGTCGTGTGATGATGCACCAACCCAGTGGCGCCATTGGCGGACAGGCAACTGATATTGAAATCACGGCAAGAGAAATTAAAAAACTGAAACAGGAACTGTATTCTATTACGGCCTATCATACAGGAAAAGAAACGGAAACCATTGCCAAAGACAGTGACCGCGATTTCTGGATGACCGCACAGGAAGCCAAGGAGTATGGTCTTGTAGATGAAGTGCTGTTAACCAATCCGAGAAAGGAAAAGAAATAAGAGAAAAAAGATTCAAGGCACAAGAGACAGGATACAAGAATGAAAGGCCACAGGCCCACACATTTTCAAATTTTCAAATCTCCAAATTTTCAAATTAAATGATACACTCAAAATACATCAACCCCTATCTCATGGAAGATGAGGAAGAGAATGAACCAAAAGATGATAAACAGGAACAGACAGGTTTCATGCTGAAGAAAATGGAGAAACTGTTCTTCGAAAAAAGAGCCGTTTATCTCTGGGGACCCGTTGAAGACAAATCTGCCCGCGATGTGGTAAGCAAACTTTTATTGCTCGATGCAGATAAACCCGGTGAAGAAATCAAATTCTATATCAATAGTCCGGGTGGTGTAGTAACCAGCGGTATGGTGATTTACGATACCATTCAAATGATTCAAAGTCCGGTAAGCACCATCTGTATGGGACTGGCTGCAAGTATGGGATCAATTTTGCTGAGTGCCGGAACCAAAGGAAAACGTTTTATCTACCCACATGCTGAAGTGATGATTCATCAGCCAAGTATTGGTGGTTATTTTCAGGCTACCAGTGCCGATATTGAAATTCATGCTGAACAGATCCGTAAAACCAAAGAACTGGGTGCCAGAATACTGGCTGAAAACTGTGGTAAAACAGTAGAACAGATCATGAAAGACTTTGACCGCGATTACTGGATGAATGCAACAGAAGCTGTTGAATATGGCATTGTAGACGGTATTTTATCCAAAATATAGCCCGTTCAACCCATTTTTACCGATTTAAGCCCCGTTTGGTAGTCTGAACGGGGTTAACTTTGCAACATAAGTATCAAAATTCGTGTCTTGGTCTATAAAGGCTAAGTACACATTCATTGTATGGCAAAAGCGAATCATTTACATTGTTCTTTCTGCGGCAGAAACCGTGATGAGGTGAAGATCCTGATCGCCGGACAGGAAGGGCATATCTGTGAGAATTGTGTAGAGCATGCACAGGAGATTATTGTTCAGGAACTCAACAGCAAATCGGATACGGCCAATGGCGGTTCAGGTTTTAAACTCAATGTGCGCAAACCCGCCGAAATCAAAAAATTCCTGGATGAATATGTTATCGGACAGGATGATGCCAAAAAGGTGTTATCAGTAGCTGTATATAATCACTTTAAACGGGTAACACAGAAACAGCAGCCCGATGATATTGAAATTGAAAAAAGCAATATCATCATGGTGGGTGAAACCGGTACCGGTAAAACCCTGCTGGCAAAAACCATCGCCCGTTTACTCAATGTACCATTTGCCATTGTAGATGCTACCGTATTTACAGAAGCAGGTTATGTGGGGGAAGATGTTGAAAGTATGCTTACCCGTTTACTACAAAACTGTAATTACGATGTGGCGGCAGCAGAACGTGGTATTGTATATGTAGATGAACTTGATAAAATTGCACGTAAAGGCGATAACCCTTCCATCACCCGTGATGTAAGTGGAGAAGGCGTACAACAGGGGTTACTGAAAATGCTCGAAGGAACAGAAGTATTGGTACCACCCCAGGGCGGAAGAAAGCATCCGGAACAAAAGATGATCAAGGTTGATACCAAAAATATTCTCTTTATCTGTGGGGGTGCTTTTGATGGTATCGATAAAGTAATCGCCAGAAGAGTCAACACCAATGCTATTGGCTTCAGTGTAAATAAAGAGGAACAGGAAATGCAGCGTAAGAACCTGCTACAATTTATCAATGCACAGGATCTGAAAAGCTTTGGTCTTATACCCGAACTGTTGGGCCGTTTGCCAGTTGTAACACACCTGAATCCGCTGGACCAGGAAACATTGAGAAGCATCCTGACAGAACCCAAAAACTCACTCATCAAACAATACAACCGTTTATTTGAAATGGAAGGTATTGAACTGGTGATCGACAAAGAAGTACTCGACTTTATGGTATCCAAAGCATTGGAATACAAACTGGGCGCCCGTGGTCTGCGCAGCATCTGCGAAAGTATTCTTACCGATGCCATGTTTGAATTACCTGGTACCGATGCCAAACAACTGCATGTAACAAAAACCTATGCAGAGAAAATGTTTAACAAGAGCAAACTGAGTGCACTCAAAGTAGCCTAGACAACTGAGGAACAGAGGAATAAGGAATATTAAAGGGAAGAAATAATCGGGCGATGGGAATAACTTCTCATCGCTTTTTTGTTAGGAGGATTTAATTTGCGGGAGAGAAGTCCGAAAGTCCGACTGACTACTGACTACTCACTATTGACCATTGACCATTCACCATTCACGCAAAGCAACATGAACGAACTCATTCAAAGATTAACTGCAGAAGCAGGTCTTACACCCGAACAGGCACAGAAAGCAGTGGCCACCATTGCAGGTTTTGTAAAAGAAAAATTCCCGATGCTGGGTGGGGCAGTAGATCAGATTTTCTCTGCCGGCGCTAAAGAGGAGGAATAATAAATTGTAACACCATTTTGTGTTTTTCTGTGCTTTCATTGGCAACTGTATTTTGCCACTGAAAGCACAGGGAGAGCACTGAAGTTTATTGCTTTTTCTTTTTTCCTACGAGTTGATAGGAATGATCGATCATCTCTTTTAACTGACGGGTTGATAAGATGCCATCTACTACAATGGTATTCCAGTGTTTTTTATTCATGTGATAACCGGGTAATACCGATTGCGGGAATTCTTCTCTTAATTCTACAGCTCTGTCGGGATCACATTTTACATTAAACTGTACGGTTTCATAATCAAGCCCAACCAGGAAAAACATTTTTCCGTTGATCTTATACACAAGCGTGTCTGGCCCGAAAGGAGTGGTTTCTTCCACATCGGAAAGAGATAGTACGTAGTTACGAAGATCTTCAATATGCATGAGGACAAATCAAAATAAAAAAGTCAACATTCAACACCTGATCTTGCTTTGAATTTTGACTTTTGATTTTTGAACTATTTCTTTATCAGCTCCTTCACCGCAGTAATCAACTCGCCTTTGGTAATGGGTATACCCATGATTTTATTGTATCCTTTGGCATCTACCAGGTATTGGTCGCGGATAATTTTAATGAGTTGTCCGTTATTGATTTCAGGAATGAGTACATGTTCAAAATTACCAATGATTTCTCCCAGATTCTTAGGGAATGGTCTGAGGTAACGGATATGTGCATGACTCACTTCAATGCCTTCTGCCAATAATTCATGAACGGCACTTTTAATGGCTCCATAAGTAGAGCCCCAGCCCAGTATCAATACTTTACCTTTTTCAGGTCCGTTGTCCAGTGTTTGCAAGGGAATATAATCTGCAATTTTATCTACTTTGGCCTGGCGCGTTTTCACCATGTGCTGGTGATTCTCAGGTTCATAGTTGACATTACCGGTAACATCCTGTTTTTCAAGACCACCAATACGATGTTCAAGTCCCGGGGTACCAGGTACTGCCCATGGACGCACCAGTTTTTCATCGCGCTTATAAGGCATGAATTTTTCTTCCCCTTCAGCCAGTCCTTTTTTAAACTCCACTTTTATCGGTTGCAGATCGGCTGATGATGGAAATTTCCATGGCTCTGCACCATTGGCAATATAACCGTCACTCAGTAAAATGACAGGTGTCATATGTTGTACAGCAATACGTACGGCTTCATAAGCTACATCAAAACAATCGCTTGGTGTAGAAGAAGCAATAACAGGCATTGGACATTCGCCGTTTCTTCCATAATAAGCCTGTAACAGATCACTTTGTTCTGTCTTGGTAGGTAAGCCTGTTGAGGGTCCTCCACGCTGAATATTAATGATGAGCAGGGGTATTTCGAGCATTACCGCCAAACCCATGGCTTCTGTTTTCAATGCCATACCAGGGCCTGATGTGGTGGTAACACCCAACGAACCTCCATAGCTGGCGCCAATAGCAGAGGTAATGCCAGCAATTTCATCTTCTGCCTGGAAAGTGCGGATACCGAATGCTTTATGCTTACTCAGTTCATGCAGAATATCTGATGCAGGCGTAATGGGGTATGTTCCCAAGAAAATAGGTAGGCCGCTTTTATCACTTGCAGCAATCAAACCCATTGATAATGCCTGATTCCCCATGATACTACGGTATACACCGGGATTCATTTTAGCCTTCTCTACTTTATAGCGTGTGGTAAACGATTCAGTAGTATCGCCATAATGATAACCAGCCTGTAATACCTTGATATTACTCTGCAGGATCACATCTTTTTTTCCGAATTTTTCTTTGAGGAAGTCGATGGTATTATCAAGACTGCGATTGTACATCCAGTACAGAAGTCCTAATACAAACATATTCTTCGCACGATCCCTTTCTTTTGTACCGAGTTCCGTGAACTCTTTCAGCGCTTCACGGGTAAGTTTGGTAACATCCACCTTCGTCAGTTCATACCCGTCAAGGCTCCCATCTTCCAGTGGGTTCACTCCATCGGGATAATTAGCAAGACGGAGGTTTTTGGCATCAAAACCATCAATATTGGCGATGATTTTCCCGCCGGGTTTAATGCTCTTGAGGTTTACTTTGAGTGCTGCTGCATTCATGGCCACCAATACATCACAAAGATCACCAGGTGTAAATACCCGGTCGCTGGAGAAGCGCAACTGGAACCCACTCACGCCGGGCAAAGTACCAATCGGAGCGCGTATTTCAGCTGGAAAATCCGGAAATGTAGCCAGATCAATACCCAGCAACGCTGTATTATTGGTGAACTGCTGACCCGTCAATTGCATACCATCACCACTGTCACCTGCAAACTTGATCACCACATCTTGTAGAAGCGTTTCTTTTCTTTCCATCCAAACATTCTTTAAAACGAAGTTAGCAATATTGTAGCTGCCCATCAGCAGATTTGCGAAATTCGAAAGGGAAATACCCTAATGATGCAAACCATTTATATTTATTAAATTTATTATAAATCGACTTTTGCGATGATTAGAATATTGTCTTTTTGTCTTCTTTTGGGGTTTTCCAGCTTAATCTATGGACAAGAAAGAATTCACCTGCAGTATAATCAGGAAAAATACGCCCCGGGTGACACTATCTGGTTTAAGGCTTTTTTGAGAAAAGGAGATAGACCCTCTTTTACCAGTCATAACTTATACGTTCAATTACAGGATATAGACGGCCGCCGGATACTTGAAAATAAAATTCCTGTTATCGGGGCTACGGCTACGGGTCATTTTGTTATACCAGACAGTTTACGCAACCCATGGTATGTGATCAGGGCATTTACGCCTGAAACCATTGTATATGACGAGCCCTTTATTTATAAGCATCTTTTGCAATTAGGAAATTATATGGAAAAGAATGAACACCTGATATGTTCAGTAAAGCCGGAAGCTGGTCTGTTCCCTGAAAATATACCAACACGCTTTTTTGTAAAAACGCTTACCGAAAAAGGTAAGCCGGTTGCCATAACCGGAACTATCAGAGATCGGTTAGGCAATCAGATTATAGCTTTTCAAACCAAAAATTCTGGTACCACTTCATTTGTTTTGACTTCAAAACCCGGCGAACAGTATGATGTATTTTACAGGTATGCCGATAAAGATTATTCAATCCCCCTTCCAGTAGCAGACTCAATGGGTATAGGATTGGAAATTATTAAAAAAAGCAGTGGCTACAGATTTGTCATTAAACGTACAACACAAAGAGCCGCTGATACCGAACAAATACAATTATCGGTTAAACATCAGGACAATCCTTCTTTTTTTAAAGAGTATACGCTTACTAAAGAGAAAAATTTTGAAATACTGTTTAATCTGCCTTCATCGAGTACTGGTTTTTATGAGTTTATTCTGGAAAACAAACAGGGCGAACTAATAGGCAGTCGGCTGCTGATACATGAACCGGAGAAGTTGCTATCGCCCGTATCTTTAGACACTCTTTCCGTTTCCTTGCAACCAAGGAGTTTAAATCGGTTTCATCTTCGCTTCCCTGATACATTGCCACGTACTTATGCTGTTTCTGTTACCGCAATTGAAGCAGACAGAGCAGTTCATACTCCTGATCCCATTTTTTTCAATATGCTTATTCCGGGAAATTTTCTGGAAGATTTGTCCGGGCTTGGTTATCCTTTTGGAAAATTGATGCAAACACAGATCAATGAAGAAGAATTAAATGAAGTATTGGCATTCTATCATTATAAAAGTTTTTCTCAAACCAAAGCACCTTTACATGACCCTTATTTGATTCGTCTTTCAGGAACAGTATTTCAATCTAAAACAAAAGAAGTTGTACGAGGTGGGCGGTTATCTATTTGGTTAATGAACGACAGAAAACAATTGTTCCTTGAATCGCCAGTTGATGAGGAGGGAAAATTTGCTGTTGATTCCATTGTTTTTTTTGGTGATGCTAAGGTTTATTATACCTACACAAACAGCAAGGGCCGCATACAAGATGTTTCCCTCATAAGAGATACTGTTGCAAGAGATACATTATTCGACCGGTCTCCAGATTATCGTCACTGGTTTACAAAATTAATTGATACCAGTAAACTATACATGCGTGAAACTACAGCCAGTGAGTCGGGCACTACTTTAGCTGCTGTTACCGTATTCAGTAAAATAAAACTTCCTCCTTTGGTTGAAAAATATGTTAGCGAAAGGTTTCGATACGACGGAACCAGTATTTTCGATATGTCCAAAACAAATACAGTGGCTTCACCACTCGATCTTATACTCACCAGAATTCCCGGCATTATTCTCGAAAGAGGCTCATTTGGCATACCTGGCAGGTTGAAAACCAAAACCTATTATGGATTTAACACTGCACAGTGGGAACTCGATATATTTATTGATGAAAGAAGAGCTACCGTTGAAGAGGTAGAGACCTTACAAACACAGGAAATTGCATTGATGCGCTATGTAAAAACCGGTTTCCCGGTTGGTGCTGTATTTATATACCTGAAAAAAGCAGACGAAAGACGTGTAAACATACCTGCTGCTGCCAACTTTTTTTCACTCAAAGGATATTCCCCTTTACTCAATTTCAGGAAAGTAGATTATGCATTAATAAACAACCACTCCAATAGTACTGATAATCGTACCACTTGGTTATGGAATTCAGGCATATATCTCGGGCAACCCAGTGATGATCAATTGATTGAATTTTATACCAATGAATCAGCCCGCGGATATCAGTTGATTATTGAGGGATTAGACATTCACGGACGTATGTTCAGAAAACTCGTGCAGTTTAACAAACAGTAAGACTAACCATAAACATTATAAATTGTATATTTGAACAAGAAAATATAAAAACATGGCCTTATTCAAATCGGGTAACCCTACCCTTACAGAGAAGATGTTCAACAAAAGCCTGCACAGCGAAGCTGCTGCTCAGGGAGTGATGAGTGTTAGAGGTACCATCAATAAATTTGGTTTTCTGATGCTGATGGTAATTGGCTCAGCTTCCTATACCTGGTATTTATTTGAACAACTGAACCAGGGTCTGATGACCACCCTGATGATTGTAGGTGCTATCGGCGGTTTAATCACTGGTCTTGTCATTGCATTTAAACCCAACTGGGCACAATACGCCGCACCTGCTTATGGTATTTTACAGGGATTCTTTATTGGTGGTATATCAGCCATCCTGAATGATGCATTTGCCGATCAATATCCTGGTCTGGTAATGCAGGCAGTAGGCTTAACTTTTGGTGTAGCCATCTCTATGTTCCTGTTATACAATTTCAGGATCATTAAACCAACACAACGCTTTAAATCTATCATCATATCTGCTACTGTTGGTATTGCTGTTTTTTACCTGATCACGATGGTATTAAGATTGTTTGGCGTGAACATCAGCTTTATGTACGACAGCAGCTGGTTGAGCATTGGTATCAGCCTGTTCATCGTCATCATCGCTGCACTCAACCTGATCCTCGACTTCGAAATGATTGAACAGGGTTCAGAAATGGGTGCACCCAAATTCATGGAATGGTATGGTGCATTCGGACTGATGGTAACCATCATCTGGTTGTATATTGAAATATTAAAACTATTGAGCAAACTCGGCAGCAGGGATTAATACCAGCGCCGCTACTTTTTGAAAAAACCATTCGCCTAAAGCGGATGGTTTTTTATTCCCGGTATTACTGCAATACAAGTATCTTAGTCATTGAATAAATTTCTATCATGCAATTCGACAGATCCAAGCTGACTGATCCTGAACTGGTATTTATTTACAGAAGCATTTTACTACCCCGGATGATTGAGGAAAAAATGCTGGTTTTATTACGTCAGGGAAAAATCAGTAAATGGTTCAGCGGTATTGGACAGGAAGCCATTGCCGTGGGAAGTACACTCGCTTTGCAGAAAGACGAATGGGTAATGCCATTGCATCGTAATCTTGGTGTGTTTACCACGAGACAGATGGGACTGGAGAAATTATTCAAACAATGGCAGGGTAATAAAGACGGGTACAGTAAGGGCCGTGAGCGCAGTTTTCATTTTGGCAGTAAACCACATTATATCTGTGGTATGATTTCTCACCTCGGACCACAACTGGCATTAGCCGATGGAGTGGCACTGGCTTATAAACTCAAACAGGAAAACAAAGTATCACTTGCCTATTCAGGTGATGGAGGAACGAGTGAGGGCGATTTTCATGAAGCACTCAATGTAGCTGCTGTTTGGGAGCTACCTGTCATTTTTGTGATTGAAAACAATGGCTACGGATTGAGTACACCTGTGAACGAACAATACCGTTGCGAAAGCCTGGTAGACAAAGCAAAGGGTTATGGTATGGAAGGTATTCGCATTGATGGTAATAATATTCTAGAAGTATACGATACCATTCGCGGTGTACGCGATTACTGTATCAACAATCAGAAACCCTATCTTATTGAATGTATGACCTTCCGTATGAGAGGTCATGAAGAAGCCAGTGGCACCAAATATGTTCCACAGGAATTATTTGAAGAATGGGGTAAGAAAGATCCGGTAAAAAATTATGAACAGTTTCTGGTTGCAGAAGGCGCATTAAATGAAATGCAGGTAGCAGATATCAGACATGAATTCAAAGAATACATAGAAACAGAACTCAAAGCTGCATTTGAAGCCGAACCGATTGTGCCGGATACAGCAGAAGAACTGGCAGATGTTTATGCGAAGAAGACCATGGTCAATAGTCAATGGGCAATGGTGAATATTGAAGAGCCCATTCACGATTCACCATTGACTATTGACGGCAATCCGGTTGCCATTCATGAAAAACGTTTCATCGACGCCCTACAAGACGGCCTCCGCCAGAGCATGGAACAACATGAGCACCTGATTCTCATGGGACAGGATATTGCCGAATATGGTGGCGCCTTCAAAATAACCGAAGGTTTTGTAGAACAGTTTGGCAAACACCGCGTTCGTAATACACCTTTATGCGAAAGTGCTATTGTAGGTACTGCACTGGGATTAAGTCTTGAAGGTTTTAAGAGCATGATGGAAATGCAGTTTGCTGATTTTGTGAGTGTGGGTTTTAACCAGATCGTTAATAACCTTGCGAAAATTCATTACCGATGGGGACAAAATGCGGATGTAGTGATTCGTATGCCAACAGGCGGTGGTGTGGGTGCGGGCCCCTTTCATTCACAAAGTAATGAAGCCTGGTTTACACATGTGCCGGGGCTGAAAGTGGTATATCCATCTAATCCGCAGGATGCAAAGGGTTTGATGATTGCTGCTATCAACGACCCTAACCCCGTACTATTTTTTGAGCACAAAGCATTGTACAGAAGTGTAAGTGGAATGGTACCCGATATCTATTATGAAACACCCATTGGTAAAGCCGTTGTTACCAAAGCGGGTACAGATATAACTGTGATTACTTATGGTGCTGGTGTTCACTGGGCATTAACTTATCAGGAACAACATCCGGATATTTCATTACATATCCTCGACCTCAGAACATTATTACCATTGGATGATGACGCTATTCGTGAAGCCGTTGCAACAACCGGTAAAGTATTAATATTACATGAAGACACATTAACCGGCGGTATTGGTGGTGAAGTGAGTGCCTGGATCAGTGAACATTGTTTTGAATTATTAGATGCCCCGGTAATGCGATGCGCCTCACTAGATACTCCGGTTCCTTTTAACCTCGATTTGGAGAAAAATTTTATGGCAAAGAACAGGCTGGATGAATATATTCAAAAGCTGATCAATTATTAAGCACTTATCAAGCCTAAAGAATTTTAGTTGTCGTCATAAACTGATGAAGTGAATCAACCGGTTGTATTAAGGGTTGATTTTTTACTTTCCAGATAGTAAAAAATCAATCGAGCGTATAAGTAAGTCTAACTGTTATTCTTGCAGTTTTATACTTGCTGTATGTATCAAGGTTGCCGCCATAACTATCTTCTTCTATGGAGCCTTTACCTGTGATTTGAAAAACACCCATGGAAGCATCTTTCAGTTTTCCGAGTTTTCCTTTGGCTGTAGTAACAATTTTCTCTGCTCTTTCACGGGCATCCTGGGATCCTTTTTCAATTAAGTTATGTTTGAGGCTGGGCAAATCCGAATAGGTGTATTGTATGCGACTCCCTTCAAACTCAATACCTGAGTTAATCAGTTCAGATGTCTGATCAACTACTGCTTCAATTTTCTTCATCAACTGCGGGTTTTTACGACTGGTGAATGCCACAGTTTGTGTAGCGATATACCCATCAAAGACCTGTTCGTTTTTTGTTATTTCCCCGTTTTGTTCAATCGTAATGGTTCTGTAAGATTTTTCAAAACTAACTCCTCCAAAAGTGAATTCAGTTGGCTGAAATCCTTTTGACAGAAAAAAAGATTTTACTTTCTCTCTGTCGGCATTAATCATATTGTAAGCATCTTTGGCCTGTTTTGCGCGGGCACTATAGCTGCCGGTCCATGAAATTTCATCAGACTCAAAATCCCGCGTTCCCAATCCAACTACTGAAATAGAATCCTGGGTAGCATTCCTGTTTTTAAAAGCCCCACCCAGTATCAGTGCAGTAATGATCACTGCAAGACCAATAATGGCTGGCTTAAGAAAGGGTTCGAATTTCATTTTTTTATTTTTATAATAGGTAAGATTGTCATATCAAGTAAAAGATGGTACAAAAAATAATTGATGACATTGTAACTGTCATTCATACCTAATATTCATCAATTTTCCGAGAAAGCCTAAAATCTTTACTGCAAAATCTGGTGGTTTGATGGCAATGATTTCATTTCTGTATTGACTCATCAGAACACCCAGGTATAATTTTGCCTTCAAACTCATGTTTAACGGTCTTGTTCTGTTATTGGTTACTTTATCCAGCACTTTACATACATCATCGAAATAGGCTTCCATTTTCAAAGCGGGCTGATGTGTATTATAAACGGTTACGATGGTATCAGTAGGATTTCTGAAAGCATGGGTTACCCCGGCAGGTACAGCTATTTTCTCCCCTTTTACTGCTCTTATCCATTTATCTTTTATAAAGAATTCCATTTCTCCACTAAGTATTTCATAGGTTTCAATCGCATTCGGATGTTGATGAAGCAGTGGATCTTTCATGTTACAACCGGGTGAGAGCTCCCAATGCAAATCCAGTGATTTCCCATTCGTTGAGTCACTATTTTGCAGAACAGTAAACCTCATTCCAAGGGGTGTCATATCAATGATTTTTGCAGATTCTTCCATATAGAAATTGTTTACATTCACAAATAGAAGGAACAATAGGTAATTCATAAAAAGTCTGGCTTTCATTGATTACCGATACACCATACAATTTACAACATATGAAAAAGATACTACCTTATTTTCTGTTGTTAAAATTATTGTGCGGGCCCTGTTTTGCCCAAATACCTCAATCATGGCAACCCCCTTTTTTTGTTGACTCAAACCGCCTGCAAAAAATACAACCCCTCTTCCCCATCATCGAACAACTCTATCGTTCTCACGCTGAAAAAAATCATTTCCCGGGTTACACATTTGGTATTGTGCTCGATGGCAAGCTGGTGTACTCAGGCATGGGAGGTTATGCAGAAATAAGTACAAAGCGACCGGTTACAGCCAATACCCAATTCCGTATTGCGTCTATGTCTAAAAGTTTTACGGCCATGGCCATTGTAAAACTGAGGGATGAGGGCAAACTCAGGTTAGATGATGCAGTTGAAAAATATATTCCTGAACTCAAAGCACAAAAATTAACCAAAGATGCACCCACCCTCACCATCCGCGATTTGTTAACGCATTCCGGTGGCTTTCCGCAGGATGATCCCTGGGGCGATCGTCAACTGGCAGATACGGAAGAAGCATTACTGGCACTGATAAAAAAGGGGCTCAACTTTTCGAATGTTACCGGCCTACAATACGAATACAGCAATCTTGGCTTTGCTATGCTGGGTTATATCATTCATAAAGCATCGGGTAAACCTTACAGCCAGTACATTGCCGAAAATATCTGGAAACCATTGGGCATGACAGAATCCGAATGGGAATACAGTAAAGTACCAGCCACTTCACTCGCCAAAGGTCATCGCTGGATGGATAACAACTGGAGAAATGAACCCCTTCTGCACGATGGTATTTATGGTGCCATGGGTGGCATGATTACTTCCCTTTCTTCTTTCAGCAAATACATGGCTTTACACATGCATGCATGGCCGGCTTCCAACGAAACAGAAACTGGTCCTGTAAAAAGAAGCAGCATCAGAGAAATGCAGCAGCCACAACGTTTCAGTTCGCTCAATTCACAGTACCGCTATCCCGATGGCAGACTCTGTCCCATGGTTACCGCCTATGGTTATGGCTTAAGATGGTCAAAAGACTGTGAGGGCAGAACCACAGTTGGACACAGTGGTGGTCTTCCGGGTTTTGGCAGCAACTGGGTTATGGCACCCGATTATGGAATTGGTGTGGTATTTTTTGCAAACGTTACTTATGCTTCTACAGCGGGTATGAATGCTCAGGTATTAGATACTTTAATCAGGGGAGCCGGATTAAAGCCAAGGGTCCTGCCGGCTTCAGATCTGCTGAAAGACGCTCAAACCCGTTTACTGGCATTATTACCCGATTGGAATAATGCAGGCAGTTCATCGCTGTTTGCCGATAATTTTTTTGATGATTACCCCATTGCCACTTTAAAAGAGGAGGCAAGAAAAATATTTGATGCGGCTGGTAAAATAGTACGCAAGGGAGAGATGATGCCCGAAAACCAGTTAAGAGGCACCTGCATACTTGAATGCGAGAAAGGCCGCATTCAGCTTTTCTTTACACTCACCCCTGAGAACCCAGCCAAAATACAGGAGTACCGGATCAGGGGATTAGGACTATGAGCTACGCGCTGTGAGCGATGAGATATTTGCATTATTTCGAATATAATTAAAGGGCAAAACACCCGAAAACTCATGGCTCGACGCTTACAGCTCATAGCTTGCACCATTATTAGAACACAAATGTTATCAAATCATTACCAAATGATTACTAAATCATTACTAAATAGTTAACGAATAATTTTGCCGGCGTCCAAAAGATGTTACATGACACGAATATGGATTTCGGCTTTACTGATACTGGCTTTACATTCTGGTTTTGCACAAACCATAAAAGACAGTGTCAAAACCAATGCTAAACCGGCGCCAGAAAAAAAATGGTTTGAAACCATTTCCATCAGAGGGTATGTACAGGCACGCTATAACAGACTGCTTGAAACCAATCCCAACCTGGGTAATGAGCAGGGCGACAGAAGCTGGGGTAAAAATGGCGGTTTCTTTTTACGTCGTACACGCATCATATTATTTGGGCAAATCAGTAAACAGGTCTATTTCTATATTCAACCCGATTTTGCCAGTTCAGCATCATCATCCGCATTACATTTTGGTCAATTAAGAGATGCGTATGTAGATGTGGGCGTGGATGCAAAAAATGAATTTCGCTTCAGGATCGGTCAGAGTAAAGTGCCTTATGGGTTTGAAAACATGCAATCGAGTCAGAACAGGATTCCATTAGACCGAAACGATGCATTAAACAGTGCTGTATCAAATGAACGGGATCTGGGTGTTTTTTTCTATTGGGCCCCTACTAAACAAAGGGAACTATTCTCCACTCTTGTTCGCGATGGTTTAAAAGGTTCTGGTGACTATGGCGTTTTTGCTTTTGGCGCCTACAATGGTCAAACAGCCAACAGACCCGAACAGAATGACCAGTTACATGTGGTTACCCGTTTTTCTTATCCTATGGCCATCGGCAACCAGATTATTGAGCCCGGTATCCAGGCTTATACAGGTAAATATGTTGTAACAAGAGAACAAACCAGTACCGGTGCTAAAATTAAACAGGACCGCAATTACCTTGACCAGCGTGTGGCGGGAACTTTTGTTTTGTACCCCAAGCCATTTGGCATACAGGCAGAATATACGATTGGTAAAGGGCCTGAATACAATACTGTAACAGATTCCATTGAAACAAAATCATTACATGGTGGATATGTTACGCTATCGTATATGATTAAAAATAATAAACAGCAAATCTTTATCCCTTTTGTACGCGGACAATATTACAATGGTGGTAAAAAACATGAACTCGATGCCCGGAGTTACCGTGTAAGAGAAGTAGAGATTGGCCTGGAATGGCAACCTGTTAAGCAATTTGAACTGGTAGCGATGTACACCATTTCATCCCGCAGGTATGAGGATTTTGCACTACAGAATAATTTGCAAAAAGGCAGTTTGCTTAGGTTACAGGCACAGTTTAACTTTTAAACTCCCCTTCTCTTTGTTTAAAATGTCTTGCATAGGACAACTCAGAAAATACACAACGGAAATAACAAAGAGAAAGGGAGAAAGGGAGTTTAATTACATAGTATGTAATCTTTAACTTTAGTTATCTAAAACTCTTACGATGGCTATTAAAACACAACCGGGTAATGAAGATGTTCTTGCATTTATCCATGAACAACCCGAACCCAAAAAATCAGACTGCATTTTATTGCATGATATGATGAAAGCCGTCACAGGTTTGTCTCCACAGGTATGGGGTGGGGCAATTATTGGCTTCGGAAGTTATGATTACCAGCAAAAAGGCGGCGTAAAAGGCACCTGGTTTTTAACTGGTTTTGCACCTCGCAAACAAAATATCAGTATTTATATCATGACCGGCTTCCCTCAACATGAAGACTTGTTGAAAAAACTTGGTCCGCACAAAACAGGTATGGGTTGTTTGTACATAAAAAAACTGTCCGATATTGATCAAACAGTTTTAAAAGAGATGATTCAGATTTCTTTTGAGCAGATGAAGTCAAAATACACGCAACCGTAATATACTATTGTTGACGCAAAGGCTTTCCTACTTCAATGGTACAATCATGACCAGGCTGCCCATGCGGTGGATTTAATTTTACAGCAGCTCCATTGGCAGGTGCCTGTTGCATTACAGGTGCATTTGTTGCTGGTGTCTGTAACTGAACAGGTGCAGGACCACCAGCATTGGCCGGCGAATTTAATGGCGCCCCCACAGAGATATCGCAACGATGCCCGGGCTGTCCATGTGGCGGATTTAATGCCACTGCCGTTTGTTGGGGTTGCATAGTCGATACCTTATTCGTATCAGCAACTGCCGGCGCTGAAGTGGCGACCGGCTGCAATGGCGGTGCAGATTGATTGAGTTGTACATTACCTTCTCCTTCACTGCTGTTACAGGCCACTAAGGCGGTAAACAGGGTTATACCTACCAGGTTTTTTATGTGCTTCATATTTTAAATATACGATTGTCTGTTCATTTTGAACTATTTGCCCGGAAGACCCTGAGAAAATTATCACCCAGTATTTTTCTGATGTCTTTTTTGGAATAACCTTTTTCGATTAAGGCTTTTGTAATCAGTGGGAAGCCCGTAACATCATCCAGTTGTTGTGGCGCAGAACTGATGCCATCAAAATCAGAACCCAATCCTACATGATCAACACCTACAAGTTTAACAATATAATCCAGGTGATCAAGTAAGAGTGAGAGTGGCGGGCGTAACGATTTTACTTCTTCAGGATATTTGGCAAACAGGTATTCTTCGGTAAAATAAGGCTCCGGATTAATGGCTTTCAAAGAATCTCTTTCCTGTTTGTGTGCCAGTAAAAAAGCGGTATTTCTTTTGCTGAATGTGCTGTCCAGGAAACCAGAGAAAAAATTCAGGTGAATCACTCCACCATTTTTTGCGATGGCTTTTATCTGGTCATCTTTCAGGTTCCTGAAAACAGGACACAACTGGTGCACGCAACTATGCGAAGTAATAACAGGTTTGGTGCTGATGTTGATGGCATCCCGGAATGTTTGTTCCCCAACATGAGAAAGATCAACGATCATTCCCAGTTCATTCATTCGCTTAACAATCTGTTCTCCCAAAACAGTTAATCCTTTCTTGCTGTTCGGTACCGTATTTCTTGTTTCATCCTGTGCAGAGCTTGCCCAACTGGTTGAGTTGTTCCAGGTAAGTGTCATATATCGTACACCTCTTTCAAACAACTGATCCAGGTATGACAGGCTATCTTCAATCATATGCCCACCTTCTACTCCCATCATCACTGCCAGTTTCTTTTTACGTACTGCTTTTTTCAGATCGGCGGGCGTTTTTGTAATCATCATGGCAGAGGGATTACGGTTCGCCCAGGCGTAGACAGAATCAATCTGTCTGTTGGCCCTTGCAAAACCTTTGCCTGCACCAAAAGTTCCATCGCACCAGATGGAGAAAACCTGTACATCAATACCCCCTTCTTTCATTCTTTTCAGATCGGAATGCGTAATGCCTTTCAGGTGTTGATCGAAACCAACTCCTTTTTCAATAGACTGGTTGGGGAAATCATTATGCGTATCTACAACAACAGCCCGTTGGTGCAGTTTTTTATATGGCTGTGCAGACAGCATAGCAGGCAATAAAAAGAGGAATAACAGCCTTAGTTTATGCATAATGAGATTTTATTTCAATTCTCTTTCTCCTTCCTCCTATTCATCATAGCTCCGGGTTTAAATCCGGAGCTATGATGAGCATAAAGAAATCGAGTGTCGTCTGATCATTGTTTTCTGATACTTACTCCGGCTCTAACACCTGTATGAACACCTTCACTCACTGTAATTTCTCCATTTACTAAAACATATTTAAACCCGGTTGAATACTGGTGTGGTTTTTCAAAACTGGACAGGTCTTTTACTTCCCGTTCATCAAACACAACAATATCTGCCGCATAGCTTTCTACCAATAATCCTCTTCCTTCTAGTTTAAATTTCGATGCGGGTAGAGATGTCATTCTTCTGATGGCTTCTTCCAGTGAGATTATTTTCTCTTCCCGTACATATTTCGATAATATCCTTGCATTGGTTCCATAACCCCGTGGATGCGGATTACCCTGTTTATAAATACGGATGCTGGCATCAGATGCAAACATATTAAACGGGTATTGCATAATCGATTTTACATCCTCTTCACTCATACCATGAAAAACCATTCCTGCGCCACCTTTTTCCATCATCTGTACAATCGTCTCAGCTTCATTCGCCGCGTCGGACGGGCGGCCCATGATCTTATTTACTTCTTCAATACTTTTTCCATTCAACAAAGTATCTGCTTCATAATAGGCAACAACCGGAAAACTAAAATGCTGTAATCCTCTTTTTGCCAGTCTTTCTAAAAGATGCTTTTTAACTTCCATTCTTATGGCGGGTTTAGCAAGCCTGACTTTAATAGAATCACGTCCATCTGCCAATACCCAGTCGGGCAGCAAGGTACTGAGTGATGTACTTGAGGCAGTATAAGGATATTGATCAATGGTTACATCCAATCCTTCCTGTCTTGCTTTGATAACCATGGGAATGGTTTCCTTACTTCTGCCCCAGTTCTGCTGACCACTCAATTTAAAATGCGATAACTGAACAGGTAATCCGGCTTCCCTTCCAATATGCAATGCTTCTTCAATTGCATAGGTTACACTATCACCTTCATCACGCATATGACTTGCATATACTCCATGGTATTTTGCAGCTACTTTCGCAAGTCGCAGCACTTCTGCTGTTTTTGAATAAGTGCCCGGAATATAGATCAGCCCTGTTGACATACCCACTGCACCATCTTTCATGGCTTTCTCCACAATGGCTTCCATCTGCAGCATTTCTTCTTCGGTAGGATCTCTTTTAACCGAACCCATCACAGCTTTACGAACATTGTTATGACCAATAAGCGCTGCTACATTAACGGATGTTTTCAGACTATCGATCATTTGTAAATACTTGCCAATGTCGGCATCAGATAACCCACAGTTTCCCGTAATAACAGTGGTTACGCCATCATAAATAAAATTACTGGCCTCAGGGTTCTTTTTCTCATCATCTTCAATATGGGTATGCACATCTATAAAACCGGGTGCCACTATCAATCCCTTTGCATCAATTACTTTGTTAGCGGTCCAGCCAGTCAGGTTTCCTTTTTTGATGATTCTGCCTTTGCTGATAGCTATATCGCCATAATACCAGGAATTACCTGTTCCATCGAGTATTTTACCCCCTTTGATCAGTATATCGGCCTGCTGACCATAAGCAGAAAAACAAAGAAAAAGAGTTCCAATAATCAGTAAACGCATAATAAAATATTATATACATCCCTGCTGCGGACTTACATCAGGAGCAGTGAAATGATTTGAAAGATACTGAATCTTAACAGACTGATTTACAGCAATCCATTAAACATATGTCTGATTTGATCACCAAAACTCAGGCTGAATGCTGTAATTTTGCAGTCCAATAAAAAAGCGGATATGCTGGATAAGCTCGAAGCAATTAAAGCCAGGTTTGAACAGGTAGGGGTAGCATTAACCAATCCTGAGATCATTAATGATCAAAAGAAGTTTGGTGCCTTTAGTAAAGAATATCGTTCACTGGAGAAAATCGTACAGCCTTATGAGACCTATCTCAGAGTGCTGGCCGATTATCGTTTTGCCAAAGAAAGCCAGAACAGTAGTGATGAAGATATGCGTGAACTCGCAAAAATGGAATTGCCTGAACTGGAAACAAAGAAAGAAGCATTAGAGAAAGAACTGACTAAACTACTCATCCCCAAAGATCCGCAGGATGATAAAAATGCCATTCTTGAAATACGTGCTGGTACCGGTGGTGATGAAGCCAGTTTATTTGCCGGCGATCTCTTAGGTATGTACCTCCGATACTGTGCCAAAAAAGGCTGGAAAGCAGCCGTAGTAAGTGAAAGCGAGGGCACGGTAGGGGGTTATAAAGAGGTAGTGGTTGAAGTGACCGGTGAAGATGTATATGGTACATTGAAATTCGAAAGTGGCGTTCATCGTGTACAACGTGTACCCGATACAGAAACCCAGGGTCGTGTACATACCTCTGCAGCCACTGTTGCGGTAATGCCCGAAGCCGAAGAAGTAGATTTTGAACTGAAAGAAAGTGATGTAAAAATGGAAACCGCCCGAAGCGGTGGTGCGGGTGGACAGAATGTAAACAAAGTAGAAACAAAAGTATTTCTTACCCATATTCCTACAGGGGTTGTGGTGGTTTGTCAGACCGAACGCTCTCAGTTGGGTAACCGCGAAAAGGCCATGACCATGTTACGTACCAAGCTGTATGAAGAACAGGTACGCAAACAGGAAGAAGAAATTGCCCGTCACCGGAAAACACTGGTTAGTACCGGTGACAGAAGTGCGAAGATCAGAACCTATAACTGGCCACAGGGAAGGGTTACAGACCATCGCATTGGTCTTACCTCCTATAACCTTGATGCCGTCATCAATGGCGAAATAGAAGAATTTATTGAGGCTTTACAGGTTGCAGAAAATGCGGAGAAGATGCTGGAGAACTAATCCGGCCGCCACTGGTCCGTTTTAATGTGCCTGTTAACAGATGATGCTTATATTTAATACAGTAAAACTGTGTTATGATAAGATCATTACTGCTATTCGTAGTGCTGGGTTTTTCCACTCTCCCGTTAAAAGCACAGCTTGGGTCATATTCCTTTAATTCGAATGTTTTATACAACGATGGTTATGGAATACCCTGGACTTTTGATTTCCCATTCCTGATGGACGGCTCTCCATTTTTTGACACCAGTTTTTGCAGTGGTTCAGTACAATTAGTGAATGGCAAAACCTATGGTGGATTACAACTGAAACTTAACCTTGAACAGCAAAAAATCATCTTTACTACGGGTGAAGGAAAAGCGTTTGCCCTTTCACAACCAGTTGCCAGATTGGAACTCGGCTGCAACGATCCGTCGAAATCTGTTGTCTTTCGTTCGGGTTTTGGAGCGATCGACAAACAAAACGAAAGATCTTTATACCAGGTGCTTGATTCCGGTAAAATATTGTTACTGAAGTTTGTAGAGATCAGGTTCAAAGATTCAAAAGCTTATAACAGTAACGATATGACCCGGGCCTATCGGCAATTACCATCTTATTATCTCTGGATTCCCGGTAAGGACATGATAAAAGTGACGGGGGAAGAGAATGATTTATTAGGTTTACTACAGGATAAAAAAAAGGAACTGGCAGACACTATTTATAGAGAAAAGTTGAAGACGAAAAAAGAAGCCGACCTCATAAAGATCGTCAACAGGTATAACCGTTTATTACAAACTTCCTAAATAATGCATTATGAAAAAGTATCTTTTTTTCCTGACCGTTTTTTGTTTTGCAGTTGTACAAAACAATATATCAGCACAGGACTTTGAACGTATTGATCCGTTGCGACATGCAAAAGAAAATATTCATTTCCTGAATGACGCCAATGGAAAACCATTTAAGTCGATACGGAATTTCGAGGAAGACGGTTCCCCATATTTTTCAGCAGATTATGTAAAATGTAATATCCAGTTGTTAAATGGTAAAACCTATCGCAACATCCCTATTAAGTTCAATCAATTAACAGGTGAAATAATATTCAAAACTTCAGAAGGTCAGGAAATGCTGATGACCAATCCATTTCAACGCATTGAATTACAGCATGAGGGGAAAAGCTATGTTTTTAGAAGTGGATTTCCTGCCATTGATAAACAGAATGATATGTCGGTGTACCAGTTACTCGATTCCGGTACAGCCGTTTTATTGAAATATACTGCCGTTCAGTACCAGGATAAACAGACCTATAATTCACCCAATATTGTGCGTACCTACACCAAGAAAGAAAGTCATTATGCCTGGACCTCCACCCAGGGTCTGGTGCGCATTCCTAAAAAAGAAGACGAATGGTCGGACTTTTTTGGTAGTCACCAGGCTGAAATGAGTAGTTTTATCCGGAAGGAAAATATAAAAATCAAGAAAGAAGAAGACGTCATTAAGCTGTTCCAGTATTATAACCAGTTATTGAAACAGGTTAATGCAAAGAATAACTAAAGGAGTCTGTCAAAAATTGTAAGTTAGTGTAAGCAATCCGGTGCTGTTGACAGCTATTTATGGTAATAACAGGCCAACTAACCGGTATTCTTCATCACATAAGCACATGCACACATGAGAAATGCCTTACTGCTGGTTGCATTTATTTTATTGGCGGTGAATCTCACTGCACAAAGCGGCAATATTGCCGGCGCCAAAGTAGAAATGGATCGCTTTATGGTTGATGCAAATGGCCGGATATTAAAACCCAGCGGAGATTATAATGAAGAAGGGTCGCCATATTTCTCCAGAGAATTTTTCCCGGGTTCTGTTACTATTCTCAAAGGACATACTTACCATGGTTTACAATTAAAGATCAACTTCCACACCAATGAAATCATTTTTCTGGACGAGAAAAACAATGAAATGGTGGTGGCCCAGCCGGTAGAAAGAGTCGAGCTCATTACACCCAATGGTACGAAGTTATTCAGGTCTGGTTTCATGCCCATCAACAAACAGGATGGTAATACATTCTATGAAGTACTTGATTCGGGCAATGTGAGCTTACTGAAATACACAGAAGTAAGTTTCAGTGAAAGACAACCTTATCCGAATGCGCGGTTTGTCAGAACGTATCGCGATCGGGTGCTTTATTATATTGCCAGAGGAACACAGATAGAAACGCTACCTAAAACAATCGAAGAAGTACCGGTTTTATTTACCGGGAAAGAGGCAAAAATGACTGAACTGATTAAGAAAGAAAAACTCAAACTCAAAAAAGAAAGCGATATGGTTCAGCTTTTCAGGTATGCTAAAACATTATAGTACAGTATACCAGTTTAATTGTGCGGTACACTTTGTTCTTCCTGTTTAATTTTTTGTTCCCAAGCCCAGGCAGTGCGCATCATTTCTGTGATATCATATTTTATCTGCCAGCCAAGTTGATGAATAGCTTTCTCGTTGTTGGCATAAATGGCTTTGATGTCGCCAGGCCTTCTCGGTCCAATTTCATAATTCAGTTTCACCCCGCTCACTTTTTCAAAGCTTTGTATGGCTTCAAGTACGGTAATACCAATACCTGTACCCAGGTTAAACACTTCGCAGGCCGATGTGTTTTTTCCCGAACGCATATATTCCAATGCCAGGGTATGTGCACGTGCTATATCTGATACATGAATATAATCGCGGATACAGCTTCCGTCTCTTGTATCATAATCGTTACCATACACTATCATTTTCGGCAACTTACCAATAGCTGTTTGCGTGATAGCAGGAACCAGGTTTTGCGGTTTACCCAAAGGCAGTTCGCCAATTAAACAGGAAGGATGTGCTCCAACAGGGTTAAAATAGCGAAGCAGTACTACAGCGGTAGAAGCTGAAGCTGCTGCAAAATCTTTTAATATCTCTTCCCCCATTTTTTTAGTGGCACCATAAGGAGATGCAGCGGCCTGTAAAACAGTGTCTTCAGTAACAGGAAAGCTTTCAGGATTACCATATACCGTACAAGACGATGAGAATACAAAATGGGGAACTGAAAACTCTTTCACACATTTCAGAATGCTGATAAGTGACCCGATATTGTTTTCGTAATACAGCAGCGATTGTTCTACAGATTCTCCAACGGCTTTATAAGCAGCAAAATGAATAACACCTGCTATGTCAGGGTTTTCCTGGAAGACGGCGAGGGTTTCGTCAAAATTTTTAAGATCAACTTTATAGTTCTTGATTTTTGTACCGGTGATAAGCTGAATACCGGTTAATGGATAAGGTGTAGAGCGCGACTGGTCATCGATAGAAATTACATCGTACCCACTTTCAAGAAGATCTACAATGGTATGTGACCCTATATATCCGCAGCCACCTGTTACAAGTATTTTTGCCATGCTCAAAAAATTGACACGGCAAATTACACAGCGCCGCTTAGAATCAGATAAATAATTTCACAATATAGTAAAAGAGAGCAGCCATTATCGCCGAAACAGGAATGGTAAGTATCCATGCCCAGAGCAGGTTTACGGTTACACCCCAACGAACAGCACTCAAACGTTTTGTAGCACCTACGCCAATAATAGAACCGGTAATGGTATGTGTAGTACTTACTGGAATACCCAGTTTTTCTGTGAGGAACAATGTAATGGCACCTGCTGTTTCGGCACTTACGCCTTCCAGTGGTGTTACTTTGGTAATACGAGTACCCATGGTTTTTACAATCTTCCAGCCACCACTCATGGTACCCAATCCGATGGCGAGGAAACTACAGAAAGGCACCCAGCTATAGTGCACCACAAATTCATTAAACGACATCTTTACACCCAGTGTGCTTTCATAATAAATAATTGCTGCCCCAATAATACCCATTACTTTCTGGGCATCATTACCACCATGTCCGAGACTGAATGCCGCTGATGAAACCAACTGTAATCTTTTAAACCAGCTTTCTGCTTTATAGGGATTTGCCCGTTTACACAGATGTACAATCATTATAGTGATGATAAACGCAATGATCATACCGAGTAATGGTGCAAAAAAGATAAACAGGAAAGTGGGTATCACTTTTGCATAGTTTACTACATCGATACCATTGTCACTGAATCCACCCGCATGTGCCAATGCTGCTCCCATAAATCCACCCAACAAAGTATGTGATGAACTTGATGGAATACCAAACCACCATGTGACGAGATTCCATGTAATTGCTGCAAGTAAGCCCGCAAAAATAACTTCCAGGGTAATAAAGTTTTCGTTTACCGACTTGGCAATGGTATTACCAATCTTAAACTCACCAATCAGGTATTTGGAAATGAAGAAGGCTGCAAAATTGAACACCGCCGCCCACAATACTGCCTGAAAAGGGGTTAATACTTTTGTTGATACAATGGTGGCGATTGAATTGGCTGCATCGTGAAACCCATTGATATAATCAAAGATGAATGCAAGCACTATTATGATAACCAAAAGCGTGAACATACGGTGTGGGGTTTACATATCGCAAAAGCTGGAAGAGAATGTTAGTTCCTCTTGTCAGTTCTACGCATACTTGATAATAATTGATTCAATCACGTTTGCCGCATCTTCACATTTATCGGTAGCAATTTCCATTACCTGGTAAATTTCTCTTTTCTTGATGACTTCCTTAAAATCGTTCTCCTGCTGGAAAAGCATTTCAATACTCATATCAAACACATCATCTGCCTGGTTTTCAATGCTGTTTACTTTTACCATTGCCTCTGTCATCTCGCGAAGGTTCTTCATGTCGCGTAACCCATTTACGGCTTTTTTAATTTCAATGGTACCCTGCAGAATCAGGTCGGCCATTTTCTGGATACCTGTATCGTTTGGATTTACACTATAGAAATTGATTTTTTTGGAAGAAGCAAAAATGTAATCTGCAATATCATCAAGGGCAGTAGCGAGGTAGTGAATGTCTTCCCTATCAAAAGGAGTGATAAAGTTTCTGCCCAGTTCTGTAAAAATGCGGTGGGTATTATCGTCGTTTTTATGCTCAAGGTCCTCAATCTGTGCAAGTACAGCGGCGCGTTTATTACTATCGGGCTCACTTACCATTTCTTTCAGCTTTATTCCCATTTCATGCACTTTTTCCGCTACATCCTCAAATAACTCATAGAAAACCTTGTTCTTCGGCATAAACAAGCGACCAAATGTGTTGATACCCATAGTTTAAAATTTACGCAAAAATAGCTTCCTGCCTCCGATGTAGGAAGGAAAAGCGAGAATTAATAATTAGGTAACATTGGGATTTCCTGATTTTTTTGTATTAAAAATCAATGAAAAACGGTATTTGATAACCGTTTTTTCATATTCCCGTCATCAAGAGATAACACAGAACCGACAGCTTTGCAGTTCAGTTTATCGTAATTGAGCAACGAAAGTAGATTTTCTCATGTGTACACCCCTGATGTCTATCGGGGGTTTTTCATGAATGAGTGAGTAGTCAGTAGGGAGGGATCGACCTGAAACTCACTATTCACGCTTCCTTTCCAAGGTAAACCCGATGGTCGTTCCAACATCCAGCTTACTGCGTACATGCATGGTTTGTCCATGCGCTTCTATAATATGTTTACAGATGGCCAATCCTAGCCCTGTTCCCCCTTTATCGCGGCTGCGGCCTCTGTCTGTCCGGTAAAAGCGTTCAAATATGCGGGGTAAATGCTCTTCGGCTATACCTATTCCATCGTCACTGAATTCAATCAGCACATGTTCTTCATCAGTCGTATAAATACTGGCCACAATTGATCCGTCCTGCTTACCATATTTCACTGCATTCTCCAGCAGGTTATTGATGACCTGTCTGATTTTTTCCTGGTCAGCAAAAACAGTGATCGGAGATTCACATCCTTTTTTAATGCTGCACCTGATATTCTTGCTGGCGGTTTTAATGGACAAAGTCTCATATATTTCCCTGATAAGATCCTGTATAATAAAATTCTCTTTATACAAAGGCTGTTCACCACTTTCGAGTCTCGATATTTCATCCAGGTCTTTTACCAGGTTTACCATACGGTCTACATTACGTGCGGTATTTTCCAGGAAACGTTTACTTATTTCCGGCGAATCCATGGCACCGCCCAGCAAAGTATCTACATAACCCTGTATGGCAAATATGGGTGTCTTGAATTCATGTGCTAGGTTCTGTAAAAATTCTTTGCGATACGCTTCATTGTTTTTAAGCAACTCTATTTCTGCACTTCTTTGCTCGGCCCATTTTTCAACATCTTCACGCACTTCATCGATCCCTTTCTGCGGAAGTATGTATTTATAATACGTCTCTTCTCTTTTACTGGCTTTGGTCTGGTAAATAAACTTGTAGATCAGTTTGATCTTCCTGTAGATAAAAGATTCCAGCACCATCCTGATCAACAAATAACTACCCAGAAAAACCACTACAAAAGATACCAGCGTAATAATCCAGTCCGGACGAATCATCCAGATACCCAGCGAAATGGGTACAGACAATATCAGGGCCGTAAAAGCCGATAACTGTTGTGGTGAAAGATTTTTGGTTTTAAACATTCAGACTAAAGATAAGGAGATAAGAAGACCGAAAGTCGGGAGTCCGAAAGTCCGTATATAAAGATATTTTGCAGAATTTTTTTTCTTACAGCTTAAAGCTCAAACTTATAACCCACTCCCTTTACGGTAGTGATACAGTCAATACCTAGTTTCTGACGAACTTTGCGGATATGTACATCAATGGTACGGTCGCCGACAATGACATCGTTACCCCAGATTTGTGAAAGTATTTCATTGCGGAGAAAAACGCGACCCGGGCGTGATGCCAGCAGATAAAGCAGTTCAAATTCTTTTTTGGCAAGGATTACTTCTGTTTCATCCACATTCACCATAAACTTTACCGGATCAATCTGGATATTACCAATCTTGATAGTTTTACCGGTTTCTTTTCCATTCAGTCTTCTGAAAAGTGCGTTCACCCTGCTCACCAGTACTTTCGGACTGATGGGTTTGCTTACATAATCATCCGCACCTGTTTCCAGGCCTTTGATTTGAGAAGCTTCATCACTGAGCGCTGTAAGGAATATGATCAATGTATCCTGAAACAAAGGTTGTGCTCGAAGTATCTGACAAACCTCCACACCTGTTTTCTTAGGCATCATAATATCTAGGATAATCAGATCGGGATGTATTTGCTTGGCTCTCTCGATGGCCTCATTACCGTCTTTAGCCGTGTACACTTCATACCCTTCTTTGGTAAGGTTATAAGTGATGATTTCCAATATATCCTGCTCATCGTCTGCAATCAAAATCTGTTTCGCCTTGCCTTCCATTGTTAACCTTATGTTTACACAAAATTAATTTTAAACATTGGCATATCTGGTTTTTGGCACTATTATGTTATTGTTAACTGAATTATGGGCTAAAAATGGGTCTTATGACTGAAAAGCCGGTTTCCCGGCTTTTCAGTCATTTGGCAGTATTTTTGCACAAGGATATAAGCATGAAGAAATTTTACCTGTTACTACTGGTTTCGTCTGTATGGAATATGGCATTGGCCCAACAGGAAATGACGATTCCCCCCATTCCCGCCATGCGCGAATTGCACCATGAGTATATACAGACCTCATTACGCAATATTGCCCGCTTAAGCAGTGTGGCCGACGCAGTTTTTCCTGTTACGAATGATCCGAAACTTAACCAGTCGATCGATAAAACCATCCGCATTTATGTTAACAACATGCGCGCCATAGTTGAGTCGAGTACCCAGCTCAGCGACAACCAGAAATATCTCTGGCTCAGGGGCATCAACGAACTGCTTGCCGGGTTCCAGTCTGCATGGCAGGCCGGACTTATTAAAAATGTAATGTATCCCGGTCTTATCAAAGCATTTTATGAGTCAATGCAGTTGGAGATGCAGGGCCAATCCATTCTTCCTATTATAAAAAACAATGAACTGGAAATTGGGAATATCCTCATTCAAAATGTATGTCTGAAAAGCAATACCGGTATTGAAGCAGCAAAAGACGTATTGGTATTAAAAACCTGTCAGCGCGATCCAAACGCTATTTTGAAAATATTGACCCGTTTCCCTGAAAACAGGTATGCCGATAGCCTCATCATGGTAGCCGCTTTTCGTGACCAGGAAGAATTATATAATTATGCCGCCGCATCCAATGCATTGGGAAAACGTATTCAGTCTGTAAACCATCCGCTGGTAAAACTCATTGCCAACTTAGCGCAGTCGAAAACAGGAAGAATGTATTTTCCTTTTCTCGATGATCTGTACCAGAAAAAAATAAGCATTGAACAGATTGCACCCGTTCTGGCCGATGAAAACTCAGATAGTTATTATAAACTACTTGTAAAAACAAGAGTAGGTTATGCAGAAAGAATGCGCCGCGGCGATACCCCTATGGCTGCAAAAACACTGGTAGGTAAACTCAGAAGTAAAGCAGTTGAATTATATATCAATGAAATAAATGCATTGCATGATGAGAGTAATCCTGCCATCCGTTTCAAAAAAATAGATTCACTCAACCCCCAGGAGCTTTATTATCTCGCTGTTCTGGGTGAAGAAGAAATTTATACTTCAAGTTTTGTATCGGGTGTATATCCACGCATTTTTTCCCGTTCAAAGCAGGCCAATGCCGATTCATTACTACAGTCTGTTGGATATGATTTTTACCGGAAGTTTGTTAAAATGTCGGCAGCTTATAATACGCTCGACGATTTTCTGAAACGAATGAGTAAAGCCTCTGCCGAAAAACTCATGCGGAATTTTGTTAACGGACTTGAAAAAACAGGTTCGCTGGAAGATGCAGTTGATGTGGCCGATTCTTATGCAAGCATTTATAATAAACCCATTCGAAGTCTTATTCTCACGCAGGTTCAGCAAAACCTGAAAAACAGTCGTGCACAGAAAGACAAAAGAGCGGAAGTGATATATCATTTGCTCAATACCATTTTTGTATCGGCAGACTCTTCAGGCAAAACCAATTTATCGGCTTCATTAGGCATCAATACGGTATACAGTATGCCTTTAAAGGAATTGCAGAACGGATCGGGGCGTATCATTATCCAGCAATATGCATATGGTGATAAAGATGCAGAAGGTTATTTTGGTGCTTTTCTATCCCGCTTTTCCAATAGTAACTGGCGCATCGTAAAAAAACCTTACTGGGTAGAAATCAGCTCTGTTCGTGGTACACCTGTAACTATCTATGCCAACCTGCCGCTGGATGAAACAAAAGACCTTGATGCGTTGGCTCAGGACAGTCTGAATTATTACCTCGAAACCAATGGCCTGGCACCTACCATGGTTATTCATCGTGGCCACAGTTACTACCTGCAACAGACCATTGACCAACTGTCTCCTTCTGCAAAAGTAGTATTACTCGGTAGTTGCGGCGGATACCAGAAATTAAACCTGGTGCTGGATATTTGTCCAACCGCACAAATTATTTCATCCAAACAGGTAGCCGCTGGTGTTTTAAACCAGGCACTCATTGATGCCATTACGGAACAGATCAGGATGAATAAAGACCTGGTTTGGGAAGACATCTGGCAAAAACTACAGTCACGTGTAACGGGTGGTTACAAAGAGAAGTTTGAAGATTATATACCGCCTCATAAAAACCTGGGTGCCATTTTTATTATGGCGTACAATAAAGCCATGGATACACCATAACCTCATAGAAATGGATTGTTTTGCTTTTCATGTCCAATGGTGGTGGTTGGACCATGGCCTGAATATACCAGCACGTTTTCGGGTAATACAAAAAGTTTCTCCCTGATACTTTGCAATAATGTGGCGTGATCGCCTCCCGGCAGATCAGTACGTCCAATACTTTCATGAAACAATACGTCGCCACCTATTACAAAACCCTGTTCTTTACAATAAAAGCAGATACTGCCGGGGGAATGTCCGGGAGCTAATATCACTTGCAGGGCATCATTATCCAGCCTCACTGTATCTCCCTCTGCAAGGAAATGTAAGGGGCCTGTATAATTTTCGAAGGGCAAACCCCAGCGTTCGCCCGAAAAAGGGGCTCTTTCCAGCAAGGTTTGTTCAAGGGAATGCAGATGCAGTTCCAGACCAAATTCATCATGTACCCATTTATTACCAAAAACATGATCGAGATGGCAGTGGGTATTGAGCAACTGAACAGGTTGAAGCTTCGTATCTTTTATAAAGTTTTTTAACGTTTCCTGTTCAGCGGAAAAGTAACATCCGGGATCAATTATAATAGCTTTGCCTTGTTCATTGTATAACACATAGGTGTTTTCCTGAACAGGACTGAATGTAAAGGCCTTTACCTGGAGCATATGGTTTTTTGTGAAGGTTTTACGGGGTAAATGACTAATTTTAAAACACTAAAGTTCGGATATGCAACTGAATCGCATCAAGAAAGGATTGGTTTTGGCCAGTTTTTTATTCCCCATCCTTTCCATAGCCCAGGTAAATACAGTAGAATTTGGCAAAAACAGGGTTCAACACAAAAAGCTGGTATGGAAATTTTACCAGTCACCCAATTTCAATGCCTATACATCGCAGGGGGGTGTTGAACTGGGTAAATTTGCCGCACAGGTGGCAGAAGAAGAACTTCGCTCTCTCGAAAATTTCATAGAATATTCCTTACAACGCCGTGCCAATATTGTCGTGTACAACAATTACGACGATTACAAGAGCAGCAATATTGGTTTGGGCATCGACTGGCAAAATTCGGGTGGTGTAACCAAACTGGTGAACAATAAAATCGTTGTTTATTTCGATGGTAATCATGCCAACCTGAAACGCCAGATAAGGGAAGGAATCGCGAAAGTATTAACCGATAACCTGCTGTTTGGTGATGATATAGGCGAATTTGCCAGTAACCAGGCCTTACTCGACCTGCCTAAATGGCTGGTAGATGGCTATGTATCCTATGCAGCCGAACCATGGAGCACTTCCAAAGATGATGACCTGAAGAGTGCCATGCTCAGCGGTTCATACAGGTCTTTCTACCAGTTTGCCTTTGAAAAACCAGTACTGGCGGGTCATTCATTCTGGTATTATATCGGTGAAAAATACCGCAAAGAAAATATTACCTATCTCCTTTATCTAGCGCGTATTTACAAAAACCTGAACCAGGCCTGTATGCGTGTCTGTAAAAAGAAGTTTAAGGATGTACTGTCTGAATTCATGCAATATCAGCAGGAACGTTATTCCAGAGATATCCGTCAGCGCAGAAATGCACCCAGGGGTCAGTTGAATGTTTCAGAAGAAGTGCGTAAAAAAGATTTCTTCCGCTTTCAGGCCAATCCCAACCCAAGAAGTACCACATATGCAGTGGTTGAATTCAACAGAGGTATTTATTGTGTGAAACTGATGGAGAATTTTTATGACGGAAAAATCCTCCTGAAGAGCGGCGTACGTACCAACCAGGGAGATGTAAATCCCAACTACCCCGTTCTTGCATGGGATGGCAAGGGAACCCGCTTACTGGTAGCTTACTGGGAAAATGGCAAGATCAAAATGTTTGTATACGACATGATTGCACGTCTCAAGCGTTATAAACAGGAAATTGAAGGGGTTGACCAGTTGCTGGATGCCAGTTTTATGCTCGATGCCAATTCACTCATCTTCAGTGCTGTGAAAAACGGGCACACTGATATTTTTACATACAAAATTGAACAGAACAAACTGGAACAGGTTACAGATGATGTATACGATGATCTCAATCCTACTTTTGTTTCGTTCCCCAATCGTTCCGGTATTATTTTCAGTTCTAACAGGCCATCTCCTACAGCGTTGAATGCGGATACTGTTCTTCCCAGCAGATACCGTTACAATGTTTTCATGGTAGATATCCTGAATACCAGTAAACAAAAACAGATTACGCAACTTACCAACCTCAAATACGGCAATGCATCATACCCGATGCAGTACAATACCAACCACTTTACTTTTGTTGCAGATGAAAATGGTGTAGGCAACCGTTGGGCAGGTTTCTTTGCAACACAAAGAACAGGTCTTGATACATTGTATTATGTAGGTGATGAATTACTGCGTAATCCGTCACCCAAAGAATTCGATTCAACCTTACGTGCTTGGCAGAAAGATGAGCCAGATAGTGTTAGCTATTTCCAGGTGTACAAAGATTCTACTTACACTTTCCCTATTACCAACTACCAGAGTTCTTTGCTTGAAACAAGAATTGCAGGCGATAATGGTCAGGTAAGTGAAGTTAGAAGAGAAGGCGATTTCAAGTTCCTGTATAAACTCCGTGTAGATGAACAGGCACTGAATAAGAGAAATGTAAACAGTCGGCCTACTGAATTCATGAAAAAGGTAATGGACGAAAAGAAAAGCATAGATGGTAAAGCCATTATTTATAACAATGGTATCGCCACAAAAGATACTGTCGTGAAACCGGCTAAAGATTTCTTCCAGAATGAATTTGCTAACGAAAAAACAGATACATCCCGACGCATAGTCGACGAAGAAGTACTCCCTAAAACGACGACACTTGAGCGTTCGAGGCTATTCGATTACCGTTTAAAATTCAGCAGCGATTATATCCTGAGTGGATTTACCAACAACGTACTGGTTAACAGGTATCAGCCATATGCAGGTGGAGCCGGGCCTGTTCAGCTTAATAACGGTAACGATTTTAATTTTACTTTCCGTGTAGGTGTAAGCGATTTGTTTGAAGACCAGAAATTTGTTGGCGGTTTCCGTTTTGGTACCAACCTCAGCGATAAAGACGTATTCTTCTCCTATCAGAATTTACGTAAGCGATTCGATTGGGGACTTACTTATTACAGAAGTAATGTCAGCAATTTTTATAATATCCCTTACAACAGTATGCTGATTACCAACCTTTATCAGGGTAATATTACCTATGCTTTTAATGAAGTAAAAAGTTTAAGAGCAACGGTTGGCTTAAGAACAGACAGAGGTGTACTACGCTCTTTCGATAATGGCAGTGGCATACCCGATCCCAATGCACTGGCCTTTCCCGATACGGTGAGTCGTTATATTGTATCGCGTATTGAATACGTTCACGATAATACAATCAACCCTACACAGAATATATGGAACGGGCTTCGATACAAAGTTTATTTTGATGTAAATATGCCAACTTTCAAAACCTCTTTGAACAATGGCAAGGGTACATTTAATTTAGGTTTTGATGCGCGCTATTATTACAAACTATACCGCAACTTTATTTGGGCAGGTCGCGCTGCTGCTGATTTCTCGTGGGGTGGACAAAAACTGATTTATTATCTTGGTGGTGTAGATGGCTGGATCGGACCCAAGTTCAATAGCCAGAATACACCTGCACCTGACCAGTCATATGCTTTTCAGTCGCTGGCAGTGAATATGCGTGGTTACCGGCAAAATATTGCGAATGGTAACAATGCTTTTGTCATCAACAGTGAATTCAGGTTCCCGTTATTCGCCACACTCATCAATAAACCCATCAACAATGCATTCCTCCGTAATTTCCAACTGGTACAGTTCATCGATCTGGGTACAGCCTGGAATGGAAAATACAATGGTATCAAACGTCCGGGTGAAGTAATTGCCGATCCATCTTCACCGGTGGTTGTGCGAATTGATGCCGGAGGTCTTGGACCTTTCGCCGGTGGTTATGGTTTTGGTGCAAGAAGTACCTTGCTGGGTTACTTTATGAAATTTGATGCCGGATGGCCTATGAAAGGAATTTTCAAAGGGGCACCGGTGTATTATTTTGCTATTGGATTTGATTTTTAATGACTGCTTTTTTGATCTTAGATTTTTTGATTTTGCATTTGCCCTAAATCAAAAAATCTAAGATCAAAAAAATCCAAAAAGAGCCCTTCAGACAAACTTATTCTTCTATTTTTTCCCCTTCATCTCTTTTGCATAATACCTACACAATGCCGTGAGGCCGCATGATTCACATTTAGGATTGCGGGCAAGGCAGGTGTATCTGCCGTGTAATATGAGCCAATGATGTGCTTTATGTACCAGCACTTCGGGAATATATTTGATCAATTCTTTTTCAACGGCCAGTGGAGTGCTGACTTTTTCCGGTACTAACCCCAGTCTTTTACTAACCCTGAATACGTGTGTATCAACAGCCATATTGGGTTGCTGATCAATCACACTTGTGATGACGTTTGCTGTTTTTCGTCCTACGCCAGGTAATTTTACCAGTTGGTCCACCGTCATGGGCACTTCCCCCCCAAACTGATCCAGTAACATGTTAGCCATACCAATCAGGTGTTTTGTTTTATTGTTGGGGTATGAAATACTTTTTATATAGGGGAAGAGTTCGTCGAAACTCGCTTTTGCCAATTCAACAGGAGTAGGGTATTTCGCAAAAATTGCGGGGGTAGTCAGGTTCACCCTTTTGTCGGTGCACTGTGCAGAGAGGATAACAGCTACCAGCAACTGAAATGGATTATCATATATCAGTTCTGTTTCCGCAACGGGAATCTGCTCATTGAAATAATCAATAACGGCTGTATATCTTTCTTTTTTGGTCATGCTTTTGAATAAACCCAAAAATAAAGATATCGTTGCGCGAATCGCTCAGTTTTATAAATATATAAGCCACGGATTACAAGACACATTATCTGTGAATCTGTGGCTTATCTTCTTTACTACCCGTATTAGTATCCGACAAGATTTTATTTCTTGCGAACCGATTCACGGGCATGTTGCATGATGGTTTTTACAGATAACCGCGATGGCGATTTCAGTTTTAACTGATCTAACTGGCGGATACTGCGTTTTAGTATGCTGATTTTTTCTTTTAATTCAATATCTCCCTCTTCCAGCGCTTCCTCCACTGCTTTTTGTATGGCGGGTGAACACTCTTTGTACAGGTACAATATCAAATCCTCTTCTTTGAATTTTTTCATAAAGTTGCTGTTAGCTGAGAGGATACGGTATATATTAAAACGGGAGCTACAGCGCTATTATTGTAAAAAACTTCTTAGTAAACAGTAAATTAGTCATTCTAAACAAAGATTTACTCAGAAAGGTATATAATCGATTGATAATCAATATATTAAAATCTACTAAAAAGATTGAAAACAATTTCTGATGCTTGTTCCTGACAGATCGTGAGGTGGAGACTTTAGTTTTTTTCCGCAACAGAATCTTCAATAATAAAGATGTCCTCTCCTTCCTTTTTCATGAGGTAACGTTCGCGGGCAAATTTTTCGAGGGCTGCAGGATTGCTTTGGATATCCTGTAATTCCTGTTTGGTTTTATCGATCTCTTCGAGGTAATATTTCTTCTTGGCTTCTAATTTTTGCAGTTCAGCTTTTCGTTCACGTTGCTGAAAAAAATCGCGCTGGTCAAAAAACAACATCCACACCACAAAAAAACCTCCTGCGAGCAGGTATTTATTGGTAATGATGGAAGTGAATTTTTTCATGGAGTAAAGCTAATAAAAAAGCATCAAGCCACAAGTTACAAGCTACAAGCTGTATTTTCTTGTGTCTTGTAACTTGTAACTTGATGCTTGAATCTTACCAAACTATTTTTTGCCGAATTTCACTTTCCCTTTCGGATATACGGCTGTTTCACCCAGCATTTCCTCAATACGAATTAACTGGTTGTATTTGGCAATACGATCGGTACGTGAAGCAGATCCCGTTTTTATTTGTCCGCAATTAAGCGCTACTGCCAGATCGGCAATGGTGGTATCTTCTGTTTCTCCGCTGCGATGACTCATTATGGTATTATACCCATTGTGTTGTGCCAGTGTTACCGCATTAATCGTTTCTGTGAGGGTACCAATCTGGTTTACTTTTACCAGGAGTCCATTGGCAATGTCTTTATCAATACCTGTTTGTAAGCGGTTTACATTGGTTACAAACAGATCATCACCTACAAGCTGACATTTACTGCCGATAGCTTGTGTAAGAGCTTTCCAGCCATTCCAGTCGTCTTCTGCCATGCCATCTTCAATAGAAACGATGGGATATTGTTTTACCCATTTTTCCCAGTATTTAACCAGTTCATCGCTGCTTAATACTTTACCGTTGCTTTTATGGAAAACGTATTTTTTCTTTTTAGCATCCCACAATTCACTATTGGCGGCATCCATGGCTATAACCACTTGTGAACCTGTTTTATAACCGGCAGCCTGAATGGATTCCAATACGGTTTCAATGGCTTCTTCATTACTTTGAATATTCGGTGCAAATCCACCTTCATCGCCCACATTCGTGCTGTATCCTTTTTTCTTCAACACTCCTTTGAGGGTATGAAATATTTCAACCCCCCAGCGCAATCCTTCACTAAAGCTGGTAGCGCCCACAGGCATGATCATAAATTCCTGGAAATCGATTTTATTATCGGCATGTGCTCCGCCATTCAGGATATTCATCATGGGAATGGGCAAAGTTTTGGCATTGGTGCCACCGATATAACGATACAAAGGCAAACCTGCTTCCTCAGCCGCAGCTTTGGCTACTGCCATACTCACTGCCAGTAATGCATTGGCCCCCAGTTTTCCTTTATTAGGTGTTCCATCGAGTGCAATCATGGCTTCATCAATGGCTGCCTGCGCTGCCACATCATATCCTACAATAGCATCGGCAATAACATCATTTACATTCTTTACGGCTTTCAGTACACCTTTACCTACATATTTCTTTTTGTCATTATCGCGTAATTCAACTGCTTCGTGAATACCGGTGCTGGCTCCACTGGGAACTGCAGCACGGCCCAAAGCACCATCATCTGTTAATACATCTACTTCTACGGTAGGGTTGCCACGGCTGTCAAGTATCTGCCTGGCATGAACTTCAATAATGTAACTCATGATTGTTTACGGTTTTGTAATAATAATTGGCTTTCCAGAAAAGGCAAAATGCCTTGAGCCGCAATTTACACAAATAGTATTTACAAGCCGACGAACCATAAATAGTATTTATGGCCCGGTTAACAAGCGTTAGTATGCTTTGAGTTCAAAGGAAATACAGCCTCTCTATTTTGCAGGAGCAAAGAAACTTCTGACAATGGTATTACCCGTTGCTGTAAGCTCCTTTAACGATGATGGTTGCATTATGATCACTTTATCGTGACTGTAACGGCTTGTATTAGTCACTTTGCTGAATATTGCATAAAACTTGCCCCCCGCTTTTGACATATCGGAAAGAATATATCCTTCTTTCTTTTTATCTGCAATCATTGCTTCTGTAAGCTGATCTGTAATTGAAATTTTCTGGCTAGCATAGGGGGATCCTTTTGACATAACTACCAGCCAGCAATTTTTTCCGTAAGCCATATTGGTGATGGCATAACCATCATTCCATTGTTTATTTATCCATGTTTCTGGAAATACGGATGTTCCGGCTGCTGAAACAGTTTGCGCATTGTAACTGGTGTTCTGAGAGTAAACAGCCACCCATTCATTATTGATGAAATTCAGGTAACTGATATAATTCCTGCCGGTAGCTTTGTACTTCTCACGAACACTTGTTATTACTTCTTCATCTGTGTTTCTTTTAATCCATGTCTGCTCTGCATAGTTACCCTTCTCCATTATCAGCACATACTCATTGTTGTTTACACCTCCGATCTGCAAATCGGTGATCATGTATTTTTCGCCCCAATATTTACTGATCAGACTATTTGGAAATTTAGTGTCGGTAACAATAATCTGCTCTGGTTGTGGTGTTTTAACGGTTGATAAAACATAATACTTTCCATCCGAATCTTCTTTGTCTACTTCTAATTGTTTGAAGAGCGCATCAATATCCATACTAAAGTCGGTCAGATTGTTTTTTTCTTTTTCGCTTTCAGGAATCTCAGATAGTCTGCCTTTTTTATCTATATACAGAAATTTACCATCTTCCTTTACAACTGCTTTTTCATTTTTGAAATTCTCAGCACTCTCATACCGTGGGAAAATAGCTTCCTTTCCTTCTGTATTAATATACCCCCATTTATTGTTCAACCGTATAGCCGCCATTCCATTTGAGAAAGCCTCTGCTTTTTCATATTTGGCTGCAGTAATTTCTTTACCTGAAGTATTTACAAAACCAAATTTAGCATCAGTATAGTACACACCGGGTATATTCTTCTTGTAAATTGCTATCCCATCATCACTGAAATTCCCTAATCCGTCATATTTAGGTTCCAGTATTTCTTTGCCATTCTGCAGCGCCACCATTCCATATTTCTTATTCAACTCTACGCCACAATAACCATTCTCGCACTCAAAAATCTTATCGTAACGAGCCTGTATAACCACGTTACCCTTCATGTCGATCATGCCTGTTTTATCTTTATAGATCATCAGCGCATATCCTTCATTGACTTCAGAAAAATTGTCAATATCATCGAACTCAAAAGGAATTGTTTCCCGCCCTCTCTGATCGATCATCCCGGTTTTATCTTTCTTTTCAGCGATATACCAGCCTGTTGCTTCATCCAGATAGAGAGATTGATAATTAAAGGAGATCAGTGTTTTTCCTGCTTTATCGATCACACCTGTCTTCCCATTTCTATCTACTACAGCACGTCCATTTTCAAAAACACTAACGCTTTCAAATTCGAAAGGCAACTGTACCTGGTCAAGTGTATCAATATAACCCCATTTATCACCTTTTTTAGCCCCTATCAACCCTTCTCCATAATTGTGGATCATATCGTATTCGGGTGGAATAATTTCCTGACCTGCTTCATTCAGGTAACCCCATTTTTTATCGAGCACCATCATGCCGAGTCCTTTATTGTATCGCAGTAAATCGTATTTACGTAAAGTAACCTGCTTCCCTTTTTTATCGATTAACCAGTATTTTTTGTTGGCCGATACAAGGGCATATCCTTTATTGAAATTGTTTCCGCCATCATACTCAAATGGCACCACCATACGGTTGTTTTTATCGATATAACCGACCTTGCCATTTTTTTTCACAGCCGAAACGCCTTCATAAAACCCATTGGCAGCTTCGTAGATTAATTCTATCACAAGTTCTCCCTGCGCATTGATGAATCCTGTTTTACCGCTTTTGGTAACTTTTCTCAGCCCTTCCCGGAGCGAATCAATCTTATCGTATTTCTGAGATTTTGCTGATAGCAATACCAATACAAACAAAAATGTGAGCACCTGTTTCATAGGAGGAGATAAAGTAAAACGACTGATTTTTACTTCGTGAAAATAATTGAAAAGGGCTACCCGGCAAGAGATCGAAAAAAAATACACAATTTTGTGTATACGCGCTTATACATCGCTACTTAGTCCTGTTTTAGACAACAGTCGTCAGTGACCTGAATATCTTCTCCAGGCTGTTTTTTTCACTTTGAAGTGATACGATCTGTAGATTATAAGCCACCGCGAGGTTTAAAAGATGTTTGCGCACCAGTTCAGGGTTCGACGTGTGTAAACGAAATCCGGACTCACTCAACTGGTCAACCTGAAAAACTGTCTGCAGGCGTTCCAGCACTTCCACTTCAACCGCCTCCTTGAATTGTATTTGTAATATATGTCTGTCATTCTTTTCTTCCTGCAGATTCATCAATGTATCATCCGCTACAATATTTCCTTTATTGATGACCACCACCCTATCACAAATGGCTTCTACTTCCTGTAAAATATGCGATGAAAAAAGTACGGTTTTCTCAGCACCCTGCAACCGAATTACATTGCGTATTTCTACAATCTGGTTAGGATCCAATCCACTGGTAGGTTCATCAAGTATCAATACCTCGGGGTCATGTATCAGCGCCGCAGCCAGTCCAACCCTTTGTTTATAACCTTTCGATAACTGCCCTGTTTTTTTATGTGCTTCCGGACCCAGTCCGGTTAATTCAATCACATTACTGATCGACTGATTCACCTGTTTCAATCCATGTACACCTGCTATAAAACCCAGGTATTCCTTTACATACATATCATAGTAGAGTGGATTGGCTTCGGGCAGGTATCCTATTTTTCTTTTCGCAGCAAGGGGTTCTTTGGCAGCATCAATACCACATACTTTCACCGAACCGGCATCGGCTGCCAGGTACCCTGTTATCATTTTCATGGTGGTACTTTTTCCGGCACCATTGGGACCCAGAAAACCCAATATTGTTCCTTTTTCTACTGAAAAAGAAATATCATTCACCGCTTTTTGTGTACCATATACTTTTGTAAGCCCCCGGATTTCAATAGACATATGGTAAAGGTATCAATTGAATCGTTTCTTGTGCAGATAAAAATGGTAAGAAAAATTAAAAATGAATACAGCAACTGGAAGCTTTATACTTCCTGATCATATTCTCCTTTATATGCGTAGTATCCAAATAAACTAAGTCCGAATGCAATAGGAAGAAAGACCAGCACAAATACGCCCCACTGTACCCATGTATCTGCCGACGGTTTGGCGGCTATTTCGACGGAAGCCGTTCTGATGAGAAAGAAAACGGCCACGGGTCCTAAAACCATCCAAATAATGCCTGCTGCTCGTTTCAATTGTTTCATATCAGTGAATGGTTTTTTTATTACTTAAATATAATGCACCTATTACAAGACATATACCTGCCACGATGATAGGATACATGAGTCCTGCCAATTGATTACCGGTGTAAATAGTGGTAAGCAGAGTGGCAATAAAAGGAGTTAATCCGCCAAATACGCCATTACCAATATGGTAGGGCAATGACATAGAAGTATATCGAATTCTTGTTGGGAAGAGTTCAACCAGGAATGCCGCAATCGGTCCATACACCATTGTTACATACATGATCATCAGGAATACTATACCCACCATTTTCCAATAAATACCTTCTCCCATTTCTTTGGAAACAGTTACAGTAGGTTGTATTGTTTTCTTAGTAGCATCTGCATACAAAGTATCTTTTGTACTGGTGTGCAGAATTGAACCATCTGTAAAGAATTGTGTTTGTTTAATTACTCTTACAGAATCGACCGAACCTGAAACAGCCGTAACCGTACTTGTTTGTTTTGCCGATGAAACCTGTTCTGTTTTTTGCTTTGTATCGCTCAACACTACCAGTTCCTTGAATAATGGCCGATAGGTAATTACTGCAAGCAACATACCCACGAGCATAATCCATTTCCTTCCGATCTTGTCACTCCAATGTCCAAAGAACACAAAAAATGGTGTTCCAAATACAATGGCCCAGATGAGTATGGTTCGAGACTGATCAAAATCGACCTTACAAACATTTTCCAGAAAAGACTGTGCATAGAACTGCCCCGTATACCAGACCACGCCCTGCCCCATTGTAGCGCCAAACAAAGCCAGTAATACCATTTTGAGGTTTGTCTTATGCCCAAAACTTTCTTTCAAAGGATTGGTTGATGTTTTACCCTCAGACTTGAGTTTTGAAAACAGGGGGGATTCCTGCATTTTAAGGCGGATATAAATAGACACGATCACCAGCACTATCGATAACAGGAAAGGAATACGCCAACCCCAGTCGTTGAACTTGGCAATGGAAATTTGTTTATCTGCATCAAGACTATGTCTTGTGAGCAAGATCACACCCAGGGAAACAAAAAGACCAAGCGTAGCGGTTGTTTGTATCCATGAAGTAAAATAGCCTCTTCTGCTTGCAGGTGCATGTTCTGCTACATAGGTAGCGGCGCCGCCATATTCACCGCCGAGAGCCAGTCCCTGTAATAATCGTAATAATAGAACTATGATGGGTGCTGCAAAACCAATGCTTTCATAAGAAGGCACTAGCCCTATGGCAAAGGTGGAGCCTCCCATGAGTACAAGGGTTAGTAAGAACGTATATTTTCTTCCGACAATATCACCCAGGCGTCCAAATACCAAAGCACCAAACGGACGTACAATAAATCCTGCTGCAAATGTGGCAAGGGTTGACAATAAAGCTGCTGTTGGATTGGTCTTGGGAAAAAACTGGCCGGCTATTACAGTGGCAAGGCTCCCGAATATGTAAAAATCATACCACTCAATCAATGTACCCAATGAAGAAGCTGTGATGACTTTCCAGATTCCTTGTTCTTTTTTCATATAGGATTACAACTTACTCCAAAGAACTGATTTTGCCAAGCCCAGAGAATTCGTTTTGTAAAAACAAACAGTCATTCGTTTAATCGATCATTCCCTCTTTTCCGGATGATGTATATTTATGGTTCCAAAATTTCGATGAGCATGTCATATCCTTACCAGATCAAAAGTTTTGAAGCCTATAAAAAAGCCTATAAAGAAAGTATCAGCGATCCGGCATCTTTTTGGAGTGAAATAGCCTCACATTTTACCTGGAGGAAAAAATGGGATACTGTTCTTGAATGGAACTTTAAAGAACCGAAAGTGGAATGGTTTAAAGGAGGCAAACTCAATATCACTGAAAATTGTCTGGACCGTCATCTTGAAACCAAAGGCAATCATCCTGCTATTATTTGGGAACCTAATGCACCCGATGAAAACCATCGAGTTCTCACTTATAAAAAATTACATGAGAAGGTTTGCCAGTTTGCACATGTATTAAAAAATAATGGTGTTCAAAAAGGCGATAGGGTTTGTATTTATATGGGCATGATTCCAGAGTTGGCCATCGCTGTATTAGCCTGTGCCCGAATTGGCGCTATACATTCTGTTGTATTCGGTGGTTTTTCAGCCCAAAGTATTGCCGACCGGCTCGAAGATGCACAGGCAACATTTATTGTTACCTGCGACGGTGCTTACAGAGGCGCAAAAGACATTCCCTTGAAAAGCGTGATCGATGATGCACTCATCGGAAATAAAACCGTTAAGCGTGTAATTGTTGCTACGCGCACTCGCACACCTGTTTCTATGATCAAAGGAAGAGATGTATGGTGGGAAGATGAAATGAAACAGGTAGAGGAAAAAGGAATCAGTTTTATTGAAGCAGAAGAAATGGATGCAGAAGATCCACTCTTCATTCTTTATACTTCGGGGTCTACCGGCAAACCAAAAGGAGTGGTACATAGTGTAGCTGGATATATGGTATACACCAACTATACTTTTGTAAACGTATTTCAATACCAGCCCGGGCAAGTACATTTTTGTACAGCAGATATCGGCTGGATCACCGGGCATAGTTATATAGTGTATGGCCCTCTCAGTGCAGGTGCCACTTCACTATTGTTTGAAGGTGTTCCTACCTGGCCCGATGCAGGTCGCTTTTGGGATATCGTAGACAAATACTGTGTCAACATTCTTTATACAGCACCCACTGCTATACGAAGCCTGATGGGTTTTGGGCTCGGACCTTTACAAGGCAAAGACCTTTCTTCGCTCAAAGTATTAGGCACGGTTGGCGAACCAATTAATGAAGAAGCATGGCATTGGTATGACGAACATGTAGGCAAACGAAAATGTCCGATTGTAGATACCTGGTGGCAAACGGAAACTGGCGGTTGCCTCATTTCAAATCTGGCTGGCATTACACCTGCTAAACCCGGTTGGGCCACCCTTCCAATGCCGGGATTAGAAATGGTATTGGTGGATGAAAATGGAAAAGAAATCATTCAGCAGGGTGATGAAACCATCTCAGGAAATCTTTGTATCAAAGCTCCATGGCCATCTATCCTTAGAACAACCTATGGCGACCATGAAAGATGCAGAACCAATTATTTTGCCACCTACGAAAACATGTATTTCACCGGCGACGGAGCACTAAAAGATAAAGATGGTTACTTCCGGATTACCGGCAGGGTTGATGATGTATTAAATGTAAGTGGCCACCGTATTGGTACTGCAGAAGTAGAAAACGCGATCAATATGCATGCAGGTGTGGTAGAAAGTGCTGTTGTAGGATATCCGCACGATATAAAAGGGCAGGGTATTTATGCTTATGTTATTTACCAGGGTTCACATGCACAAGATACACACGGCACAGGCGATCTGGTAAGAAAAGATATTTTACAAACTGTTACCCGCATTATTGGGGCTATCGCCAAGCCAGATAAGATTCAGTTTGTGAGTGGCTTACCTAAAACCAGAAGTGGTAAAATCATGCGAAGAATTTTACGCAAGATTGCGGAAGGAGAAACAGAGAACCTGGGCGATACAAGTACCTTATTGGATCCGGGTGTTGTGGATGAGATTAAAAAAGGTAAATTATAAATTAATTTTCAGCCGCAGATACACGGATAAATTCAGCTCATCTGTGCATCTGCTGCCCGATCGTTTTCAGCAAATTCAGCATTAATACTATATTTAAGCAATGAAAAAGCTGATTTTTCTTTGCCTGCTGATCGGATTTTCGACATTCAGCTATTCGCAAAATCTCATCTGGTTTATAGAGAACGGCAAATTCGGTTTTGTTCATAAAACCAGTAACAGAACTACCATTACACCCCAGTTTACTTTTGCGAGTCAGTTCAATGACGGCATTGCTGTTGCAGCAGTGGGTAATCATCTTTTATCTTCCCAATATGGTTTCATCAATGAAAAAGGTAAATGGTTTATCATTCCACAATTCAATGCCGCAGGTACTTTTTCAGAAGGAAAAGCAAGGGTACAACAGAATGGAAAATGGGGCTATATCAATAAAAAAGGAAGTTTCATCATTCAACCACAGTTTGCGCTTTGTTATGATTTTAAAGAAGGACTTGCACAGGCTTCTGTTAAAAATAATTTATGGGGCTTAATTGACAGTAGTGGAAAATTTGTATTACAACCTGAATACTACAGTATCACGGATGTGTATGCAGGATTAACCTGTACGCAGAAAAACATGACTGACAAATGGGAGATTTTCGATATCAAGAAGAAAACAAGTATCAAGACTGTATTTACACGTATGCATGCTTTTGCTGACAGTCTTGCTCCTGCCCGTGATACCAGCAATAAATGGGGGTTTGTAAACACCAGTGGTGTTTGGGTAATTCAACCTCAATTTACCAATGCCAGTTCCTTCAGTGAAGGACTTGCAGCCGTTGAAAAAGATTACGGACACTGGGGTTTTATTAATAAAAAGGGGGAGTGGATGATCCCTCCACAATTCGACCGTTCAGGTAGTTTCTACAAGGGTTTGGCATTGATGGAAAAGGGAGCGGATATTGTTTATATTGACAAAGAAGGCAATTTCGTTTTTAGTTTTAAGCGATAACACACAGGCTATTTTACCTCACTCCACATGTTCTGATTTTCCCAGAAAATACAATATCAATGGCCCCAGAAACAATATAAGCATGATAATCACTGCAGGTATCATGACAAACAGATGAATTTCTTTTTGTATGATATTTCGCTTCAGCGCCTTAACAAGTAACGCCATAAAACAAAAACATCCGACCCAGGATAATAGCGTTGCAGTAAAATAAAAGAAAAGCGGACTTCTGTCCTGTTTCAAGACATCAAAACGAGGAAGAATGAACAACAATACTGCGTTTACTGCAAGCAATAAAAAAATAGTGTGAAATGGGATATTGAGTAACCTGATCAGCAATTTCTTCGCTTGCATTAAAAAAGTAAGCAGGTATTATAGGAAATATCGAGCCCGTATTTCATGTCTGTTTACGAATGCAAGTTAATTCCAATAAAAAGAAAAGAGGGCTGCAGGACTTGCATCTTCTTTCGATTCTTTTACATATTTATTGGCTTCATTTCATCAACTCCAGTTTTTTACCATCCCATCCCGGGAAAAGTCCATTTGTATTTTTTAACCGTAGGTGACCAGCGGAAACACTACTAAATACCGCCCTGAAATCTGTTGAAACTGGTAAATCCCTTCCATCTTCCAGATCGGCTTTTGACAATGATTTTATATTATGGTACACTTTACCACCCTGTACATCGTTCCCTAAAACAAATAAACAGCTTGCCCTTCCATGATCGGTCCCACCTGTTCCGTTCTGGTGTGCTGTGCGACCAAATTCGGTCATCGTCATAACAGTTACTTCGTCCTGGTATTGTCCCATATCGGTCCAGAAAGCAGCAATACTATCACTGAAATCGCGAAGGTTACGAGCGAATGCGCCATTCACTGTTCCCTGGTTGAAATGGGTATCCCAACCACCACTTTCTGCAAAAGCCACTTCTACACCTACATCCATTTTAATGAGAGTAGCTATTTGTTTTAATGAATTACCCAACGGAGAAGCAGGATATACCGCCCCATTTGCCGGTTGGTAATTTTTGATATCAGTTGATTTTAAAATCTTCATCGCTTCAAAGCTCTCTTTCCCCGTTTTATTCAACAATTGATTACTGGTCTGATCGTACAGCGATTCAAAAGATTTTGCTGCCATATTACCTGCCATAGGATTACCCTGCATTTGAATAGCAAAATCCTGAAGATTACTAATAGCCAAAGCTTCATGATCACCGTACAAACTTCTTGGCAAGGCACTTGTTAAACTCACCGCACTGAATGGAGTTGCTTCGTGACCGGTTAATCCTACGGCCCTGTTCAGCCAGCCACTATTTGTTCCTTTATTGAAAGGTGTTCCGCTTTCCATAAAATCCTGTGCATCAAAATGGCTTCTGGTATTATTCGGGCTTCCTACACCATGTACAATGGCCATACGCCCATCCTTAAAGAAAGAGGACAAACTATTTAAGGAAGGATGTAATCCAAACTGTCCATCCAAATCCATCATACCACCCTGTGTCTGCACCGGGCTCATGAATAAAGTAGGTCGTAATGTTTTCAGGTTTGTGTCTGTAAAGGGACTCACCGCCATTAAACCATCCATGGCTCCGCGCTGAAAAATACATACCAGTACTTTATTCTTTTTATACGGATGTATAATTTTTCTGTTGTTAGCTGCCTGTGCAATAAAACCAGGTACGCCGCCTAAGCCTGCTGCGAAAAGTGCCAATGCACCTGATTTCATAAATGCTCTTCTGTGGACCATAAAAAAAGTTTAGTTATTCGCTTTGAACTGCGGGCTGTGAAGAACAAGCATCAAGCCGCAAGCTTCAAGCTACAAGTTTAGATTTTCAATTATCTTTTCTCATTTCATTCACGTCTCACATCTCTTATTTCCTCTGAAACTCTGGCGATCCAATTATAATTCCTACTACCTGTGCTACTATTGCAGCAGTGCTGTTCATCGTATTGTTTACTTGTGTCTTGTTATCCTCCCTGTTTCTTGTTCCCTGTCTTCTTGAACCCTGCTCCTCCATTTCATCTTCCACCATTTCCGTTTTTATTTTTGATGCTGCTTCGTTAATTTTTTGTTCTACCTGCGTATCACGTATCATCGCTGTAAGACGTTTGATATTTTCTTCCTGGTTACGTTCGGGTAAAAGCAGTTTACTGTAAATACGTAACGCATCATCGGCACTTTCGGGTTCGTGGTTATCATTCAGTGCCAATAAATTCATTCTGATACCCGGAATCTTTTGTGTAGCCAGTGCAAGACCAAAATTCATCCTGTTTAATAATGAACCGCTGTTGATCCAGAAATTGGCACGATCGGGAAATCCTGTTGGTGCCTGGTAGTAATAAAATCTTTGACCCATTTTAGTACACCAGTTATACACCTGGTATGGTTGCATTACCTGCGCCTTTGTTGCACGTATGGCGCTGATGGCAAATTCAAATGGCGATTTTACTTTTTCACGCAAGGCATTCTTTGACCAGAAATCCGGGTGGTTTACCATTGTAATCATCATTGCTTTTATATTACCACCTGTTTCCTCAAAAGTTTTTGCAATGACTTTGATGATCTCTGCTGATGGCTCATCCGCAACAAATCGTCTTGCCAGTTTTGTTGCGATAAACCGGGCTGTTGATGCATGTGCTGCCAGCATTTCCAATACCTGTACCCCTTGTTTATATCCATCTTTCCCATTATACTGTTTTCCTAAAATCGTCACAGGGTTTTCATCATGTTTATCTCCACGGAAAAGAAAATCTCCATCTATCATCAATCCCCTTCTTTCCAGTTGTGTCTCATTCAGGTTTTCAACTAATTGTCTTGCAGGACCTTCTTTATACATCGGCTTCACCGACCAGCCAGTTAATGCCCGTGCTACTTCTGTCACATCTTTTTGTGCATAACCTCCATCTACGCCCAGCGTATGCAATTCCATTACTTCGCGCGCATAGTTTTCATTGAGACCCTGTGTTCGTCGCGCCGCAACAACCTGTTGAACCAATGCCCCTCCCGGCATCGAAGTATCATTCAATCTTGCTTCCACCCGTTCACGTGCGGCACGCAACATGGCATTGTTTTGTTGCCTGCGTGTCCTTTCATTGTCATTGCTTACACTCAATGCATTGTCTAAGTATTCCAGCATAGCCGGATGCTTGGCAGTTGCCAGTAACATATTTTTAAAATGTCCGAGTACATAGGGTCTGATGGCATCACGCTCATAAGTCATTACATACTGTTGACTCTGCCCTTTTGTAAGTGAAACATTAAAATGATTGAACCAGAAATCGGTTAATACTTCTTTTAACTGGTTATTGCTGTAAGCCGCTCTCAGTACTTTCTGATTGATCAGTTGCCTATGTAATTCCTGAACAGGTTTAAACCCTTCTTTTTCCTGGATCAGTCTGAGTTGTTCACGGTATTTTTGGCGATCGGCATTGTTGATAGAGTCTGCCGGTATCAATTTATTTCTGATGGCCACACGAATAACCTGTGCTGGAGTCAGATATGTATTGACGATTTTTTCATTGCTCAAACCCAAAGATTCAAATGCTTCCAGCCGACGATTGAGTTCTGTGTCAGGTAAATCTGCATCAAATTGTTCCTGTAACCATTTATCAAGGCCCATTTTTACGACTTCTTCTACCTGTCCGGGTTGAACACCATAACTAAACCTGTTGAGTAAATGAGCTGCTGCCTGTTGTTGGGTAAGACCTGCTTTTTTATAAGGCATTTTTATTTCGGGGAGACCAGCCTTGTGATTCGTAAAAGCAGCTCCCAGTGTAAACAGGGCCCCAATGGTGAAGGTTTTGAACATTCGCTGCAAGGACATTGATTTTAGTTTTGTATTTGACAGGGGATTAAATGAAAGGTTTAACGGGTTTAGGTGAAATTATTTGCCACAGAGGACACAGAAATACACAGAAAGACTCTTGTATTTCTATAGCAAAAAAAGAGCGTCTTATTCAGACGCTCTTTCAATATTCCTCATTATTCTGTTTTCTTCATGGCTACTCTATATAGTATAAAGCCCATCATTGCAAAGAATAAAGTTCCAAGCAGGAAGTAACCGTTTTCAGAGAGAGCAGATACTAGTCCATGCTCCATACTGATATTCGCAAGGAACCGTTCACCACCTGAAGTTCCGGTAATAAACGCGATGACCACACCCGCCACTGCGCCACCTGCAACCAGACCCGTTGCAAACAAACTACCCTTACTCAATTCCTCTTCCTCAGCACTTACTTCTTTTTTATCTTTTTTCTGTCTGCCTTCCACAATACCACGAATCGCACCACCGATAAAGATGGGCAATGTAGTAGCCAGTGGCAGATAAACACCAATCGCAAAACTGAGTGATTTAATACCACAAAGCTCCATCACCACGGCAAGGAACATCCCAACAATTACATATTGCCAGTCGAGATTTTGTGAAAGAATCCCTTTAATCAGGGTAGCCATCAGTGTAGCCTGCGGTGCAGGATATTTTTCTGTACCAATCGCATGGTTGATGCCCTGCTGTACCATTTCGGTAGTAGGCTTATCAAGAAATTTTACGGTGATACCAATAACAATAGATGATACGATGGCACCAACAAACAAAGCGATTTGCTGATTACGTGGTGTGGCTCCAACAATATAACCACTCTTCAAATCCTGTGATGTAGCACCTGCATTGGCTGCTGCAATACAAATCATACCTCCCACCACCAATACCAGTGGTTCATATGCCTGACCAGACCAGCCAAGACTTAAAAAAATCAGGCTGGTACCCATTACGGTTGCAATGGTCATCCCGCTGATCGGGTTATTAGACGAACCAATCAATCCGACAATACGAGATGATACCGTTACAAACAAAGCACCAAACAATACCACCAGTATACCTATCAATATTTTTTGCATGAAACCATCACCGGGTAAATTGGGTATTACTGAAATGATGGCGATCAATGCCAGACTTCCCAGACCAACAATTTTTAAACTCAGGTCTTTATCGGTACGCGCTACATTAATATTTTCTGCACCAGCACCTCCGCGTAATGAAGCCATGCTTCCTTTTACAGACTTTACAATAGTGGGTAATGTTTTAATCAGTGTAATAATACCACCTGCTGCTACTGTACCTGCACCTACCTGTCGAACATACGCATAGTAAATAGCTGCAGAATAATCGGCAAATGTATGTGTAACGGGATCCCATCCACCTTTACCACCGGGCTTGGTAATATCTGCCAGATAACCCAGTTTAGCCAGTTGAATAGCGATAGCATCGGCAGGTACCAAAGTTGATAATAAAGGAATAAATACCAGCCAGCTCAACACACTACCCGCTACCAGTACACCTGCAATACGAGGGCCAATGATATAACCCACACCCAGGTATTCTGGTGTAATCTCGCCGCTTACTTTGGCAGAGGGGAAAAACTTATTGATCTGCTTGGTTGCATAAAAAGGTGTTTCAGCAATAATATGCATCACTTTCTGGAGGAGCGCATATACAAATGCCACACCAAGACCCCAGAAAGCTGTTTTGGCAAAATCGCCACCTCGCTCACCCGCTTTTAATACATCACCACAGGCTGTTCCTTCGGGATAAGGTAGATTCTCATGTTCGTTTACTATCAGTGCTTTCCTGAGCGGTACCATTAATAAAGTACCCAGCAATCCACCTACAATGGCAAGAATAAGGATCGTGAGATAATTAAAATATTCGGCACTGGATGGAGATGAAAGGAACAAAAAACCCGGTAAAGTAAATGCCACACCTGCCGCAATACTTTCACCCGCTGAACCGGTGGTTTGAATAATATTGTTTTCAAGAATCGTTGTTTTCAAAAACTTCCTGCCCAATGTGATGGCTATAACGGCAATGGGTATGGAAGCTGATACAGTTAACCCTGCTTTCAACGCCAGGTAAACTGTAGCAGCGCCAAAAATCACTCCAAAAAGACTACCTACCAGGATCGATTTCACGGTAAGCTCTTTCATATTTGTTTCGGGGGAAACAAAGGGTTTAAAGGTTTTTTGAGGTTGAGACATGAGTTGGTTTTTAGATGAAGCAAGCAATTTTTTCGGCAAACAAATAAAGGTTTACCGATAGTTTCCGATACTTTTAAATTTCAAAATACGATTTATGTCCGATATACAAAATGAGTCAACAAAAGGCAGGATGCCAAAATCGATTCCTTACATCATTGGCAGTGAAATAGCAGAACGTTTCAGCTTTTATGGCTTACGCTCCATTATGGTGACTTTTATGGCTGTCACTTTTTTCAATCCGACCCTGAACCCGGCACTCACGGCTGAAGCCGATGCAAAAGCGAACGAAATGTCGCACCTGTTTGTTACACTGGCTTATTTTATGCCCATGGTTGGGGCTATTATGGCCGATTGGTTCTTCGGAAAATACCGGGTTATATTATTCGTATCCATGCTCTATACGATTGGCCACCTCATCCTCTCAGTGTCCGACAACAACTATACAGTTTTCAGTATGGGACTTATTGTGATTGCCTGTTGTGCCGGTGGTATCAAATCCTGTGTATCTGCCAATGTGGGCGACCAGTTCAATAAATCAAATGAACACCTGCTATCGAAAGCCTATGGCTGGTTTTATATGAGTATTAATTTGGGTGGAACACTGGCTCCCTTATTCATTCCACTACTAAAAAAATATTATGGCCCGGAAATCGCTTTTGGTGTACCAGGTGTATTGATGGCACTGGCTACGCTTTTATTCTGGCTCGGACGAAAAAAATATGTTCGTGTTCCCCCGGCTGGGATTAAAAAAGAGAATTTCTTTTCCATCTCAACCTATGCTTTAGCAAAATTATTTAGTCGCAAACCCGGACAAAAAGTTTGGGAAGCTGTAGGAGAAAAATATTCAGCCACATCTATTGATGGCATCAAAGCAGTATATCGTGTATTGGCCGTATTTGCTTTTACACCTATTTTCTGGGCACTCTGGGATCAAAACCTGTCTGAGTGGGTTTTACAGGCCACCAGACTGGACCTGACACTGACCGGCGATTTTTCCATTTTACCAGAGCAGATCAATTTTATCAACCCCTTGTTTTTAGTGCTGCTGATTCCAGTTTTCAATTCTTTCCTTTTCCCTTATCTCGAGAAAAAAGGGATCAAAGTGAGTCCTTTACGAAAAATAGGTGCAGGACTTGTCATCATCGGACTTTCATTTACCATCATTGCATTTATTCAGGAAGCGATTGATGCAGGAGGCAAGCCTTCGGTATGGTGGCAGATCCTGGCGTATATTTTATTAGCTGCCTCTGAAATACTTGTTTCTGTTACCTGTCTTGAATATGCCTATACCCATTCTCCCAAATCCATGAAAAGTACCATGAGTGCCTTATACCTGCTGGGTATTTCAGCCGGTAACCTGCTTGTGGGTCTGATCAATGGAAATATTGTGGACAAAGGCTTTTTCAGTCAATTTACCGGTGCCAGATACTACTGGTTATTCCTGGGCATACTCGCTGTATCCTTTATATTATTTCTTTTGGTAGCGAAACGTTTACCCGAAAAACGTTACGTGGGCGCAGATGAAACTGAAAACTGATTTTTTGCATGGGGGAGGCATTTACAAAAAAATGCTTCTCTCATGCTGAAAATCCTTCATAGAGCCTACTTTCGCCACCTGAACCTATTTTTATGAATATTCTTCTCCTCGGATCGGGTGGCCGTGAACACGCTTTGGCGTGGAAAATGACGCAAAGCCACCATTGTGACGCCCTTTTTATTGCACCAGGCAATGCGGGAACCAGTGAGTTTGGGACCAATCTTCCGATTTCTGTAAACAATTTTGAAGCCATTAAACTGGCATGCATTGAGCATAAAATAGGTATGCTGGTGGTAGGACCTGAAGAACCGCTTGTAAAAGGTATATATGATTTTTTTGAAGCCGATCCTTTATTACAAAAAATTGTGGTGGTTGGCCCATCTGCAAAAGCTGCACAACTGGAAGGAAGTAAAGCTTTCAGCAAAAAATTTATGCAGCGTCAGCATATTCCAACTGCGGCCTATGCAGAATTTACCGCTGATAATTTTGAAGAAGGAAAAAAATACATCACGCAACATCGTTTGCCTGTTGTTTTGAAAGCAGATGGACTGGCAGCCGGTAAAGGTGTGGTGATTGCAGCTACACATGAAGAAGCATTGAAGACATTTGAAGAAATGATTCTGCACAAACAATTTGGTGACGCCAGCAGTAAGGTGGTGATTGAAGAATTTTTACAGGGTATTGAAGTAAGTGTGTTTGTTTTAACGAATGGATCGGATTACCAGATCATTGGTCATGCAAAGGATTATAAGAGAATCGGTGAAGGCGATACCGGCTTAAACACAGGTGGAATGGGCTGTGTAAGCCCTGTTCCTTTTATGGATGAGCTGTTTATGCGTAAAGTAGAAGAGCGCATTATTGCACCAACCATAAAAGGTTTAGAGAAAGAAGAACTCATCTATCATGGTTTTATTTTCTTTGGTTTGATGAATGTAAAAGGCGAGCCATTTGTTATTGAATACAATTGCAGAATGGGTGATCCTGAAACAGAAGTAGTGATGCCACGTTTACAAACGGATTTGGTGGCACTATTTGCAGCCATGGATAATGGTACACTCGCTGATGTAAATATTTCATACGACGACAGATTTTGTGCAACAGTCATGGCCGTGAGTGGCGGTTATCCGGGTGATTATGAAAAAAATAAAATCATTCATGGGCTTGGTCCGAATAATGCAAAAGAAGTGATCGTCTTTCATGCAGGAACAAAACAGGATGAAAACAAAGTTTTAACAAATGGTGGCAGGGTTTTAGCAGTAAGCGCGTACGGAAATGATATTGCTGATGCCGTAACAAAATCAAAAAATAAACTGGCCGAAATTTCGTTTGAAGGAATGTATTTCAGAAGAGATATCGGGTACGAATTCGGGGAATAGATCATTGTTTTTAGATCATCGTCCATAGCCAAGATTTTTGTTTAGAAAAACCAAATACGATGGACTATTGACCATGTACGATCAACTATTCTCCACCCCGCGAAAAATCAGTATTTTAGGCTTTGTTAATTCAAGTAATTTCAACCACCTTTGCAATCATTGATCAAGAAATAAAGCATTTTTAACATACAATGGGATTATTCAACTTTTTTACGCAGGAAATAGCCATGGATCTGGGTACCGCCAATACCCTGATTATCCATAATGATGAAGTAGTGGTAAATGAGCCCTCAATTGTGGCCCTGAACCGTAACAATATGAAGGAAGTGCTTGCTGTGGGGAAGAAAGCCCTTATGATGCACGAAAAAACCCATGAAAGTATCCGTACCGTTCGCCCGCTGAAAGACGGGGTTATCGCCGATTTTAATGCTGCTGAGTTGATGATCAGGGAGTTAATCAAAATGATTTACCCCAAAAAACCCCTTTTTCCACCCAGTTGGAGGATGGTTATTTGTATTCCCTCATCTATTACAGAAGTAGAAAAACGTGCCGTTAGAGATAGCGCAGAGCAGGCAGGTGCCAAAGAAGTATATATGATTCATGAACCCATGGCTGCGGCACTGGGTATTGGTATCGACGTGGAAGAACCCGTTGGTAACATGATCATCGATATCGGGGGCGGTACCACCGGTATTACCGTAATTGCCCTTGCTGGTATCGTTTGCGACCAGAGTATCCGTGTGGCGGGTGATGAATTTACCGCCGATATCATGGAAGCCCTGCGTCGTTACCACAGTTTACTGATTGGTGAGCGTACCGCAGAACAAATCAAGATTAATGTGGGTGCGGCTATGAAAGATCTGGACAACCCACCCGATGATATGCCTGTAAATGGTCGTGACCTGGTAACAGGTATTCCCAAACAAATCATGGTAAGCTACCAGGAAATTGCCGAAGCACTGGATAAAAGCATCTTCAAAATTGAAGAAGCCATTCTGAAAGCACTGGAAACAACTCCTCCTGAACTGGCTGCCGATATTTACCGCAGGGGCTTATACCTTACAGGTGGCGGTGCATTGTTGCGTGGACTGGATAAACGTTTAAGTGCCAAAATCAAGTTACCGGTTCATGTAGCAGATGATCCATTGAAAAGTGTGGTACGTGGTACTGGTCTGGCACTGAAAAACTACCAGCGTTTTCCATTTATCATGCGATAGAAGAATAATAGGCCGGATATAGAGGGTTACAAGTTTTTTGATCGCTAATAGATTCCCAGGTTGAAGAATATCTTTTTTTTCATACGGCGTTATTTTACTTTTCTGAGCTTTCTGCTCTTACAGGTATTTGCCATTATTTTACTGACCCGTTCCAGCAAAACGCATGAGGCATTTTTTTCTGATGCCACCAGTGAACTTACGGGCAACCTGAATAAACAATACAGCAATCTCCGAAGCTATTTCAGCCTGGCAGAAACCAATCGACAATTAGCCGAAGAGAATACCAGGCTAAAAAATCTGTTGGCTTCCAATAATATTGCACCAGACAGTTCAAGGGAAATATATACAGATACCACGCACAGGGATTCTTCAGGCCGTTACCGGAAATTTACCTGGTTGCCTGCAAGGGTTATTGGCAATACCGTTACGCTTCAAACCAATTTCCTCACTTTGGAAAGAGGCAGTAACCAGGGTGTGAAAAAAGGAATGGCGGTTATTGGTCCGCAAGGTATTGTGGGAGTAGTGGTTGAAACAAGCCCGAATATCAGCAAAGTGATGAGCCTGTTACACCGTAACAGTCGTGTAAGTGCCATGTTGAAAAAGGATAATAATGCGGGTAGTATTGAATGGGATGGCACTGATCCGTCGATCCTCACACTCCGTAACGTATCGAAAAGCGCCAAAGTGGTGAAAGGTGATACGGTGGTAACCAGCACATATTCCGCCAATTTCCCATCGTACCTGATGGTGGGTACTGTTTCATCGATTGTAGAAGACCCTTCGAGTAATTTTTATACCCTGAGAATAAAAACCGCTACCAATTTCTTTAATGTACAGTATGTCTATCTTGTAGAAAACACCAGGTATGCAGAACAGGTACAACTGGAAAATACACCCATGACCAATCAATGAGCAGCTTAGTAAAAAATATTGTCCGTTTTATTCTGTTCATCTTTCTACAGGTGTTCATATTGAATGAAGTGCCGCCATTACATCGCTTTATTGTTCCCTATATCTATTTCCTGTATATCCTCTGGTTGCCATTTACCATTAACAGAATCGCCCTCATGGTCATTGCTTTTGCATTTGGCCTGAGTCTTGACTTCTTTTCCGGCACTACAGGTTTGCATGCTGCTCCCTGTGTACTTATTGCTTATATACGTCCATTCCTGCTCAGTCTGTTGCTACCACAGGAAACCATTGAGCAGAGCTACTCGGAGCCTGGAAGCAAAAGCATGGGGTGGGCACCCTATAGTTTATATGTAGGTGTGTTGACTTTTGTTCACCATTTTTACCTTGTACTCATAGAATGGCTGCAGTTTGGAGACTTTCTTTACTTCCTCGGAAAAGTACTTGGCACCACGGCCATCAGCCTGCTGATGATTTTCCTGGCAGAACTGCTGTTCCTGAGAAAAGGTAAGTACCGCACCAATGCAGCATAAGACTGGAAAGAACCACAGCGTTTTGATTGCTTGATTTTTCGATTTTTGATTTTACACTTCAACAAATAGCAACAATTTTTTAAAAGTTTTTGCGTTTGATCCACAACAAAGCATCAAATTTGTAGTACACTTCTCTTTTACGTTTAGTCCCAAGAAATATGCCTGTCTTCAACCAGAGCCGCAGCCGTGTGATACAGTTTATTTTTGCAGGTGTTTTCATTGCCATTACAGGGCAGTTGATTAACCTGCAGTTGTTTTCCAGCAAATACAAACTGGCAGCAGATAATAATGCTTTCTACAGGAAAGTAATTTATCCCGATCGTGGTATCATCTTCGACAGAAAGAAGAGAGGTATTCTTGAAAATACCATCAGTTACGACTTAGTGGTTATTCCGGCCGAAGCCCGCGCAACAGATACGGCCACCCTTTGTCGTTTGCTTAATATAGACACGGCTGCTTACAAAAAGAGAATGCGTGATCTTATTTTCAAAAACACCAGTGTTAAACCCAGTGTGTTTGAAGCTTTGCTTACGCCCGAAATGTTTGCCAAGCTCAATGAAAACATGTACCGCTTTCCGGGCTTTTCACTGAATGAACGTTCGGTGCGTACCTATCCTTACAATGTAGGTGCCGCCATTCTCGGTTATATGGCCGAAGTTGATACCGGCTTCCTTCGCAGGCATAAAGACGATGGTTATGAAATGGGCGACTATTTTGGCAGCACGGGATTGGAGAGTACTTATGAAAAGGTCTTGATGGGTCAGCGAGGTATCAAACGTTTTATCCGCGATAATAAAGGGCGATTACAGGGCTCCTGGGAAAATGGTGCCTACGATACGGCTGCAGTTGCAGGAAATAATCTCTATTCAAGCATCGATGTAGAGTTACAAGAACTGGGTGAAAAACTCATGGAGAATAAAGTAGGTAGTATTGTGGCCATTGATCCAAAAACGGGTGGTATTCTCTGTATGGTGAGCGCCCCTACGTATAACCCCAATTATCTTACTGGTAACCAGCGAAAGAAACACCTGGTAGAAATGTTGTATTTCGATCCAAGATTACCCTTATTGAACAGAACACTGGGTACTTTCTATTCACCAGGTTCCACATTTAAAACAATGGTCGGCATCATTGGTATGAATGAAGGAGTAATCGACGACCAGTTTACTGTTAGTTGTGGCGGGGCCTACTACGGTTGTGGCCGACCCATGGGTTGCCACGCAACAGGCACTTTTACGTTAAAGCCCGCCATCTCAAAATCATGTAACAGCTATTTTGCGGCTACCTACAGAAGAATCCTGGAAAACAATAAATACCCCAACAGAGATAGTGCATTGAATTCCTTCAACCAGTACGCATATTCATTCGGGCTTGGCAGAAGACTGGGTGTGGATCTTCCTTCAGAGAAAATGGGTAATATTCCTACCCCAAAATACTATCACGGAATATTTGGCAAAAACTGGCAGTCATGTAACATCATTTCTAACAGTATTGGCCAGGGTGAAATTGCCACATCACTCACACAACTGGCAAATGTAATGGCTATCATCGCCAATAAGGGATGGTATTATACGCCACACCTTATAGATTCGATTGAAGGGGGCGATCAATTTGGGTTGCTCGATAAGTTCAAAGTAAAACACAGAACCAAAGAAATACCGGAATATATCTGGGAAGAAGTGCATGAAGGCATGCAGGGCACCATGGAATTTGGCACAGGTTTTTATGCCAAAGTACCCGGTATCAATGTATGTGGTAAAACAGGAACCGTAGAAAATGCTTATCGGGGTGAAAAACTGAAGGACCATGCTTTCTTCGGCGCTTTTGCACCTCGTGAAAATCCACGCATTGCCATTGCCGTGATGTGCGAAAACGCAGGTTATGGTGCCACATCTGCTGCACCTATTGCCAGTCTGCTCATTGAAAAATACCTGAAAGACTCCATCAGTGGTAATGACCGAAAAGCAAAGATTGAACAGCTTGCCAATATGAACCTGATTCCACCACAGATGAAAAGACTGATGATGAAAAGAGATTCGTTGAGACAGGCACAACAACTTACAGCAGCCAAAAAAGCAGCACGCGACACATCGGGTGTGGAAGAAGCACCAGAGGAAACCGATAGTTCGGTTGCACCAGGTAAACCTCAGCCCACAAAAAAAGATTCAAAAAAAGATACTGTCACTAAAGTGGCCGCCCTCTTACCTGAGGAAAAACGTAAAACCAATACCAAAAGAAAAACAACAGCCTGAGTTGTATGAACAGAAGAAACCATCAAATTGCCACACAGGGTGTTGATTACCTCGTTATCTGGTTATATGCCATACTGGTGTCGATTGGCATACTCTGCATTTTTATGGTAGAATACAGACCAGGTACAGACTGGTTTACCTCTTTCCTCAATGGTAAAACCAACTACAGCAAACAGCTCATTTTTGCTGGCGTATGCGCCATAGCAGCCACATTTATTCTGCTCACAGACAGTAAACTCTTTACCGCATTTGCCAATTTATTTTACCTCTTTGGCATACTGCTCATGCTGGCCACTTTTGTAATCGGCAAAAACATCAATGGCTCAAAAAGCTGGATACCACTGGCTGGCGGATTTAACTTACAACCCGCAGAGCTTTGTAAAATATTTGCGGCACTGGCATTGGCAAAATTTCTATCACGACAGGAAGTGGATTTTTCCAAAATCCGCTCCCAACTTATTGCTGGTGCTATCACTTTATCGCCTGCCGTACTTTCCATTTTACAACATGAACTCGGTCTGGCATTGGTATACACCAGTTTTCTGATTGCCATGTATCGGGAAGGTTTACCTGCACAGATATTGATTATCGGTTCCTCATTCGGAGTGCTGGTAATTGCCACGCTCATTCTTGAACCCAATGTACTGGCAATTATTCTTACCGTTATTGCCGCTTTTGTCATATTTCTGTTACGCAAACAGATTAAAAAGAAAAAAAAGCTGCTCACCATTGTCATTACCATCTGGTTGATTTGTGTAGGGGTGCAACGTTTTGTAGTGCCGTATATTTTCAACAACGTATTAGAGTGCTACCAGAGTACGCGTATCTATAGCATGGTGGGTAAGGAATATAATTGCTCTGAAAATAAAAAAGCACAGGATAAGAGCAATACTAATAAGCCGGTAAGAAAACCCGATGATTACAATGTACGCCAGAGTAAGATCGCCATTGGATCAGGTGGTTTCTTCGGACGGGGTTTTTTGAAAGGAACCCAAACCCGTGGTAAATATGTACCCGAGCAGCATACCGATTTTATTTTCACGTCATTGGGTGAAGCTTTTGGTTTTGTAGGTTGTTTTATCTTTTTAGTCATTTACCTGTTCTTGCTGTATCGTATTGTTCGTATTGCAGAGCGACAGCGAAGTACATTCAGCAGGGTATATGCATATAGTGTGGTGAGTATCCTCTTTTTCCATATTGCCGTAAACGTGAGTATGACCATTGGTTTGTTTCCCATTGTGGGTATTCCATTACCGCTGATCAGTTATGGGGGCTCTTCTTTGCTTACCTTTACAGCGTTGATTTTTATCCTGCTCAGACTCGATGCAGATCGGCAAATGGTATTAAGATAAAGCGAAGGCATGCAAATCATTCCACTTTCAGAAGGCAGTTTCACCATCGATAAAACCAAAGTATTTGTTCCTTTCGATACAGAAAAGGAAGAACTGAACAGCCGCCCCATTGGCAGCCTGCTCGTAGAAATACAACCTTTTCTGGTGATCACAGAAAAAGACGTGATATTACTCGATGCCGGGTTGGGGTACAATGAAGCGGATGGAACACCTCAATTGTATAAAAACCTCGAAAGAGCAGGTATCAATCCATCGCAGATCACCAAAGTATTGATGAGTCATTTGCATAAAGATCATGCAGGCGGGGTAACGATCGATAATACACAAACACAGGAGCGTTTTATCAGTTTCCCCTACGCCACTTACTATGTACAACAAAGAGAAATGGAATTTGCCTTAGGCGTTGGCTCTGCTTCTTATATTCCTGAAGATTTTCGTTTACTGGAAGAATTCAGTCGTGTAGTATGGCTTACGGAAGATGAAGGACTGATTGATGGTTATATCCGTTACCAGCTAACCGGTGCACACAGCAAATTCCACCAGGTGTTCTGGATCGAAGAAAATAACCAGACCATTTTCTTTGGGGGTGATGATGCTCCTCAATTACAACAGATGAAAAGTCGCTTTGTAGCCAAATACGATTTCGACGGGAAAAAATGTATGGAACTCCGGAAACAATGGTGGGAAGAAGGACAGGCTAAAGGTTGGACCTTTTTATTCTATCACGATATACAATCACCAGTTTGGGGGCCGCTTAAAAGTTAATCGTTACTGATCGGTTTTGTTAGTGTCGCGCATTTTCCTGCGCTGTTCCATTCTTTGCTGAAGTTCTTTACGAACCACATTCATGAATTCGCGTTCGGCCACCAGTGCTTTGTTTACACGCTCATCAGTAACCAGCACTTTCTTAAGATCTCCCTTGAATTTTTTACGGATATTCAACACTGTTTCTTCAAAAGCAAGAATATCTTCTTTATGGTCGCCTCTCGCTTTTCTTACTTCTGCTGTATAAGCATTATACAATGGCCAGAATTTTTCTGCTTCCTCTGTAGAAAGTGAAAGATGTTTGGTAAAATAAGCCACTTTCAGCACTTCAATGTTCTGACGCTGGCCCATCATTTTCCTTTGCGGCTCCTGCGCACTTACTAGTGATCCCATCAGCACTACAATAAAAAACAACATGGTCTTTTTCATGATCAATTATTTGTGTTAGCTGTCAGTTTTCGCTTCAGCTAAAGATTCAGTAGATTCATCCAGATATTGTTTCAATTCATCATCACTCGACATTTCAATATGCTCATCTACTTCGGGTAAAGCCTCAACACCATACACATCACGATCGCCGGTATTAATAACGAGTTTCTCTGTTGCAGCAAGATAAGTATTCAGTTCTTCTTCACTTAGCTTCGACATTTCCTGTGAAACATCTACCTGCGCATAATTCATACTGTTTGCTTCATCTGCTGTTGTGCCATTATAGAGAAAAGCAGTAGCCAGTATAACACCCGTTACTACAGCCGCCGCTGCATATGGCATCCATTTGCGCACTTTTCGAACAGGCATCTGAATAACAGGTATTTTATCCATGGCTGCCCGTTCCATCATGGCTTCCATATTCAACTCAGGTAATGCGGTTTTTGCATAAGGCATTTGTTTGGAAACGAGGTTCAGGGAAGGTGCCAGCTCTTCCAGTTCCTGCTCTACCTCCACTTTATGAATAGCTGCAAGTATAGTACCGGGCAACTGGTCAAAATAACCTGCAGGTATGGTGTATGCGAGGCTTTTTTCAACCACCAGTTCAATGGAAGCCTGTTCCAGTAATTTATCGGCAATCGCATCAAAATAACCCGCAGGAACACTGTAAGGCATCTGAACCGGCCATTGAGCCATTAAAGGATCAATCTGTTTCAATTCTGCTGTTATTTCTTCTCTGTGATTCATTGTTTATTGGATACTCCTGGTAATACAAGGTTTAATTTTCGCGTATAAAAGCCTCAATTTTCTTTGCGGCATGATGATAACTGGCTTTCAGAGCCCCTTCACTGGTATCAAGTACCCGGCTCATTTCTTCATATGGCATTTCATCGTAATAACGAAGATTGAAAACCACCCGCTGTCTTTCGGGCAACTGCTGAATGGCCAGTTGTAATTTCCACTCCAAACGGTTACTGTCGAAATTACTGTCGGCTTTTACTTTATTGGCCAATCCTTCCCCAACTTCATCCATACTTACCGACGACCTGCGTTTTTGCTGTTCCAGAAAACTCAGGCATTCATTGGTCGCAATCCGGTACATCCAGGTATATAAACGACTGTCTTCCCTGAAATTTTCAAGTCCCTTCCACACTTTGATAAACATATTCTGCAATACATCATTTGCATCATCATGATCCACCACCAACCGACGGATATGCCAGTATAGTTTCTCCTGGTATTTTTTAATGATGGCGGTGAAACCCTGTTCTTTTGTAGCAGGCTGGCGGAACTGATTCAATAGTACCTGATCGTCTGAATGCATGCAGGGTTATTTTACTCGAATATAATGGCAATGGGTGTTAGACCAAACATAAGGCCAAAGGTTTAATGCCGATAACTAACATTTGTTTAATTAGGCTGTAATTTTCATTAGTTTAAATCAAACGATCTGTTAGTTTAATCGGGTAGAAATTGGTAAATTGTCAACGAAACCCTATGCCCTCTCATCATTATATCAACCAGTTCAGGCGTAATGTAACCGACAAATACACCATTTACAACAGCCTGTTTGCGGCATTACCCTTTTCTGGTATTGCCAATGTTGGTGCATTGTTGCCGATTCTATCCCAGTCATGCCAGGATGAATACCATGACGGCAAAAATCCCGTTCAGATCATCAACGATTTTTTTCAGCAACATACAGAAGTACGTAGTGAAAAAGATAAACTCGATCGGCTTTTCAAGTTTGTGCAGTATATAGAAAGACAGGTTGTATTATTTGATGCCATTGAAGATGCTGCATTTGATTCGGTTAACAATATACAGGGACCAGGCAGCCTTAAAGCATTATACAATGAAGCGGTATTTGCGGGCAAAACGCAGGCACTGAAAAACAAACTCAAAAAATTCAGGGTACGGGTGGTACTTACAGCTCATCCTACACAGTTTTATCCTGGTAGTGTGCTCGGTATCATACATGATATGAGTGAATCAATTGCCAAAAACGATTTTCATACCATCAATGAATATATACAACAGTTAGGCATCACCCCATTCTTCAATAAAAAACAGCCCACCCCTTACGACGAAGCATTGAATCTGATGTGGTATCTGGAGAATATTCTCTACCACTCTATTGGCAATATTTATAACAACATTGAACGCGATATTTTCGATCACAATTTTGACCATGATAATCCTTTTATTGAATTAGGGTTCTGGCCCGGAGGCGACAGAGATGGCAACCCGTTTGTAAATGCTGCCACAACCATTAAAGTAGCAGAAGCCCTGAGAAGTGCCATTACTGTTTGTTATTACCGCGACATACGTAAACTAAAACGCAGACTTAGTTTTTCGGGTGTAGATACTTTGATTCATGAACTGGAGGCAATACTTTATGAAAATGTATTTCGCCCAACGGAACAAAACAGGGTCCAGTTAACCGATCTGTTAACCAGATTGATTCAGATACGGCATCTGGTGATAGAAAAACATCATTCACTTTTTTTGCAAAGGCTGAACAGTCTCATCCATAAAGTAAAAATTTTCGGCACCCATTTTGCCACCATCGATATCAGGCAGGACAGCCGAATACATACACAGGTATTACTCAATGTGCATGAAACACTGAAAGAAAAAACAGGTACTGGTATTTTGCCAGACGATTATCTTTCGGCAGATGAAACTGCAAAGATGAACCTGCTGGTAAAACTGGCCGGAAAAGTTGACCCTTCCATTTTTGAAGATGGTATAACAAAAGACACACTTGAAAGTATTTATGCCATCCAAATCATACAAAATAACAATGGCGAAGCAGGCTGCAACCGTTACGTGATCAGTAATTGCCAGGGCTGTGTAAATGTGTTGGAGGTTTATGCGCTGTTCCGTCTTTGCGGATGGCAAGAAGAACAGATGCCGATCGATATTGTTCCATTATTTGAAACCATCGATGATTTACAGGCAGCAGAACAGATTATGGATCGTTTATACCAGCATCCTGTATATGCTCTTCATCTGGCAGGTAGAAAAATGCAGCAGACCATTATGCTTGGCTTTAGCGATGGTACAAAAGACGGCGGATACCTGCAGGCCAACTGGAGCATTTATACTGCCAAAGAAAACCTTACCGCTATTTCCCGTAAGTACAATATTAAAGCCCGTTTTTTTGATGGTCGTGGTGGTCCGCCTTCTCGTGGTGGTGGTAAAACCAATAAGTTTTATGCATCTATGGGTACAAATATTGAAAACGAAGAAATACAGTTAACCATTCAGGGACAAACCATTACTTCCAATTTTGGCACCATACAATCATCACAATATAATCTTGAACAATTATTGAGCGCAGGCATCAGTAATGAATTGTTTGCCGATACGCGTATACAATTATCGCAACACGACCGTTTTCTCCTGGAAGAGCTCGGCCGCATCAGTCATGAAACTTATCAGCAGTTTAAACAGCATCCACTTTTTCTTGCCTATATGCAGTTGTTTAGTCCGCTTAACTATTATAGTAAAAGTAATATTGCGAGCAGGCCGGCAAAAAGAGGCAGTGCGGGTGGTTTACGCTTTGAGGATCTGCGGGCGATTCCTTTTGTTGGTAGCTGGAGTCAGTTGAAACAAAATGTACCCGGTTTTTTTGGGGTAGGTACCGCCTTACAACAAATGAAAGAAAAAGGTTACTGGGAAGACATCAAAGCCATGTTCCGTAATGTATTGTTTTTCCGTACGCTTGTTGACAATAGTATGATGAGCATGCTCAAATCTTTTTTTCCACTTACAGAATACATAAAAGACGATCCGGAATATGGTCCGGTCTGGCAACTGGTAAAAGATGAATTTGATCTGACCGAAAAACTGGTACTCGAACTGGCCGACGCTTCCATTTTAATGGAAGATGATTTACCCGGCAGAGCATCCATTCAGATGAGAGACCAGATTGTACTGCCGCTGCTCACCATTCAGCAATATGCATTACACCAGCTCAGAAAACCTGTGATTACCGACAGTGAGAAAGAAGTGTATGAAAAATTGATTACAAGAAGTATGTTCGGCATCATTAACGCTGCCAGAAACTCAGCCTGAAGCAATGTCGAACATCGAATATTCAATTTCGAAGTTGGATATTCGACATTCGATATTGTGCTAGCTGTCTTTCCAGCCCCATAAATGCAAACAGGCATATGTTCTGTATGGGCTCCAGGTGGCAGATATTTTGAGCATCCTTGTTTTCATCTTCTTTTTATCAGCGGCACTGATCTTATAAAGTTTACACATGGCCTGCTGAATACCCAGGTCATCTACTGCAAATACATCTTCTCTGCAAAGGCTGAACATCAGCAACATTTCAACCGTCCATTTACCCACCCCTTTTATTTGTGTAAGCAATTCAACGATCTCTTCATTATCCATCTTGCGGAGTTTTGTATCGGTGATTTTATGATCGATACAGAATTGAGCCACATTCTGTACATATGTTACTTTGGCATTGCTCAGCCCGATACCACGCAATGTTTCAAAAGAAGTATCCAGGACCTGTTGTGGTTTCGGTTCTTTTCCATTGTATAAACTGAGGAATCGATGAAATATTACTTTCGCCACTTTAGTGCTTAATTGCTGGCTCATGATGCTGGCCATTAAACGCAACGGTATATTTTTATGCAGCCTGAGTTCGTGCTTTGAGCCGTTAATGATGCTGGCAAGTTTAGGATCCTTACGCAGGTGTTTGATGTATTCCATATATGGAAGATAGATATTCAGTTTCATTCGGAAAACTTACCTTGCTTTTGATTTTGATATGGAACGACAGCTACAAATAACGGCCGACGGGTCTCATACCCTATCCATCCCATCCATGCAGGTAAGCTATCACAGTAAACATGGTGCCATACAGGAAAGCAACCATGTTTTTATAGATGCGGGATTAAAATATTATGCTGCATTACACCCCGGCCAGGCTATACAGATACTGGAAATAGGATTGGGCACCGGACTTAACTGTCTGCTTACTGCCATACATGCCAGAGAACAAAAGCTTTCCATTCAGTATCATAGCGTGGAAGCCTTTCCTTTACAGACTGAAGAAATAAATTCGCTGAACCATGGAAAATTGTTGAATGATAACGACCTCTTTCAGCAGATACATGCCTGTGACTGGAATCAACTCAACATTATACATACCCATTTTCAATTACACAAACACCATACTTCACTCGAACTTTTTTCTGAGAACAGGTTGTTTGATTGTATTTTTTATGACGCATTTGCGCCATCTGCACAACCTGAATTATGGACTGAAGCTAGCTTCTCACGGGTTTTTTCTATGCTTAGTTCGGGTGGTATACTGGTTACCTATTGCAGCAAAAGCGTTGTCCGCCGCGCCATGCAGGCTGCAGGATTCAGGGTAACCAAAATACAGGGACCACGGGGCAAAAGAGAAATGGTAAGAGCTTTCAAAGACGCTTAAATTTCAGTAGCTTTCTGAAAATTAGCAATATGAAATGGTTCCTGGTTTTCTTATGTCTAGGTCTTTCCCAAATGAGTATGGCACAAAAGGGTGATGAAAAAATCATCCGCGATCTGTTAGAACGTCAGACCCGCGACTGGAACCGTGGTGACATCGATGCTTTCATGCATGGTTATTGGGAAAGTGACAGCCTGATGTTTGTGGGAAAGAACGGCGCTACTTACGGTTATCAGAAGACATTAAGCAACTACAAAAAGAATTATCCCGATACTGCTGCCATGGGCAAACTCAGGTTTAATATCCTTGAAGTACGCAGGCTATCAACCAATCATTATTTTGTACTGGGTAAATGGATGCTTACAAGAAGTATCGGTGACCTGAATGGACATTATACCCTGCTCTTTAGGAAAATAAAGGGTAAATGGACCATCATTGCTGATCACAGTAGTTAGGGTTTTGTAATATTTCGACCATTATTCAGACTCATGTAAAAACAGTTTTATGGCACTCATTATCATTGGTATCATTGTGTTGATTGTTGGTATCGTCCTAAAAAAACAGGAACGCGAAGAAATCAGGAAGCTAGCCATTGGTGTGCGGATACTGGCCTTTATTATCATCATTGTGGGTTTTCTTACTTCCTGTATCAAACAGATTGATGCCGGCCAGATAGGTGTGAAAAGCCTCTTTGGTAAGGTATCTGACGACATTCTTACAAGTGGTTTAAATGTAGTAAACCCATTGATAGATGTAAAAACAGTTGATATTAAAACACAGAACTATACCATGAGTGGTGTTCACGATGAAGGAGACCAGGCGGGTGATGATGCTATCCGTGTACTAACAGCCGATGGATTGGAAGTCATCATAGACCTTACCGTATTATATAGGGTAGTTGGTGTAGAAGCTCCGAAAATTGTTAAGGAAACCGGCTTAGATTATAAAGATAAAATTGTTCGTCCACTCACACGTACAAAGATCCGCGATAACGCCGTGTATTTTACTGCGATTGAACTTTATTCCAATAAGCGTGACCAGTTTCAGAACCGTATTTTTAAAAGTATTGAAGACGATTTCAGGAAGCGCGGGCTTGTATTGGAACAATTACTGGTACGTAATATCACTTTACCCAATAACGTAAAAACATCCATTGAAGAAAAAATAAAAGCAGAGCAGGATGCGCAGAAAATGGAGTTTGTGCTGCAGAAAGAAAAACAGGAAGCTGAACGTAAACGTGTAGAAGCCCAGGGTATTGCCGACTATCAGCGCATCATGAGCAGTGGTCTTACCGATAAACAATTACAATACGAACAGATACAGGTATTGAAAGGATTGGTAACATCGCCCAATTCAAAAGTCATCGTAATGGGTAAGGGCAATACACCGGTGATACTGGATACCAAAGACAATAAAAACGACTGATTCAGGATGACTGAACGGTCACAGGGTAGTGACGAATCATCAGTCTTTTAAAATACAGGTGTCCGAGAAATACGCCGATTACGGAGGAGATGATATCGAGGTAATCAAATGTTCGCCCAAAAATGGGTATTAGTTGAAGGTATTCATTGATGACCACCAATAACAACCCAAAACAGCAGGTAATATTCAGGTCCATTTCTGTTTCTAGGCGGAATATGCGTTGAAAAAACCAGCAGGCCCCGAATGGCAGTAGAAAAGACCCGATTAAATTTGGTGCGAGTCCAACCAATGGTTTAAATGCCGGATCAATCAAAACAAAAGGGCGAACCAGGAATTTGATGGACCAGATGAAAAGGGTACCAACTATCATAATTCGTCTGGAAGCTTTTTTCAGGGGCATTATTTATTCAGTTTCAATTCTGAAAATAAGGATTAAAAAAGGTATTTCATAGGATTGAATGATTAAGATCAATTATTTGGCCGCAGATTCACAGATTTAGCTTTATTAATCTGCGAATCTGCGGCCAAAACAATTACAGACCTATCAAACCCATTCTGCTATTAAAACGGGCCCCAAATAAAAATGTTACTCGTCGAAATCAAGCGGCTTGCTCCAGAGTCGGATTACATACCATAAATAAGCGGCAAGACTCAACACAAACCAACAGTAGAAAAGGATATTACCAAGACGTACTTTTTCATGAATGAATGCAAAATCGTACATGATACCGGCGGTAGAATTCAGTGCCAGCCATAACAATCCCAATGAAAGTGTATTTACAATACGCAGCAGGTATTTTTTGATGCCGGGTTCCAATAGAAAAAGATTGTTCAGACAAAATACAAACTGCAGGTCTGATTGTTCTCTAAAACGGATATTCTTTTCAGAAAAAACTAAAATGCTCAGGAGTCTCGGCTATGAGCTTCGAGCTATAAGTAAGATTATTCTCCGAAAAAATCACTCGCCGCTCAAAGCCCGTAACTCATAGCTCCTAATCCATACTCTGGTTACTCGCTGCTGCCAGTTTAAGCAGGCGATCAAATTGAGCAGGTGTAAGATCGTTGTAGAAATAATAAATAGGGTTAACAGGTGTTCCGCGGTGGTGTACTTCATAATGACAATGCGGCCCCGAGCTTTTCCCTGTATTGCCTACATAACCAATGACTTCTCCTCTTTTCACACGCTGACCTACTCTTGCCTTGATACGGTACATATGTCCATATAGAGTCTGGTAGTTATTACCATGATTAATGACTACCCTGTTTCCAAAGCCACCCGTATTAAATCCTGCATCAGCAATAACTCCATCTGCTGTAGCATAAATGGGTGTACCCTGCGGTGCCGTGAAATCCATACCCATATGGGCTCTTCTGTCTTTGTAAATAGGATCTATACGGTATCCATAACCCGAAGCAATACGGGTAAGGTTTTTATTACTGATGGGTTGAATGGCTGGAATGGACGCAAGTAGCTGTTCCTTGTTCTTTACCATTTTTGTTATCTCATCAAATGAACGTTCCTGGTAAGCCATTCTCAAAGCCAGGTTATTCAACTGTGCCGTCATGTTTTTAACCAGCTCTGTTGAGCCCATCCCTTGTACAAGCTGTACTTCTTTTCGCTTTTCCATTTCCTTTACACGGGCACTGTCGGGGATGGGATTGGCTTCAAAGATGGAACGATACACCGCATTGTCGCGGTTGGCAATCTCATCCATCTGTAGTTCCAGTTGTTTCAACCGTTCCGACATAATGCTGTAATTCTGACGCAGGTCATCGTTCTGCTGGCGAAGCAGCTTTTCTTTGGGGGAATCGATATAACGGAAAGCAATGGCAAAAATGATGATTCCGGTTACAATGGAAGCGGCAATAAAACCAAATAACTGTAATAAACGCACCCTGAGGGGAGTTTCCAGCTTTTCATAGCGAAGCGTATGCGTATTATAGTAATATTTGATCTTTTTCATAAATCGGGGGGAACCAGTTCACCCGGTTGCTACAGAACAGGCCAATTCCTTACCTTTGATGCCTTTCTAAAGCGCTCAAAGATAGCTTCTGAGCGACTAAAATACAGTTTTTAAAATTTTATGACCAGCGCAGAGATCAGAAAGCAGTTTTTGGATTTTTTTGCTTCCAAACAACACCAGATTGTGCCATCGGCACCAATCGTGGTAAAAAACGACCCTACCCTGCTGTTTACCAATGCAGGAATGAACCAGTTCAAAGATTATTTTCTGGGCAATAAAAAAGCTGAAAATCCACGCATTGCAGATACACAAAAATGCTTGCGTGTGAGTGGTAAACACAATGACCTGGAAGAAGTTGGGGTAGACACCTATCACCATACCATGTTTGAAATGTTAGGCAACTGGAGTTTCGGGAACTATTTTAAAAAGGAAGCCATTGCCTGGAGCTGGGAACTGTTGACGTCAGTATACAAACTGGATAAGGACCGTTTATATGTTACCATTTTTGAGGGAGATGAAAAAGAAGGTATTCCACGTGATGAAGAAGCCTTCCAGGAATGGAAAAAAGTGATTGCCGAAGACAGGATATTACTCGGTAATAAAAAAGATAATTTCTGGGAAATGGGCGATACGGGCCCATGTGGCCCTTGTACCGAAATACATGTGGATTGCAGAACAGATGCCGAGAGAAAAGCCGTGGATGGAAAAACACTGGTAAACAATGACCACGCACAGGTAATTGAAATATGGAACAATGTATTCATCCAGTTCAACCGCCTGAAAGACGGAAGTCTGGAACCATTGCCCGCTAAACATGTTGACACAGGCATGGGCTTCGAGCGACTGGTTCGTGTGATACAGGGTAAGCAAAGTAATTACGATACCGATGTATTTACTGGCACCATTGCAGCAGTTGAAAAGATCAGCGGGAAAAAATATGATTACAGTGACAGCAAAGAAGCCATCGCATTTCGTGTGCTGTCCGATCATATAAGAGCCATTTCATTCACCATTGCTGACGGTCAATTGCCTTCCAATACCGGCGCCGGATATGTGATCAGGAGAATTTTAAGAAGAGCTGTTCGTTATTATTATTCTTATCTCGATTACAAACAGCCACTGTTGTTTCAACTGGTTCCTGTACTCGCAACACAGTTTGCAACTGTGTTCCCCGAATTGCAACAACAGCTTGATTTTGTAAGCAAAGTGGTGAAAGAAGAAGAAGATGCTTTTCTGCGAACACTGGACAAAGGTTTGAAAAGAATTGATGATATCGTTCAGTCAGCTTCCGGATTAACCATCCAGGGTAAAGCTGCTTTTGAATTATTCGATACCTATGGTTTCCCCATTGATCTCACCAGACTCATCGCATCTGAAAATAATTTGTCGGTAGATGAACCGGGGTTTGAAGCAGAAATGCAACAACAGAAAAACCGCAGCCGTGCAGCTACTGCAGTTGATACAGAAGATTGGGTTATTGTGCATGAAGGCAATGAAAATAATTTTACCGGCTACACCAACCATGAAACTAGCACCCGTGTAAACAAATACAGAAAAGTAAAAGCAAAGGGCAAAGAAGCATACCAGCTTGTGCTGGAAAGCACTCCTTTTTATGCAGAAAGTGGCGGACAGGCAGGTGATAGTGGTACATTAAATTTCGATGGGCAGATTATTCAGGTTTACGATACCAAAAAAGAAAATAACCTCATTATTCATTTCTGCGACAGCTTACCTACAGCAATAGATGCAACCGTAGTGGCCAGTATTGATACAGCAAAAAGGCAATCTACAGCCATACACCATAGCGCCACCCATTTATTACACGCTGCATTAAGACAGGTATTGGGTAACCACGTGGCACAAAAAGGAAGTCTGGTAAATGAGACACAATTAAGATTCGACTTCTCACATTTCTCTAAAGTGAGTGATGAGGAAGTGATAGCGATTGAACAAATCGTAAATCAGAAGATCCGTGAAAATATTCCGGTAGTCATCAAAGAAATGGGGAAAGATGAAGCAGTGGCCATGGGTGCCATGGCATTGTTTGGAGAGAAATATGGCGATAAAGTTCGTGTGGTTATTATTGACCCCAATTATTCAATAGAACTTTGTGGTGGCACACATGTGGGTGCTACAGGTGAACTGGGTTTATTCAAAATAAAATCAGAATCGGCCGTAGCTGCAGGTGTGAGAAGAATTGAAGCCACCAGTGGTGCAACTGCAGAACAGTTTGTACAGGAGCAGTTGACACAATTAACTGCTATTCGTGAAGCTTTAAAAAATCCAAAAGAGATTTTGAAAGCAGTTGAAAATTTGTATGCCGACAACAACGAACTGAAAAAGAAAATAGAGAGCCTGGAAGCCAAACAACTTGCAGTTATTAAACAGGCCTTATTGCAGCAGGTTGAAACCATTAATGGTATTCAGTTTATTGGGGCCGTTATTGAAACAGGCAATGCTGATGGTTTGAAAAAACTTTGTTTCGACCTGAAAGATCATCTCAGCAATTATGTGATAACACTGGTTGCCAATGTAGATGGAAAAGCCAGTGTGGCCATTGCTGTTGCAGATGAATTGGTGAACACAAAAGGACTGGAAGCGCCAAAAATGATCAATGACCACGTGAAAGCTTTGATCAAAGGTGGTGGCGGTGGACAAAAAACACTGGCAACAGCAGGTGGGCAGGATGCCAGCAATCTTCCACAGGTAATAGAAAAAATAAAATCGATTTTATAATTTTTCAATCTTAAAGCCATCCCGCTTAAAACGGGATGGCTTTTTATTTGATATGAGCCAGTTCATTTTCAGCAGTGAAAGATTATTGTTTCGCGAATTCAGCATAGATGATGCGGCATTGATTCATCGGATGAATAGCGATCCTTTGGTGCTGAAATATGTACATGAATTACCCAGTACACCTGAAAGAGCTTTGGAAAGACTGCATAACAGTATCATACCACATTATCAACGCTATGGGTATGGCCGCTGGGCTGTGCTACTGAAAGAATCGAATGATTTTATTGGCTGGTGTGGTTTAAAGTTCAGACCCGAAAGAAAGGAGACTGATCTGGGTTATCGTTTTATTCCGTCATACTGGGGCAAGGGATATGCATTTGAAGCTGCTAACGCCTGTCTTGTATATGGTTTCAATCATTTGCAATTCGATCGCATTACCGCCACCGCTCATATAGAAAATATGGCATCACTACGCATCATTGAAAAATGTGGCATGCAGTATTTACGTGATGAAGTGGTTGACAATTGTCCGGTAAAAAGTTTTGAGAAACGCAGGAGATAATACCTGAAACCTGATGCATGTATTCTTTCAAGCATCTCCACTTAACAGGCTTACGATTTATTAACCTTTTTTAACATTTCCGAAGTCCTTCGTATATATTATTTTACAGTACATTTGACTACTAAACATTTCGTACACTTTTAAAAAAGAACCCTATGTATCGCAAATGGATGGCAGTACTGGTGCTGTTTACAGGTTTAACAGCCACTGCACAAACAACTGAAAAAGAAAAAGCGGATAAAGATTCCAAAGAGAAGATCAGCAAAAAACTTTCTATTGTTATCGATGGTGATAAAGTAACCATTAATGGCAAAGATGTGAAAGACATGAGTCCGGATGAAATGGAGAAGCTGGGTGATCTGGACATGCTGAAACTGAGTCCAGGCTTACGTATGATGATACCGGGCCGTGGTGGTGCCAACTTCTTCAAGCTGGATGACCTTCGCAGAGGCGGTAAAGAAAGAGCACTACTGGGTGTAATGAGCGAGAAAAATGAAAAAGGGGCCAAAATTACTTCTGTAACCAAAGAGAGTGCTGCCGCCAAAGCGGGTTTACAGAAAGACGATATCATTACCAAAGTAGATGATGCTGCGATTGATGACAGTGAGAGCCTATATGAAGTAATCGGCAAACACAAGCCTGAAGACAAAGTTACCATCCATTACCTGCGAGATGGTCAGTCAAAAACAGCTACTGCTACCTTAGGTAAAACCATGGAAATGGGTTTCGATTTTGACTTTGGCGACAATTTCAAAAGGGATTTCAATTTCGATATGCCTGGCTTAAGAAATAGGGATGGGTTCAATTTCGATTTTTCCCGCAAACCCAGGCTTGGAATGGCTATTGAAGACACAGAAGACAGCAAAGGTGTAAAAGTTACTGATGTTGATGACGAAACGCCTGCCGACAAAGCCGGTGTTAAAAAAGAAGATATCATTACTTCCATCAATGGAAAAGCAGTTAGCTCTGTTGATGAAATCAGAGAGGCATTGAAAAACCTGAAAGAGGGTGATACCGTGAAAGCAGGTATTACAAGAGCTGGCAAGGCCCAGACTATTGACATAAAACTCCCTAAAAAATTAAAGACTGCTGATCTGTAAGATCATCTATTAACTATTTCTCTAATTCTCATGTGTATATATACCGCGTCATTCCTGGCGCGGTTTTTTTATTCGTATTTTTAAACCATTCCTTTACCGGATCAAAATCCGGTTTATTAAATAATGGTGTATGAAATATTTACTGTTTTCATTTTTCACAGGTATTCTTTTCCAACTACAAGCACAGGTCTACCAATCGAAGCAACCTTTGGTACACACCTACTCTATTGTGGCAAGAGATGCCAATACCGGAGAAATGGCTGTTGGCGTGCAGAGTCACTGGTTCAGCGTAGGAACAGCTGTTCCATGGGCAGAAGCAGGTGTGGGTGCAGTAGCCACCCAGTCTTTTGTTGACAAATCTTATGGACCCAAAGCATTGGATCTGCTCAAAAAAGGATTGTCGGCTCAGGATGTATTAAACCAGTTGACCGCCGCTGATCCTGGCAGGGAAGTAAGACAGGTAGCCATTATAGATGCCAAAGGAAATGTGGCCACACATACCGGTAAGAACTGTATACAGGTGGCCAGTCATATAAAAGGTATTAACTATAGCGTGCAAAGCAATATGATGCTTGGCGATAAAGTAGACGAATACATGTCGGCTGCTTTTGAAAAAAGTGCCGGTAAACCATTGGCCGAAAGGGTTCTGCTTGCACTTGAAGCTGCACAACAGGCAGGTGGCGATATAAGAGGTATGCAGGCTGCGGCCATTATTGTAGTACCCGGAAAGCCAACTGAAAGCTGGAATAACAAAACGGTAGATATCAGGGTAGATGATGCTAAAGAGCCATTAAAAGAATTGCGCCGTTTGTACAAAGTACATCTTGCCTATCAGCATATGAATGATGGCGACCTGGCAGTGGAAAAAAATGATATGGCAAAAGCAATGACCGAGTACAATGCCGCTATGCAACTTTTTCCAGGCAACCTCGAAATGCAATTCTGGACCGCTATTACGCTGGCCAACAATAAACAGGTTGACAAAGCCCTGCCCATGCTGAAAAAGATTTTCAGCATGGATAAGAACTGGAAAGAACTCACCAGTCGTTTACCAGCCGTTAACCTGCTTACCGTAGGTGAAAATGATCTGAAACGTATTCTTTCCTTATAATTCTCTCATAAAATAAGAAATCTAACCTGCCGGGTAAATCAGGTGCAGTATTTTTGTGGTTTATGGCATTACAGGATAAATACGAAGCGGTTATTGGATTGGAAGTGCATGCACAACTGGCTACAGCCAGTAAATTGTTTTGTGGCGACAGTACCAGTTTTGGTGCTGCACCAAATACACATATAAGTCCCATTACACTCGGACATCCCGGAACATTACCCAAGACCAATAAAAAAGCCGTTGAATATGCCATTAAAATGGGGCTCGCCTGTCATTGTGAGATTGAAAAGGACAATTATTTCGCCCGGAAAAATTATTTCTATCCCGATCTGCCCAAAGGTTACCAGATATCGCAACATACCACACCCATCTGTAAAGGAGGCTATGTAACCATTCATACCAGTACAGGCAGGAAAGATGTACAACTCAATCGTATTCATCTCGAAGAAGATGCAGGTAAAAGCATTCATGATCTGGAAGATGATTTTACCTGTATCGATTTAAATCGTGCCGGTACTCCGCTCATTGAAATTGTAACGGAACCTGATCTGCACAGTGCGGAAGAAGCCTGGCACTATGTAACCGAAATAAGAAAGCTGGTACAATGGCTGGGTATCTGCGATGGAAACATGGAAGAAGGCAGTTTGCGTTGTGATGCCAATGTATCTGTGCGTTTAAAAGGTGAAAAGAAATTGGGTACCAAAGTGGAAGTAAAAAACCTGAACTCTATCCGCAATGTGAAGAAAGCCATTGAATTTGAAATTGAGCGAATCATCGGTTTACTGGAAGAAGGGAAAAATATTCAACAGCAGACCAGAAGCTTTGATGCATCTAACGATACAACATTCGCCATTCGAGATAAGGAAGAAGCCAATGATTACCGGTATTTTCCCGATCCCGACCTGGCCCCTTTTCACTTAACAGACCATTATATTCAAACCATTCAAACAGGCTTACCTGAGTTACCCAATGCGCTGGCAGAAAAATATATGACCCGGTTTGGGTTAAGTGACTATGATGCTGCTCAGCTCTGTGATGCAAAAGCGACTGCAGATTATTTTGAATCGGTTACACAGCACAGCCAACACTATAAAGCCATTGCCAACTGGATGCTGGGACCTATCCGTCAGTATTTGAACGAACAGCAAACAGACTTTGCTGAATTGTCACTCCGGCCCACAACACTTGCTTTATTAATAGAATTGGTACAAACTGGTAAGGTTAATTTTTCTATTGCGTCTTCTAAACTGTTACCTTCCTTAATGGAGAAGGATACAGATCCTTTAACACTGGCAGAATCAATGAACCTGATACAGGTAAACGATAGCAATGCCATTGAAACATGGGTAAATGAGGCCATTGCTTCCATGCCCGATAAAGTGGCAGAATACAAAAAAGGAAAGAAAGGTTTAATCGGTTTGTTTGTGGGTGAAGTAAAGAAAAGAAGTCAGGGCAAAGCCGATCCCAAACAGGTAACCAGTTTATTGGAACAAAAACTCAATCAATAAATCTCAGATAGCGTATGAAAAAAATGATATACATCGCGGCCATTGTTGCCCTGGCCAGTAGTTGCCAGGAAAAAAAATATGGCGCGTTTACGGTGAGCGGTAAGATCAGTAATGCCCCTTCCAAAAAAATATTCCTGCAGGAACTACCCTTTGGTGGTGAACAGCCTGTGATACTTGATTCGGGCACATTGAAAGACAATGGCAATTTTGAATTAAGGGCGGTAGCAAAAGAAGAAGCACTGTATCGCTTAGTTGTAGAAAATGGGCCTGATGTACTATTGGTGAATGACGGTAAAAGCATCCGGGTAAGTATGGATGTAAATAATTATCGTGCATATAAAATAGAAGGGTCTGAGGCGAGTGAAAGTCTGCATACTCTGTTTGAGAAATTCAGTGTAAAAGATTCTGTTTTATATGGCACACTGGGTATGCTGGATAGTTTGCAAAGAGGAGGTAACGACAGTCTGCTTGCCATTGAAAAAGCCAACCGTGATGTGCAGATCAAAGAAATGAATAAACTGCTAGCTGATTTTATCAATGCATCTGAAAGTCCGGCTGCCCGTTATTATGCTTTAGGGATGGGTTCCCGAACCATGGCTCCGGAAGAATTAAAAAAACTGGCGGATGCTTCTGCAGAAAAATTTAAAGAACATACTGGTCTTGCAAAAATAAAAGCGTTGGTAGCAGCTTACGGCCAGAACCAGCAGCCAGCCGGTAATTCTTTACTGAACCAGCAGGCACCTGAAATCAGTTTACCTGATACAGAAGGGAAGCCTTTTAGTTTAAGCAGTTTAAAAGGGAAATATGTGTTGGTCGATTTCTGGGCCAGTTGGTGTATGCCTTGCCGAAAAGAAAATCCGAATGTAGTAGCGGCATATAATAAGTTCAAGGACAAAAATTTCACCATATTGGGTGTATCATTAGACCAGGATAAAGAAGCCTGGCTGAATGCTATTGCAAAAGACAAACTCACCTGGAAACATATTAGTGATTTGAAATACTGGGAAAGTGTAGTAGTTCCGATGTATAAAATTGAAGGCATACCATTCAACGTGTTATTAGACCCTACTGGTAAAATTATAGCTATGGATTTAAGAGGGGAAGCACTACAACAAAAACTGGCAGAACTGCTACCATAAAAATTTAAGTCCCCATTAAAACAAAAAGAGACACAATTCGATGTCTCTTTTTGTTTGTAGTTACTTCTGTATCTAATGCATATACTACCGAAGTTTTCTATTGATGACTTTTTCTACATCGGATGGTTATACGCAGTACTGAGAACGAGAAGAAAGGGCGTTTGCTCAGAGGATTATAGACAAAAAGAGAGACGGTCTTACAAGACCGTCTCTCATATTAATCGGAGTAAGTTAATTACTGATTAGTTACCATATCCAGGGTTCTGAACCATCAAGGGGTTAGCTTGCATTTCAACCTGAGGAATAGGTAATACAAAACGGAAGTTACCAGCTGCTAATGTAGTAGTAGCATTTACCTGAGCCAGGTCAGCAACCAGGCGAACAACAGGCAGGTTTCTTCTTCTCAGATCCCAGAAACGGTGACCTTCGAAAGCCAGTTCTTTAAAACGCTCTTCCATGATAGCAGTAATGGCTGCGTCTTTTGTAGCCAAAACTTCATTTACATAACCATTAATACGGGCAGCACGTAAAGCGTTCAGATCTGCTGCTGCACCTACTAAATCATTGTTTTCAGCTCTTGCTTCTGCACGAATCAGGTACATTTCTGCTGTACGGAAGAGTTTCGCATCATTTACGTTTTCGTTTGCTGTTGCATAACCAGTTCCCTGGTATTTGGCAATCAAACGTGTAAACTTACGTGCTCCACCAGCCAGCAATGGCTCTTCTTTGAAATAAGTAGCGTAACGAATATCGTTTGCCTGATCGTACAAATCGTAGAGTTTTTTGGAAACTGTCCAAGTTACCACACCAATATTAGATGCATTGGGTGATGTACCACGGAAAAGAGATCCTAAACGTGCGTTTGAATTAGAACGTGCCAGTTTGAACGCTACTTCAGATCTATTACCGGTAGCATCAGACCAGATACCTGGGAAATTTGCTCTGCTAGCCAGAGGAATGGCATTGATAAATTCAGTAGAGTATGTAACTGCATCATTCCATTCTTTCAGGTAGAGTGCTACACGCGCCTGCAAAGCTGTTGCAGCCATTGCATTTGCTCTAACAATATCTACTGTTCCGGAATAAGGTGCCAGCAAAGTTTTAGCTTCTGTAAGATCGGCTTTTAGTTTCTGGAAATAAGCACTCACTGTAATACGAGCCAATGGTTTCAGTGAAGGTGTTTCCAGGTATGGCATTGCCAGATCAGTACCTACAGTGCTACCGCTGTAAAAACGGTATAACTCGAAGTGTGCGAATGCACGGAGGAACAAAGCTTCACCTCTCAGCCTTGAGCGAAGTGCCTCATCACCTGCACGACGAGCTTCAGCATTTGGTAAAGCCAATAACACGCGGTTTGCGCGGTCAGCTACACGATAGTATGGAGTAATAGCTGTGTAGTTATCACGGATACCTACGTCCTGCGTACCATACTGCCATTCGTGAACAGTTGCTGCATTATAGAAATCTGCAGACACCAACTCATCAGACATTACGGCGTTCATTCCAATAGGCATTTCTGGGGGTATACCTACATAGCCACCAATAACAGCCTGTTCGTTGTTTTCAATAGTTTTAAGTGCAACATCACCTGCAATCAGATCCGTTTCCTTGATCTCCACCAGTTTCTGGCAGGAGAAAAGAGAGATCGTTAAGGCCGACAGCACTAATATTTTCATTCTTTTCATTTTTCTGATTTTAGAAATTCATTAATGAATATCATCTTATAGTTCTCACTATTAGAAATTAATATCCAAACCTGCAACAAACATTTTAGGGTTAGGGTATTCATTCAAGCTGATATTGTTATCATCTTCAGGATCCAAACCTCTCCATGGGCTCCAGATTGCCAGGTTCTGTCCCTGAACATAGAAGCGGGCTCCTTTGATCAGGTTCTTCCCGTTACCCAGTTTAATAGCTGGAATCTGGTAAGAGATATTCAGGTTTCTAAAACGGAGGAATTTAGCATCTTCCAGGTCAGAAGAAGTAAAGTCTCTGTCGAATGCAGAAGATTGATAGAATTTGTTATCACCAGCTTTCTGCCACTGACCATCGATCAGTTCGCGTGAAGCACGTACTGCACCATGGTAACCCGGTGTACCGCGAGTAATCCAGTTACGGATATTGTTACTACGAACAACATCAAACTGATAAGAGAACAATGCAGATACAGTGATGGCTTTATAACGAATTTCAAAAGTAGCACCACCCTGGTGTTTAGGAATAAAGCTACCGAATTTAGAGAAACGGCCAGCCTGAGCCAGGTTATTGGTAACACCACCAGTTGGTGTTTCATATCGTGGAGCACCAGTTGCAGGATCTGCGCCCAGGTAATTGTAGTTGTAGTGTGAACCATAAGGCAATCCTACAGCAATCAGGAATGTACCAGATACATATTCATTAACTGCACCAAGGTCTTCAATTTTGTTGGTATTGATAGAATGATTAATTCCAACATTTACATTGAAATCTTTTTGTTTAACCACATCAACTGAAGCAGAGAATTCAAACCCTTTATTGGTCATTTCACCCGCATTGATGTTCTGGGAAGTGGTTGGTGCACCGGTTGTTCCAGAAAGTTGGTTTGATACGAACAGACCAATCGTTCTGTTATTATAATAGTCTACTGAAAACTTAGCACGGTTGTTCCAAATGGCAAAGTCGATACCAGCGTTCCATTTTTTCACATACTCAATTTCCAGATCTGGGTTACCGGGGCTATTAGGGGCCTGACCAGCAATGGGAGAACCAGAATAGGTTACAGCACCAAAAGTTGGTAACTGGGGACCCTGGTAGTTGGTGATACCACCAAAGCTTACACCATTTCCGTAGTTACCTGTACCGATTGAACCGAAGTTTGGTACAAGACCATAAGTTACACGTACTTTCAGATCAGAAAGGATGTCCTGATTCTGGAGGAATTTCTCCTGCATTGCATTCCATGTAAAACCAGCAGACCAGGTTGTGATCTCACGGTTCTCAGGATTAACAATACGGGAAGTACCATCTCTACGAACGTTCGCGTTTACAGTATACTTATTGTTATATGTATAACGCAGTGTTCCGAAATAAGAACGGATACCGAATCCACTTTTTGCACTCGAAGCATTCTGAGGCATTACTGCAGCACCGTTTGTTGGCAATGAACCAGCATTCTGACCGGTTTCAGTCAAACGGGTATCAAGGTTAAACAATGAAAAACCTAAGTTTTTATTGTAGCCTCTGATACCTTCAAAATAAGCACCTGCTTCAACCTCATGTACGCCTGCAAATCTTTTTGAATAAACCAGGCTGGTGGTATTAATCAGTTGGGTAATCATTCTGTAACCCTCCTGAGCAAGACCTCTGTTATAAGTTTGACTGGTACCCGCAAATGAATTCGGGTTGATATAACGTGAAGTTTGATCGCTAGACACATCTAAACCAAAAACATTTTTAAGGGTCAGACTTGGTAAAATCTTGTACGCGGTAGTTAAACCTGCGTTGATTTTAATCTGGTTTCTGGTGAGTGAAGAATTTTGAATTCTTTCCAGCAAATTCGCCACTTGCTTCAATGCCAGACTTGAGCTGGTACCAAAGTTAAGTCCGCCAGTTGCAGTATATGGATTCTCATAAGTTTTTGCACGGTAAGTCATCTGGAAAGGGTTCAGCGGGCTGTTACCCAATTGCTCACCTTCAGAATATTTACCTTTTGAAAAACCAATGGTAGAATTGAGGGTTACACTCAATTTATCAGTAGAGTGATCGATATTGAAACGCGTATTGTAACGGGTCAGGCTTGATCCTAAATCGATACCTTCCTGTTTGAAATATGAACCCGAAACATAGTATCTGGTTCTGTCAGATCCACCAGACATATTGATCTCATGTGACTGAGAAATACCCTGACGATAGAAAATATTGGCATAGTCAATATCGATTGCACGGATACTATCTAAGATTTGTTTTTCACGAACATCAGAAATACCACCAAGGTTGGTAGCGTTCAATGGAGAATAAACCCATCCTGGTGTGTTTGGCAGTTTTTCACGCTCTTCATAAGCGAGCATTTCTGCTGTATTCATCAGGTTCATACGCTCAAAGCTTGGGCGTTGTGTAAAACCTACCTGGGTACGGTATTGGAAACTTGCTGTTCCAGACTTACCTCTTTTGGTAGTAATTACGATAACACCAGTACCACCACGTGCACCATATAATGCAGCAGCGTTGGCGTCTTTTAATACAGTGATTGATTCAAAGTCGTTGGCGTTCAAAGACTGGAAATCGGCATCAGGTGTAGGAACTCCATCAATAATGTAAAGTGGTTGTGTACCTGCACCAGCGAGTGACTGTACACCACGAATTCTGATGGTAGGGCTGGTACCAGGCTGACCAGAACCAGAGTTTACCAGCATACCGGGTGCACGGCCCTGTAATGCCTGGTCGAAAGAACCAACTGGAACTGTTTCAACAGCTTTGCTGCTGATTAAGGTAGCAGCACCTGAGAACTGTGATCTTTTTTCTCTTGAGTAACCAGTTACCACCACTTCTTCCAGTGATTTGGTTTCTGATTCCATAGCCGCATTTACTACTGCACCTTTGATGGCTACATCAAGTGCCTCGTAACCTACGAACCTAAATGTGAGTGACTTTGCAGCAGCAGTTACATTGATGCGGTAGTTACCTGTAGCATCTGTAATGGCATTTGCTGCGGTGGTAGATACAGTAACACCAACAAGCGGTTGACCTGTTTTCTGGTCTGTTACTTTACCTGTAATGGTTCGGTTTTGAGCCCAAACCTGCGCAATGGTTAACAGTGCGCACAGAAAGACTGTGACGAATTTTCTCATTATTTCAGTTTTTAAATAAAAAATGCGATCCGCAATTTAGTTAAAGAAAACATAATTGCACACTAATGGACATGCTTCGGTAATAAAAAGCTGCGTTTTTGGTCAAAAAAACAACGTAGAAAAAAAATGCGTATGTCTAATACATTGTTTATTAATTAATTAATAAACATATTGAATTAATAATTATATTAACGGTGCTTAGTTTTTTCTGTGGGACAACATGAACAGCTTACAATTGGTGTGTTTGAGTTGGGTTGAATGCGCTGTTTTTTTGCCTAGAATGGCTTTAGGCTAATTAGCCGGAAAGTTTATAATAAATTGAAAATCAACATTTTGTAAATATAAAAGCCGACAGGTATTCTCCTGTCGGCTTTTATGTAGTTTCCGGACGGATGTTTTTCCGTTCGTCAAAGTAGATTAGTTGTCAACACATAATGGGTTCAACAATAATTCACTGGAAGAAATGGGCCAGATATACTGCTGAGCGGTTGGAGCAATAGCTGCAACACCTGGTTTAGCTGGCAGAGGCAGACCCAAACGGGTAAGATCAGTACCACGCAAACCTTCACCCAGGAATTCAATTCTTCTTTCATTTACAATGGCATCTGCCAATGCATCAGCATTTGCAAAATTCAGCGGAGTGAAAATAGTTGCAGCGTCGGAACGACCACGAACCGCATTCAATAAAGCGATAGCCTGTGCATCTACAGTATTAGTAGAACGAACGCGTGCTTCGGCAAGGTTCAATAATACTTCTGCATAACGCATAACTGGTGCGGGGTCAATAAATGTAGATGGCACACTGTATTTGGTCAGGTAGCTTTTACCACTGAATACCTGAACGAAGCTTCTTCTTCTGTCGGTTGGCAACCAGCCGGCATCAGAAATGATACCGGTTCCCAATAATGAATATTCTCCATTACCACCATTGAAAGCAGAAGGTCCATAATAATAACCCAACTGGTTTTGTGTACCGGGCTGCTCGTTAGAAGCAAATGGCATAGACAAAATTGATTCAGTTGTGTAATAGTTAGTGGTAAACATGGTTCTGTAATCTGCCTGCAATGCGTGAGCAACTCCTGTAGAAGCAACAAACGGCGCTGTAGCACTTACAATTTTATTGGCTTCCGTAATTACATCTGCATAACGACGCATACTCAGTAACACACGTGTTTTCAAAGCTATAGCTGTGTTTCTGTGTGCACGGGTAGTATTTAATGTTGCGTTTGCATTGGTGAGCGGCAGGTTTTGTTCTGCAAATGTCAGGTCAGCAAGAATCTGTGTATACACTTCCCCAACGGTAGCGCGAGCCAATGCATAATTACCTGAACCGGTATTCCCTGTTAAACGCAGAGGTACACCTGGCTTACTTCCATTACCATCCCAGAATGGACGGGCATACAGTTGTAACAGTGAATAATAACTCATAGCTCTTAACAAACGGGCTTCACCCAGGAAGTTGTTCGACAAAGTGGCGCCTACTACTGTTGTTCCTTTTGCGGCCATACCATCGATAAACACGTTAGCCAGATTAATAACATAGTAAGCACGTGACCAATGGTTCAGTACGCTGTTGGTAGAACTGTTACTGGGTGTATAGTTCCAGATATCAAAACCAGTTACCACATTGGTACGGTCGTTCATGAATTCTTCCCCACGTATATCGTTGAATATCTGGTATCGACCACCATACATTCCCGAGTTTTTAATTGAAGCATAGATAGAACGTACCTGACCTTCAATTCTGTCTTTGCTATCGAAAGCGGTCAGATCAGAAATGGCATTGGTAGGTACCGGATTGATGAATTTGTCTTTGGCGCAGGAGGTCAATTGAACCACCGCTGCAGCCATGATCACATATAATAGTTTCTTTTTCATTTTACTGCATTAATAGGTTAACAATTAAAATCCTACGTTCAGACCTACAGTCAGACCTCTCTGGTTAGCAACTGTGTTTCTGTCAACACCAAAATTGGTGGTACCGTTACCATTGGATGAAACCTCAGGATCAGGACCAGGATATTTGGTGAGGATCAGCAGGTTGTTTCCATTGATATAGAAACGGGCACTGGTGATCTTGATTTTTTCCAGTAAAGATTTTGGCAGGTTATAACCAATGGTCAATGTTCTCAGTTTAACAAAGTCGCCTTTGAACACGTTGATGTCAAGTGGGAAAGATGAACCATTTGATACGTTATCGCCAAATACAGCTTTAGGTATATCGGTTACATCTCCTGCTTTCTGCCATCTTCTTAATACAGCAGTCTCATTGTTCCAGAAACGCTGATCTCTTAAACCTGCCTGTGTACCATAATAAATCCAGTTACCAAACTGGTAAGTCAATAATGCAGTCAGTTCAAATCCTTTGAACCGGAATGTATTTTCCCAACCACCAAATATTTTAGGGTTGGTGTTTTTGTACACAACAGCATCTGCATTACTTACAGTACCTGCTGTTGTTCCATCAGAGAACATAAATCTTGCCTGTCCGGCCGGAGCTACGTGCTGGAAGTACACATCACGACCTGCGGCATTTACAAAGATTCTGCGACCAGTTGCAGGATCAACTCCTTTTGTACGGGTTACAAAAATCATGGAGATCGGATGACCAGGTAAGGTAATACTAGGATTCTCCAAACCACCTGTTGAACCAATAATATTGTTAATACCAGGTGCCAGTGAAGTTACTTTATTGGCATTGGTAGCGAGGTTAAATGAAGTATTCCAACTGAAGTCTTTTTTACTTACAGCATTCCAGTTCACCTGAAACTCAAAACCTCTGTTATACATGGTTCCGATGTTTTGTGGAATGGTTGAAGGCAGACCTGCTGAAGGAGGCTGTGGCACAAACAACAACAGACCATTGTTGTTACTGTTGTAATAACCGATCTCTGCTGTTACTTTATCTTTCAGGATACCAAAATTGATACCAACATCTGTCTTTTTACTGGTTTCCCAGGTAAGGTTAGGGTTACCTGCCTGACTGTAAGCTACAGTAGCATTACCACCATAGAGACCTGATCCGAATTGTGACAGAGAAGCAAAGTTACCCAAGCCTCCGATATTACCTACTTTACCATAGCTGGCTCTTACTTTAAAACTGCTGAATACTCGATCCAGTTTCGCTGCTGACCAGAATTTTTCATTCATCACTTCCCATCCTGCAGATACACCCCAGAATGTACCATATTTTGTATTGGCACCCAGTTGAGATGCACCGTCTCTTCTCAGGTTACCGGTAAGGTAATATTTACGATCGTAGTTATACTGAACACGACCGAATTCTGAATAGAGATAGTTTTCGCCAATAGCTAAACCGGCTGTGTTAGGTGTAGCCCAACCACCCTGGATATTGGTAAACGCGGGATCAGAAACCGTAATACGGTTCAGACCAAAACCAACACCATCAGATTTCTGGTGCTCTATACCAGCCAATGCACTTACAGAATGTTTTTCACCAAAGGTTTTATCAAACTGTAAAGTAGTAGTCCACACCCATCTTTTGCTTTTGTTATAAGTAGCAGTTACAGAACCTGTAGAAGCAAAACCTTCACCTGATATTGGATGGAAGAATGCATCATTATCAGATAATACATAATCGATACCATAAGTAGTACGACCAGTTAACCAGCTAAAGGGTTTGATCTGCGCATATACGTTGCTGATGATATGTTCGATATAGTTATCATTCCTGTTCAGATCGAGTTGAATAACAGGGTTATTAAAACCAACCTGGCCCTGTTTATTGCCCATTACACCAATCAAGGCACCACTGTAGTTATAGGTGCCATCGTTGTTGTATGGAGAAATATTTGGAGCAGTTACCTGAACCACGCGACCCAGACCTGCGGTAGAGAATGCATCACCCAATGAACCAGAGCTTACAGCAGCGAGGTTTTTCTCAGATGAATACTGGATCTTACCACCAATATTGATTGCTTTACCAACTTTATGATCTACGTTCATCGTAAGTGATAAGCGCTTGTAATCATTTCTTCTGATGATACCCTGTTGCTCAGTGTAACCTGCAGAAAAATAATAACTGGTTGCTTCATTAGCACCAGATACACTGATGGTATTGCTATGCTGTACACCGGTACGATATACATAATCATACCAACGGGTATTGATGGGCTGGCCATCGGGACCATTGGTTAATGCGAAAGCATTGGTTGCTGCATTGAAAGTACCCGCATTTACCAGTGCCGCATTTTTGTAGTCTGTATACTGGAAAGCATCCATCAGTTCTGGCAAACGTTGAACCTGGCTAAAACCTACCCAGCTATCCAATGTTACTTTTGAACGACCTGCTTTACCTTTTTTGGTGGTGATGAACAATACACCATTGGCAGCGCGGCTACCATAAATAGCTGTTGCTGCTGCATCTTTGGCAACGTCTACACTCTCAATATCGTTAGGGTTAATGCTCGCCAGGATATTACCTGCAGCGCTTGTCGCACTGAAGTCACCGGTGAACATAGGCACCCCATCCAATACAATCAAGGGATAAGATGAAAGAGAAATAGAGTTGGTACCACGAATACGAATAACTGGTGGCGAGTTCAAAACGCCACTTGGAATGGTCACCTGTACACCCGCTGCACGACCACCCAGCCCCTGATCAAAGCTCTGGTTTGGCTTATTGGCCAACGCATCACCTTTTACACTGACGATACTACCGGTAATCTCTTTTTTCTTCTGTGTACCATAACCTACCACAACTACTTCAGACAATGATTTGTCTTCTTCAGTCATGCTTACGGTGATAGAATTTTTGTCGGAAATGCTGGCATCCAGGATATTGAAGCCAACATAGCTGAAGCGAAGTGATCTGACATTTGCGGCTACCTGGATAGAGAAGTTGCCCGCATTGTCTGTAACGGTTCTTCTGTCAGAACCCGCTGAAACGGTAACACCTGAAAGCGGTGCACCTTTGGAGTCCGTAACCTTACCCGTGAAGGTTCGGCTCGTCTGTGCCTGGAGTTGTGCCATCAATAGCACAACACTGGCAACTAGTGCCAATAATTTTCTCATGCGCATTTTAGTTTTTAGGTTTATAGAAGTGTTAAATTTAGACAGCCAGTTTTATAAAAACGCTGTTTGACCTAAAAAAAAGATGTACTGACCGAAAAAATCTTTCTGACAAGTGGATGTTTGAAGAAAAATTAATGTAATTAGTTGATAATAAGCAATTTATAAAATAACTACTAATCTGAACTCACTTATTCTAAAGAGACTGATAACCTGCAAATCCGTCTCCATTCCCTTCTTTTTTAAAAAAAAGAGTCATTTTCATTCCAAAATGATATTTTATTTTAATGTATCAAATGAGACATACAACAAAATATCATTCTATATATATCACTTATTGTCTGAAAATTACATTTTCATTTTCCTTTACGCCGCTGAAAATGAAGAATCAGTACGGGCAAAAGCACCAGATTCGTTAATGTTCCTATGACCAATGTAAGAGATGTTAGCCAGCCAAGCGCTTTGGTACCACCAAAATCACTGATACAGAAAATGATGAATCCGGCTATCAGAACAAGTGAGGTATAAATAATACTGATACCTGTATGCCTGATGGTTTGTATCAGTGTTTGTGCCACCTGCTGGTTGTAATGTGGCAACTCCTGTTTATAGTTAATGAGGAAACGAATGGTTACATCAATAGCAATACCAAGCGCCACACTAAAAACAAGCACCGTAGACGGTTTCAGTGCAATACCCACCCATCCCATAATACCCGCGGTAATGACCAGTGGAATAAGATTGGGTATTAATGAACAGACCAGTATACGAAACGATCTGAACAGATAAAGCATACACAAAGTGATGAGCAAAAAGGCCCAGAAAATACTTTCCTTTAATCCTTTGATGATAAAACTCGAACCTTCCAGGAATGTAATGCTGCTGCCCGTGAAAGTAATTTTATAAGACGCCGTATCAAATATTTCATTGGCTTTCTTTTGATAGTCAGCTATCAATAATGGCAATTGCGCACTTCCTACATCTTTCATGTTCACCGTTATTCTCGCGACCTGCTTGGCACTGTCCATAAAATTGCTGATGATTTTTGATACCCCTGTTCCTGTATTACTATTACTGTCTGTTTTTTGTTTCAGGTATGGGCCCATAAACGCAAGATCACCTTCGTAAGGAACATCGTAGCTTAAAGTATCGCCATCATAATATGCCTGCTTGGCAAATTTTAATCCCTCTGCAAAAGACAATGGTCTTGCTGCTTCTGGTTTGGCAGCAATATAAGCGGAGAGTTCATTGATACGCGAAACCGGACCTGTATTCCTGAGTAATCCGTTTTTCTTTTTTGTATCTACCAGAATCTCTAATGGCATTACACCACCAAAATGTGCTTCAAACCATTTGAGATCGGTATAAATTTTATCGGTCTTGGGAAGATCATCTACAATAAACCCTTCACTCTTCAAACGAAAAATACCCATTACTGCAAATACACTTAATGCAATGGTTACTCCATACACCCATTTGGCATGGTGGAAGGTCCAGCGTTCAATACGAACAAGTACTTTTTCGAGAAAGGGATTATCAAGGTACTTGGTATGCCTGTCTTTCGGAGGCTTCAGGTAACTCAATACCACTGGTATGAAAATAAGTGATATCACAAAAAGTGCCATGATATTGATACCCGCTACCATACCAAACTCCTGTAGCAGTGCACTCTTGGTTAATGCAAATACAGCAAACCCAATAGCTGCAGCAATATTGCAAAAGAGTGTAACAATACCCATTCTACCCACCATGGTAATAAGTGCTTTTTCTTTATTACCTGTTTCCCTGTATGCTGTATGGTATTTATTGAGAAAATAAATACAGTTGGGGATACCAATTACTACAATCAATGGTGGTATTAACGCATTCAGCAGTGTGATTTTATATCCCAGCAATACCATTGTTCCTAAACTCCATACTACACCTATACCAACAACTACAAGGCTCATCAGCATAGCACTGATGGAACGAAAGAAAATCAATAAAGTAATAGCAGATAATACAAGTGATCCTATCAGGAACCAGTTCATTTCATCTTTGATACGATTTCCTACTGTTGTTCTGATGAATGGAAGTCCACTAACATGCAATTCAGTTTTTGTTTTTGTCTCAAACAATTCAACCTCATGCATAATATCATTAATGAGTCTTGTTCTGCCTTTGCTGTTAATGGTATCACCATTTACAGATACACCCATCAGATAAGCATTACCTGAGTCGCTGTACAAAAGCGTTTTATAAAATGGCAAATGAAGAAATACCTGTTTTGCGGAATCCAGTTGAGCCTGCGCTTTGTATGGAGATTGAAATATTTTTTCCGGAACCAATTGTTGTTCTTCGCGATTGTTACGAAGATTCACGGCATCGGGTATACTCAAAACACCTGTTACACCATTGATATTTTTTAATGACTGGTGCAGTAATGCTACTTCATTGAAATAGTCTGCCGAATAAAATTGGTTCGTGTCGAAACCCAATACGAGCATATTTCCGTCGCCGCCAAATTTTTTCAGAAATGCCTGGTATTCCTGGTATCGTGGATTATCGGTAGGAATAGCCCTCGTAAACTCATAACTCAATCGCACTTTTGTTGCATAAAAAGTCATGACCCCTGTAGCAATCATCAACAAAAAAATCAGAACCAAACGTTGTTTTAAAATAAATTGACCCAATCTATACCACATGATCTGTAAATAGTATTTTTCTTAATGTATAAAGAATAGAACTAGTGCTGTTAATTATGTAGGAATTGAACTACAAAGAAAAGAAGATTATGTCATATACCGATAACATTGATTAGCGCATACTGTATTGTACATTGCATTCATCCTATGAGAGCTGTATACAGAGAAAAGTAATCTATCTGGCTTTTTTCTGATAACACCTTATATCCAATATCCATGATCCCCCGAAAGTACACATACCATGTTGTGCTCTTGTTTTGCTGTCTATATACCTCACTGGTATTAAACGGGCAAGGCACTTGTTCTAGCAGCGCATTAGCACCTGTGTTTTCACAAACTTTTGGACAAGGGGGCTCCTCTTCTTCCAAAACAACAGTGCCCTCAGGATTCAACACCAACTATTCCTTTCAAAACAGTGGCGACCTTGACGATGGTCGTTATATTGTTACACCACGTGTTCAAAATTCAGGTCGAAACGACTGGGCAGTAGGGAACGACCATACTGGCAATTCGAATGGCAATATGTTTCTGGTGAATGCTGGTACCGGCGGATCTGTTTTTTTTACGCAACAGGTGAATAATCTTTGTCCGGGTTCTACTTATAATTTTTCAGCCTGGTTAGCCAATGTGAATACCACCAGTAACACTTTACCCATTTGCGGTAGTGGTTATGTATATCCGAATGTAACTTTCAATATTAAAAACACTTCAGGTACTATTCTTGCTACTTATAGCACCGGCAACCTGCCACTAACAGCCAATCGTTCTGTAGCACCTAACTGGCAACAATATGGATTTAGTTTTGCACTGCCTTCCGGTACTACATCACTTGTACTTGAAATGGTTGATGCATACGGTGGACAGCCACAATGTGGTAACGATCTGGCCATTGATGATATTCTTTTTACAGCATGTACACCTACTGCGAGCATTTCATTCAGCACTGGCACAACCATATGCTCGGGCACCAGTACAACCATTAATGCTGCTATCACCAATAACCCATTTACTGCTCCAGCCTATCAGTGGCAGAAAAGCACCGATGGAGGTACTACATGGTCTAATATTGGTACGGCAGGAACCACCAGTAGTTACACCATCAGCAGTGCCAGTACTACCGACAATGCGTCTTATCGTGTTATTGTTGGTCCGGATGTAACCAGTTTAACTTCCAGTACCTGTATTACAGCATCAGCGGCTGTTTCGCTTACAGTTGCTTCTGTAAAACTGAATGATGATGTACTTGAATGTAATAATGGTATCACCAGTTATAGTGCTTCCGATCCTTATTATAAAGTTACCTATAGCAACAACAATGCAGGTAACAGCTATTTATGGTCTGTATCAAGTTCAGGATCATGGAGTTTTCAGGGTTCACATAACCCTTCTTCACAGTATCCGCGTTTTCAGCTTAACAGCTCTGCTGCTTATACAATAAGCGTTCAGTTCACAACCAATGGTGTAAGCTGCAGCGATACACAGGTTGTCTTCAAGAATGCGGTTGCCACAGCAAGTATTCTTAATTCAAAAGATACTTCCATTTGTTACAATACGAGTTCAGTAAATCTATCCGGATCTGTTTCTTATGTTACCAACAATTATAGCTGGAGCAGTTCCGGAACGGGCAGTTTTTCAAATGCCAATTCCTTAAATCCTACATATACTCCCAGCCTTGCCGACAAAGCTGCCGGATCTGTAAAGCTTTATTTTACGGGTACTTCCACCTATAACGCAACAGGTAATTGTGGGCTTAACGTAAGTAAAGATTCGATGATTTTAAGAATCTATCCGAACAATCTCGGTACAAACTCTACGTTGTCTATATGCTCTAATCAGTTGTTATCGTATTCGCCTTCTTCCACTCAGCCAGGCAGTACTTTTTTATGGACTTCTTCTTTTACAACTGGTTCAGGTAGTGGTAACACCCTGAATGGATCAGGAAATATCAGCGATCTTTTAATCAACGCTTCTACTACCACTGCTGCTGTTGTAAGATATGTGATCACTCCTTATTATGCGGGTTGTGCTGGCACACCATATACACTTACTGTTACAGTGAACCCCAATCCTGCCATTTCCATCACCAACAATACAACTGAAATTTGCTCAGGATCTGCTGCCAACATTCAGTTTAGCAGTTCATTGACGGGTTCATCTTTTAGCTGGACTTCTTCTGTTATTACAGGAACAGCTTCAGGTAATTCATCTAATACTACTCCATCTGCCACAGCTACCATTACTGATGTGTTAACCAATACATCTACCACAAATGCAATTATTCGATACAGGATCACCACAATTTCTGTAAATGGTTGTACCGCAACAGACTCAACGACTATTACAGTTAAACCCAATCCTACAATTGCAGCAGCAGGTACCGATCAGCTATTATGTAATCTTGGTTCTGTGCAATTAAATGGCAATACCGCATTAGTGGGAACAGGTAACTGGACAATGGCTACCGGGCCTTCTGCCGTTACATTCAGCAATGCTTCTTTACCCAATAGTTCAGTAAGTGGATTGATACCCGGCACTTATGTGTTTGTATGGTCTATTTCAAATAGCCCTTGTACTGTTTCGAGAGACAGCGTGAGTGTTATCATCAGTCCTGAAACTGTTGCAGGTACTTTATCTGCCAATACAAATGTGTGTTATGGAACGAATACCGGTTCTTTAACACTGACTGGTTTTACCGGCAATATTATTCGCTGGGAGTTTTCTAACAATGGTGGGACTAGCTGGGCCAATATTGCCAATACAACCAATACTTTTACATTCAACAACCTAACGGCTACTACTTTATATAGAGCAGTGGTACAAAGTGGAAGCTGTAGTATCCAGTTTTCCAATTCGGTTACTGTTACTGTTGATCCATTGACTGTACCAGGTACTTTGAGTGGTACAACAACCGTATGTTCAGGCAGCAACTCGGGCACTCTTACACTGACTGGATACACTGGTAATATTATTCGCTGGGAATCATCCATTGATGGCGGTGTTACATGGCCAAATAGCCATGCTGTTAATACCAGCATTTATACTTTCAACAATTTAACGCAAACCACCACATTCAGAGCTGTTGTTCAAAGCGGAACCTGTGTTATTGAATACAGCAATGCCATCACTGTTACTGTTTCTCCTGTTACCGTTCCCGGTACACTTGGCAACAATGCCACAGTTTGTGCAACTGCCAACAGTGGTACATTAACACTCAATACCTATACTGGTAATATTGTTCAATGGGAGTTATCGGTGAATAATGGCGGAAGCTGGACAACCGTTTCAAATACCAGCAACACGCTCAACTATACAAATCTTACCGCTTCCACCCAATACAGGGTTTTGGTGCAGAGTGGTGTTTGTCCGCCTCTCTATTCCAACATTGCTACCATAACTGTTGTACCTCCTGTTGAAACACCCAATGCAGGGATTGATTTTGCAGTGTGTAATGTGGCAGCTACTACTTTAAATGCCACTACGCCTTCGGCAGGAAGTGGTAGCTGGTCATTTATTGCTGGTCCGTCTGCAGTAAGTTTCACCAATGCGGCTGATGCACATACCACCGTAAATGGGCTGGTAGCCGGCATATATCAATTTGAATGGACAGTTAGGAATGGCATATGCAATAATTTAAAAGATACTGTTCAACTCACTGTGTACCCTGCTACTGTACCCGGCACTTTATCTGCCAGCAATACGGTTTGTGCTACTGCCAATAATGGTACACTGACCCTTGCAACTTATACAGGTAGTATTCTACGTTGGGAATCTTCTGTTGACAATGGTACTTCATGGACTACCATCACCAATACTACCAATACACTCAACTATACAAATCTTAC